>NZ_AZFV01000020.1 GCF_001435815.1 Companilactobacillus nantensis DSM 16982 | reverse complement strand
CTAACTTGATTATAAAATTTGCCCTGT
Source organism: Companilactobacillus nantensis DSM 16982 (assembly GCF_001435815.1). GTDB lineage: Bacteria > Bacillota > Bacilli > Lactobacillales > Lactobacillaceae > Companilactobacillus > Companilactobacillus nantensis. Next base: position 59,898 of record NZ_AZFV01000020.1, on the reverse strand, counting down.
TTATTATCATTATGGTTACTTCTAATTTGACCATTTTGCAAAAAAGTTAGCGGTAAATTCGATGAATTTATCACGTGAAACGTTGAAGTCGTTATCCTCGAGATATTCGACTAAACCAATTAAACCACCGACAATGAAGCTAATCATTAGCTCTGGTGAGTCTGATTCAGTAATCATTTTGATCAATGGATCTTTTTGACTGGCTGGATCTTTACTCTTTGATTTCACGATGTCTTGTAAGATACTGCGAAATTCTGGATAAAGGTTGGCTTTCGTTTGATATTGTGGAGAAATATGGTGAATAAAGCTACTATTTTTTTCCATGAAATCTGCAATTTGATAGACAATCGTTTTTGCATTGGATGTGTTATTGAGTAAATCATCTAATAGATATGAAAAAACGGCATGTAGTAAATCATATTTATCACTAAAGTAGCGGTAGAAAGTACTGTGATTGATCAGTGCTTCGTCACAAATATCACCGACAGTGATCTTTTCGAATGGCTTTTTTTGTAATAAGGAAACCATTGCTGTAATAATGGATTTCTCGGTTCGTTGTGTTACTTGTGACATGTTGATCCTCCTAAAGTACCTTAACGTTTTCGTAGCGTGTCATTAATGTATTGAAATTGTAGTCTTTGATTTCTTGAATGCTGTCTTTACCATTGAAGAAAGCTGTTAAACTACCAGCTAACATCAAGTTTAAAGGTTCGTCAGTCATATTTCTAACACCGATAACAGGGATGTTATTAGCAATAGCATAACCGCATTCCCACATCGTACCAGAGTCAGGTTCCAATTCATTTTCTTCTATTTTATAGTCTAACATTGCAATCACAACATCTGAAACATTAATGTTATTAATATCATGCTTGTAAACGGCAGTTTGCCATTCAAATGAGCCAAATTCGGCACCAGTATATTCGTCCTTGCCTGGGCGGAAAATATCACCAATAGTCGAATTGGCTTCCAATAGTTTTTGAATTTCATCAAGACGTTTGATTTGATGTTCGCTAAAAAATGGTCCAGCTAAATAAACACGATTCTTTTTTTTCATGGGTATAATAGTAACTCCTCTTTATTTTTTGTTATGTATGATGCTAGTTAAGTATGCCGCTTCCAAGAGCAAGAAATTTAGGCCGCTATGGGGACCGGTTCGAGCCAAAGGGCGGTCTCGAACCTCGATTTTGAACCTCGCATGAAGCGCGAGTTTCAAAACACGTCCCGTGGTGTAAGGGATAAATCCCTAACGCCACCTTCACAGCGACCTAAATTCTTGCTCTTTCCAGCTAGTTCTTTGTTAATGAATGATGATTTGTCATATTTTTACCATAATTGCATATTTTTAATTTTGATAATACAAGATAGTCTGATTATTAATATATCAGATAAGTTAGCCGGAGGCGGGTCCAAAACTAACAACCTTTAATCAATTATACTGAAATGTTCGGAAAAAGCTCGCAAAAATCCTTTAAAACTGATTATTTTTTCCACGATAATTGGCAATTTCCCCCAAAATATAATTCAAAAAATAAGTTTTAAGATTTTTAAAAAAGCCTTTTCATTTTTTGGTATAGATGATATAACTCTTATAGGCACGGAGGCATATGCTTATGAATAAAAATTTGCGAAAAATTCGCGATGATAAGAAGAAAGTCAGTTGGCTTGCCATGTTTGGTATCTTCTTGGCTTTCATTTTATTGATTTTTTAGGATTAAACGTGCTTATAGATGGGAAAAAGATTTGTAGTATTCTTGCTTAGAAGACTAAACTTGAACTGAGACTAGATGAATAATTTGGTCTCAGTTTTTTACACGGGAGATGAGAATTATTGCATAAGCGTCAGATAGAAAATATTTTGTACGCCGGTGTAGTTGGGGACGCATTGGGAGTTCCTGTCGAGTTTTCAAAACGTGATTCTTATTATATTAAATCGATGACTGCGGGTGGAACATGGGAACAGCCAAAGGGTAGCTGGTCGGACGATACATCATTTACTTTGCCGTTAATGGAGAATTTAACTGCTGATGGCAATTATGAGCAATTGATGCAAAAGTTCGAGAATTACATGTTTCACAACGAATATACACCTGATAAATTAGCTTTTGGCATTGGCAATTCGTGTGCTAAAGCAGTCAGAAATTGGTCGATTAATCAATATCCAGCCTTAGAATGTGGTGATCCTAGTGTTTACGCTAATGGCAATGGAGCTTTAATGCGCCTCGCACCGTTGGCAATTCATTTAGCTGATGAATCAGACTTGAACAAACGTCTGCGCTTAGCTTATGAATACACTTGTTTAACTCACCGTCATCCGCGGGCTATCGTCGGTAGTTATATTTATTTAGAAATTTTACATGGCTTATTGAATGGTCGTGCTTTACGGGCAATTTTAAATTATTTGCCTGAGCAATTGAACCAAGCGTTACAAAATTGTCCTGATGAGTTAGCTGAACTATCACAATATGATGAGATGTTTCAGAATAACTTTGGGATGACGTTGCGCAAAGATATTAAGTCATCCGGTTACGTGGTTGATACGTTATTAGCCAGTACCTGGTGTGCTTTAGCAAGCACGAGTATTGATAATGCAATTATTTTAGCCGTCAATTTAGGCGACGATACCGACACGATAGCCAGCATTACTGCCACAATCAGTAGTTGTGAGAATCTAACTGATCATGTGAGCGAAGACTGGAAGAATCAGTTACGAAATCCCGAGTTGTTAAACAGTATTATTGCACCGTTCGCGAAAAAAGAAGCTTCTAGAGCATTAGTCTAGGGGCTTCTTTTTTATATGCCGTCTCCAGAATAGAGAAAAGCTTGACTGGCAGTGCGGACCGGCCTGAGCCAAGGTCTCATGCCTCGGTTTGAAGCCTCGCAAAATACGCGAGTCTCCAAACACGCCCGGTGGTGTAAGAGCTAAAGCTCTAACGCCACTTTCACTGCCAGTCAAGCTTTCTCGATTCTTCCGGCTAGTTTCTTTCATTAATTCAGTTCATATAAAAGTTGAAATTAATGAATTATGTCAGATTGAATATTAAATTTTTAGATAGGTTTAGTATTTATTTCTCAGGTTTAATCAAAGAATTATCGGAATTACCAAACCACTTTTTGTTGATTTGTTGTAATTCACCTGTATTTGCTAATTCTTGTAACCCTTGGTCAATTTTACGTTTCAATGTTTTATCACCTTTACGCATACCGGCAGCGAAGTCTTCACCGTCAAAGCCACCACGTGTGACACGGTATGAAGCTGGGTCTTTTTCTTTACTGATGTAATAACCTGCATACACACTATCAATCAAGAGCCCTTGAATTCGGTTGGCGTCGAGGTCCATTAGTCCATTGTTGAAGGAATCGTAGAGGACTGGTGTTTTATCTTTGATGTAATTTTTGAGCATTGTTGGGTGTTCATCGAGCAGACTGGCACCGGAAGAACTTGTTTGTGCTCCCAAAGTTTTACCAGTCATACCTTTGAAACTGGTAATGTTTTCCGCAGTTTTGGTAACAAGCACTTGGCGGTTAGCCATATATGGTCTTGAGAAAAGTAACTGTTTTTGACGGGCAGGTGTAATGGTATAACCGTTCCAAATTAGGTCAATTGTCCGATTTCTTAATTCAGTTTCTTTCATATTCCAATCGATTGGTTGAAAATCGGCTTTAATTCCGTATTGTTTAAAGACGGCTTTAGCTAAATCAATATCATAACCAACTAATTTACCATTCTTTTCACGAAACCCCATAGGAACGAAAGTATCATCAAGTCCGATGATAACTCGTCCACGTTTTTTTATGTGTGACCAAGTGTCAGTCGTGTTAGCTTCCTGCGCAACTGATTTTTGGCTACCACTACAACCAGCTAAAGTTAGGCTAAAGAAGGCTAATAAACTTAAAAGTATAAATATCTTTTTCTTCATTTTATTAATCCCCCTATGATTAATCGTTTAATGGTTTAACTTCGAGTAACTGGTCAGCAATCTTTTTGGCAAAATCGGGATCGTGGGTGATGACGATTTGAGTGATGCCAGTGTTCTTTAAATCGAGGATAACTTGAGCAACGGTGTCACGTAAACTTGGGTCCAAAGCTGAGGTTGGTTCGTCATAACAAAGAATTTGTGGTTGCATAGCTAAAGCACGAGCAATGGCAACACGTTGTTTTTGACCACCTGATAATTCAAATGGGTATTGATCTTTGAGACTAGTGAGGCCAAGTTGAGCTAATAAGTCAGCAACATTCTTTTGTGCTGTTTTTTTATCTTGTTTGAGCACCATTTCAGGAGCTAAAGCGATATTTTCCATAACTGATAGATGAGGGAAGAGATTGAAGTCTTGGAAAACAACTCCGATAACTCGTTCTTTAGCGGTTTCGTCGAATGGATCAAATGGTTTGCCGTCGAGTGAGAAAGTTCCTGAATCAACTTTTTCTAGTCCAGCGATACAACGCAAGAGAGTTGTTTTACCAGCACCACTAGGTCCGACAATACTGAGGATTGAATTATTTTCAACTTCAAGATTTAAATTATTTAAGATGGTTTTGCCATCAAAACTTTTCGTAATATTCTCTAATTTCAACATATTTTCTCTCTCCTAACGGTAATAGCTAAAGCGTTTTTCTAAGACTTTCAAAATCCAGGTACAGATAAGTGTCAATAGTAGGTAAATAATACCAACTAAGACTAAAGGTAGTAAGGTTACATCACGTGAACTGGCGATATTTCCGGCCCGTAATAAGTCGCCTAAACCGATAACGTAGACTAACGATGAATCCTTGACCAAGTTGATAACTTCGTTACCAATTGAAGGTAGAACAATTTTAACAACTTGGGGAATGATAATCTTACGAATTGTTTGCCAGTAATTTAAACCAAGCACCTTGGCACCTTCGAATTGACCTTTACTAACAGTTCCAAAACCACCGCGGAAGATTTCAGCAAAGTAGGCGGTGTAGTTAAGGATAAAGGCAAAGAGGGCGGCGTCATATCTTTCAAAAACGATATGTGCGAAAGGCATGTTTGGTAAGCCGTAGAAGACGAAAATCAATTGTAATAGCAATGGAGTTCCACGCATGACCCAAATGTAAAATGATAACAACCAGCTGAGTGGTTTAAATTTTGAGCTGCGGCCCAATGAAACTAAAATTCCGAGTGGCAATGAACAGATGATTGTCCAGAAGAAGACTTTTAATGTCATTGCAGTACCACTTAACAGTGACGGTAAAATTTCCAAAATATAATTCATCATAATTTCTCTCCCCTTTAACAAATATAAAAAAAGACGCCCGCTAGCAAAATGCTAGAGGACGTCTTTGACGTGGTTCCACCTCGAGTTTGTCAGTACCTCACGATACTGACCTCAAAAAGTTATTGTAAAAAAGAGTTCGTGAATAAAAAAAGCCCTCTTAGCCAAAATGACTAAGAGGGCGAATATTCGCGGTTCCACCTCTGGTTACCAATATCTCACGATACTAGACTCATGAAGTTACAATAACTTCAGCTGTAACGGTGCTACCGAAATGACCTACTTGTTTCAATCATTCAACTTACAGATGTGTTTCATCAAGAATCAGGTTAACTCACACCAACGTTAACTCTCTGGACTGATTTACTCAATTACTCTTCTGTCGTCGTTTTTTATATTTGTTTTAAAATGTTGAAGCTATCGTACGACCTGGGGAAAACAAAGTCAAGCTTTTTTTTTGGAGGCCGCTGGGGCGGGCGAGTACTGGTAACTGCTGTGGGACCGCCTGGAGCCAAGGTCTCCAGGCGGTCCCACAGCAGACCATGTTCTAGCTCCCAACCGGAGGTGGCACAATTGACATAACCTACAATCTATAATATATTGTTAATGAAATCATATTATACGACGTATAATATTATAGAAACGAGGAGATAATATGGCAATTCAAGTTTCGACTGAGATTCTTGAGGGTTCAGTTTTAGCTCTGTTGACCAAAGAGGATTACTACGGTTATGCGATAACGCGTGAGGTTAAGAAGGTTTTTCCTATCTCAGAATCAACCATGTATCCGATTTTACGTCGTCTAAAAAAAGAGGACTGGTTGAGTACGTACGATGAAGCTTATGAAGGTCGAAATCGTCGTTACTACAAGATTACTGATCAGGGTTTAGAACGTTTAGGACAAATTAGAAATAATTGGCAGGATTTAAAGGCAGCTACGGATGCTATCTTGGAGGGGAATAATGAAGAATAAAGTAATTGATTCTTATATCGATGAATTTGAAATATATTTACATCAATTAAGCGACAAAGAAAAACAAGATGTACTTGAATTTTATCGAGAATATATCATCGATGCTAATTTACAAACATCAGATGCCATCATCAACGAATTGGGAACTCCCAAGCACTTAGCACGCAAGGTTTTGGCTGACTATTCAATCAAAATGTCCGAGGAAAATTATCAAAGTGTTGATAATGGACAGATGACGAGTAACGAACGCTTTTCGAAAAATTTGAAAATGATAGGGTTGGTCATTTTAGCTTTGATGGCTTCACCTGTAGCCATTATTATTGCTATCATTTTGATTCCATTGATTTTATTATTTATCGGTTTGGGTGTCTTTTTCGTGCTCTTATTCCTATTCATGATAGCGATGTCTGTGGTCGGCGGAATTGGTGCCATCTTCATGGGACTATCAGTTATTTTCCAATCATTTGCGACAACTATTTTTTATGTCGGAATTGGACTTTTGATTCTAGGAGTTGATTTCTTTATTATTCCGATTATCGTTGCACTATTTAAATGGTTCTTCAGTGTAATTGTTATTTTCTTCCGTTGGTTAGGTAAGAAATTATTGCACGGTCGTAAAACACCAATGAAGGGGGAAAAAGAAAATGCGTAAGTATTTCGTAACCGGCTTTTATTTATTGATTGTTGGTGGCATCTTGCTCCTAGGCGGTGTTTTGATGGGAGCCAATCGTTCAGTTGTTTGGGATCACGGTTTTAAAGTAGCCCAAGTTAAGGATGAAACTTATCCGCTAGATAATTTTAAAAATATTTACGTTGAAGGTCGTGATGCCGACGTTACTATTAAATTTGGTGACCGTTATAAGATTCATGTCGATGGAGATAGGTCACAAGCCCCAACGTATAAAGTTAAAGATAATACATTGACAGTTCTCGGAAGCGCTAAAAAAGGTCGTATCGGTGTTGATGTTTTAGGACGTGAGAAAATCACAATCACGATTCCAATGAATAAAACACTTGATAATGTTAATTTACGAACAGCTAATAGTAAGATTCATATTAATGACGTGACGATAAATAACTTGGTTAAAACAGCGAAAGATATGGATTATGATGCTAATTTGTATTTGAGTGATGTGACAGTTCATAACGCCGATAAAATTGGTTTGTATAACGCCGATTTAGAAATGAAGAATTCTAATATATCTAATTTGACTTTGGCTGCAAATGTTTACTCAAATATTGTGGTTCAAAATACGACTTTTAAAAATCCAAGTATAAATTTGGATGAATCAAGCATGAATATTAAGAGTTCTAATATTGATTCGTTGAAATCATTTACTACCCACAGTAAGATCACAATGTCGAAGACAACACTGATGAATAAGAATAAAATCAGACTCTTTAACACAGGCCGTTTCACAGGTGAGGAATTGACCGTTGATGGCTTGAAGTTAAATACAGACAAGGGTGTCGTTAGATATTTTGACAAGAGTTATGGCACTAGTTTCGAAAATAAAACTGATGCGGCTAATTTGCTTGATGTAAAAGCCACAAAGGGAACGATTACGATTAAGTAGATTAGGTTGTTATTGCCAACTTTGTTATAATGGCGTTATTTAATGCGAGGGGTATTGATGAATAATAACTATAATCGAATATCTGCCATAGAAATTCGCCGGGAAGCACATCGAGCTTTTCGAAAAGATATTAGAGGAAATATTCCCCTAAACGTAATTCCCATTTTATTGAGATTCTTGGCAGTGTTTTTTGGAACAAAACTCTATACTACTTGGATGGCTAATTTAAATGTTAATTTGGCTGATCCAGGACAAACTAGCCGTCGTTTGACCGAGATTTCAAATAACATGGCTAATGACCCTAGTTCAATGGAAAAATATATGTTAACGCTGACTCCAGCAACAAGTGTCGTCGTTTATGCCTTTATGTTTTTCTTTATCATGGTTTGTGTCGGAGTATCCTACACAATTCTTGATAAATTGCGTAATCCTGACTACCAAGTCAATGCGTTACGAGATGGACTACAAACGTTCTCAGGACGCTACTTTTTCCCAATGATTTTCATAACGGCATTGTTTGCCTTATTTCTAGAAGCCGGATTTATGTTGTATATCATTCCAGGAATTTGGTTTTTAATGATTTTTTCACAGGTCTTCTTGGTCTTTAAAGATGATGTTGAGGAGAACGGTAAGTGGACATTAAGAATGGCTTTTTCAACCTTTAATCGTAGTTCAGTTTTAATGCGTGGTTATAAATGGACGTATTTCTCATTATGTTTGGAATTTTTCTTCTGGGAAATTTTGAACGCAATGACACATGAACTATTGTCCGTTTGGTTACAACCCTATGAACAATTAACAATGACGATTTTTTACCAAAAAGTTTTGGAGAATAATCAAAAGAATCAACAAAGATAGTAAAAAATGCCGCCTCCAGAAACAAGAAAATTAGGTCGCTATGGGGACCGATTGGAGCCAAAGGGCGGTCTCCAATCTCGATTTTGAACCTCGCAAAATACGCGAGTTTCAAAACTCGTCCCGTGGTGTAATGGCTAAAGCCATAACGCCACCTCCACAGCGACCTAAATTTTTGTTTCTTCCGGATAGTTTATTCTTTGTTTTGATTAAGAGTAAATAAATTGGAGTATTACTGTTCAGCTTAGTTATTTTTTTTAATAAGACTTAAAGTATATTTTGAACCTTAAAACCATTAATAATAAAAAAACAATAGTTATATACGAAAAGAACACCTATGATGAAAAATCCTCATGGGTGTTCTTTTTTTGTGGCTTTAATCTATATATTCGATGTGTGAAGCTTATCTTCTCTAGCTAATTATTGTAAAATTTGCTTTACAAAGGCAACCGTTATAACGCCTATATTGAATGCAACCAAATGGTGCTAGGCGGTGGTCTGAAAATGATTTATTCTGTCAGTGAATCGAGGAGATTAATATGGAAATAGGTAAACAACTCCAATATCAACGAAAGCAACGTAATATGTCACAAGAAGTTTTAGCTAAGAAACTTAATATTTCGCGTCAGTCGATTTCCAAATGGGAAAGTGGGGCTGCGTTACCTAGTTTTGCTAATGTTATTGCAATTAGTGAACTCTTTGATATCTCTTTAGACGAATTAATTAAAGGAGATGCAGCTCTTATGGATAAATTTGAAAATGGTTCTAAGATGAACAAAGCTTTATTCATTACAATTGTAGGTATCGGTTTAGCAATTGTGGCTTTTATTATTTCAGCTGGATTTTTGCATATTTCTGAGAATAGTTTGAATTATTGGTTGATTTTACCAACAGTCATTTCCTTTGTTGCTTTTGCTTGGAGTATTAAATGGAAAAATATTGATAAAATAGTTTCTAAATGGACTGTTCTTTTAGGAATCATCTGGTTGGCACTAGTTATGTGGCCTAATTTGTATAGTTTTTGGACGGGGTTTGTAACTGGCTTTAATAATCACTAAAAATTATTTCTGTATTAAAAAAGCTAGCAATCCAATTTTGGATTGCTAGCTTTTTAACACACTTTAAATTTATCTATTTTCAACAAAAATATAATCGATGGCCTTTGCACCGATTGTAATATTTGTTCCATCTTCTTTACGAACAACGAGTGAGTTATCAAATTTTTCATGCTTGATAACTTCAATCGTATCGTCGATTTCAAGATTTAAACTACCAAAGTATTGTAAGAAATCATAATTATCAGAAACTCTGACAATTTGAACTTTATCGCCATCAGAAATCATGCTGAGCAATTTATCGTCAGCATCAGTTTCACCTTGTCCGTTACCAGGAATAATTCCACCGTGTGGGCAACGTTGAGGTTGACCAAGGAAATCATTCAAGTGGTTAACTAAATCTTCATCAGAAGAGTGTTCAAGGGCATCAGCGTTGTGATGGACATTATCGACGGGGTACTTGAGACATTCATGCAAAAATACTTCCCATAAGCGGTGAGTACGAACCAATTTTTCGGAAACTTTGTTTCCTTTTGGAGTTAACACAATTTTGTTATATGGCGAGTGTGTCAAATATCCTTCACTAGCTAAGGCGTTTAACATTTCTGTGACAGATGGGGCGGACACATTCATGATCTCGGAAATACGCTTGTTAGTTATTTTTGTAAAATCATAATTTAATTCATAAATAGTTTTAAGATAATTTTCTTTGTTAGGGGACAATTTTACAACCTTTCGTTTGACCTAATAATATTATTAGCCATTCTATTATAGCGCATATCATTCAACTTTGATAATGTATAATGTTAAAATATTTTTGTAGAGGGGAGGGATATTTATGAATGAACCAAAACGTCGTTTTGATTGGTTCGGTTTTATTATCGGATTAATTTCTTTATATGCTGGTTATTTAGTCATTTGGTACCCATTAAGCAGTCTATCAACTGTTGCCGTAATTTTTGGCGTCTTCGTTATTTTACGTGGTGTTTATCAATTATGGTTTGGATCACAAATGACACGATTTTTAGGCGTTCGAAGTGGTTGGACGATTTTCTCAGCCGTTGTTAATATTATTATTGGTATTATTTTCGTTTCGCACGTTAAAGTTGGAATCGTGGTCATAATTTATATGTTTGCCATCTGGTTCTTACTAGATGCGATGTTCCAAATTTTAACATCACGTTTTTATCATTTCTTTGGTAAAAAGTATTACATATTGATCGTGATTTTAGCATGCTTGAACTTATTGTTCGCTATTATTTTGCTATTCAATCCGGTCTTAGCTGGAAGTTTCATCGTCTTCATGTTGGCATTCTTCTTCTTTGCCACTGGAATTTCCGAAATTATCGAAGCATTTTAATTAAAAGCATTTTCTACATTTGGGAAATTTGCTAAAATGTAGGGAGTGTTTACGCCGTCTTAGCTCAGATAGGTAGAGCATCACCATGGTAAGGTGGGGGTCGTCGGTTCAAATCCGATAGACGGCTTAGAAAATAATTATATGAATATATTTAAAAAGACAAATGTTGATATTTCAGCATTTGTCTTTTTTTAGAATACACCAGCGTCTTAATTTTTTAATTTCAAAATTGATTCTTTATTACTCCATGGAATAATTTCCAGACCACGAGTATGTGCAATATTTTTAGATTTATCTGAAATGTTATTATCAATATCATTGAAAATAACTGAATAATTCATGTTGTGATTCTCGTAATCAACGTTACCAGCAATGTCTTCAAAGGTAACGATCTCAGCAGAAATCCGTTGGAAATCAGCGTTATTCAATATTTGAATTAGCTGGAGTGGTTTGCTTTTTGATTTTCCGATGGCATAGGAAATCTTATAAGTATGACCACTACCGCCATTAACAGGATAATTTGGTAATCCCTTAAATTCCATATCATCAAAATAATTCATGACATCATCGAAGAAGAGATTTTTTACATTATTTTTACGTGTCATCAGTAAATCATCAATTCTTAGGATTGCTTGAATTAATGATTGTTTCATTATCGGGAAGTCTCCCTTTTTGCCATCAATTTTTAAAACATTATTCTCTGTTAGTTGAACATTAAAAGACTTAATAATGTCTTTTAGTATTCTGAAACGAACATTACTTTTAATATCAATACCCAGTAAAATTAAATCATTAACAGTATTACCATCATCAGATAACTGAATCTTATTATCGTCAATCGGTAATACGTATATGGCTATTCGATTTCCAAGAATATTTGTAAAGGGAGTAATAATTTCATCTCCATTATCAAATGAAGTAATTGAGTATTTAGTTTTCATCCATTTTAAGTAGTCGTCTATCCATTTGTTAGTGTCCATGATAAAAATCCTCCTTTCGATTAAATACATTATGATTTCTGGCTGAGTATTTGGTCATAGTTTATATTGTTATTCTCTCGTAATCAACGTTACTAGCGATATCTTCACAATTAACTATTTAGGCAAATACTCTCCAATACCGCTTTCCACCAAACTACGAATTAACTTTCCTAATTGTGATGCAGAAATATTCCGATTGTGATTAATCCAACTACAAATGATAGCAATTGCTCCAGATACGAAAAAATCGATGGCGTAATCTTCTTCAATACTGAGATTTGTCAGCTGATATTTATTTTTGATTTCAATCTTAATGGTATTTTTTAAACGATTAGTAAATATAACATCTGTCGTGCCAGTGAATATGACATCATAATAATTGGGGAAATGAGCATGTAAATCATCAAACGATTTGATAAAAGAATTTTCTAGTTTTCCCGTACGAAAGTTATCCTTTAAATTATGTTGAATATGATCAATTACAAAATCTTGAATTTGTTCTTGAACATCGTAAACGTCATTGAAATAGTCGTAAAAGGTACTACGATTGTAACCTGCTTTTTCTGAAAGTGATTTAACCGTAATTTGGCTTTTCTTCTCTGATTTAGACAAGATACAGTAAGCGTCAATTATATTTTGACGTGTTATTTGTGTTTGTTGGGGATTCTTTCTCATTGACTGTACTTACTTTCCGACACTTGACCTGTCTCTGTTGGTTGATGACTGGTATACCAGGGATTATCTTGTATATATAGTAGTTTTTGAACAGAGAAAGGGCTTGATCTTTATGAAATTTTATCGTCGTAATTGGTATTATATTGGAGGAATTATTTTTGTTGCTTTGGCTTATATTGTAGGGTTTTGGAGGAATGATTTCAGCCAGATCCAATTAATTTTAATATACAGTTACATGGCAATGCTGGTCCACCAGTTTGAAGAATATGGATTACCAGGCGGTTTTCCCTCCATATTTAATATCGTGTGTTGTGGGGAGAAAGAAGTTCCTGAGAATTATCCGCTGAATGCCAATCAGGTTATGATAAACAATGTATTTATGGCGTACACTTTTTACATTTTAGCAATTATTTTTCCTAACACCATTTGGTATGGTCTAATTACGATTGGTCAGGGAATGGTTCAAATAGTAAATCATGGCTTCTACAATAATATTAAACTAAAAAGTTGGTATAATCCGGGATTGGCTTCAGTTTTATTACTACATTGGCCTGTGGGAATTTATTACATTTGGTACGTGATGGTCAATAATTTGGCGACACCAATGGATTACATGATTGGATTTATTGGCGCATTCGCCTCAACAATTGTGTTGTGGCTTGGTCCTGTAAGAATTTTGCGAAACAAGCAATCTAAATATCCATTTACGGAACAACAGATGTATGGATATGACGAGAAAAAAATTCGTCAAATGAAAAAAGACATTTCCTAATCTAGGATATGTCTTTTTTTATTCAAAAAAATATTTATACTGATATATTTCAAAATTCTATTTTACGAATAGGTGTTTGGTAAATATAATGTATACGAGAATATTTTTTACGTAAGGAGTAACCATGTTTCAATTCAAGAAGATAAATAACCTCAAAGCTTTAGTTATCTCAGTTATTTTTTTCATAACTATAATAATATGGACGCTCTGGCAGTTTCGTTTTAACTATATGATTTCCATGTATGATTCATTTTTCCACGCGGAGCGAATCTATGAAATTAGATTAGCATTTCAACAACAAACATTGCCTGCGTGGATTAACTACAATACCTTTTTTCATACTGGGCAAGCAATTAACGGGATGTATCCTGATTTTACACTGTATCCATTTGTACGGTTAACGAATTTTTTGACGCCAATTCATCAAATTATTGCCATTAAATCCTTAATTATTATGGCAACTTATTTGGTTTCATTTATAACACTTAATAAGTATTTTGATAGCACTAACGCAGCTTTCTCAGCCACTATTTTTGTCCTATCAGGTGGTATTTTAAAAGATTTAATCAACGAAATGCAGACGGGGACATCGTTGGCAATGATAGTGGCATTCCCGCTAGTCTTCTGTTTAAAAGACGCTGTCGAGAGTAAGAAAATTGATTTCAAATTGATACTTGAAATTGCATTATTGATGACATTTGTCGTTAATTCCCACTTGTTGAGTATTGTTGCAATCAGTATGATTGTCGGTATTTGTTGGCTTATAAATCTGATTTGGAAACGTAATTTTATTTCAATAGTTAATTTAGGATTGGCTGCACTAGGTACAATTGTGTTATCGTGGCCAATTATTTATCGAGTTGTCAAAATTTCCAGTACCGGATTGAATGCACCATTTAGTCAGGGACGGATTGAAAGTTACTCATTATTCAACTTCCTATCAGGAGCTGCTTGGAACACGAAGAATTCAATTTCTTATGCAGCAATCTTATTATTAGCTTTAACAATAATTTTTCTAAATAAAAAACAGCTAACCAATATCGTGACATGGTTTGTGGTAGAAGCAGTTATAGTAATTTTCTGTACCAATTTAGTACCTTGGAATTTGTTGAGTAACGTTCCAATTATCAATAATTTTCAAAATTCAAGTTGGCGTTTTGCTTTATATTTGAGTGTGATTCCAGTCATAATTTTTCTAATTAATTTCCATGGAAAAAGAGCCAGATTGATTTTACTGTTGGTGACAATTCTTTCGTATGGAATGGCATTTCGAGCAGCATATAACGCTCAATATCAATATACTGCTGGTTTTCCGGTACTAACTCAGTATTCGACAGAGGATATTCCAACAGAAGGCGTTGCTAAGTTAACATCGACTGGAATCAACAGTGACCGAATCACTCGAACACTCATTCCAGATTATTCACCAGCGACTGTAAAAGTTAAGGATAATAGTAACGGATTCAGTTTTTCCGATGAGAATGTCGAGACATTATCACATCATTTGGCAATAATAGATGGTAAAAAGATTCCGATGGAGTACAGTGGAGATAGTAATGCGACGATATTAACAGGTACGAATATTCCGAAAGGGACAGTAACATTGCCGTTCTTTTACTACAAGTCACTTAATTACGATGTCACAGTGAATGGTCAAAAAGTTAATATTGACTCAAGTTCAAAGGGATTAATTAAGATCAGCAACAAGTCGAAACAAAAGAAACTAACGGTAAAAATTCACCAGAAGTTGCCAATGACATATTTATTGATAACAATTTTTTTAACGGCTCTTTATTTATGGGGATTGTACGTAGTCTTTGGCAAATGGAATAAGTAATAACTATCTATCAAAAAAACATCTAGTTTTCAAAACTAGATAATACAGTTTACAAAACTAAAATAAATGGTATTATTATTCAGTGGCTTAAATACAAACTGTAATTAAATCACTAATAAAACTTTAGGAGGTGTGCGGTATGTATCAAATATTAACTGATTCAGAATGTGATTTGCCGCTAGCGACTTTAGAGGCAAGCAATGTTGATGCAATCAGTTTTCATACTAAGATTGATGATCAAGATTTGATTAATGATTTTGGAAAAAGTTATGATATCAATGACTTTTATCAGAAAATTCAATCTGGTACGATGCCCACAACGACCCAAGTTAACGTTGGTGAATACTTTGAATTCTTTAAACCATACGTTGAAAATAAAATGCCAATTGTTTATGTTGGCTTTTCTAGCGGACTAAGCGGTTCAATGTCGAGTGCCCATCAGGCCAAAGAGATGTTGTTGGAAACTTATCCAGACGCTGACATCCGTATCGTTGATACTTTAGCTGCCAGTGGTGGTGAAGGATTGATGGTTCTCAAGGCAATCAGATTGCAAAAATCTGGTGCCACGTTAGATGAATTTGTTGACTGGTTTGACAAAAATAAAATGCTCCTAAGATCGAGCTTTACGGTCGATAATTTGAATTACCTTTATCATGGCGGCCGTATTTCCAGAACATCGGCTGCTTTAGGAACATTATTAAAAGTTAAACCAATTCTAGATGTTGATCCTGATGGTAAATTACGAATGGTTTCGAAAACGAGAACCCGTAAAAGATCACTATTAGAACTGGCTGATAATACACTTGCAACAATTAAACATGAGCCGGATCAACCAATTATTATCACAACCAGTGGCGATTATGATGCCGCTGAAGTTGTTAAAGCACGAATACTTGAAAAGATCAGTACAGCTGATATTCAAATTTATCCAATCGGTATGACAATTTCTAGTCATACTGGGTTTGGCTGTGTGGCTGTCTTCGCTATGGGTGAAGCACCACGTACTTAATGTTGAATTCCTCCCCGATTCGACGATATAGAAATAATAAAAAAGTAAACGTCTAACGATTTTGGTTAGACGTTTTTTAGTCGTTATAACGCAATGCAACTAGTGGTTGCCGAAAGCTCAGATTAAATTCGTGCGTTCTACTGCGCAATAGCTAATAATTAATCTTGAAAAGAGAAAGGTGATGAGCAAAATGATTCTCGGACAAAGGATTAAAGAAGAACGTGAAAATCGTGATTGGACCCAAAATGAGCTAGCTGATAAGTTAAATGTCAGTCGGCAATCAATATCTAAATGGGAATTAGGCAGTGCTTATCCAGATATAGAGCGTTTGATTCAAATTAGTGATTTATTTGGCGTTACTTTGGATAGCTTAATTAAAGGTGATAATGAATTACAAAAGAATATTACAGTTTCAAATTCTCCAGAACACCATATGAATGGATGGGAATTCTTAAGTCGATATTGGTGGTTAATTTTTCCTGTCGGAGGATTTTTAGCAACAATTTTTCATATGTGGTGATAAGCGTCTAATTTTGTTAGGCGCTTTTATTTTGTCATTTGTATATCCTTTTTTTATTGATAGGTATAACTAAAACTTGATTTGACAATGTTTTCGAGTAGCGTAATAATTTTCATAAATATAATTATTACCGGATTTGTGACAGATAATAATTACTCTAAATTAATGAGGGTGGTTTAGTAATTATGTTAATGAAAAAGGGAAAAGAATGGGCTTTATCTTGTGCAGCTGTTAGTGCAGCAGTATTGATGGGAATGAGTACAACTGTTCACGCTGATACAACTGTTAACAATAATGTTAATTCTGAAAATACAACAAGCAATACTAATAATACAAACGGGGATGCAGTTAATAATGCACTTGGCAATGTGACAACAACACAAGCAACAAGTACAAATTCTGCAACGATACAAGCTGCAAGTTCTAATTCAGCAGCAACTCAAGCTACTAATGATGCAGTTCAAGATGGTGGACATGTTAGTGATGACTTTGATAATGAGGGCCAAAATCAATTAGGTTACGCATCTAACTTCCACATTTTTGCTAATGAAGCACATTTGAATGCTCATACCAATGGGAATGTTGCTGTCGGTGATTTTTACGGTAATGTCAACTTTGGTACAAATGTTAAAGAAGGTGGGGTTGATAGAGAAGTTTCATATATCCAACGTCCACACAATATTGCTAATAGTTCATTTGTAACTAGTGGTAGCACTCGTGAAAACAAAGTTGTCTTTGGTGAAAATAATGATATTGATGTTTCAAATGAACAACGTCCAAGTATTAATGGTACAGACTTGGATCACATCAATAGTCAAGAAATTTATCAAGACAAGAATGGTAAGGAATATATTGATGTTGCTAACTATCTCGATAATTTCTTGAGTAATAAGTCAACGACACTTACTAACAAGACACCACAAGTTACCGTGACAAATGATGATTTTCCTGATCAAAACCAACGTGTTATCAATTTGGAAGACTATGAAGTAACTGATGACAATCAAATCGTAATTAATTTGGACCCAAGCGTCCTTGCCACCGACAGACCAATTTATATTTATGGACTATCAGCTGACAAGGGTGGTACTAACATTGTTATTAATGTTGATACTAAAGGACAAGACCCTTACGATGTAAATTCACAAATTAAGTTAATTTATAACGATGGTACAGCCAATAATAATGTTGAACGTCCTAATCAAGAAACAGAATATTTCGACGATAACCACTTGCTATGGAACTTCTATGACAGTACAGCTAACGATAAGCTTTATAATGGCCACATTAATATCAACCGTCCATTCCAAGGCAGTGTTTTAGCTCCAAAGGCAGAAATTGAAGTCAATGCTAATTTGGATGGTAACATTGTTGCAGACAAAGTTATTGTTAACTCTGAAACTCACAGATGGGACTTGCAAGACCACTCTGAAACAGAAACTGATTATGACCACATCGTAACAATTCCTGGTGAATTGCCTGAACTTCCTGGCGAAGAAGATAACGAGGAAGAAGAGAATGTCGACCACCCTGATGAAGAAGAGGAAGAAGATATCGACACTGATACAGGTGAATTAGTTGAAGGTGGCTCTGAGGGTGAAGATCCTGATGAAACAACAGATACTGAAAAGCCAAGTACCGAGAAACCTGGTACAGATGAAGAAGATAAAGATTCTGAAGAAAGTAACGGCAATGAAGAAAAAGATGCCGATGAAGATGATTTAGGTGAAGGCGGAGATACTATCATTCATGGTGGTTCTGAAGGTACTGATCCTAAGGGTGATTTGAACAACGGTCTATTACCAAATGTTGTTGGGAATAACAAGGATGTTTCACAAACACCTAAGACTAATGCTGCTAATGAATCAGGTCTCTTGCCACAAACAAGTGAAACTGATGGTGTTCTAGCAACAATTCTTGGTTTGATTGTATTGGCATTCGGTTTGATTTTGAAAGCTACACATATTAAAAAAGAAGATTAATGATATAATTGTTATTAGGAACTGGTCTATAAATGACTGTGTTCAATGCTCACAATTATTAAAAAAATCTCGTCACAACCAATTAAGTTGTAACGAGATTTTTTAGTATAAATTATTTTTTCTTACTAGAATTTCCTGTTAATAAGTAATTAACTCCGGGAATCAAATTCAAAATCCAAATTATTACAACTGACAAAATGCTGACCACGATGTAACGCATGAACGTAGCAGCTAAACCATGAATTGCTACATGATTAGTAAACCAAGGTTCTACATACAAAATCAGTAAATTATGAATTAGATAAACTCCGAATACCAATGGTGATAGGAATTCAAACGTTTTAATCGTTGTTGGTGACTTGATTTTACTACCCCATTTTTGCAAGAGGATAAATGCGGCAACTGACATAATCGGAATAAAAATCGAAGTTACGTAGTAGCCGTTATTGACATCATAAATTTGTGGAACCGCAGTAGAAACGTAATTACCGCTAACTCCAGCAATTAAGAAAATTAACAGTAAAACAAGGTTATTGGTATTCTCAATTTTAACTTTCGTAAGTAAGTAACCAAGAATGAAGTATCCAGTAAAGCCTCCAACTAAGAAGAAACTAGCTACTGGCGAGAGTTCTAAGATAGTTTGCATGTCCTTGGGTAGAAGTACAGCTAGGGATGGTAAAAGCGAGCATGTAACCAACCAGATACCTGTGACGTAAACTAGCATTTCAGTCGTAGCATTTTGAACAAATGTCTTGATCACGGGAGATAAAATGTAAATCCCAATCAACGGATACATAAACCAAAGTGTTGGTGAAGTGGGATGGTAAAGAATCGTTTTAACAACGCTAAAAACATTGTGGAATGATAATGAGTGTGCGTAAATTCCTACAACGATGGGTGAAAGAATCGACCACATAATAAAAGGAATCGTAACACGTGGAATCCGTTGTTTCCAAGTGTAAGTAAGTGAAGTTGTTTTTTTACTATTGAGTAAGAGTGAGCCGGAAATCATGAAGAAAACAGGCACACTGATGTGGGCAAAGTAATTAAGAATTTTCGTTATTTGCCATTGCCCCGTACCGATGTTTTTGATGGTATCGATTGCGGAAACATGAATAAAAATTACCAAGAAAATAGCAATAACACGAATAAAGTCGAGATAAAAAATACGATGATTTTTGTTCATTAAAAAGTCCCTCCATAAGAGCTTTACGATTGAAAATGTGTTGGTCGCCTCCGGTTGTAAGCGACAAAGTCTGCTATGGGACCGCCTTGAGCCAAGGTCTCAAGGTTCGATTTTGAACTTCGAGAAAATCACTCGAATTTCAAAATACGTCCAGTGGAGTAAGTGCTAAAGCACTAACACCACTATCACTGCTGACTTTGTCGCTTACAACCTCCAGCTAGAGTAATGGTTACTAAAATTAATTAAAAATCTCCAAAAAACATATATTACTCAACTATCAGTTTAAGTTATTATTAAATTTTAAAAATAGGACATAAATAATAAAAGTTAAATTAGGCGGAGGAGTTGAGAGGATTCACCTGCAGTGAAAGTGGTGTTAGGACGGCGGTCTTTGCCGTTCTTACAGCGCCGGGCGTGTTTGGAGACTTGCTAGCAAGGCTTCAAACCGAGGGACAAGACCTTGGCTTGGCCCGGTCCGCACAGCAGGTGAATCCTCTCAACTCCGGAGACGGCATGCTCTATTAATAATAGTTGAAAACCGACTGAAAATGAAGTATTAGCGTATGATATAATGACAAAGTAAAATTATTGATTGGAAGAAGTTATTATGCGCGTAGGAGAATCCCCAGGGACTGATTTTGTTAGATATTTAATTTGGATTGCATTTTCAATTGCAACTTTGATGTTGAAAAATAATGCGGCTAATCAAAAAGGTTTCAATATGCCGATGGTTATTGCGTTCTTTGCCGTTGGTCTTATCACTTTATTCTTAATGATTAGGAAGTATATTCGTGAGGAAAGGTCATTTTCAGATACAGCTGATGGATTTGTTTATTCATTAGTTTCTAATATTGGCTTAGTCAGTTTGATGATTGTCATGGTTTGTTTATTAAGAATCATGATCAGTTATTTACAAGTGACAGGAAAGTTGCCTAGTTTTGCGAACGATGACGTTTTGAGTTCAGACCAAAATGTTTTCCTTTTCAATATGGTAGCTAACGTCTTTATCGTTGCGATTCAACAACAGTTAGTTCAGACAGGATTTTTCTTTAATTACTTCTTTAGAAAAACGTCTGCATACAGCGCCGTTATGGGTATTATCTTGAGTGGTATCATTGCTGGTTTGATCAGTTTACCTGGCTCACTTTTGCAATTCTTGATGATGATGGCCTTGGGCTGGTGCTATGCCTTGACTTACTTATATACCAAAGATGAAAAAATGGCTATCTTCGTTGCGATGGTCAGTGCCGCTGTTGGTACAATTATTATTTAAACAGCCAAAAGACCTGCAATCCATTATCGGATTGCAGGTCTTTTTAATTATTGTTCAGAAATCAAATCAACTGATTCATGACTCAAAAGTGGAGAAACTTCCTTATCAACACACAAAGTTAAACTGTGCATAGCACGGGTACAAATCGTATACAAGACATCCACACTACGTTCGTCAGGATAATTGGTAGCCGAAACATCATGGGCAATAACGGCGTCGAATTCCAAACCTTTAGCTAAGTAAATTGGCAAAACTAGAATGCCTTTAGGAATGGAACGGAAGTCAGCGTCAACCAGTGTCACGATTGATTCATCGCCATAGTGAGCATAAATTTGTTCAGCTTGAGCTTGATTACGTGTCAAAATAGCGACAGTATCATACTTTTTATTTAACTCTCGAGCAGTATCTTTTAAGCCCTGGTAATAATCGTCGTTATCGAAAACTTTAATAACAGGATCTTCACCTTGGCGTGAGAAAGCTTTGATTTCACTACCATTTGGCAAAAGTTTTGTCGCAAAGTTAGTGATTTCAGCCGTTGAACGATAACTTTGGTTAAGTGTGATAGTTGTGATTTTCTTCTTATTGAATAAATCATTAACTTCAGTCACAAGGTCCTTTTTCCGATAAGAACTAGTTAAAACATCTTGTGCTCGATCGCCCAACAACGTCATTTTAGCGTTAGGGAAAGCATGAGCAATATATTTCAACTGGGCCATTGTATAATCTTGGACTTCATCAATAAAAATATGTTGGATAGCGTGATTGATGCCACCGTCAGTCAGTAAGTCGCGCAAATACAGAATGGCAACTGAATCACTGAGATTGAGTTTGTGCGTCTCAATACTGTCATCAATTGATTCAATCATTGTTTGCCAAACATTATCAGGTACTAGGTCTTGATCCATTTCGCCTAACAAGAAGAGGTATTCCTTGTAAGGATTGAAGAAGTAGTTGTTGATCAACGCATTGTAAATAGGAGCGTAACGGTCACGCAAAAACTCTTCAGCAATAATTTCACGTTGACTAGCTGATTCCTCAATATTATGGTCAGTGATGATTTGTTGGAAATCTTCATCTGATAAGTTATCAATTTCAGCTTGAACCCAATCTTCATTCCGGTCAGCGTGGATTCGTTTTTGAAGTCTTTTGATTAAGATGTTTTTAGTCTTCAAGAAACGGTCTGGGATGTGATAAGCATGATTGATGTGATCGTAAATTTTGGAAATTTCTTCTTTAGTAAAGAAAGGTTTTCCATCAAAAATAACATCTTCAAAATGCAAAATGTGGTCGGGATGAGTTTCTTCTAATTCGGCAAGGTGATCGAGAAATTCGCCACTTTCTTTGTATAGACGGATTTTAATAGTCGTTTCGGGTAAATTATGCTCATCTTTTTCATAACGTTCAAACAAGGTTTCGACTTGAACACCTGATAAACGTAAGGATATGAACTCATTTAAGGTAACTTGACGCATGTTTCTTTCACCTAAACTTGGTAAAACTTCGGAAATATAATTACTGAAGAGTTTGTTAGGTGAGAAGAGCACGATATTGTCCGCATTCATTGTTGAACGGCTGTGATAAAGCAAGTAAGCGACCCGTTGTAAGATAGCAGATGTTTTACCAGAACCAGCGACACCTTGAACAAGCAAGACATCGGAATGAGTATCACGAATAATAGTATTTTGTTCACGTTGAATAGTTGAGACGATGTTACGTAAGTATTCATCACTATATTCACTCAAAACTGATTGAAGAATCTCGTCACCAACCGTTTCATTGGTATCAAACATGGTTCGAATTTGATTGTGAACGATTTGGAATTGGCGTTTCTTCTTTAGATCAACAGTTGTTGGTCCATTAGGCGTTTGATAATGAACTTTGCCTAAGACACCGTTATAGTAAATTCCGGAAATTGGAGCACGCCAATCATAAATGAGAAATTCTCCATCTTCATCTTGGAGTGTGGAAGTACCAATGTAGAGGGTATCTTCTTCGCCATCTTCGACGATATCGATGCGTCCAAAGTAAGGTGAACCTTGCAGATTTTCGAGTTTTAATTTATTTGAATTTAAAATATTTTCATTTTCGACTGCCAAAGCAACCAACTGCTTTTGTTGCTGAACTGAAGCGTTGGTTTCCATTTGGTCATCGACTTCGGTGGTGTTAACTTTGGTATTTTCACCGTAATTACGTTCGATACGATGGGTTTCTTGATGTGCTTGAGCGATACTTTGATCAACACGTTCAATTTTTTTGTCAATCTTGTCAGCGACGACATTGACCCGTTCTTGTTCTTCTTGTTTAGATTGATTAATCGACATTGAAATACCTCTCGTTGACAATTTGTAGATTTTTAATTATGCTAATAGCAATTAGAGTACATTAAAGCATAGACATTTTTGAGTACTAATTCAAGTAAGTTGGTCCAGAGAATAACTTCCAGTCTGAAAAAGTTATCGACCTTGTTTTAGGAAATGGTATGGGTAGTTACCTTATAACTTCGAGTGGTAGAGTAATCTCTACAAAACAGGTGGTACCACGCTGAAGCGTCCTATTATATTTTTAAAATATGATAGGGCGCCTTTTTAGTCGAAGAGACATTATAACACCTTGGAAACGTCTTTGCATTAATGAATTCAGGAGGAAAAAATATGAAAACAAATACAATTTTAACTGGGGATCGTCCAACAGGTAAGTTACACATTGGACATTATTTAGGATCATTGAAGAACCGTGTTAAGCTTCAAGATGAAGGCAAGTATAAGATGTTTATCATGATTGCCGATATGCAAGCTTTGACAGATAATGCTCGAGATCCTGAAAAAGTTCGTAATAGTTTGATTCAAGTTGCTTTGGATTATCTTTCAGTTGGAATTGATCCGGCTAAGACAAATATTTTGGTCCAATCACAAATTCCTGCTTTGAATGAATTAACAATGTACTATCTTGACCTTGTAAGTGTTTCTCGTTTGGAAAGAAACCCAACTGTTAAGTCAGAAATTAAACAAAAGAGCTTTGGTCAAAGTATCCCTGCTGGTTTCCTAACATATCCTGTTAGCCAAACAGCCGATATTACAGCCTTCAAAGCCGATACAGTGCCAGTTGGTGATGACCAAGAACCAATGATGGAACAAGCTCGTGAAATCGTTCGTACGTTCAACAATACTTATAATGTTGATACATTAGTTGAACCAGAAGGATACTTCCCACCTAAGGGCCAAGGTAGACTTCCTGGTATCGATGGTAACGCTAAGATGAGTAAGTCACTTGGTAATTGTATTTACTTGTCAGACCCAGCTGATGTAGTAACTAAGAAAGTTATGTCAATGTATACTGACCCAGATCACATTCACGTTGAAGATCCAGGTAAAATTGAAGGCAACACCGTTTTCACATATCTTGATGCTTTCGGAACTGATAAGGAAAAGATTGCTGAATTGAAGGAACAATATCAAGCCGGTGGTCTAGGGGATGTAAAAGTTAAACGTTATCTAAATGACGTTCTACAAGAAATCCTTGAACCAATCCGTAACCGTCGTGCCGAATATGAAAAAGATATCCCTGGCGTTTATGACATCCTTAAAAAAGGTAGCAACAATGCTAATATCGTTGCTAACCAAACATTGAGTGAAGTTCGTAAGGCTATTGGTGTCAATTATTTTGACTAGGGCCGCTTCCGGGTGCAAGAAAAATTTATTCCGCTATGGGACCGTATCGAGCCAAGGTCTCGCTACTCGCTTTTAAGCCTTGCACAAATCGCAAGTCTTAAAAGACGTCCGTGGAGTAAGAACAGGAAAATCACCTGTCCTAACTTCCACCTTCACAGCGGAATAAATTTTCTCGCACCCTCCAGCTATATGGCTGGTATGCAGCGGATTTTGAATTGCTGTGTTTTGAATTTAAAAGATTAATAATAACTAAATGACAAGAAGTAATTGTTGAGTAGAAATATTCAATGATTGCTTCTTTTATTTTGTTCTTTTTTATAGATTCAAATTATCAACTAAAGGTTGAAAGAATCAAAATATACTTTAAGTCTTGATATTCTAATCATCATTGACGAAAAAATAATCAAGCCAGACAGTAATATTCCAGTTTATTTACGTTTAATAAAAAACAAAGGATAAACTAGCCGGAAGAAGCAAGAATTTAGGTCGCTGTGAAGGTGGCGTTAGCGCTTTAGCGCTTACACCACGGGACGAGTTTTGAAACTCGCGTTTTGTGCGAGGTTCAAAATCGAGCCGAAAGACCTTGGCTTTCGGCGGTCCCCACAGCGACCTAAATTTCTTGCTTCTGGAGGCGGCATGTCTAGTTAACCTCATATTTTTCTGAAAGTGTCATAAAAATTTCCTGAAAATATTTCGTGCATAACTCTTGATTTTATCAAGAGTCGGGTATAGAATAGCTTTTGTTCTAAAAAACAGAAAGTTTTTTTAAATAAAATGAGGTGAATTTATGGATGATTATAATTTGATTGGTTTTGTGATGAAATATACTTCAATCAAACGACGAATTGCGGCTAGTTATCTCAAGGATAAGGGCCTAAATGCTTTTGAAAGTATCATCTTATCAATCGTTTATAAAAAGAATTCTTGCACTCAAGACAGGATTGGTGAGATTACGATGTCTGATGGTGCAAGTATCGCCCGTTCTTTGAAAAAACTTGAAAGCTATGGCTACGTGTTACGAAAACCTGATCCGGACAATGGACGACGTAAAATTGTCAAACTTACCGAAAAGGGCGAAGAGCTTTACGACAAGATTCGCCGTGATTTTCGTGCCAGTAATGAAGTGATGTTTAAGGGTGTCACTTCAGAGGAACAAACACAACTAGAGAGTATATTAGAAAAGGTTTATAAGAATTTAGACAGCATCGAGATACCCACTAAGTAAAATTTTGAGAGAAGGGTTTTATTATTATGCCTAATAATAAAGCAATTGTGGATGCACATGGTAAGCCATT
Source organism: Companilactobacillus nantensis DSM 16982 (assembly GCF_001435815.1). Taxonomy (GTDB): domain Bacteria; phylum Bacillota; class Bacilli; order Lactobacillales; family Lactobacillaceae; genus Companilactobacillus; species Companilactobacillus nantensis. Next base: position 33,640 of record NZ_AZFV01000020.1, on the reverse strand, counting down.
CAACCGTAATTTATTGGTTTTGGTTTTACTAGTTGGTACATTCTGTACAGTTTTAAACGGTACTATTTTAACTACCGCATTTCCTACATTGATGAAAGAATTCAGTGTCACAACATCAGATGTTCAGTGGTTAACAACTGGATTTTTAATGGTTAACGGTATTATGATTCCTGTTACTGCTTGGTTAAGTAACAACTTCAGTACTAAGATTTTATACATTATCGCGATGTCAACTTTCTTAGTCGGAACGATTATGTGTTTCGTTGCTCCAACTTTCGGCGTTATCCTAGCTGGTCGTTTGATTCAAGCAATCGGTGTTGGTATTACAATGCCACTTATGCAAGTTGTTATGCTATCAATTTTCCCGGCTAACCAACGTGGTGCTGCCATGGGACTTGGTGGTTTGGTTATCGGACTTGCTCCTGCTATCGGACCTACACTTTCAGGTTTCATTATTGATAACTGGACATGGAGAGATCTTTTCGGAATGATTATTCCTATCGTTATCTTAGTTTTGATTTTGGCCTTTTTCTTTATGAGACCTGTTATTAAGACACGTCGTACGAAACTTGATGTTTTATCATTGATTGAATCAACTGTTGGTTTTGGTGCCATTCTTTATGGATTCTCATCTGTTGGTAATGATGGTTGGGGTTCAATGACAGTTCTTGGTTCAATCGCTGTTGGTATTATTTTTATTTTATTATTTGGTTACCGTCAATTGCATATGAAGACACCATTCTTGGAATTGCGTGTTTTCAAAGAAAAGAAATTTGCGATTGCTGCCGCATTGTCATCTGTTACTAACATGGCCATGATCGGTGTTGAAATGGTTCTACCACTATACCTTCAAATTGTTAAAGGTATGTCAGCTTTTCATTCAGGTTTAACATTGCTACCTGGTGCTTTGATGATTGGTATCATGAGTCCAATTACTGGTAATGCTTTTGATAAATTTGGACCTAAAGACTTGGCACGTATGGGTATGTTCTTATTGACTGCCGGTACGATTCCATTCTTGTTCCTAACAAAGACAACACCAGTTCTTGATATCGTGGTCCTTTACATGATTCGGATGTTCGGTATTTCCATGGTCTTGATGCCTGTTACAACTGATGGTATGAATGCTTTGCCATTTGACTTGATGAGTCATGGTACAGCCGTAAATAACACAGTTAGACAGATTTTCAGTTCAATGGGTACAGCTATTTTGGTCAGTGTCTTGACTAACGTTACAAACAATTTGAAGCCTGGTAAGTCACTGTTGGCACAAGCACCACTTCAATATAAAGATAACTTCTTTAACGCTACATTGAGTGGTTACCACGCAGCTTTTGCTGTAGCTATTTTATTCTGTGTCATCGGCTACTTGATCAGTTTGATGGTCACAAATAGCTCTAAATCAAAAACAATTGATACTGATACATTAAGAAAAACAAGATTGGCAGGTGAAGAATAATGATTCTCATTTCTATTTTAGTTTTCGCCGTTTTAGCATATTACTTCGCTGTTTTCTTGCAAAATAAAAAAGTTGGTTATTCATTGTCATTCACATTTATCGCCTTGTTCATCTTGAGTTTGGTATTGTTGATCTCAAATGAATATAGCCATTTTGGTATGAAACAAGTAGTTAATGAAAAAACTTATCAAATTCAATCAGTTCAAAAGGGTTCAAATCTTCTCTTAAAGAAAGAATTAGGTACCAAGGGTAAAGAAGATGTTTATATTTACCGGACACCTGAGACAGCTAATAAGAAGAAACCAACGACAACTAAAGTTGACGTTAATGTTACAAACAAAGTGAAGACTGGAAATTATTCAGCTGCTACTTTGGAACGTAAAACAACCCGTTGGGAATATAAGAATGGTTTCTATTCATTCCTCTTTGGACTATCAGATAATAATAAGGAATTCGTTAAACAAACAAATACCTTTAAAGTTGGCAATGATTGGTTAGTTTTGACAACTACTCAAGCTAGTCAATTGCAAAAGAAAATGAAGAGCAAAGCCTTCCAAGCACAAATGAAACAAGAAGGTGCAACTTACGTTAAAACTGCAGTTATGAAGGCTATGAAAGCCAACCCTAAGATGACTCCAGACGAGCAAAAGCAAGTTACACAACAAGCTGAAAAAGCATTTAAAGCAGAAGCTCAAGCTAAGTTGATTCAGGAAATTAAGAGTCAAAATTAGAGAGCGGAAGACGACGGTTAGATTTTGAGAATTTGCCTAGCTTCACGAATTATCCGCGAATTTTGCGGATGATTTGGGAAGTGTAGCAAAGGCTCAAAATCTGTCGTCTGTAGCTCGTTTCAGAGCCACTGCCCATATATAAAAAAAACAGGTCCAGCAATCGTGGAAAGCAACAACGATTACTAGGCCTATTTTTCTGTCTAAAAATCTAAGAATCTATAAATCAAAACAATTCAGCTTCAACATATTCATCAGTAGCGACACGATACATTTTAACGCCATGAACCACAATGTAACCGTCGGTTCTCCAATAACTATTAGCAGGTAAAGTTAGACGTAGTTTTTGACCACGTGAATTATAGAGCACTGTCTTAGTTGTTAGATGAACTTTTGATTTGGTAGGAACAGGAGTGAACTCTGTCGCTTGATCAATCACAAGATACTTGTCAGTAGCGATACGATAGTAACCTTTGCCATTAATAGCCATTAATTTATCGTATTTCCATTTAGTGTTGGGCTCGGAATCCACGTTGATGTATCTACCGCGGCTATCCATTAATTTGACTGGAGTTTCATAGGTGATTAAGATGCCAGGCTTGGAAGAAGCAGTTGCGTCATAATCTTGAACCTCAATAAACTCACCATCGTCTAATAAATAGAAAGGTTTGCCATTGATGGTTGTTGTACCATGAACGCCGATGTCACTTAAATAAGAGCCAGAAGAAGTGTCATGAATTGTAACTTGTTCACGACCGTGGCTATGACTAGTTGGATGTTTGGATACAGGCGTAGTTGGTTCGTCTGCTTCAATTGAAGGAGGATTTGTTGTTGAAGTAGGTTCCTTCTTTGGTAAGGCACTATAAGCTAAATTAATTGTCTGGGGATTTTGTGTGAATGCACCTTTCAAAAGTGTTGCAGGACTAGTTAGCTTATAGCCGGCGACTGTACTGTCAGGGGTTAAATCAAAAGTTGAACCAATAGTAGTACCACTGATAGTTTTAGTTAAAGCAGCACCTTTGTTCATAATGGGTTTGCCAGTTGCATCGACATAATTAATAGTGACAGTTGGATGTGCTTGCCAAACTAGGGGCTGGTTAACAGTCGTAGCAGTTTGAAAGTAAGTGTTTCCGAGATTTTCTTGCACCATTGAGCCACGGGTAAAACCATTATGATAGCCGTAATTACCATAGCTTAAAACTTTAGCAGTTGGGTCCGCATTGTTCAAAACAAAATTGTCACCGCCGGCACTAGTTAAATTACCACTCTTTGAGAATGCACTAGTTGTGGAAGCTGAATAGTTGTATAAAGGAGCAATATCGGTTCCACTCGGATCGAGAAATTTTGGAGATGTGAAAGCAATTGGTTGACCAGTCACCGCATAAACTGGAGTAGGGTCGTTGATTGTATTAGATACAGCATCAATCATGACACTCTTGCCAGTTTCAGTACCCTTGAGTGGTGAAAAGTCGCTGATTGAAGAATTATCAAATTCAATCATATTGAAACCTTGACCATTGTTGGCATATTTATTGATTGTTGGTGCCAATTCGTTTAGTTGTGCTTGCGTGATACCTTGACCTTCCTTGGAGCCTTCAAGGTCTAAAGTTCCAGAGTTAGATAAATTGAGATTTTCGACTTGGCTGGGGTCAATTTCTTTAGCAGTGGGATCACTGAAGTTACCAGCAATATTTAAACCTGCAAAATTGATTTTTTCCAAAGGTGTTAAATCGGTATTAGCACTGGGATCGGAAGCTAGTTGGACTTGCAGACTGAGACCAGCTTTAGTAGGCAAGAGCTGGAAGTATTGCATACCATTTAAACTTTCAATTGGCGTGCTGTCAGTATCGGCCATATAGCTAGTATTAGGCAAACGCGTTGAGGTTGGTCCATTAGGATGATTGATGTCGTAATTATCTATCGAGATTGGTAAGTATCCACCAGTGTATGACGTGATATTGCCGACAGTTAAATTAGCATTGTAGGGAATATGCAAGGCATCTTTAACAGCATATCCTAAAGTAGGATCGGTGAAAGTAATGACCGTATCGCTAGTGACATTGGCAGGAATGGCGTAAGGATTGGTTGTTCCTGTCATAGTTGTTGTAGTCGTGCCAGTGGTTTGAGCTGGGGTGGTTGCTGTGGTGGTAGAGAGTGTTTGAGCTGGTGTAGTTTGCACTGGTGTAGTTACTGAAGATACCGGAGTACTTACAGTTGAGCTGGTTGTCGTAGTTGTTCCGGCTGTGACTGGTGTACTTGATGTAGAAGTTGATCCTTTAACAGTTGTACCAGTTGGTGAGGAAGTGTCTGTTGAGGTACTGGACGTTTGTGTGATAGTAGCAGTAGTTGTCGGTGTGGTAGTCGTCCCAGTGGCAGGTTTAGTGGTTGCGGCAGTAATCGGTTGAGTCGTGGTTGGGCTACTTGGTGTAGTCGTAGATGTAGTTGGAGAGGTCACTGAAGTAGTTCCACTGGTGGATGTCGAACTCGTGGTAGTCGATTGAGTTGTGGCAGTAGTAGCGGCTTTAGCCTCCTCGGTTGAAGTAGCAGTAAGGAGCATGGCTGAAAATAAAGAAATACCTAAATAAACACATTTCTTATTCAATAGCATAATATTAATCCTTCTTTTTTTAGATTTCGCCGCTATCTTAAGTTCGAATCAGACAAAATTAAAATTCTAATGCTAGACAAGTTGGATAGTAAAAAAATACTAACGAATTAATGCTAATATTTGGCTTTCTTTGAATAGTTTTGTAAGCTTAGTTAAAAGCGTATTATAAGGGAAATATTGCATCTGGGAGTGAGAATACAGGTTGTTGTGAGGACCGGTGCGAGCTTTGCGTCTCGAACCTTGATTTTGAACTTTGCATAGTGCTAAGTAGGATTTTTCCAGAATTGTTAAATAGTTTATGACTTTTGTTACTTTGACAATTTAGAATAAAAATCTGCGAATAAACTAGCCGGAAGGAACATCGACCTAAATTTCTTGTTCCTGGAGGCGGCAAATATGTTATACACAAGTGAATGTTGATAATAAATTGAAAATAGAGGTGCGATTGTGGAAAAAATATTTGAAGTAAAAAATCTCTTCTATCAAGTTGGGGAAACTAAAATTTTGAAGGATATTACCTTGGATATCGAGCAAGGAAAATACTTAACTGTTATCGGACCATCCGGAAGTGGTAAGAGTACTTTAATGCGTATTTTGGCATCAATGATCAGTGCTACTTCTGGTGAGGTTTTGTTCCATGGCAAAGATATTTCAACGTATGAACCTACGGAATATCGACAGAAGGTTTCCTATGCTTTTCAACAGCCAACTTTATTCGGAAAAACTGTCCGTGAAAATTTAGCTTTCCCATTTGAAGTTCGCAAGCAAGCGTTTGATGAAGATAAAGTTATTAAATATTTGGAGATGGTTAACCTCAATCAAGACTATATCGACAAGAGTGTTAATGATGTTTCAGGTGGGGAAAAACAACGGATTGCATTATTACGGAATCTCCTTTTTCAACCAGAGGTGTTGATAACTGATGAGGTTACCGCTGGTTTGGACACGGAAAATAAAGCCATTGTGCATAAGATGTTAAATGAATTCAATCAACGTGGTTTAACGATTCTTCGGGTTACGCATGATGAATCCGAAATTGAATCATCTACAGATACAATTACGATTAAGAATGGGGAGGTGCAAGATGTCTAATTTAACAGTTTCCAACTCAACCTTGGCATTAGGATTTGTTTTAGTTTTAGTAGCTTTAATTATTGGCTATGTCGAAAAATTACGGATTGATAAAGATATTATCATTGGTGTTGTTCGTGCAATTATTCAACTTTCTTTAGTGGGTTATGTTTTAAAATTTGTTATCAAAGCCAACGATAATTGGTTGACATTAGCCTGTTTCGTCATCATTGTGCTCAATGCTTCGTGGAATGCTGGTAAACGTGGTAACGGGATTCCCAAAGCTTTTCAGTCGTCACTTTTAGCTATTTTCGTGGGGACAACAATAACTTTAGCAACCTTAGTTTTAACTGGTTCTATTAAGTTTGTCCCAGAACAAATCGTTCCTGTAACAGGAATGATTGCTAGTAATGTCATGGTTGCCATTGGTCTTTGCTACCGCAATATGATGCAAACTTATACCGATCGTCACCAACAAGTTTTGGAAAAATTAGCCTTGGGAGCAGATATCAAACTAGCTTCTTTGGATATTTTGCGCGATTCAATTAAAAGTGGGATGCAACCAACGATTGATTCAATTAAGACACTTGGATTAGTTAGTTTACCCGGGATGATGTCCGGTTTGATTTTCGCTGGTGTTGATCCTGTTAAAGCTATCAAATACCAAATCATGGTTACATTCATGTTATTGGCATCGACAAGTATCGGTTCAATCATTTCTTGTTACTTAGGCTATAAGCAATTCTTCAATGATAGAAAGCAATTGAAGGATGATTAGGGCAGTAATCAAAGAAGAAATCAACAAATAATGGACTAAATTTTTAATAGACCTATTATGTAGGTCTATTTTTTTATATAATTGATACAATGGGATGTGATGTAGATTTGAAGTTAGCAGTTATAGAAATAGGATCTAACTCCATTAGAACATCAGTTTATAGATCTTCTAAAAAAAATCGTTTTAAGACTTTGGATCGTTGGCGAGAGCCTGTTAGACTAGGAAAATCAATCACTCAGAGTCGACTTTTGACTAATGATCAAATTGAAGAAACAATTGATGTTTTAAAAAAATTTCAAACTCGAATTGAAAGATATCAAGTTGATAGAACCAGCTTGATTGCCACTGCCGCGGTAAGGATGGCCAAGAATCAAGATCAATTGATTTTTGCTGTTCTCAAAGAAACAGGATTACAACTAGACATTATTAATGAACAAGAAGAAGCTTACTATGACTACGTAGCCGTTAGAAGTACGATGCGAATCAAAGATGCTTTGATTGTTGATGTTGGTGGCGGTAGTAGTGAAATCAGTTTGGCTAAAAAGGGCCGACTTAAGCATGGCTTGAGTATACCAATTGGTGCTATTTCAATTTCAGATTTGTATTTAGCGAGTGATCCAATAAAAGAGAACCAATTGCAAGCAGCAAGAAAAGATATCAGTCAACGCTTAGAAAGTCTCAATTGGATGAGTTCTCCGGCAACTTTTGTGGGTCTCGGTGGGACATTACGAGCAGTGACAAGTATTTTGAATCGTGAAGGTAAGAATAAAAAGACCTTACACAATTCTGTCATTTCGTGTGACCAAATTGACGAATTATTTGATCAATTGATTCATACTTCTTTGGAAGAAAGAAGTCAGATCAAAGAGTTGAGCGATGGCAGATATGAAGTCATTTTAGGTGGAATTTTAATAATTTCAGAAATCATTAAAAAAACCCCCTCTAAAGAAATCCGTTTTTCGAATTTCGGTGTTAGAGAAGGTTATGTCTTCAATTATTTCCACAAAATGAATCTTCAGGATAATCAGTAATTATGCACGACTAGGGATGACCTGTTGAGCAGTAGCTAAAACATGGCCGTCCATCTTATGCAATAATTCATTCATCCAGAAACCATTTTCCAAATCAAGATTGTCATCAAGAGCGAATACCTTGAGTACGTAATCATGGGTTTGATCTGGTGGATAAGGTCCATTGTAACCGGTGGCCACATCTTTAGGACCGTCTAGTAATGGGCTGGCAGAACTATTTTTGCCTTGAACGATTGGAGCAGTAGCAGTACGACTAAAGTTTTCAGGCAATTCAGTTTGAGAACTAGGAATATTAGCGGCTGTCCAATGAATCCATTCAAAACCACAGACAGGAATTGAATCGGGATCAGTAAATGTAAAGGCAATAGTTTTGGCATCTGCCGGAATATCTGATAATTTAATTGGGAAACTGATAACCGGTTTCCCATTTTTTATATCGTCAGGTGCGGCGTACTTGCCATATTTGTCGGGCAATAAATTATTTGGTAGGGATACTGTTATTTCCATACAAAAATCTCCTTTATATATGAGGTATAGATAATGAAACGATTAGAACTAAACGAACTACCTGAACTTATTGTAAAACAGGTTGAAAAAATTGAGCAACAATATAATAAGAAAATCGAAGTCTTTGCAGACTATGAACAACAAGATTATTTAACGCTAGATCAAGCTGACCATGTTATCAAGGACGATGTAATTAAAGTTTCAATTACAAATGAAAAATATGCGGAATTTGTTTTGAGTCATGAATTGCACCATATTGAACTAGAACTTTCTGATGAACCAAGTATTTCAGCAGCTTTAACAACAGGCAAACAAGATTTAGACGGCCGAGTTTTAGCAATTGCTAACTCAGTTTTCGAAACTTTAGAACACGTAACAGTGATGAAACGCCAACAAGAAGACGGAACATATACTGATGAAGTTAAAACTGAATACTTAAAGGGAATCAATGCAGCACTTCATCCTAAAGTGGAATTAGATCGTGCAAATATGCGCTTTTACCGTACTTTAATTATGTTAGATGGCATGATTTTTAGTGGTCACGCAGTTGATGACGACTGGCAACAAGAATTTGCGATGTCATATAAGTATGCCGATAAAATGGCTAAAATCATTGAAGATAATGATTTAACAGTACCATTCCAATTCCGACGTGCATTAGTAAATACATTGGATGCCTACAATGAAATTATTATTTCAAACGGCTATCAAGGTTTACATTTCCACACATTCTTAAATGTCACACCAGTCGTTTCAAAACGTCAATTACGTTTAAGCTTGAATCAAGTTTATCAAATCAAGCATTCCGAATTTAAAAACCGCGCCACCGGACGTGATGGTTTTGTCTTAATTGGTATTAACGATGGTCAAGGAGTAGCAACTTTAAACTTAGATCCACAAAAAGTAACTCCAGAATTTTACAAGACTTTCTATCAATATACAGTTGAGGAAGTATTTAAGGAACAAGGGACCAAGTATTTAATTAGGTAGGCCGCCTCCGGTTGTGAGCAAATCAGTCTGCCATGGGACCGGTGCAAGCCTTGCGTCTCGCGCCTCGCTTTTGAACTTCGCAAAGACCGCGAATTTCAAAAGACGTCCGTGCTGTAAGAGTGGAAAAACGCCACTCTAACACCACAATCACGGCAGTCAGATTTGCTCACAACCTCCAGCTAAGTTATTCGTTGGTTGTTTTTTCATTAGATTTTTTGATTTTGCTTTTATCAATAAAAAGAAATCCGAATCAAATCATATAAAATAAAAAGAACAATAAACTAGCCGGAGGGTCTGAGAATTATACATGCTGTGAAGGTGGCGTTAGGACTACGGAGTAGTTNTCAAAAGACGTCCGTGCTGTAAGAGTGGAAAAACGCCACTCTAACACCACAATCACGGCAGTCAGATTTGCTCACAACCTCCAGCTAAGTTATTCGTTGGTTGTTTTTTCATTAGATTTTTTGATTTTGCTTTTATCAATAAAAAGAAATCCGAATCAAATCATATAAAATAAAAAGAACAATAAACTAGCCGGAGGGTCTGAGAATTATACATGCTGTGAAGGTGGCGTTAGGACTACGGAGTAGTTCTTACACCACGGACGTCTTTGGAGACTTGCTGGTTTGTGCAAGGCTTCAAAGCGAGGCNACACCACGGACGTCTTTGGAGACTTGCTGGTTTGTGCAAGGCTTCAAAGCGAGGCTCGAGACCTTGGCTCGAACCGGTCCCATAGCGTGTATAATTCTCAGGCCCTTCGGCGGCAATAATGGGAGGAAACCAATGGTCGATAAAATTGAAGAGTTTAAATCCTTACTAGCTCAAGCTAAATTTGTAACTTTTCTAACTGGTGCTGGTGTATCTGTACCATCAGGGATTCCTGATTATCGTTCCAAAAATGGGTTGTACAAGCGGGAGAAATTCAATTTTCCGCCAGAATATATGTTGAGCCATGATAATCTAGTCAAGCACCCAGATGTTTTTCACGACTTCGTAATTCATAACATGTACTTTCCAGATGCTCAACCGAATATTATTCATACAAAAATGGCTGAAATCAGTAATCAAAAAGGTGCTATTGTCACTCAAAATGTCGATAAATTGCACACTAAAGCTGGAGCTAAAAATGTCGTAGAATTTCATGGAAATTTATATGATAATATTCATTGCCTAACTTGCGGTAAAGAATTTGATTACACATATTACTTAAAAGATTATCGGCACCATGAAGATAATGGTATTATTCGTCCCGGCACAACAGTTTTGTACGGCGAGAATATTAATCCAGAAAACTTTCAAAATGCAGCTTTGGCTGTTCAGAAAGCTGATTTGTTAGTAGTTGTTGGGACTAGTTTTAAAGTATATCCATTTGCAGGATTACTGGAATATAGTTCACCGAAAGCTAAATTGGTTGTCATTAATAAAGAAGATTTAAATTTAGATTCATCCATTTTGGCAATTTCAGATGATGCCACGAATGTTTTTTCACAGATTTAGAGGGTTTATATAGAGCCGCCTCCGTGGGCGCAAAATATAGGCTGCTGTGGGGACCGACCTGAGCCAAGGTCTCAGGTCTCGATTTTGAGCCTTGCACAAACCGCAAGTCTCAAAACTCGTCCCGTGGTGTAAAGGCTAAAGCCTTAACGCCACCTGCACTGCTGCCTATATTTTGCGCCCACGGAGGCTAGTGTATTAGTTGTTTGGGATTTAATTGATTGATGAATTATGTATTTGATGTTATTTCAATATTTAAACATTCACGGTGCTAATTTATTTTTTATTATCAATTGGAAGAAAATTCGTCATGATTAAGAATATTTAATGGTTCTTAAAAAATAAATCCAAATAAACTAGTCGGAAGAACCGAGATACAGTTACTGGCAGTGAAAGTGGCGTTAGTGCTTTAGCACTTACACCACCGGGCGTGTTTGGAGACTCGTGTACTTTGCGAGGCTTCAAACCGAGGTATGAGACCTTGGCTCAGACCGGTCCGCACAGCCAGTTACTGTATCTCGGTTCTGGAGACGGCAGACACATTAAATACAAATATAAAAAAATGCTATACTTAATATCAATTTAGTAGCGGTGGAGGTTAATATATTGACTGAAGAGAAAAAGACTTTTTACATTACAACACCCATTTATTATCCATCAGGAAAATTAACAATTGGGAACTCATATACAACGATTGCAGCGGACACTTTGGCTCGTTACAAGCGTAATGAGGGCTATGACGTTTTCTTCCTAACAGGAACTGACGAACATGGTCTTAAGATTGAACAAAAAGCCGAAGAAAAAGGCATGCAACCACAAGAATACGTTGACATGATGGCTAAGGGAATCAAGGAACTTTGGAAGTCATTGGACATTTCAAATGATAAATTTATCCGTACAACAGATGATTATCACGTGAAAGCAGTTCAAAGAATCATCGAACGCCTAATCAAACAAGGGGATATTTATTTAGGCGAATATTCAGGTTGGTATTCTGTTGATGATGAAGAATACTTTACTGAATCACAAATGGCTGAAGTTTATCATGATGCTGACGGTAACGTTACTGGTGGTAAAGCTCCTTCAGGTCACGAAGTTCAACTTGTTAAAGAACCTTGTTATTTCTTTAAAATGAGTAAGTATGCTGATCGTCTTTTGAAATATTATGAAGATAATCCAACTTTCATCGAACCAGAAATTCGCAAGAATGAAATGATTAATAACTTTATCAAACCAGGCCTTGAAGACTTGGCTATTTCTAGAACAACTTTCAACTGGGGTGTTAAAATTCCAAGTAATCCTGAACACGTTGTCTACGTTTGGGTTGATGCGTTGTTGAACTATATCACTGCTCTTGGTTACGAAAGCGATGATGATTCACTATTCAAGAGATACTGGCCTGCTAATGTTCAATTTGTTGGTAAGGAAATCGTCCGTTTCCACACAATCTACTGGCCAATTATTTTGATGGCTTTGGGTGTGGAACTACCTAAGCAAGTCTTTGGTCACGGTTGGTTATTAATGAAAGACGGTAAAATGTCGAAATCTAAGGGTAACGTCGTTTATCCAGAAATGTTAGTTTCACGTTACGGTCTTGATTCATTACGTTATTATCTAATGCGCGCTATGCCATTCGGTAGTGATGGTGTCTTCACTCCAGAAGATTACGTTGATAAAATCAATTATGATTTAGCTAATGACTTGGGAAATCTTTTGAACAGAAGTATCTCAATGATCAACAAGTACGATGACGGTAAAGTTGTTACTGTGGCACCTGTTACAGAGTTAGATAAGGACCTTGAAAAGTCATACGCTGATACATTAACTGCTTATCGTGAACACATGGATAAATTTGAATTTCCTGATGCTTTAGCTAGTGTTTGGGCATTCATTAGCCGTGCTAACAAGTACATTGATGAAACACAACCATGGGTTCTTGCTAAAGACGACAGTAAAAAAGCTGAACTACAATCAGTTCTTGGTCACTTAGCAGAATCATTACGTTTGATTGCTTTGTTGATTAGTCCTGTTATGACACAAGCCCCAGTTAAGATGTTCGAACAATTGGGCTTGGATTACGCTAATGACAAATCACTTACTTTTGGCGATACTGTTGTTGGTAAGACCGTAACTGCAAAGCCAGAACCAATCTTCCCACGTCTTGATGCTGAAGAAGAAGTTAAGTACATCAAGGACAAGATGGCTGAAGAACAAGCTAAAAACGGTAGTGGTAAGTTGAGTAAATCAGCCCAAGCTAAGGCTAAAGCTCAAAAAGAAGCAGATGATGAATTCCCTAAGGAAATTGAATTTGATGACTTTGCTAAAGTTAAGATGGTTGTAACAGAAATTTTGGATGTCAAACCAGTTGAAAACTCAAGCAAGCTATTACAATTTAAGCTTGATGATGGTTCAGGTATCGATCGTCAAATTCTTTCAGGAATGCACAAATTCTATCCTGATTACAAAGAACTTATCGGTAAAAAAGTTCTTGCAGTTGTTAACTTGAAGCCACGGAAGATGGTTGGCGAATGGAGTAACGGAATGTTGCTTTCAACTGAAATGGGTGACGAAGTCAAACTTGCTATCGTTGACAATTCACACAAAAATGGAGCTATTTTAGGCTAATGAAAATTTTTGATACACATACACATTTAAATGACGAGGCTTTCGCCGGGAAAACTCAACAATTCATTGATAATGCTAAGGAGTTGGATGTTGTTGAGATGGCAATTATTGGTTCGAACGAAGAATTCAATATCGAAGCCATCCGCTTAGCACAAAACTATCAACCATTACATGCGGTTGTTGGTTGGCATCCAGAATTTGCTAAAAAATATAACGAAGAGCAATTGGTCAATCAAATCAAATTGCCTGAAGTTGTTGGTATTGGTGAAATTGGACTCGATTATCATTGGGAAGAGGATCCAGACCCTAAGATTCAACAAAAGGTTTTGATCCAACAATTGGATGTGGCGCAACAATATAACATGCCTGTGTCAATCCATTGTCGAGATGCTTTTGATGACATGTATCAAATTTTGAAAGATCATGATATGTCTAAGTCAGGTATTATCATGCACAGTTTCAATGGGGACCTTAATTGGCTCAATAAGTTTTTAGATTTGGGACTCTGGATTTCATATAGTGGCGTTGTCTCATTCAAAAACGCTCCGGAAGTTCATGAATCAGCTAAGAACACCCCACTTGATCGATTACTTGTTGAAACCGATGCACCATATTTAACACCTGAACCATATCGTGGTCATGCCAATCAACCAGCATACACACGTTATGTTGTTGATGCGATTGCTAAATATAAAGGTATTACACCAAATGAGGTTGCTGAACACACCTTTAACAATGCTCACCAAGTGTATAATCTATAATTATGACAAAAATAAAAGAAATTATTGTAGTAGAAGGTAAGTCAGATACGAATCGTTTGAAAGATTGTTTTGGAGACGACGGGATTGATACGTTGGAAACAACTGGATCAGCCTTGAGTGATGAGACAATCAAGCAAATTAAAATTGCCCAACAAAAACGGGGCGTGATTATTTTCACTGATCCTGATTTTAATGGCAATCGTTTGCGGACAATCATTCAAAAGGCTGTACCTGATGCCAAACAAGCCTTTTTACCTCGAAGTAAAGCCGTTCCAAAACATAGCGATGGCAGTTTAGGTATCGAACATGCCAAAGATGCTGATATCAAAGCCGCTCTAGCTGCCGTTTATACGCATACCGATGAAGAATTTACGAGTTATGATCATGCTGATATGGTCAACTTAGGTTTAATTGGTGAACCAGATTCTCATCAGCGAAGATTAGCGGTCGGTTCAGAATTGAAAATTGGCTATACAAATGCCAAACAATTTTTGAATCGCTTAAATATGTTTCAAATTGCTCCAACCGATTTACTAACTGCGGTTAAAAATTTTGATAAGGGAAGTACTCATGACACAAAATAGATTAAGTATTGCTGATCCTATTCGTACAAATGACATTATGCGTAAATACAAATTACGCGCAAAGAAAAGTTTAGGACAAAATTTCTTAACCAACGAAAAAGTTTTAGATGATATTGTTGATGCCAGTGGTTTAAAGTCTGATGAGATTGCAATTGAAATTGGACCTGGTATTGGTGCATTGACTGAAAAATTAGCTCAAGTTGCTGAACATGTCTATGCTTTTGAAATCGATGATAATTTGATTCCTGTTTTAGCAGATACATTGCAATATTACGATAATATCGACGTTATCAACCAAGATATTTTGAAAGTTGACCTCGATCAATTCGTTAAAGATAATAATCTCGAAGGTAAGACAATCAAAGTTGTTGCTAACTTGCCTTACTACATTACGACACCAATCATGTTGAACTTGATCGACAGTGATTATCCTTTCCAATCATTAGTTTTGATGATGCAAAAGGAAGTTGCCGAAAGAATCACAGCTAATCCGGGGCATCGTGAATATGGTTCACTTTCCATAGCTGTGCAAACACAAATGAGTGCTAGAATTGACCGTATTGTTGGTAGTAAGTCATTTATTCCACGTCCAAAAGTTGATTCAGCTGTTGCCGTTTTAGATCGTTTGCCAAAAGAACAAATCGATATTGAAGATCCAGTTTTCTTCAACAAATTGGTTCGTTCAGCTTTCATGCAAAAACGAAAGAGTTTGATGAACAATATGTTAAATTGGTTAGGTCGAACTGATGAAAATCGTGAAAAAATAAAAAATGTTTTTGAAAAATGTGGAATTGCGGAAAACGCCCGTGGTGAGCAGGTTTCAATCGCACAATTTAAGCAAATGGCAGTCGAATTTAGCAAAAATTAGATTACAAATATATTATTTTATTGAAATTTTCAGTGAGACGTGGTAAAATTTCACTCCTAAGGAGTGATTATTATAATGCCAACATCATTGAAGACAATCAAGAGTCGTTTAGATTCACACTTAGGTGAGAATTTGACGATTGTTGCCCAAGCAGGTCGTAAGAAGGTTGTCCGCCGTCGCGGAACTTTATCCGAAACATTCCATTCAGTTTTTGTCGTAGATCTAGATCAAAATGAAAACTCCTTTGAAAGAGTTTCATACAGCTATGCTGATTTGTTAACAAAATCAATTGATATTCAATTTGATAGCGATGAACCTGCTGAAGAATTATCAGAACCAGACTCAGACGTTGAGGCTGAAGCTGAATAAATATAATAAGCGTTCATTAGATGGTCTGAACATTTCTTGTTCAGGCTTTTTTTGTTGTTTTTTTAAGGATGCCGCCAGCAGTTGCGACCGGTTCGAGCCAAAGGGCGGTCTCGAACCTCGATTTTGAACCTCGCATAGACCGCGAGTTTCAAAACTCGTCCCGTGGTGTAATGGCTAAAGCCATAACGCCACCTGCATTGCTGCCAGAATTTCTCGCAACTGCTGGCTAGGGTATTTTTGAATAAGTAATGTTTATTTTGAGTTTGTTTGAATTTATTGGTTTGTTTGGCAGTTAAGCACTGGAATTAAAACAGAAAATAAATTGGGCATGATTATTAGCTAATCATTTTGAATTTTTTTGATTTTATTTGGAAAAATTAAATTGATTTATCAGTGGGACTTGTTCGAAATATACTAAATTTTAAATGCATTTAGTAATAGTTAATACCAAATATTCAGTTCAACTAGCCGGAGGTTGTAAGCAACAAAGTCAGTAGTGACGGTACTGTTAGGACTTTAGTCCTTACAGTACGGACGTGTTTTGAAATTCGCGTATTGTGCGAAGTTCAAAACCGAGCCTGGAGACCTTGGCTCCGGGCGGTCCCACAGCAGACTTTGTTGCTTACAACTGGAGGCGGCATCAAATCACCAAGTTTATTATGAAAAAAACATGAATTGTTCATTGTTTTGCTTTATAATCTTGTAGGAAGATATGTTTTTAGGAGAAAAAAAGATGAAAACACGAAGAAGCGAACGATTAATTGACATGACTCGCTATTTATTGGAACGACCACATACATTGATTTCTTTAGCATTTTTTGCTGATCGTTATGAATCAGCTAAGTCATCAATATCTGAGGATTTAGGAATTTTACGTAGAACTTTCATGATTCGGGGGATTGGAGTTCTCGAAACATTGCCTGGAGCTGGTGGTGGTGTGATTTTTACACCGGGAATCTCTAAGAAAGAAGCTACTGAATTTGTTGGAAATACTTCAAAACGCCTTGTTGAACCTAATCGGATTTTGCCAGGTGGCTATTTGTATTTAACTGATTTATTGGCTGATCCAGAATTATTGAGAACAGTTGGGCGAATGATTGCTACTCAATATTCTCAAAGCTCAATTGACGTCGTTATGACGGTGGCTACAAAGGGTATACCAATTGCACAAAGCGTTGCGAATTTCTTGAACATTCCGTTTGTGATTGTTCGTCGTGATTCTAAGATTACTGAAGGCTCAACAATTAGTGTGAACTATGCTTCAGGATCATCAGATCGAGTCGAAAAGATGGAACTTTCAAAACGTAGTTTGGATGAAGGCTCACGTGTCTTGGTAGTTGATGACTTTATGAAAGGCGGCGGTACTATTAATGGTTTGCGTAGTTTGATTTCTGAATTTAATGCCATTTTTGTTGGTGCAACAGTCTTTGCTGAGAATATCAACATGCACAGCCAATTCAGTGACGCGGAGATTACGTCGATTTTTAAAGTAACTAAAATTGATACACAAAATAAGATTTTGAATGTTGAACCAGGAAATTATTTAGCTAATACCGATTTCAGTTATTTTGAATAAATTCTTGATTGAGCAGTCATATATAATAATGCTATTATATATAAGGATATTTGAATGACTGAAGGGAGTTTCTGATGTCGAATCGTTATGTAATAATTCTTGCTGCTGGGAAAGGCACAAGAATGAAGTCTAGATTATACAAAGTTTTACATCCTGTTGCAGGTAGAGCCATGGTTGACCACGTCCTAACTCAAGTAGAAAAAGTCCAACCGGACATGATCGAAACAGTTATTGGTAATGGTGCCGATAAGGTTGAGGAATTACTTGGTGATAGAACAAAGTACGCTTTGCAATCTGAACAATTAGGAACAGGACATGCTGTTTTACAAACTGAAAAAGATTTAGGTGCCAAAGATGGTATTACACTGGTTGCGACTGGTGATACACCATTGTTTACTTCTGACACATTTGAAAAATTGTTTGATTTTCATGAAAAAGAAGGTGCTGCTGCCACAATTTTGACAGCCCACGCTGACGATCCATTTGGTTACGGTCGCATTGTTCGCGATGGTAACGGTAATGTGGAAAAGATTGTTGAACAAAAAGATGCTTCAAGAAGTGAACAAGAAATTCAAGAAATCAATACTGGTGTTATTTGCTTTGATAACAAATTGTTGTTTGAAAACTTACATAAAGTTAAGAACGACAACGCTCAAGGTGAATACTATTTACCAGATGTGATTTCATTGCTTAAGCAACAAGGTAAGAAAGTTTCTGCCTATCAAATGGCTGACCTTTCAGAATCATTAGGTGTTAATGATCGTGTAGCCTTGGCTAAAGCTGAAAAAATCATGCAAAGAAGAATCAATGAAGCTCATATGCGTGATGGCGTTACAATTGTTGATCCTGACAATACATATATCGATGTTGATGTTGAAATTGGCAACGATACTGTTATTGAGCCTAATGTTAAGATTTTTGGTCAAACAAAGATTGGCTCAGAATGTGTAATTGGTTCTGGTTCCAGAATTTCCGATTCAGAGATTCAAGATAATGTTGAAGTAATTAGTTCAACTATTGAAAGTGCCATTATGCACAAGGGTAGCAATGTTGGCCCTAATTCACACCTCAGACCAAAAGCTGAAATCGGTCGTGATGTTCATATTGGTAATTTCTGTGAAATTAAAAATGCTAAAATTGGTGACAGAACTAAGGTAGGGCACTTATCATATGTTGGTGATGCTACACTTGGAACTGATATCAATGTTGGTTGTGGTGTCGTCTTCGTAAACTATGATGGCGTTAAGAAGTGGCATAGTAATATTGGTGACCATTCATTTATTGGTAGCAACTCAAACATTGTTGCTCCAGTTGAAATGTCTGACCACTCATTTATTGCTGCGGGTTCAACCATTACCAACGATATTCCTAAGCATGCAATGGCTATTGCACGTCAAAGACAAACAAATAAAGAAGATTTTTGGGATAGATTACCACTATCAAATAGTGAAGATTGGAAATAAGGGTGAATAATTAAATGTCATGTCAAAATAACGAACGACCAATGAAGATTTTTGCATTGAACTCAAACAAACCTTTAGCAGAAAAAATTGCTAAAGAGGTTGGTGTACCACTAGGTAAATCATCAGTTACACGTTTCAGTGATGGTGAAATCCAAATTAATATTGATGAAAGTATTCGTGGTTCAGAAGTATTCTTGATTCAATCAACTTCAGCTCCAGTTAACGATAACTTGATGGAACTATTGATCATGGTTGATGCTCTTAGACGTGCATCAGCTTCAGTTATTAACGTTGTGATTCCATATTACGGTTATGCTCGTCAAGATCGTAAGTCACGTTCACGTGAACCTATTACAGCTAAGTTAGTTGCTAATATGTTAGAACGTGCCGGAGTAGACCGTGTTCTTGCACTTGATCTCCATGCTGCACAAATCCAAGGATTCTTTGATATCCCAGTTGATCACTTGATGGGTGCCCCATTATTGGCTGATTACTTCTTAACAAATCATCTAGAAGAAGGCGCTGTTGTTGTTTCACCTGATCATGGTGGTGTTACACGTGCCAGAAAACTAGCTGAATTCTTGAAGACACCAATTGCCATCATTGATAAACGTAGACCTCGTGCTAACGTTGCCGAAGTTATGAACATTATTGGTAATGTTAAAGGCAAACGTGCAATCATTATCGATGATATGATTGATACAGCAGGTACAATTTCATTAGCATCACAAGCACTTATCGATGCCGGTGCTACTGAAGTTTATGCATGTTGTACACACCCAATTCTTTCAGGTCCAGCTATCGAAAGAATTGAAGCATCACCAATCAAGACTTTGGTTGTGACAGATTCAATCAACCTTCCTAAGGAAAAGATTATTGATAAGATGGTTCAAGTTTCAGTTGGACCACTTATCGGTGAAGCTATCAAACGTGTCCACGATAATGACCCAGTAAGTCCATTGTTCAATACACGTTTCGAAAGAAAAGCTGCTAAATAAAAGAGGGCGAAGGACGACGCATAGATTTATAAAGTTTTCCTAGCTTCACGAATTATCCGCGTATTTTGCGGATAGTTTGGGAAGCGTAGAAAACTTTATGAATCTGTCGTCCGCAGCCCGTTTCAGAGCCACTGCCAAAACTACCGGCCCTAAAACGACACTGCCTAAAAATAATGAAATTAAAAAAGTTAGTAATCGAAATTTTGATTACTAACTTTTTTTAATTTGGTAAATGATTTAATCCCATCAGACTTCGTGATATTATGAGCAATAGATAGGCCGATTCTAGACCGAATTGGGGTGATATGATGAAACAGTATAAAGTAATTGTTTGGGGTCTCGGTAATGTTGGCCGGGCTGCCATTAGAATGATTCAAGAAAAAGAATCTTTACAGTTAGTCGCTGCCGTTGATGTTGATCCTAAGAAGATTGGCAAGGATGCCGGAGAAATTTTTGATTTTCCTAAGACTGGTATCACGGTAACGGACGACATCGATACAGCTTTAAAGCTGGATGCAGATGTTGTTTTAGATTACACACCTTTGGTTCGTGATGAAAAAGGTGGTTTCACACCAAGTGCAGTGGACGTTTGTCGTGTTTTGAAAGCTAAGAAAAATGTTGTAACGACGTTACCAATTTATTATTCTCAAGCTACAACACCAGATCTTTATAAGATGATTAACGATACTGCCAAAGAGAATGGTGTTTCATATTTACCAACAGGTTTGTTGCCAGGTGCATATGCCTCATATATTCCAACTATTTTAGCAGGATTGATGGGTCGAGTTGATAAAATCACAGTTCAATCAGGTGAAGATGATCAACACAACTATTCAAGCTGGGTCAAAGTCTTTGGTTACGGCATGGATCCGGATAAATTCCCACAAGATAGACTCAAATTAGGAATTGCATCATATTACGTTTCAGGTGTTTACGAAATGGGCGAGCGTTTAGGATTTAAGTTCGACGACATGAAGATTGAACATCAATGGTACACAGCTCCTGAAGATTTACACCCAACATTTGGCACAGTTAAAAAAGGTACTCTTTGTGGACACAAATTTACGATGAGTGGCATGGTTGATGGCGAAGCTAAAGTTAGCTTGATTTACGTTCATAAGATTTGTGATGATGTTGTTAAGACACCTGCAATTGACAATAAGATTCACATCGAAGGGCTACCGAAGACATTGGACATTAGTATCGACGGAATGATGCCTTTGGATGAAAGTTATGTCACAAGTGCCGCCCCAAGTGTCAATGTTATTCCAATGGTCGTTGACGGTGAGAGTGGATTCTTACAAGCGCTTGATTTGAAAGTTGTTACACCTTTAAAGTAGAATTAATTGTGTTAAAAGGGTAATCGTGAGGATTACTCTTTTTGCGATTCATTGTGTGATTTAGTAAATTTAAAGTATGGATATAACCTATTTTTCTAGGTGATTATGGTAAAAATATAACAAATTGTCATTCATCAACAAAGAATTAGCTGGAAAGAGCAAGAATTTAGGTCGCTGTGAAGGTGGCGTTGGCGCTTTAGCGCCTACACCACGGGACGAGTTTTGAAACTCGTGGTTTTTGCGAGGTTCAAAATCGAGGTTCGAGACCGCCTTTTGGCTCGAACCGGTCCCCATAGCGACCTAAATTTCTTGCTCTTGGAAGCGGCACATTTCAAACCAATTAAAATTTAAATAAAAATTAATCACGCTACTTTAATTTTTCTCAAAATATAGTAAAGTGAAGTTTGTACTTTGAAAAAGGTAATATCAATGAAGGAGATTTGGCGAGAATGTTTAAGGAATTCCAAGAATTTATTTCCCGTGGTACTGTTGTTGACTTAGCTGTCGGTGTTATCGTTGGTGCTGCCTTTAATAACCTAGTATCAGCGATTACTACATACCTTTTGAATCCGCTAATCGGACTCTTTATTGGACAAATTGATCTATCAGATATGAAGTTTCAAGTTTTAGGAGCTAATTTTTTAATTGGTGACCTAATCAATGCTTTGATCAATTTCCTAATCATTATGTTTGTGGTCTTTATGATTGTTAAGATGATGAACAAAATGCGCCGTGACGGTTCACGTAGTAAGTTTGATCAGAATGGTGAAGAAATACCTGACCCACAAACTGAATACTTACAACAAATCCGTGATTTATTAAGATATCAACAAAGAAATGACCATAATAATCGATATTAAGGTTTCCGCCTCCGGTCACGATGGAGTTCTACCTGCTGTGGGACCGGCGAAAGCCAAGGTCTTTCGCCTCGATTTTGAGCTTTGCAAAGTTCGCAAATCTCAAAATACGTCCGTGATGTAAGAACGGAAAAGCACCGTCCTAACATCACTTTCACTGCTGGTAGACTCCATCATGACCTCCGGCTAGAGTATTGCTCTCTAGTTTGATAGAGGTGTAGTTTTTAAAACTTAATACAAAATAAAGTCCTCGTTGCAATCGTTTTGATTGTTGCGAGGACTTTTTTCAATTTTATTGTTTACGATAAGCAGCGTATTTTTGTTTAATTTCGCTTAAATCAGTTAAAGCTAATTTTTCGTTAACTTCGTCTGTCATTGCTTGTTTGGTATCGTCGTCCCAGTCATAATATTTGCTCATGTATTCAATCACTGGTGTTTTGATACTCTTCATGTGATTGATATCGAACAACATTTGGCTGCTACGACGGAGTAGATAGTCGATAGGGTGTTCCACCATTTCGAATTGTAAACCGTAATTTAACATTGCCCAGTCAATTCTTGGTAGGCGAGCTTTAGTTTTAGTTTCTGGTAATAATGCATAAACGTCTTTAATGTTGGAGCCGTAACGTTGAACTAATTTTTCAGCCTCCTCACGTTCCAAGCTGTAATTGATAATGCCTTCATGAACTTCTTTGTCGAAAAATTCCATCCAGCCTTTATCGCCACCAACGTCACCACCGGACAAAGCTAAATCTTGGGTGATAGTTGCTTTGAATTCGTATTCTGTTTCTACGGTTAATTGTTCAGCAACACGATTGACGATTTTTTCGGCCATCTTACGATAACCAGTTAGTTTTCCACCGGCAATTGATAACAAGTCGGAATCTGATTGGAAAATTTCGTCTTTACGTGAGATTTCAGAAGGTGATTTACCTTCTTCTTGAATCAATGGTCTGACACCCGACCAACCACTCTCCACGTCATCAGGGGTTAAGTATTCTGGTAGGTCAAACATCTGATTAGCAGCTGCTAAGATATAGGTAACATCTGTTGCAGTAATATTAGGCTCCTTGGGATCTTCGGTCCAAGTTGTATCAGTTGTTCCAATGTAAGTTTTGCCTTCACGAGGAATAGCAAACATCATACGTCCATCGTGGAAAGGTGTATCAAAGTAAACGGAATTTGAAATAGGGAACTTGTCGTGATCAATGACTAAGTGAACCCCTTTTGTCAGGTGCAAATGTTTACTCTTATCGGAATTATCCATTTGTCTAATTTCATCTACCCATGGGCCACAGGCATTAATAACTTTCCTAGCCTGAATTTCACCAGTTGTACCATCGAGAAGATTTTTGAAAATAACTCCACAAATTTTATTATTAGCATCGTAAAGGAGTCCGGTTGCCTTAACATAGTTAGCAATTAATGCACCTTCAGAATTAGCTTTCTTTAAAACTTCGAGTGTTAAACGTGCATCGTCTGTTCGATATTCAACGTAAACACCGGCACCTTTCATGTTTTCACCCTTGAGATATGGTTCACGTTCCAAGGCATCGTGGGCATTGAGCATGTATTTACGTTCTGAACGTTTGACTTGTGCTAAGCGGTCGTAAACATCTAATCCGATAGCTGTTGTGAAGGGTCCAAATGTTCCATCATCGTAAAATGGCAACATCATTTTGAGTGGTGTCGTAACGTGAGGAGCATTGTTATAAACCAAAGCACGTTCACTACCAACTTCATGGACTTCTTTGACAGCTGCTTGCTTGAGATAACGGAGTCCGCCGTGAACTAATTTAGTTGAACGGCTGGATGTCCCGGATGCGAAATCACGCATTTCGATTAAGCCAGTTTGGATACCTCTTGTTTGAGCATCAAGGGCAATACCACTTCCGGTAATACCGCCACCAATTACTAATAAATCTAATACTTCATCTTGCATTTTTTGCAAGTTGTTTGATCTAGTCTGATTGGAAAATTCTGTCATGATGACCTCCTGTATTTTACACATTCTGGCAAAATAAGCATAAGCTCATCTGCTGAAAATTGCACAAAAAAGATATCAAAATATGTTAGCTTTATTTTAATAAAATAACGGAGAAGTTGAAAGCGATTTCTATGATTATCTTGAAATTTAATTATGTTATGCCGCCTCCAGAAGCAAGAAATTTAGGTCGCTATGGGGACCGCCGACAGCCTTGTGTCTTTCGGCTCGATTTTGAACCTCGCACAAAACGCGAGTTTCAAAACTCGTCCCGTGGTGTAAGAGCTAAAGCTCTAACTCCACCTGCACAGCGACCTAAATTCTTGCTTCTTCCGGCTAGTTTATTTTTTGTTTTGAGCCATCGAGCTTTTAGTTGTGATGTATCCAGAACTTAGAAAATAAAACTGGTTATGCCAGCGTATTGCTATCCAATAGGCGCTCGTGTTTAGTTATAGGGCTGACAAAAAAAGAGTTTGGGACAAAACCATTATTATCCCCAAACATGCAGCATAAACGTGGAACAAAACATAGCTTTTTCCGCGTAAACCAAATAAGAGCAGCAATCCAAAATCGGATTACCGCTCTTATTTGCCTTAATGCTCGAAAGCTGAACATGTTTTGTCCCACTCTCTCCGTTAGAATTTCATTTAACTATTTTGTCATTATGAATATGTTTTTGAAATTCGTCATAATCGTCGCTGAAAATATCGTCAGCGTGTTGAATCAACATTGATTTAGGGAAGTAGAAACGTTCATCACCTAAAATACGGCCTGTTAGAGCATTGACCAAACGACTGACGGTTGATAGTTCTAGTAATGAACCGTCGTCTTGCATAATTTCAATTTGAGTACGGCTCTTGTTGGAATTAGGATTGTAAACATCGTATGGTAAATCGTAACTAGTATTAGTAGCTGTGTAATAGTCTTTATCAAAGCCAACATTTTCGACGATATCGGCTAGTTCCGGAAGGATATGTTCAGTCGTGTTATCATATTCTGATGACTTGAAAGGTTTTCTAGATAAGAAACGATAAGCTAAATCTTTGAGAATCTCGTCAGGATAACTTTGCCAAAGGGTGAAGTAGGTATTCAAAATTCCATCATCGAGTAGAAGGTAATCATCAATAGTAACTTTATTTTCGAAAAATGGGATGAGTAGACTTGGCATTTCAAAACCGTTCATATGATTGTGTTCGTATAAATCTTTGGCACGTTGCAAAAGTTTGGTTAAAACAACCTCCATACCACGAGAAACTGGGTGGAAATAAACTTGTTGATACATTTGGAAACGGCTGACGATGTAATCTTCCACCGCGTGCATCCCATCTTTATCAAAAGCAATGCCACCTTTGTAAGGACGCATTACTCGCAAGATTCTAGTTAAATCGAACATTCCATATTTTGTACCTGTAAAGTAAGCATCACGGAGTAGGTAATCCATTCGATCAGCGTCAACTTGACTGGAAATCATTTGAACGACTTGTGGATTAGGGTAAGTGTGAGCAATGACACCGGCAACTTTTTCAGGAAAGTCATCAGATACTTGGCGTAAAACAGCATTAATTTCCGTTTCAGGCGAAGTAATGATCTTTTGGGTCCACATTTCATGATCGGTGTTAAAAATATGTTCAAACGTGTGTGAGTACGCACCATGACCAACGTCATGTAAGAGGGCAGCACAGAGAGCGACGATTCGTTCGTTGTCATCCCAAAGACCGTCACCAGGTGTTTTAGTTGGATAATTACGTTGGAAGTTATCACATATTTGACGAGTGATTTCGTAAACTCCCATACAGTGAGTAAAACGAGAGTGTTCAGCACCTTGGAAAGTGAACGATGAAGTACCTAGTTGTTTAACTCGGCGTAAACGTTGAAATTCCTTGGTATTGATCAAGTCGAGAATGACTTTGTGTTGAATATGAATATAATTATGAATCGGATCACGGAAAACTTTTTCACGTGGTAACATTTGAACGTTGTATGACATTATTTGTCCTCCAATAAAATTTTATTGCGTTTGATTAAGTCGGTTAGTGTTGCGTTGTAGGCTTCTTGATAAGGTAGGGAATTTTGAACGATGAAGAATTCTTCCCGATTGATATCGTATTCCTGAGTTATTACATTAAGAATGGCTTGCTTAGCTTGGTCAATGGAAAGGTTCCGATTCAATAATGAATCCAAATTTTCCATGGCATGCAAATCAATTTCAGGATACTCAAAACGGGGATGCTTTGGAAAGTTGCTGATTTCATAAAAATCTTTCATCAACTGACTGCGCTGTTTTTGGTCGCCATTGATGCTAATATAAGCCATGACAGCGACCGCATTTCCAGCTCGGCGTTGCGAAATCCCAGCAAATTTTTGGCCACCGATACTGAGATCATAAGTACCTGGACAATAAGAACGTGTTATTTCACCTGTTTCGATACGATTAGAGAAAGCTTGTTTTAATAAGGAATACATTTTTTCGTAAGCATCATCAATTTGTAAATTATCTTTATCAGGTAAAAAGAGCGTGCAGTTTAAAATACCTTCATCGGTCACAACACCAAGTCCACCGGAATTACGTAAGTAAAAAAGATAATCTTTTTCGGATAACATACTTAAGCCTGCTTGTAGATTAAGCAGACGTTTATCTTGCATACCTAGAATGACCGTTGGTGGAGTAACCCAAAAATGAAGTACCGGCTGATGATTTTCGGAGACAAATTTCAAAATAGCACCAGTGTCTGAAAATGGAACAAGCATATCTTTGTTAGAGCTAATTTGTTGGTCGTATAATATAATAGTATTGTTCACTTAATCACTTCTTTTAATTTAGTCAAGTTAGATGGTTCACTGCCGCCTGCGGAAGCGAATACGATGAAATGCTGTGGGGACCGGTCCGAGCCAAGGTCTCGAACCTCGCTTTTGAACTTCACGAAAAGCGTGTGAATTTCAAAAGTCGCCCCGTGGTGTAAGAACGGCAAAACCAGCCGTCCTAACGCCACCTTCACAGCATTACATCATATTCGCTTCCTCCGGCTAGATTATTGTTTGATTATGATTGCTTTTTTATAAATTTAATTTACAGTTGCCGGTAATTCCATAGCTCTTGAAAAGAGGATAAATTTTATTATATTATTCAAGATTTATGGAATTGCCAGCAAACATAAGCTAGTTAAAACTTATAAGTAGATAGTTGAATTAGTTACTTATTTTATAAAAAAATTATTGATAAAAAAGCTGAAAAACAACTTAGCTGGAGGGTGTGAACGATGTAACCAGCTGTGAAGGTGCTGTTAGGACTTTAGTCCTTACAGCACGGGACGTCTTTTAAGACTTGCGGTTTGTGCAAGGCTTAAAAGCGAGATTCGAGACCTTGGCTCGAATCGGTCCCCATAGCAGGTTAACATCGTTCACACCCGGAGGCGGCAATCAATTAATATAATTTTATCATGTAGAGGCTGTAGGGTATTGGAAAATAATAGTTTTGATGTAAATGTTGAATTAAATATTGAAACATTGCAATCTGGAGAATTAACACATACGAAAATTTCTGAACCGGGTAAGTTTACTCAGATCGGAAATTCAATCTATTTGAAATTTAACGAGAGTCTAGAAAATAATGATAAGGCTTCGATCTTAGTTAAGATTACGGAAAAAGGTGAGATTCATGTTAAACGTGTTGCTAAGTCGACTAATTTAGCATCGTTGTTATATTTTACACACCAAGAACATAACAATGGTCACCTTGAGACTGAATATGGTGTTTTGCCATTAGACACATATACCAAGGATTCAAAGGTCGAAATTGTAAGTAATCCGCTTTCTGGAAAAATAAACATTGATTATGATTTGATTTACGACAATAATGTAGTAGGTAATTATAAGTTTAGATTGATTTTTAGTGCTTAGGTCTATATCATTATAAGTAAGACGCTGCGAAAGGACGTGTACACGTTTGAAGTTTGATAAATTCAAGGATCAAAACAAGGACGAGCTCTCATTGATTGAGGTTGCCTATGAGATTCTAAACAACAACAATAAAGAAGTAATGAACTTCTCAGATATCGTTAATGAAATTCAAGATTATTTGGGCAAGTCTGATGATAAAATTAAGGAAGCACTTCCACAATTTTATACAGATTTAAATAATGACGGTAGTTTTCTTTCACTCGGCGAAAATGTTTGGGGTCTACGTAAGTGGTATCCATATGATTCAGTCGATGAAGAAGTAAATCACCCTGAGGATAATGGTACTGAAAATACTCATAAAGCTGCACAAAAGGTTAATGCCTTCTTGAGTGACGATGATGAAGATGACGATGTTGTCGATTACGATGATGACAGTGATTTGAGTGTATCTGATATGGATGACGACGATGACGAATCAGATGGCTCATCAGATAATGGTCCTGACTTATCTAAGTTCACTAATTCAGATTTGACATCAGTTGATGATGACGATGATGATGAACACGACGACAGTCTTGAAGATGGTATCGAAGGTCAATTGTCAGAATTTGACGCTGACGACGACGATGAAGATATCGATCTTTCAGATGACGACGATGATGACGAAGACGACGACATTGATGATGATGACGAAGATAGCAATAAATAAGTTGAATTTTTTGAATTAAAAGTTTGACGACTCGAACATATCACGGTATTATATAGTTCGGGCTCTATTAGATAGACAAATTCAAGTTCCCTGTTCATGTTGAATAGGGGACTTTTTTATTTTTGCGATTAAGAAATCCCTAGAATTAATATGTGGAGGAAAGTTATGACAAAATACATTTTTATTACAGGTGGAGTCGTTTCATCATTAGGTAAAGGGATTGTTGCCGCATCCCTTGGTAGACTATTAAAGAATCGCGGCCTTAAGGTGACAATGCAAAAATTTGATCCTTATATTAACGTGGACCCAGGTACAATGAGCCCATATCAACACGGTGAAGTTTATGTTACTAACGATGGTACGGAAACTGACCTTGATTTGGGACACTATGAAAGATTTATCGATAACGATTTGAACAAATATTCAAACGTTACTACCGGTAAGATCTATTCTGAAGTAATTCGTCGCGAACGTCACGGTGATTACAACGGAGCAACTGTCCAAGTAATTCCACATATTACAGATATGATCAAACAAAAAATTATGCGTGCTGCTACAACAACTGATTCAGACGTTATCATTACTGAAGTCGGTGGTACTGTTGGTGATATTGAATCACAACCATACCTAGAAGCATTGCGTCAAATGAAAGCCGAAGTTGGCTCAGAAAACGTTGTTTACATTCATACGTCACTAGTACCTTACTTGAAGGCTGCTGGAGAAATGAAAACAAAACCAACTCAACACAGTGTTAAAGAATTACGTGGGATTGGTATCCAACCTAACATCCTAGTTGTTAGAACTGAATTGCCAATGCCACAAAACATGAAAGACAAGATTGCATCATTCTGTGATGTTGACTCAGAGGCAGTTATCGAATCACGTGATGCTAGTTCACTTTACGATATTCCTTTGAACTTACAAGCTCAAAACTTCGATGATATCGTTTGTCGTTACCTACACTTAGATACTAAGAAAGCTGACATGGCAAACTGGAACAAGCTAGTTGACCGTGTTCACAACTTGAAACACAAGACAAAGATCACTTTAGTTGGTAAATATACAAAGTTACAAGATGCATATATTTCCGTTACAGAAGCTTTACGTGCTGCAGGATATGCTTATAATACAGAGATAGAACTAGAAAAAATTTCAGCTGACCTTATTACTGAAGATAACGTTGCTGATTATCTAAAGGATTCTGATGGTATCCTAGTACCTGGTGGTTTTGGTAGCCGTGGTCTTGAAGGTATGATCACAACTATTAAGTATGCCCGTGAACATGATGTGCCATATCTTGGAATTTGTTTAGGTATGCAAATGGCAAGTATTGAATTTGCTAGAAACGTCGCTGGTATCAAAGATGCTACAACTGGTGAAGTTGATGCTAATGCTCCACACAAGGTTATCGATATCATGGCTGATAAGAAAGATGTCGAAGATCGTGGTGGTACTTTACGTTTGGGTGCTTATCCATGTAAACTAAAAGAAGGTTCAAAAGCAGCTGCTGCCTATGATAACCAATCAGTTATCCAAGAAAGACATCGTCACAGATATGAATTTAACAATGAATATCGTAAACAATTCGAAGATCTTGGCTTAGTATTCTCAGGTGTTTCACCAGACAACCGTTTGGTCGAAGTAATTGAAATTCCTGAAAACAAGTTCTTCGTTGCTGCTCAATACCATCCAGAATTCTTATCAAGACCTACTAAACCAGAGGGCTTGTTCAAGGGATTCATCGGTGCAGCTTCAGGCCTTGAAGAAGACAACATGTAGTCTTCTTTTGAAGTAGTTAAATATAGTTAGGAAAAAGCTTATGCAAAAACTTGTAATCAACGGTGGAAAGAAATTGTCGGGTGAAGTGACTATTGGTGGTGCTAAAAACAGTACCGTAGCGTTGATTCCTGCAGCCATTTTATCTGATACACCTGTAGTGTTAGATTCTGTTCCCCAAATTAGAGATGTAAAAAATTTACGTTCTATTTTGAAAGATATGAACGTTACTTCAGAAATGAATAATGATGTATTGCGAATTGATCCGACCAAGATCCAATTTGCTGAATTGCCCAGTGGTAAGGTAAGTAGTTTACGTGCCTCATATTATTTTATGGGTGCCATGCTAGGTCGATTCGGTAAAGCTGTAGTCGGTTTTCCCGGCGGCGACGATATTGGACCACGTCCTATTGATCAACATATCAAGGGATTTGAAGCATTAGGTGCACACGTTGAGAACAAACATGGGCAAATCATTATTACAACTCCTGAAGAAGGCCTTAAAGGAGCTAAAATCTTTTTAGACATGGTTTCAGTTGGTGCAACAATCAATGTTATCTTGGCAGCTGTTAAGGCTAAGGGGACAACTGTGATTGAAAATGCAGCCAAAGAACCAGAAATTATTGATTTGGCAACATTCTTGAACAACATGGGTGCCGTTATCCGTGGTGTTGGTACGGAAACAATTCGTATCGAAGGTGTTGATACACTCCGTTCAAACAATGCTCACACTATTATTCCTGATCGAATCGAAGCTGGGACGTATTTAAGTTTAGCCGCAGCTAATGGTGGGGATATTTTGGTTAAAAATATCATCAGTGAACACTTGGATGCCTTTTTGGCTAAAATGGACGAAATGGGTGTTAATTTGGAAGTTGGTGAAGATAGTATTTATGTTAAACCTTCTCCAAACCTTAAAGCAGTTAATATTAAGACAATGCCATATCCAGGTTTTGCAACTGACCTTCAACAACCGATTACGCCTCTTTTGATGGAAGCAAGCGGTGAAGCTATGATTATCGATACTATTTATCCCAAGCGTGTGAAGCACATATCACAATTGACAAAGATGGGTGCCGATATTACGAGTGAAAATGATTTGATTTTTGTTCACGGAGGTGCCAAACTTAAAGGTGCTAATGTAACTGCCGATGAAATCAGAGCCGGTGCTTGTTTGATGATTGCGGGCCTTTTGGCTGACGGTCAAACAGTGATCGACCATGCAGAAAATATTTTACGTGGTTACGATCAAGTCGTTTGGAAGTTGCACTGTTTAGGTGCTGATGTTAAATTAATTGGTGAAGATGATTTAATTGAGTCTTGACAGAAATGATTTAACCTGATAAATTTATTTATATCTTAAAACCAGAGAGGAAGTGCGCCGTTGAGAAATTAAGTTCAAATTTTAAATTATACAAATATAATAAATATTGTGTGTAGTTTGATTTGGCTTATTTTCTCAACAGTGTCTCCTTAAAAATATTAAGGACGCTGTTTAGCGTCCTTTTTTTGTACGAAATTTTTCGTTCAGCCGAATCGATCTGCACCTGAATGAGGGTGTTTTTAAATGGGAACAATACAAATAGAAAACGTAAGCTTTAAATATGATCAAATGGTTGATAACTTGTTCAACTCGTTGGATCTAAAAATTGACGAATCATGGAAACTAGGCTTAATTGGTCGTAATGGTCGTGGCAAGACAACATTATTGAAGCTGCTAATGGGACAGCTCGATTACACCGGCAAGGTCGTTTCAAACCTAAACTTTTATTATTATCCACAAACAGTTGTTAATAAAAATGTGCCAACAATTAAAGTTGTTAAAAACTTGGCACATTTGGAAGATTACGATCTTTGGAAAATTGAAATTGAATTAGATAAATTACAAGTTGACCCCGAAGTTTTGCAACAAGAATTTTCAACATTGAGTCCTGGAGAACGGACTAAAGTATTGTTGGCAATCTTGTTCATTGATGAATCCGGTTTCCAACTGATTGATGAACCAACCAACCACTTGGATATTGAAGGTCGTAAGATTGTTTCTGATTATCTGAAAAGTAAAAAAGGTTTTATCGTTATTAGTCACGACAAGTCATTTTTGAATCCAGTGATTGACCACGTTATTTCCATCAACCGAGCCGATGTGGATGTGTATAAGGGTAATTTTGATACTTGGCAAGAAAACAAGGAACGTCAAGATCAATCAGAAATGAATCAAAAAGATCAATTGAAAAAAGATATTAATCGTCTACATGAAACAGCTGTTAAACGAGAGAACTGGTCCAATCAATCAGAGGCACAAAAGAATAAGAAAAATTACACTGAAAAAGTTAATTTGGACAAAGGCTTCTTGGGTCATAAATCAGCTAAGATGATGAAAAAAGCCAAGACAGCAACGAAACGAGCTAATGAGGCCATTGATGAAAAGCAAAGTTTGTTGAAGAATATTGAGATTGAAGAACCAATTACCTTAAATTACGAAGAAGTTAAACATCCCAATATTTTTGTGACAGTGGATAACTTACAGTTGCAACACGAAGATATTAAGACACCAGTAGTTAATTTCGAATTAAAACGTGACCAAGTATTGGCAGTCTTAGGACCAAACGGAATTGGCAAGACAACAATCTTCAAACAAATCCTCGGATTGCCACAACCTTTTACACAGACAGGCGATATTCATTTGGCAAATAATCTCAAAATTTCTTATTTGAGACAGGACAATGAGTTAGTCGGAAATATCAAACAATTAGCAATCGAAAAAAAGCTTGAACCGGAAATGGTTTATTCAAATCTTCGGAAGTTAGGTTTTGAACGTTATCTATTCGAACAACCAGTAGAAAATATGAGTCAAGGCCAACGAAGAAAAGTAGCGCTGGCAATTAGTTTGTCGGAACCTGCTAATTTATATTTCTGGGACGAACCGTTAAATTATTTAGATGTCATTACGCGGCAACAAATTATTGATGCAATTAAAAAACAGCACCCAACAATGCTGTTAATTGACCATGATCAAGATTTAATCGATGCTGTAGCTACTAAAAAGATTGAATTGAAATAAATTTTTTTATGAGTTGCTATTTATTTAAATAGAAACTAATTATGCTGAAAACAACTAATACTCTAGCCTTCGAGAACCAGAAATTTTGGCAGCAGTGAAGGTGGCG
>NZ_AZFV01000002.1 GCF_001435815.1 Companilactobacillus nantensis DSM 16982 | reverse complement strand
GTAACCAAGTTTAAGAAAGAACCTAATTAAAACTGAGGGTTTATTTTCACCACATATGTGAAAGTGGTTTCATAATATTTTTAATTAGAATAATTCGTTTAGTGGAGGAACAACTTGCTTCTTACGTGATACGACACCAGGTAAAGCAGCCTTGTTATCTTCAACCTTAGTATTAAGAGCTTGTTCAAACTTAGCGATTGGATCAGTATCACCGATAATAACACCAGTTGTGTCACTTGTAAGAATGTTTGTAATCAATAGGACAAACAAGTTGTAGCCTTTGTCAGCATTTTCAGCCTTGATATCTTTGATAAAGTCGCTTTCACGCTTCAAAGTATCGTCAACATCAACAGTATTAACTTGGGCAACACGTACACTAGTCCCGTTCATGTCAAAGCTCTTAGCATCCATGTCAATCAATTCTTGAGTTGATTTGCTGTCTAGGTTAGTACCAGCTTTCAACATTTCAAGACCATATGATTCATAATCGATACCAGCAGTTTCAGCTAAGCTCTTCAATGCAACACGATCTTCATCAGTAGTTGTAGGTGATTTCAATAGCAATGTATCAGAAATGATTGATGAAGCCATGATAGCAGCGATTTGACCAGGAATCTCAACATCTTCTTCAAGATACATCTTCCAGATAATTGTACTTACACAGCCAAGTGGTTCAGCACGGTAATACAATGGCAAGCTAGTTTCAAAGTTAGCGATTCTGTGGTGATCAACAACGTGTGTTACTTCAACATCATCGATGTCACTAACACTTTGTTGTCTTTCATTGTGATCAACTAACATAACTTTCTTAACTTCACCGTTAATAGCTGAAATAATACGTGGGTATTTAACGTTGAAATGATCATAAACAAATTTTGTTTCTAGGTTTGGTTCACCTAAAGCAACGGCTTCAGTGTTGTAACCTAGTTGATTTTGTAAATATGAATAAGCAATAGCTGCTGAAACAGCATCTGTATCAGGATTCTTGTGTCCGAAAACTAATTCTTTTTCCTTTGGCATGTGTACTATACCCCTTTATAGTTTATAAAATTTATCTTGAAGATTTAAGACGGTCAATATAGCCCGACTTATCTAAGAAATTATCCCATTCATTCAAGAATTCTTGAATTCGTGGAATCTTTTCTTTATCTTCTCGATATACAAATGATAAATCACTTGATATGGCTGGTTCAAGTGGTGTTTGATAAAGTTTAAACATTGATTGATGTGCAATACAAAAGCTCAATGGCAAAACCGTGAAAACATCCTCTGATTCTTGTGCAAACTTCAATAGTTGATAAGGTGAAGAAAATCTAGCGACAACTTCCGGTGAATCAATTAGTGCATCCCGGAAACGTTCTCTCAACAATTCAGAGAAATAGTAAGTCTTCAAGTAAGTTGCCCAAGGTTTGCTGATAGCATCCTTATAACAAACAGATTTTTTCTTACTAAATTTCTCATTATTGTGAATCAACATAATATTATCACTGATAATTTTTTTCGACTTGTAAATCTTCCAACTTTTGATGTTTTTATCTGGCAAATACATGATTGCCAAATCTATTCGGTTGTTTTGAATATTGTCCCACAGTTCTTTACGTGTCAAAAGATTCAAATCAATTACCACGTTAGGATTAATCCGATTATATTCCACAATAAAATCTTCAATGACGATTGATTCAGCCGTCGACAAGAGTCCGATACTGATTGTACCGCTCTTCTCTGAAGATTCTTGTTGAATTTGATCAGTCACATTATTAATCAAGTCAAACATTTGATGTGTGGCTTTAAGTAATGAATTTCCTGCGTCAGTTAAATAAATCTTCTTTCCTACGCTATAAAACAGTGGTGCTCCGACGACACGTTCGATTTTTTTGATTTGTTGTGTCAGTGCCGGTTGGGTAATGCCTAACAATTGGGCCGTCTTTGTATAGCTCATATTCTTAGTTAATTCATCAAAATAATTTAAAGCTTTGGAGCTAAAGACTCTTCGCGATTTTTCGTCCAGCAATAAAAGAATCCTCCTAAGTATTTATGAAAGTAAAAAATAATGTATTTAATAAGTTAATAATACTATATAAAGATAAACAATGCTGTTCATATCATTATTTTTCTGCAATTTCTTTCACAAATCTGACAGGATTACCGTCAGTTGCTGGATCCATAATGAAGGATCCATTCGAATAACGATCAGTACTCTGATGACTTGCTCGATCAATTTCAATTTTCTTATTAGTATCGGTGATAATTGAGACTTCCATCTCATTAGAAATATTTGTTACTAAGGTAATACGATGTGGCTGACGTTTCAATTCACGTAAGGTCAACACACCACGACGAGCCCGACTAGTTATCGGAATCTCTGACAACTTCATTTGCTTATATGAACCACGTTGCGTTAAGACAATGATCTTATCGTTATCGTCAGTTGCCATAAAGTAACCAGCTATCTCATCATCATCTTTCAAACTAACAAACTTAACACCCATTGCTTTCCCACTGACAACTGGTACTTCCGTAATTGGGAAAGCTGAAGCATATGAATGCTTTGTAAAGACATAAATCAAATTCTTCGCATCAGTAGCAACATAGTAGACATCCATTACGCGAGCTGTGGCAGTTTTCAACTTACAGTACTTCGAAGCACGTGACTTATAAGTCCGACCTGGTAAGAGATCAGTAAACGCCACTTGCTTAATGTAATTTTCAGTCGTTGCTGCCAAGAAATTACCGGTTTCTTTCAAGTCTTTAAAGACAAATGCTTTCAGAATTGATTCATCAGCATCCAAACCAATCTCTTGTGATAGATGTGAACCCATATCTTTCCAGCGACTGTCTTCAATTTCGAAAATCTGACGGTAAATCATATTTCCTTTATCGGTAAAGACAAACAGGTGATCCAATGTATTTACATTTTGGTCGATGATTGGATAATCTTCGTCCTTTAGTCCATTGTCATCCCCAGTAGAAGCCTGATATGAACGTAAGCTACTACGTTTAACGTAACCGTCATGACTGACAAGCAAACGTACATCTTCACTGGCAACCATGACACTCGTATCAACTTCGATTTCTTCAATCTTAGCCTCAATTTTAGTCCGACGATTGTCAGCATAGTTCTTACGGACTTCTAACAATTCCTTCTTGATAACGTTCATCAAAGTCGTGTGATCATCAATAATCTTACTTAGTGAAGTAATCTGAGCTTTTAGACCCTTGTCTTCCTTCTCTAATTCAGTTACATCAGTATTTGTCAAACGATAAAGTTGTAAGGATACGATAGCTTCAGCTTGTTCCTCTGTAAACTTATATTCTTTAACTAAGTTGTTCTTAGCATCTGACTTATTCTTACTGCCACGAATTGTAGCAATAACCTTATCAAGAATTGATAACGCCTTAATTAAACCTTCAACGATGTGCAGACGTTTCTTAGCCTTAGCTAAGTCAAATTGACTACGACGTAAGACGACGTCTTGTTGATGTTTAATATATTCCTGCAGTATTTGAACCAAACCGACCTGTTGAGGACGCATGTCAGCAATGGCAACCATGTTAAAGTTGTATGAAATTTGTAAATCAGTGTTTTTAAACATGTAATTTAAAATTCCGTTAGCGTCAACATCCCGTTTCAATTCAATCACGATTGACAAACCTTGACGGTCACTTTCGTCACGAACTTCGGCGATACCGTCGACTTTTTTCAAGACACGGATCTCGTCCATTTTCTTAACTAATTGTGCTTTGTTAACTTCATACGGAATCTCGGTAATAACAATTTGTGATTTATGACCACGAATTTCTTGAATAGATGTCTTAGAACGTAAGAAGACTTTTCCACGGCCAGTTCGGTAAGCATCTTTAATACCATCTTTACCTTGCAAAATACCACCAGTTGGAAAGTCAGGTCCCTTAACAATCTTCATTAAATCTTCCAGCGTAATATCGGGGTTATCAATCATTTTGATTGTGGCATCAATGACTTCACCTAAGTTGTGAGGTGGAATCTCAGTCGCATAACCCGCTGAAATACCTGTGGCACCATTAACTAATAAGTTAGGGAAACGTGCAGGTAAAACCTTTGGTTCTTTTTCGGTATCATCAAAGTTCCACTCTTCATCAACAGTATCTTTATTGATGTCGCGTAACATTTCACCGGAAATTTTACTTAAACGAGCTTCGGTATAACGCATGGCAGCAGGTGGATCACCATCCATGGAACCATTATTACCGTGCATCTCAATTAATGGATTACGTAGTTTCCAGTCTTGAGATAAACGAACCATGGCTTCATAAATTGATGAATCACCATGGGGATGAAAATTACCCATGACGTTACCAACACCCTTAGCTGACTTACGAAAACCTTTGTCATAAGTGTTGCCATCCAAAAACATTGAGTACAAGATTCTTCGTTGAACCGGTTTTAAACCATCACGAATATCTGGTAAAGCTCTTTCTTGAATAATTGATTTTGAATATCTCGCAAATCGATCTCCCATGATTTTTTCGAGCGAGATATCTTGAATTTTAGGAGAATTTTCAGTCACTATTTATCACCTATTCCTTATTCAATAAATCGTCAACGATTTTACTATCGATGGGATCAGTTTCGTCATCAACCTTTTCCAAAATATTGTCCCCTTCTTCGGTACCATTGAAACGGACATTATTTTCGATCCAGTCACGACGAGGTTTAACTTTGTCGCCCATCAGAGTAGTTACTCGACGTTCAGCCAATGCTGCGTCATCGATATTAACTCTGATCAAAATACGATTTTCAGGGTCCATAGTTGTCTTCCATAATTGGTCGGCATTCATTTCACCTAAACCTTTAAAACGTTGTAAGTCGTAGCCCTTACCCATCTGTTTGATATCTTCTTTTAATTCATCAGGTGTCCAAGCGTATCTAATTTGTGTCTTCGCACCTTTACCCTTTTGTAACTTGTAAAGTGGTGACAAGGCAATATAGACATGACCTGACTCAACTAATGGACGCATGTAGCGATAGAAGAACGTCAACAACAAGATTTGAATATGGGAACCATCATCATCGGCATCGGTCATAATAATGACTTTGTCATAATTCCGATTTTCCAGTTTAAAGTCAGCTCCAACACCAGCACCAATCGTATAGATCATGGTATTGATTTCTTCATTCTTGTAAATATCTTCCAACTTAGCCTTTTGAGTATTCAAAACTTTCCCACGTAAAGGTAGGATTGCTTGGAATTTCCGATCACGACCTTGTTTAGCAGAACCACCGGCAGAATCACCCTCGACTAAGAACAATTCGTTTCGATCCGAGTTTTTAGATTGAGCTGGAGTTAACTTACCAGACAAAAGACCATCAGTCTTCTTATTCTTCTTGCCACTACGAGTGCTTTCACGCGCTTTTCGAGCAGCATCACGAGCCTCACGTGCTTTCAAAGCCTTCTTAACCAACATTTGAGCTTGCTCACCATTTTCAAGCAAATAGAAACTCATTTGTTCGTAAACTAATTGGTCAACTGCTGAACGAGCTTGAGGTGTACCGAGTTTACCCTTCGTTTGACCTTCAAATTGAAGAATCTCTTCAGGGATACGAACAGAAATAATGGCTGACAAACCTTCACGAACATCACTACCCTCTAAGTTCTTGCTGTTCTCTTTTAAGAGACCAACTTTACGGGCATAGTCATTGAACGCTTTTGTTAAACCAGATTTCATTCCGGCTTCATGTGTCCCACCATCAGCGGTACGGACATTATTAACGAAAGAAATAACATTTTCAGAATAACCATCGTTATATTGGCCGGAAAATTCGATTTCAATATCTGAATTTTCACCCTCAACGTAAAAAATACCGCCAAGAGTATCTTTATCTTCATTCAAATACTTAACGAATGATTGAATTCCGTCTTCATAATGGAAAATATCTTGTTTCTCTTCATCACCACGTTTATCAGTGATGGTAAACTTAACACCCTTTAACAAGAAGGCTGATTCACGCAATCGCTCAGCCAACGTATCATAGTTGAACTTAGTTGTTTGAAAAATGGTTGCATCAGGTTTGAAACTAATTGTTGTTCCGTTACCCTCTTTAGTCGTACCAGTCTTCTTCAAGGTTCCAACTGGGTGACCACCATTTTCAAAACGTTCTTCGTAAACTTTTCCATCACGGACAACTCGAACTGTCATCCATTCTGACAAAGCATTCACAACTGATGAACCAACACCGTGCAGGCCACCAGACGTTTTGTAATTATTTTCTGAGAACTTACCACCAGCATGAAGTACTGTTAAGATAACTTCAATTGTTGGCTTACCAGAAGCATGCATTCCTGTTGGCATCCCACGTCCGTGGTCAACTACCGTAATGCTGCTGTCTTTGTTGATTGAGACATTGATTTCTTTACCAAATCCTGATAAAGCTTCATCGACGGCGTTATCAACGATTTCATAGACAAGGTGATGTAATCCACGTGAATCTGTGGAACCTATGTACATACCAGGTCGTTTTCGTACAGCTTCTAATCCTTCAAGGATTTGAATTGACGAATCATCATAAGATGATTTTGGCATTTATATCATTCCTTTTCATTTACTACAAATCCGATATTCTAGTATTATAACACTACTTACGCTACACGAATATATGTTCGTATTCAAGAGAAATCTTTTACTTTTAGGTAAAATAGTGGATAATGTCTAGGTTGGTATTTATAATTCTAGTAAAAACACCATAGAGTTACAATATACCAAAAAATAAAGCTGAGAGAGTGATTTTTTAATGAAACTTCTCATTTCTGCAATTTTAGCCTATCTAATTGGCTCATTTCCGACTGCCTATATCGTCGCCAAAGTTTTCTTTCACAAGAATATCTTTGAATACGGTAGTGGAAACGTCGGAACAACAAATGCTTACCGTGTCCTTGGTAAAGTTGCCGGGACAGTTGTCCTAATAGTCGACATCCTGAAAGGTACTTTGGGTGCCTTGATGCCTGTTTTCTTCGGATTAGATCGACACTTAATCTTGTTTGTCGGTATCTGTGCGGTTATTGGACACTGTTACTCGATTTTCTTGAAATTTCGAGGTGGAAAAGCTGTTGCTACGAGTGCTGGTATCTTACTAGCTTATAATCCATTACTATTCGTAATCTGTTTTATCGTTTTAGCATCAATCGTCTATGTCACAAGTATGGTCAGTGTTGCTAGTTTAACAACTATCCTCTTCTTCACCATCGCGACATTATTCTTACACGATTGGATCTTAACGACTGTCGCTGCCATTGTTACTGTCATTATTTATTATCGTCATATTCCAAACATTAAGCGACTACTCAAAGGTCAAGAAAATCTTGTGCCAATTGGATTGCGATATAAAAAACAACAGCGTGAAAAAGCAGCTCAAGAAAAAAGCAGTAAATAGGTTTTTCAAGCAAAACTAAAATTAGTTTTGCTTTTTTTGTATTAAAAAGCCCTATTATGATTAGTTACTGATAAAATGTATAGTAAAGCGTTATCAATTCGGGGAGGGTCGATTATGGATCACAATGATAATTTGCCTACAAGAGCAGCATATCGTCGGTCTTTGAATCGTCAAAAAAAACATTTTTATAAACGTTGGTGGTTTTGGACACTGATCGTCATCATTGTGTTAGCTGGTGGTGGTGTGGCTGGTATGAAGATGACTGCCACTGGTCCATTTGCTAAGACAAGCAAAGTTTTAAAACAAAAAAAGACTACTAAAAAGAAAAAGGTAGTTAATAAATCAGGCGTTACTTTTGCACAATACAGTGGCATTTTTTTGAATGAGTCAAGCGGTACACCAATTGCCACCGTACAGCGACTACTAGGCAAGCCATCCGCCACTTCTACTTCCAATGCTAATAACGTTAAAACTGAAATCAACACTTGGAATACAGTCGATAATGGCGATTTAGGCTCTAACCTAAAGGTAACTTTTGCTAATGGCCACGCTATCAGCAAAGCCATCAGTGGTCTTAAGGTTGTTCGTTCTGAAAAATTAGGAATGGATGCCTATAGTTCAGTGCAAAACGGTATGCAAGAAAGTACTATCCTTAACAATGTTGGTAAACCCAATGGTTATAGTGAATCATTTAATTCTGACAAGACATCTAAGAGTTATACTTACTCTTCTGGCGTTTCTGGCAGTACTGGAGCCAATTTTGTTGTCAACTTTACTAACGAAACTGTTAGTGGTAAAAGTCAGACAGGGATGAAATAATCAAGGGATTCATATGATGTAATTATTATTAGTTGCTCACTTAGGTGGACGACTATTTTTTTGTCACTAATTTCAAAATTTTTTTATAAGTTTATTAGTTGATTTTATAAGTATTGAATATATTAAAATGAATAAGTTAAACTTCTTAGTTACGACAAGCAAAAACTTCAAATTATTGCTAACAAATTGTAAAAGAACTTGATAAACTTAACGATAACTGCTGACACAATTCAATAATTTTCTCGTCCAAATACTGATGACAAAAAAAGCTGTGCCATAAGGGGAAAATTTATTATGAACATAATTTTAGGAGCATTACTAATAATTACTGGAATAACATTTCTTGTTGTAATCGGATTTGGAATTACTCTGCTTCTAGGAATCACTTCCAAAAAGCAAACCGCCAGATCAGTTGGAAAATTTGGACTATTTATTTCAGGAGGAATTTTTTTAGGAATGCTGCTTGGAACAGGTATCTATAATGGAATATATCATCACCAGCTAAAAGTTGAAGAACAGGAAAGATCCGCCATGAATACAGCTTTTAGAAAAGAATCCAAAGAATATAAAAGTAATTACATTTTAACAGCAATTGAAGCTGAAAACCTCGGCAACAAAGAAAAGAAAAGCTGGGGTAATGCTATAACTAAAAGCTCAAGAAACAATGATGATTTTAATGTTGACCGAACTATTAGTAACATTTTGGATGACAATGCGTCTGCGATTAGACGATGCAAAAATAGTCTCGAAAAGACTAAGAAATTACTAGATAAATTAAGTGAAAATGACACTGGTGAATACTCATATAAGGAATATGCTGATTCATATGCTGAATTACGAAGAATGGTTAACCTTATTACCTCTCCTTCAGGAAGCTATAATACTTTTAGTAATAAATTTTCAGATTTAGACGATAAAGTTAGCGAAGTATACGAATCACTTTAAACTAAACTATATTGAAGGACTCTAACACTAACAAATGTTGGAGTCTTTTTTTTATGGAAAAGTGCGTTTCACCATCCCCTATGATTAAATGTTTCATAATAATCAGAAACGTATCTATTCAAACGTTTTCTATGGGCTTTTGAAGCTTTTAAATTAGACTTGTATAGACCACCTTTTATAAAATGAAACTAGCATATTTGAGGGGGCTTCATCATGGAACAACCATCAGAACCTGAATCACAAATTATTGGAATCTTGAATAACCTGCAAATAATCTTTGATCGTGAACGAACATTTCCAAACTTGTTGAGTAAATCTGAAAACGTCTTACTACCAGTTGATTTTTCATTGAATATTAATGGATTTCTAGCGATTATCGAATATAATGGTGCACAACATTATAAAGCCAAGAACAGCTCCCATGCGGCTCATGAAGCTTTAAGAAGACTAAGTGCCAATGGAACTGCCCGTCTAAACTACTGTAATAAAAACAACATTCCATTATTAATAATTCACTACAAAGATAAAGGAAAACTGATTAAAATCATTTCTTCTTTTATTGAAGATGTGAAAGAAACTCTTCATGAAACCACAAAATCGTACACTGCACATACAAAGGGTTATTTCAAAAATATTCCCTACGCCACTTTTGGAGATGCACCGACCGGTCCAATCAAGCCAATCCAACTGCATGAAAATGAAACTTTAGGCTATATCAACTTAAGTAATGATGCCATCGTCTGGACTAAAAAAGAACTCGATACATTGTTAGCTCGTATTGATTCTTACGAAAAGAAAATTGATGAATATAAAATTGTCACCGCTGATTTAGTCTTGAATATCAATGCATTGCAACACGAACTTGAACTGAAAAACCAAGAATTGAACGAACAGTCTGAAACAATGACAGATGAACCGCAAACAACTGTTATGACTAAAACAGAACCTAAGATAAAGTTAAAATTTGTAAAAGACGTCAAACCTAGTGAAAAGAAAGAATTTAATGGTAACTTTAGGAAGACTAATTCTCCAAGAGGCCAACTCACTTCAGAAGCCAAAGAATTTATCAAATCATTATCCCAAAAGTATGATACTGTTATTAAAATTCAAGAACATCTCAAACAGAACTACCATGAGAACGTATCCTTACCAACGCTTAAAAGATGCCTACTGTGAACTATCGTGTATTTTAAATATATCCACCAAAAAAGCTCAACACCTATTAAAGTGTTGAGCTTTTAAATTTATCTACTTAACGGATATGCTAAAATATGCCTCGAATTGTTCCTTAGGAGCCAATTTGTTAATAGCATATTTGTTCTTAAAGTCATTATCTGAGTCAGTCTTATCTGCAAGTCCCCACCATGGTTCGATACACATAAACTTACCATTATCATCAGGATATGTTGACCACATACCGAAGAACTTAGCGTTACCAGTATCTAGTGTCAACTTGTGATCTGACTTGTCACTTGAGATTGTTACTTCTGCTGGTTCATTCAAACGATAAACTACAGCATCGTCAACAAAGTAATCACGTGACATTGGGAAGTTTTGATTCTCAACTTTCTTTTCGCCATTCAAATTAACTAAATGGTTTTCGATTGGAATGTGAGTTCTTGATTCAGCAGGATCAACTGCCACTTTATAATCTTCGAAGTTAAGTCCTTTATCGAAAGGTACTTCGAAGCCGGGATGTGCACCAATTGAGAAGTACATATCTTCTGATTCTTCCATACTGTCGACTAAGTAAGAAATTTGTACAGTATCCTTAACTAGTTGATAAATGATTCTCAACTTGAAGTGATATGGGTACTTTTCAAGACTTGCTTCACTAGTTGTCAAACTCAAAACTAGTTTTGAATCAGTTTGTGATTCAAGACTAAATTCTTGATCACGGGCAAAACCGTGTTGTGTCATCTTGTATTCTTTACCATCAACAAAGTAATGGTCATCCTTTAAACGTCCAACGATTGGGAACAATACAGGTGCATGGCGACCCCAAACTTTTGGATTTGCTTGCCAGATGAATTCTGAATCTTCGTTATTCACGATGCTGTTCATTTCAGCACCTAGTGAATTAACTTTCAATGTTAAAAAGTCGTTCTTC
Source organism: Companilactobacillus nantensis DSM 16982 (assembly GCF_001435815.1). Lineage (GTDB taxonomy): Bacteria > Bacillota > Bacilli > Lactobacillales > Lactobacillaceae > Companilactobacillus > Companilactobacillus nantensis. The sequence continues at coordinate 130,849 of NZ_AZFV01000002.1, read as the reverse complement.
AATTGATAAACTGTCATGTTTTTCCCCCTAAAGAATATAACGTGAAAGATCTTGATCTGAAGCAATCTTACCAACTTGTTCGTGGACATATTCACGAGTAATGGTAATATCACCCATTTGCATATCAGGTCCTTCGTAAAGAATATCTGCTAAGATTTTTTCCAAGACAGTAGAAAGACGTCTAGCACCGATATTCTGATTACTATTATTCAATTCAAATGCAATTTTTGCAATCTCTTCCACGGATTCTTTAGTAAAAGTTAAATGTATTCCATCCGCTCTTGTAAGCGCTACATATTGTTTTGTCAAAGCATTGTCTGGTTTTGTCAAAATTTGAATGAAATCGTCTTCAGTCAAGTCGTTCAATTCAACACGAATTGGGAAACGGCCTTGAAGTTCAGCAATCAAATCACTTGGCTTACTTTCGGCGAAAGCACCAGATGCAATGAAGAGAATATGATCAGTATCAACTGAACCATACTTAGTGTTAATACGTGAACCTTCAACGATAGGCAAGATATCACGTTGCACACCCTCACGAGAAACTTCACCTGAATTACGTTTGTTACCAGCAGCAATCTTATCAAACTCATCAATAAAGATAATTCCGTTATTTTGAGTTCTTTCGATAGCACGTTGGTAAATTTCGTCATGATCAACACGTTTTTGTGATTCTTGTTGAATCAACAATTCACGAGCTTCCTTAACTGGTAGGGTTCTTGTGATAGTCTTCTTAGGCATCAATGAGTCCATCATACCGGACATATCAATACCCATTTGACCCATTTGATCATCCATTGGACCAACTTTTTTAGATTCTTCAACCTTAATTGTTACTTCTTGGTCTTCAAGCAATCCTTTATCAAGTTGTTCCTTAACGGATAGACGTTGATCACGGACTTCATCAGTTACATCTGAATTAGTATCTGGATCTTCATCAACAGTATCGGCATTACCAAAAATACTACCTAAGTTTTGACCACCATTTTGCATGTTGTTTAGCATGCTCATGAAGTCATTATTATTTTGTTTTTGTTCTTTTTTAACACCAGGAGCGAGCAACTTGACCAATTTCTTATCAACGTCGCGACGAACTTCTGGTCTAATTTCGTCAAATTTTTCTTTTTCGACCATTGAAACGGCAACACTTACCAAATCACGAACCATTGATTCAACGTCACGACCAACATATCCGACTTCAGTAAACTTAGTTGCTTCAACCTTAACGAAAGGTGCGTTGACAACTTTTGCCAAACGACGAGCAATTTCAGTTTTACCAACACCAGTAGGTCCGATCATCATTAAGTTCTTTGGTGTGATTTCTTGTTGTAGCTTCTTAGGTACTTGCATTCGACGGTAACGGTTGTATAAAGCAATCGCTACGGCCTTTTTAGCATCTGTTTGACCAATAATATAATTATCTAGCTGAGCAACAATTTCTTTTGGTGTTAATGTGTCCATTTATTTATTAATCTCCACTCTAAAATTTATCAGAAATAATATTTTCGTTTGTAAAAATATCAATACTTGATGCAATCTTAATTGCTTCGACAGCGATTTGTTCAGCATCCATGTCTTGAGCATGACGTTGCATAGCAATGGCTGCGGCTTGAGCAAAGTTACCACCAGAACCGATGGAAACAACATCTTCATCAGGTTCAATCACTTCACCACTACCTGAGATAAGTAATAAATTATCCTTATCCATAGCAATCAACATTGCTTCGAGTTTTTGTAAAGTTGGATCTTTACGCCAATCTTGAGCTAGTTCAACGGCAGCACGTTTTAAATTACCAGAATATGCTTTAAGTTTCTTTTCTAGCCAATCTTGGAGTGTCATAGCATCAGCTACACCACCGGCGAAACCGATAATGACTTGGTCATTAAAGATTCGTCTAACTTTGTGAGCTGAGCCCTTCATAATATATTTTTCACCTAATGTAACTTGACCATCACCGGCAATTGCAGTGTGGTTGTCATGCTTAACAGCAACTATTGTAGTCATTGATTTACCTTCCTCTTATCTTGGAAAATATTTTTTATAATCTTTTTGTAAATGTTCCATTGTCACATGAGTGTAGATCTGGGTCGTCGAAAGACTAGAGTGTCCTAACAATTCTTGGACCGTTCGTAAATCGGCACCATGATCAAGCATGTGTGTGGCAAATGTATGACGTATCATATGCGGATGTATATCAGATGTCAAGCTTGTTTTCTTGATTATTTGATCCAATATATATTCGATTCCACGACTAGTCAAATTTTTACCACGATTATTTACAAAAACATAGTTATGGTCTTGATGATTTTTCGTCATCAACGTCTGTCTACCTTGATCAAAATAGATTTCCAATGCATTCTTCGCATAACTGCCAAAGGGAACGTATCGATCTTTGTCTCCTTTACCATGAATTAAAACGATTTCATTGGAGAAGTCTAATTGATCTAGTAATAGATTAGCACACTCACTCACTCGCATGCCAGTGGCATAGAGCAATTCTAGTAAAGCTGAATTTCTTTGCGAAAGTGGGTCATCCCCCTTCACGGCATCGAACAATTGTGTCATCTCTTTTTCGTAGAAGAAATGCGGCAGTTTCCGGCCCTTATGGCGCAATTGGACCAAGTCAAAGGGATTTGCCTTGATGAATTTATTTTTTACTAAGAAGGTGTAAAAAGACCGTAAGGCAGAGATTCTACGAGCAATTGTCTCATCAGCATAGTCTTTTTCATCTAAATAAGTTAAATAAGTATCGACATCAATTCGGTTCACTTTCGTAAAGCCGGTAAAACCACCATTTGAGTCTAAAAAAGAAACAAAATTATCTATATCTTCTAAATAAGATTTTTTTGTTTCTTCCGAATAGCGATGATTAACCATTAAATTATCTACAAATTTATCGATTAATTTTTGTTCTTTCATTTACTTTTGAATATCCTCTTCATAATCTCCATTTGGACAGATTACTTGACGACCACCCTTAACCTTCTTTTCAACTAAGTAGTGACCATCCTTTGGACAATCACGTCCAATTGGTTTATCCCATGATACAAAATCACAGTCAGGATATCTGGAACAACCGTAGAAAATACGATTCTTCTTTGATTTACGTTCAATAACTTGTCCCTTCTTACACTTAGGACAAATTACGCCGATTTCCTTAACGATTGGTTTCGTATTACGACAATCTGGGAAACGTGAACATGCATAAAACTTACCATAACGGCCCATCTTGATAACCATTGGTGCACCACAGATATCACAATCCATGCCAGCTGGTTCATCTTTAATTTGGACCTTTTCAATCTTATCTTCAGCTGATTCGAGTTCTTTAGCAAAAGGCTTGTAGTAGTGGTCAACGACTTTGACCCAATCTTCCTTACCTTCTTCAATATTATCAAGTTCGTCCTCAAGATGAGCTGTAAAGTCGATATTAACGATATCTGGGAAGTAATCTTGAATTAAGTTATCAACGATCTCACCAAGTTCAGTTGGTTCAAAACTCTTACCGTTCAATTTAACATAGTAACGACGTTGAATCGTATCAATTGTTGGAGCATAAGTTGAGGGACGACCAACACCATTTTCTTCCAAAGCCTTAACTAAGGAAGCTTCAGTAAATCTTGCAGGTGGCTGTGTGAAATGTTGAGCTGGGTCATTTGTTTGTAACTTAGCTCCATCACCTTCATTTAATTCTGGCAAGATATTATCTTTCTTCGAAGTATCAGAAGTACTTTGGTAAACCTTACGGTAACCTTCAAACTTGATTTTTGAACCATTAGCCCTGAACATTACGCCATTTTGTGACAAATCAACTGTCATTGTATCAAAGACAGCTGGTGTCATTTGACTGGCAACAAATCTTGACCAAATCAAACTGTAAAGTCTGAACTGATCACGACTTAAGATATCTTTCAATGAAGCTGGTGTTCTAAAGACAGAAGATGGACGGATAGCTTCATGGGCATCTTGGGCACCTTCTTGGTTCTTATCTTTACGTTCTTTCACAATCGCGAAAGGTTCACCATATTCTTCATGAATAAATTTCGAAGCTTCAGCTTCAGCAACTTTAGAAATACGTTTAGAATCGGTACGCATATAAGTAATTAAACCAACTGTACCTTCTTTACGTCCCAAATTGATTCCTTCATACAATTGTTGAGCAATCATCATGGTCTTACGTGTCTTAAAGTTTAAACGCTTGTTAGCTTCTTGTTGCAAAGAACTAGTTGTAAACGGTGCAGCAGGCATTCGTTTACGTTCTTTTTTCGTAACTTTATCAATATTGAAATCTTTTTTCTTATCGATCTTGCCCAAAACGTTTTTGACTTGATCATTATTCTTAAGTTCAGCCTTCTTACCATCTAAACCATAGAAGTTAGCCTTGAACTTATCTTTGCCACTCTTGAAGACAGACTCAATGGTCCAATATTCTTCAGGAATAAACTTTTTAATATCATTTTCACGTTCAATCACTAATTTCAAAGCGATTGATTGAACACGTCCAGCACTAAGGCCTTTTTTAACCTTAGCCCAGAGAATTGGAGAAATTGAGTAACCTACTAAACGGTCAAGTACTCGTCGAGCTTGTTGAGCATCAACCAAGTTCATATCGATTGAACGAGGTGATTTGAAAGCTTGTTTAACAGTATCTTTAGTGATTTCGTTAAAGACCACCCGGTTTTTTCCATCATCATCAAGACCAAGTAAATGTGAGACGTGCCAAGCAATGGCTTCTCCTTCACGATCCGGATCGGCTGCCAGATAAACTCGTTTGGCTTTCCTAGCTTCCTTTTTAAGATCTTTGATAACAGGACCTTTACCACGAATAGAGATGTACTTAGGTTCGTAATCATGTTCGATATCGACACCCATTTGACTCTTAGGCAAATCTCGAACGTGACCTAAACTAGCAACTACGTGATAATTACGTCCCAAATATTTTTCAATTGTTTTTGCTTTTGAAGGTGATTCCACAATCACCAAATTTTTTTGTTTAGTTGATGGCACGTAATAGTGCTCCTTTCCAAATGGCTCAATTAAAACTGTCAATATATTAATCACAGATTTTTTATTTTGTCAACTTAAACTCTCGAAAGAATTTTAAAATTAACGATTTAAATTTATACATTATTGAAGTTGATCAATGGCGTGGCCCCTTCTTCGATTAACCGGTTACAACCAACCGACAAAGACCGATCAATGGGACCAGGAATCGCCATAACTTCACGATTATTTTCTAAAGCTAAATCCGTGGTAATCAACGCGCCACTTCTTTTACGAGCTTCGGTAATGATTACTTTTTGACTCAAGCCAGCAATAATTCGATTTCTTTGGGGGAAATGAAATCTTTGGGCCTTAGTCTGCGGCGGATATTCACTGATTACCAAACCATTATTCATAATTTGGTCCTGTAAATCAAGATTTTCTTGGGGGTAAACCAAATCCAGACCACAGGCAGTGACTGCGATTGTTTGTCCATTATTCTTGAGCGTATGTTGATGCGCCCAAGAATCGACACCTTTTGCTAAACCGCTCACAATAGTATAACGATTTACTAAACGTGGGACAAGCCCGCCAATGCAACGATAACTATAATTTGTCGCTTCTCGAGCACCGACGATGGCAATACAATCAGTTTTAAGTAAAGCAATCTTTCCTGAAAAAAACAAGAGTGCCGGTGGATTATAAATAGTTCTTAAGAGTTGTGGATACTCCTCGTCAAGATAATTAATCGCTGCCGGTAACTTTTCAGGTTCGTGTCCTAATAATAGTAGAAACTGATTATATTTTTCAAACCCAAAGGTTTCTTTCAAAAAATAACAAGCCTCAGTCTCTAGACTAGCACTATTTATTGAAATTTTTGTAATTTTTAACATTATCTGATTGGACACCATGCCAGTCATTCTGCATCTGATTAAAAATTCTGTCAATTCATTCATAAGAAAAACATCACTCCCTTAATTAAAAAATACGGAAGTGATGCTTCATTTTAATACAATTTATGAATTTTTTTAACCGGTGCGAAACTCAAACGATGAATTTTTGTCCGACCAACTTTTTCCAATGCTTCTAAATGTTGTTTTGTTCCATAACCATCGTTATTTTCAAAGCCAAATTCAGGATAAAGATGATTGTACATAGTCATCAGTCGATCACGAGCCACTTTAGCAACGATACTGGCCGCACCAATGCTCAATGACTTGGAATCACCTTTAATCAATTTTGTCTGTGGGATGTCAACTGGTATAGTCATCGCATCAACTAAAATATGATCAGGTTTCAAATACAAGCCATTAATGGCATCGCGCATTGTAAGTTCCGTTGCATGATAGATATTTTGCGTGTCGATCAATTCAGGACTACCCACGCCAACACTAATGTCAACCGCTTGGTCGCAAATTTGCTTGTAAAGTTCATCACGTTTAGAACTAGACAATTTTTTCGAATCATCTACTTCATAAAGCGTATTATCGGGTGGCAAAATAACCGCAGCTGTGACAACTGGTCCAGCTAACGGTCCTCTACCAACTTCATCTACTCCAGCGACATCAGCACCATTATCCCAAAATGGTTTTTCCAAGAACTCTTTTTGATGAAAACGGGTAATTAGTTCCTGGTGCTTTTTTTGCTTCTTATAATATTGCTCTAATAACTTTTTAATACCACTCCGAGAATCTTCTGATAACTCAGTTAATAATGATTGACTAACTTCATCATCATTCAGTATTTCTTTAGCATCTTTAATCGTGTATTTATTCTTCATAAAACTCCCCGGGAACGTCAAACGTTAAACGACCCAGTTTCAACTTACGAACATCATCAATGATTCGACGTGAAGCTCGATCATAGTCATCTCTGTAACCAAACTTTTGTGTCAGGTTCATCAACAACTCTGGTGTCGTATGATTGAAGATATCGGCATTAGTCAACCCATAGGCTTCCTGTAATTGGTCCATATAGTGCGTCTCAAGGAAGTTTAAAGCATAAATAGCTACATCATCAGGTGCATAGATTTTATCCTTGATAGCGCCAGATAGAGCCAATTTCATCCCTACCTTAGGATCATCGATCTTAGGCCAAAGTATACCTGGTGTATCCAAAAGATCGATACCGATACTTGTCTTCAACCAATTTTGATTCTTTGTCACACCAGGTTTATTCCCAGTTACGGCAACATTTTTCCCAACAAGACGATTCAAAATAGTCGACTTTCCAACGTTGGGAATCCCGATACACATCGCTTTAATACGGTAATTTTGAACACCATTATTTTCATAGCGTTCGATTTTTTCAGATAACTCTGAACGAATCATACTCTTAATTTGACCAAGGCCCTTGTTGTGCTTAGCATCGAGTTCAATTGAGTTAGTTCCTTCTTGTTGAAAGTTGATTTTCCAGTCACGTGTAACCTTAGGATCAGCCAAATCCGACTTGTTCAAAATAATAATATGCTTCTTTTGGTCGATAATTTGTTCCAATACGGGGTTTCTAGAAGAGAAAGGTAGTCTTGCGTCAACAATTTCCAAAACAATGTCGACTAGTTTTAGTCGATCTTGTACTTGGTTTTTTGCCTTGTTCATATGTCCCGGATACCACTGTAATGCCATTACCATCACCTATTTTCGTCAATTTATTTTTTATCTATTTCTTGATACTTTTGAAAAGCTTCATCAAAAATCGTCATGCTAGGTAAATAACCCGCATTCAATTCCAAATATTCGGATAACTTTTGATAATCCTCTTCCTGTTTTGGAAAAGATGTATCGTGAAAAGCATTATTCGCAAACTCTGCTTCTGGTTCAACACTTTCCGCATTGCGAAGAGTCATTAAAAACTCGTAAAAACTGCGTCTCATATTAATTCCTTCCTACTGATTATCCGTAATTTTACTATTCATTACTTCAAAGGACAATTTGTTATTTTGCAAATCGATTTTCTTAGCACGAATACCATATCCCTCTTTGGTTGTAAACTTAGTAAATTTCAAGAGAATTGTCTTTTGTTTGCCATCGATACTAACCCATTCAGGTGTTTTAAAACTATTCTTAATATAATTCATTACGAAAGAGATTGGCAATGATAAGTCACCGATCTTCATCTCTTTTGCTTTTAAAAGAACATCCCCATTAGTTTTGGCATATGGTTGCATTAAGATTGTAAAATGTATTTTAGCACCTAAAAAGGCAATGGAACCAGTTAATTCAGCATCCTTCTTCAAAATCAATTGATAATCAGTCTTACCATCATTCAAAGTGTTCTTTAAATAATATTGTGCCATTTTATTAGCTTCTTGTTTATCCATATTAACGGTAAAAACTTTGGCATTTTGATTTTTAATTTTTGATGAAACTTGATAACTATCACTTGAAGAACTCAAAACTTTCGTTCCCATATAGCCTAAACCAATGACAATAATTGCTACTAACGCGATAAATGCATATTTCCAATAATTTCTTTTCATGATTACTTGTAAAGCCACTCCTTTGTTGTCCCGTTTACTTTTTCAAAAACCTTGTCTGTCATCATATCATAACCGGTCCCATTTGGATGGAAGTGGTCTTTTGTGTAGAGATAAGGGTTGCTACCTGTTTTCTTAACTTTTTTAGTAATGCCTTTTGACTGATATAAATTATTAATATCAACAAAGTGCACTTCATTAAAGGTGCTAGCAACCTTAGCTGAACCGTTATTCCAATTAATAAAGGCTTTCTTAGCATTTGCAACATTGCTTAAATAAATACTGAACGGATTGTAAATTCCAATTAAATAAATTGGTGCTTTACTATTATAATTTCTAATATCAGTTAACAATTGCGTTAATCGTTTATCAAATTGAACTTGTTCATCGGCAATGTTGCCTTCTGTCAAATCCAAACCTTTTCTTTGTAACAAGTGCATGAAGTCATTACCACCAACTGTTACGGTAATAATATCAGCTTTGGGAAGGTCTTGATGCATCTTATCATCAGACTTGATTCGTGCCATAATTTGTTGACTCGTATCACCAGAAACGCCGTAATTATGTGACTCAGTTTTAACCTTATATTTATCTTGAACTTTCTTAGTTAAACGAGTTACATAGCCACCACCAACTGATTTTGAATCACCGACACCTTGTGTCAATGAATCACCGACAGCAACGATACTAATGTTCGTTTTCTTAGGGATAACTTTTTTCTTCGGTTTTGTTTTTTTAACTGTTTTAGTTTCGGTAACTTGTTGCTGATTATGGTTAACAAAATAATACGTCCCACCACCAACAGCAATCACTAAAACAATCAATAATATGATCCAAATACTTTTCTTTTTCATTGTAATAATCCATCTTTCAAAAAAAAGCTGATGCAATCATCAGCTTTACTCTGTATAAAATTCAATAGCGAAGGCACCTGAACCGGCATGTGTTGCAATAACCGGACTTGTGACACGAATTAGTAATGGTACATTCGGTACAATTTCAGCCAACTTCTCCTTGAGTTCGTTTACGTAATCCATCTTATCAACGTACGAAATACCAATTGCCTTGATATTTTCTAGTTCTTTGATTTCTTCCATAACGTTATTCATATACTTTTCAATTGTCTTGCGACCACGACCACGTTTAGCAATGTCCAAACTATTGTTTTTAACTACTAAAACTAAGTTGATGTTCAACAAGGTTGATAAAGTTCCTGCAAAGCGACTCAAACGGCCACCACGTAAGATGTTTTCAATACTTGTGACACCCATGTATAAGTATGTATGATCTCGAACTTTTTGAATAGCTGCTTTAATTTCTTCAACTGACTTACCCTCTTGAGCTAGTTGGGCAGCTTTAAGGACTTGGAACCCTTGAGCACGATCAGTAAACTCCGTATCGATAACTTCCATGTTACGGTCAGTCATGTCAGCTACTTGGTGAGCGGCATTAATAGTTCCACTAATTGCCGGCGTCATGATCAATGCCAAGATGTCTGTGTAATCTTCAGGAACTTCATCAATAACCTTCATAAAAGTACCGATTGATGGTTGTGACGTCTTTGGTAGGTCTTTAGAAGAATCCATTTCCTCAACGAATTTTTCACGGGTGATATCTACGCCATCAGTGTATGTCTTATCATCAATACTGATTGTTAAAGGAACAATGCCAATGTCATATTTTTCTATTTCCTCTGGTGTTAATTGTACCGATGAATCGGCAAGGATTTTTACTTTACTCATTTTATCCCTCTTTCATAGGGTTTTAATTCTTAATTGTTTCAATTATAACAAACTTATTCTGGGTAAATTAGTATTTATTAAGTATTTTAATTAATAACTATAATTAATTATACAATATTGTCATTGTATGAAAAGTCCCTAGGCAGTTATAATAGGCAAAGAAACTAGTCAAAACAATTGGAGCTTTTAAAATGTCAAAAAAACATACTTTTTCAAAGGCATATTTGATTACAGATCAAGTCTTTAGTGCCGTAACACATGGTATTGGGATTATTTTAGCGATTATCGGATCAGTCTTTTTACTGATCAAAGGCTTTCACCAAGGTAATCCACTCAATATCACCGCTTACTTTATCTATGCGTTTACGTTGTTCTTTTTATATTTGAGTTCAACACTCTTTCACAGTCTTTATTTCACTCGTGCCAAGGGCGTCTTCCAAATCTTTGATCATAGTTCCATTTTCCTCATGATTGCAGGAACGTACACCCCATATTGCCTGGTTGCCTTGCATTCAGCATTCGGTTACAGCATTCTAGCATTCATTTGGGTATTAGCTATCGGCGGAATTCTCTATAAGATTTTCAACGTCGGTCGTTTCAAATACTTCGAAACACTGCTATACGTCCTCATGGGCTGGGCCATTATTATCGCAATGAAACCACTTTATAACGCCATTGGCGCAACCGGCATCGAGCTATTAGTCGCTGGCGGCGTTGCTTTTACCGTCGGGGCTTGTCTGTACTTAATGAAAAACCTCAAATACATTCATGTAATCTGGCACATTTTCGTCATGATCGGTACAGCTTTAATGTACTTCTCTGTTTACTTTTTTGTTAATTAATACGAATGAAGACGATTCTTTTGAATTATCAATAACTACTTCATAGACATATTGAAAAATAATTCAATTAATCAAAATAAAATTTCAAACTACGATAATATACAAATTTAAGGAGACGGCACGTTAATTAAATTTTGTCATAGGTTTTGAAGGTATATGGATAGATGTTTCTCTCATCCACAGTACCTTCTTTTTTTTCGGTTAATTTAAACTTATTGTAGTCAATTTCAACCATTTTGGTATCACCAGCAAAGTCATGATCAATCTCTGTCAGATACAATCGGTCTACATCGTCCACAAACATCTTAAAAATGCCTTCACCACCGATAACCATCGCTTCTTCAGTTGGTTGAACATATTGCGATAATTGGTTCTTATCCGTCAATAAAACAACCGATTCAGGAACTGGATAATCTGGATTACGTGAGATTACAATATTCAAACGATTTGGCAATGGACCATTGGGAAAACTTTCATATGTCTTTCTTCCCATCACAATAGGATGCCCCGTCGTTACATCTTTAAATCGTTTCATATCATTGGGTAACTTCCAAGGTAAATGGCCATCGACACCAATAATGTGATGCTTTGATTCAGCCCAAACAAAACTTATCATTGATAATTTCTCCTTTAAACAGCAATAGGTGCTTTAATTGCAGGTTGTGGATTGTAGTCAGTGACACGAATGTCCTTCGTATCGATTTCAAAAATGCTTTTATCACTTGTAATTTCTAATTGTGGACCGGCTACTGGTTGACGACCCAATTGTGTCTTAACTTGTTCAACGTGGTTTGAATAAATATGGGCATCACCCAAAGTGTGAATGAATTCGCCTACTTCAAGACCAGTCTCACGCGCAATTAAATGCGTCAATAAGGCGTAACTTGCAATATTGAATGGCACACCTAAGAATAGGTCACCACTGCGTTGATACAACTGACAAGAGAGTTTCCCGTCATTAACGTAGAATTGGAATAATGTATGACAAGGGGGCAATGCCATTGTTGGGACGTCTTCTGGATTCCAAGCACTGACAATCAAACGTCTTGAATCAGGCGTTGTTTTAATTTGATGAATAACATTCTTAATTTGGTCAATAATCCCGCCATCCCGTTTTTGCCAATGACGCCATTGTGCACCATAAACATCCCCGAGATTACCAAATTTTTCTGAGAATTGTGGATCATTCAAAATCGCTTCATCAAATTGTTTTTTTTCAAATTTATAAGCTTGGGCAAATTCATCATCAATCAAACTCCGACGCCCAAAGTCAGTCATATCAGGTCCAGTGTATTCAGGACTTTCAATATAATTTTTAAAGGCCCACTCATCCCAAATATGGTTATTGTGTTCCAAGAGATACTTGATATTAGTATCGCCATGCAAAAACCACAACAATTCACTCTTAATTAGACCAAATGGAATCTTTTTAGTCGTCAAAAGTGGGAAGGATTCTTGCAAATCAAAACGCATTTGATATCCGAAGGTACTAATTGTACCAGTTCCGGTGCGATCGCTCTTTTTATGGCCGTTTTCCAAAACATATCTCAATAGATCTAAATATTGTTGTTCGTTATGCATTTATTTTCTCCTAAATAAATTGACCTAAGTATTCCCAACGATCCATTAACTTATCAGACTCAGCTGTCTTTTCGTCAAGTTGTCTTTGGAAATCCATTAATTTTTCATAGTCATTCGATGAATCATTCAACTGTTGTTTTAATTCAGCCATTTCATCATCAATTTTTTCAATTTTAGGTTCAAGCTTGTCAAATTCCATTTGTTCAGCGTAAGTCAATTTCTTCTTAGGCTCAGCCTTTTGTGTTTCTTCAGCTCTTTGTTTAACTTCATCATGTTTTTGAGCTTTATCTTCATGATGCTTGGCTTGTTTAGCTGCTGTCTCTCGTTCCAAATAACCAGAATATGAATCATAGCTTTCTTCAATCTGACCTTGGCCTTCGAATATCAACAATTTGCTGGCAACTTTATCAAGGAAGTATCGATCATGGGAAACAGCCAAGACAGTTCCCTTAAAACTATCCAAATAATTTTCCAAAATCGTCAACGTCTCAATATCCAAATTATTGGTTGGTTCATCCAATAGTAAAACATTTGGTTGATCCATTAGGATAGCCAATAAGTACAAACGACGTTTTTCACCACCGGAGAGTTCACGAATAAAAGCACCTTGCATTTGATGATCAAACTTAAAGGTATCAAGCATTTGTGAAGCTGACATTTGTGTACCGTCATTATTTCTAGCGCCTTGACCGATTGATTCCAAATAACGGATAACTCGTTTATCGGGATCCATATCACGTGTCTGTTGAGTATAGTAGCCCAAACGAACTGTTTGACCAGTTTTGATTTCACCAGAATCAAGTGGCAATTGATGAGCAATTGTATTCAAGAAAGTCGTCTTACCTGATCCATTAGAACCAGTAATTCCAATTCGATCCCCACGAGAAACTAAATAACTAAACTTATTCAAAATAACATGCTTATCGAATTTCAAACTAGCATCCTTGATATCAAAAACATCATTTCCTAAACGTTGTTGTGCAATATCAATTGACATTTCTTTTTGAACATCAGGTTTATTTTGTAAATCTTCTTTCAAGTCAGTAAAACGGTCTTTTCGGGCCTGTTGTTTGGTCCCACGCGCTTTAACACCAGCACGCATCCAATTTAATTCTTGTTTGTAAAGTTGTGTCTTGTGGTGCTGTTCAGATGCATAAATTTCTTCATTATCAGCTTTTTGTTGCAAGTACTTTTCATAGTTACCGTCGTATTCAGTCACATTACGATTTTCCAATTCGAAAATTCGTGTAGCAACTTCATTTAAGAAGTATCGATCATGGGTAACAAAAAGCACTGAACCTTTGTACTTACTCAAATAAGTTTGTAACCAAGCAATCGCTTCGTAATCCAAGTGGTTAGTTGGTTCATCTAGGATTAAAAGATCAGCTTCAGAAATCAAAGTTTCTGCCAAAGCAACACGTCTTTGTTGACCACCAGATAATTCACCAATTTTTTTGTCTAGTTCAGTAATGCCAAGCTTATTCAAAATCGACTTAACATCTGATTCCATTTGCCAAGCTTCAGCCGCATTCATTTTCTCTTGTAATTTAAAAAATTCATTTTGAATTTTCTCGTCAGTTGAATTGGCATTGAATTTGGCTAATGAATTTTCGTATTGACGAATCAATTGGAATTTTTCACCACTACCGTTGAAAACAGCATCAATAACCGTCGAATTGTCATCCAAGTCAGGTTGCTGTTTGAGATAGGAAATTTTATAATCCTTTGGCTTTTCAATATCAATCGTATTGAGATCACTATTATTGACGATACCATCGAGTAACGTCGTTTTTCCGGTTCCGTTTAAGCCAAGCAAACCAATCCGGTCGCCTTCGTTAACTGTAAAAGTTACATCGGTGAAAAGCGTTCTGTCACCGAATGATTTTGAAGCATTTGAGATATTTAAGGTTTTCAATTATTTCACCACTATAAATAAAAAATTCCCCTACCCAATGTAGATAGAGGTATGTCTTTCTTTTCCTTCTTATTATCACATTCTATTAATATTCTTTCAACTGGTCGACAGTATAATACAGCTGCTGTTGACCACCAAATCTAACTAAAACTTTTTCACGCTTTTTGTCATGGTAAACAACTACTCCAAACTGATTTTTCATAGCGTCCGTCTGATCAATCACTGTAACCATTGTCCCAATTTTCAAATTATCCATTGTTTTCCCCCGCCCAAGAAAATACGGGACTTAGTTAACAGCATTAACTAATATCCCGTATTTTTGATTATTAAAGATCCTCTTTATATATGTCGTAAACAGTATTTTCTGGATCGATTGAAATGTAAAGTTCACCATTCTTGCTAGAAACAGCTGAAGATTGATAAGCATTGTCCAATCCTTCGACATCCTTTTGTTTGAATGGGAAGTAAATTTGCATTGGTTCCTTATCTTGATCATCCTCAAAGACAATATCGCATTTTTCAATATCTTGATATTTAATAATACGATTGAACATCCCATCAGCCATAGCTGCTGTTGAAACATCAGTATCCTTAATGTAATCAGCATCTGGCAAAATTTCGATTCGGAAACGCTTGCATGGGTGAATCTCTTGCATACGTCCACCATGAATACGTCCATAACTAGTTGTTACACGAGCAATCCAAATATCTCTCATTTCACTGTGGCTAACTGTCCAAGTATCGTCATTTCTAAAGTAGAATTTAAGTTCTTTAAAAACATGTTTAGTCATATTATCACCCTTTCAAATCCTAAAATACTTACTGTTTTCATGATACCACAGCATTATTGATTACTTAACAAATAATGTCTCAAATCATCGAAATTATTGGAAACGTTTCCTTCCACGACAGCTCGCTCTATTTGGGACATTGATTTTCCAATAATTGGACCTGGTTTCACTCCCAGAATCTTACAAATATCTTTCCCTGTAAGCGCTAAATCATGACTATCTTTTATGGTGATTTGAGCAACTTCTGCTTGTAAATTATCGTAGTCAAACTCAATGAGAAACATCTGGCAAAGTTGAATCGTTCGTGGCAAATTATCAGTGCCTAATTTATAAATATTCCAAAGATCATAATCTTGATTTTCAAATAAATGTAATAAATTCAAAGTATTCAGGCTGGCCTCTCGTGTTTTATTTGAGACCTTCCAGTCACGTAATAATTTATTAAATTCTTGATGATTTAAACTCAAAACATAACCAATTGCACTCCATGCCGCATCTTCACCAGCAAAAGTCTGATTCTTAGGATCAAGCAATTCCTCTAATTCCATTTTTTGTCCTTTAAATTCGGGACAATATTCACTCAAGCCTAATTCTAGAAAGTTTGAAAAACCTGTTTGCCAAGAATTGCTGAGCATTAATTTAACAAATTCTTCACGAATTCTCTCGACAGCAATCTTATCTAACAATGGTGCATTATCAGCAATGGCCTGGGCGGTATTCTTTTCAATTTCAAAATTTAGTTGTGCTTGAAAACGGACTGCACGCATCATACGCAGAGCATCTTCGTGGAATCTGGCCTCTGCAGTCCCAACTGCTCTAATAATATGGTCGTCCAAATCTTTCAAACCATCGAACTTATCAATGACATTTCCATTGCGGTCAACAGCCAATGCATTAATTGTAAAGTCACGACGTTTCAAATCATCAGCTAGTGATCTGACAAAAGTTACTTTATCAGGACGTCGGTAATCTTGATAACCTGATTCTGTTCGAAAGGTCGTAATCTCGTAAGAATCATCCCCCATGAGAACAGTTACAGTCCCATGTTGAATGCCTGTATCAACGGTTCGCTTAAAAATTTCTTTGATTTCTTCTGGATAAGCGCTAGTCGCAATATCGACATCGTGAATCGGTAAACCTAAAATGTGATCGCGCACACTTCCTCCAACAAAATAAGCCTCATATCCGGCTTGTTCAATTTCTTCTAAAACTGGCAGTGCTTCAATAAAATCCGCAGGAAGTTGTTTGATTTGCATATTTTTACCTCACAATTTAAAAAGTGTCTTTTTACATTATATACCAATTAGTAATCATCTTAGAAACTGACCCGATTATTCTCATAATTATAATAATTAAGGATAAGACAATTTCAATAAAACGTTTAAAACTGGCAATTATTTCGGTTAAGACTATATACGATTTATTAAAGATAGATATAATAGAGTCAATAAGGATGTGAAAGAATATCAGATAAGAAAGCGCATAAACTAAATCAGGGGTTCTGATATTCGTTAGATATGGTAAATATTATACTTTTGATTTCATTAATTGGTATTTGGGTTGGTGCTATCTGTGGTCTCGATTGGTTAACTTTTTCTGCACTCCTTCTCAATTCAATAGTCCTTTTGATCAGCATGGTAGCTGGCAAGGATAAAAAATAACTCAATTCGCAAAAAAAACGTACAAACTTCAGGGGAAGTTTGTACGTTTTTTCCTTTAATCAAAGATATCTTCGTTTACAAAATCAGTATCAATTACGTCAACATGATTGATAATATCTTGTCCTTCGTAAAGACACCTAGTCTCTGTACCGATTTCACCATCGGCAATTGTAATGATGTCATAGTACGTGGCATCATAGATCAAATGACGGTGCTCGTCATCACAATCAATGTGATAAGCACTAGAATCTGTCGAATGTAACAAGATTCCGTCTTTGACAAACGAAGTTTCAAAATGAATATGTCCTGAGAAAACAGCCTTAACCGGGCTGTTTTTTATTGTCCGCATTAATTGTTCACTCTCTTGTAAAATACTATAACGCATATGATGCATTGCTGGACCATCAATTGGATGGTGTAGAAAGATAACTGATTGCTTCGAATTGTTACGGAGATTATCTTGTAACCAGTCTAATTGTTCCTGACCAATGTAACCTTGTTCATAGTTATAAAATTTACTATCAAGAAAATATAAATTAGTCTCTTCTGTTTCAAGCAAATAATAATACTTTTCACGTGGAATTTGCTTCAGATAACCCTCAAAAAACTCTGCTGTCCGATCATGATTACCGAGGACTACTTGAATTGGAATATTCAACATTTCATGGTAATGGTCAATTATTTGATAAAGTCGATCGTAATCCTCAGCCGTTCCTTCATGAATCAAATCACCAGTAATGGCGATTAAATCTGGTTTAACTGGCATTTTGGCAACATCCAAGAAAATGTTATCTAACTTAACATATGGATCAACTTTTTGATTATTAGCCATTGCTGCACCATTCGGTGTCAAATGGGTATCTGTAATTTGGATAATTTTATACTTACTCATAGTTCCCCCAATACAAATTCTTTTCAGTCGTTGGATCAAACAGAAGACTTGTTTCTTGTTGCAACGTAACAAATACCTTATCACCAGTTTCAAACGCAAGCTCGTTGACAATGGCTTTCAAGTGACGTCCATCTTCCATTACTAATAGCAACTGTACAAAGCGACCGTAATCTACAATGTCCTCGACCACTACTTCCAAACTTAAATCACTTACTCTTGTTTTTGAACAATGTAAGTTCTCTGGTCTGACTCCAAGATAGTAACTTTGTGATTGTAAATGTACGTCCATTGTTTCAATAACTGTTTTGCCAGCTAATTTTAATTGATTGCCTTGTAATTCCACCTCAATCAGATTGATTTGTGGCGTTCCTATAAACTTAGCAACAAACAAATTAGTCGGCTTATTATAAATATTCTCAGGGATATCAATCATTTGAATAATACCCTGATTCATAACAGCTATCCGATCACCTAGTGCCATTGCTTCTAACTGATCATGCGTCACATACACGATAGTCTGCTGATTCATCACATGTAATTTTTGAATCTCATCACGTGCTTTCTCACGCAACTGAACATCAATGTTGGAAAGTGGTTCATCTAATAGAAAAATCTTACTTTTTTTAACCATACCTCGGCCAACTGCAACACGTTGTTTTTGACCACCAGATAATTGGGATGGTAATCGATCTTTATACTTAACCAGATTCAATGTTTGTAATACATTTTCAATTCGATTCTTTCGTTCTTCCGCTGGAACCTTATGAACTTTTAAAGCATATTCTAAATTTTGATAGACGGTCATATTCGGATAAAGGGCATAATCTTGGAAAACCATTGCAATTGTATGACCATCATCTTTCATTTCCTGAAGATTTTCGTCATCAATCATCACTGCTCCAGAAGTTGGTTCTTCTAAACCAGCAATCATTCGCAATGTTGTTGATTTCCCGCAACCAGATGGTCCGAGTAAAACTAAGAATTCACCAGCTTTAACAGACAGATCTAACCCATCAATAATTGTATTTTTTTTAAATTCTTTAGAAATCTTCTTTAATTCAATTGTTGCATTGCTTTTACTCATATATTTCTCCTACTTCAAACCACTATTACTAATACTGTTTAGAATATATTTTTGAAAAATCAGATAAATAATCAATGGCAAAATTACCATGATAGTTGATAAGGCCATCGCTAACGGAAAATTAGTTCCACCCTCACTTGAGATGTAGTTTTGGAGTGCCAAGGGCAAAGTGAAACTTGCTTTATCTTTCAAGATCAATGTTGGCCAGACGTATTCATTCCAAGAATTAATGAAGAAAATAGCTCCAACACTAACAATACTTGGCTTCAAGATTGGCACAACAATATTGAAGAAAATTCTTCGATTAGGAATATTGTCAATTTTGGCAGCATCAATTAAACTATTAGGAATTTTCTCCATTGTCTTTAAGAAAATCATGATTCCTGTTGCATCACATAATTGAGGTAAAGCAACTCCGATGATATTATTCAATAAATTTAATTTGGCAATTACTAAATAATTCGGAATCATCACAATGGTGAAGGGAACAAAGATAGTTGAAACAAAGATCAAGTAAATCAACATCTTCCCTTTAAATTGATAACTTCTAAAAGCATAGGCTGTTAATAGTCCCGTCAACAATTTTCCAACTGTAACCATCGTTGCCATTAAAAAAGTATTCCATGTTAAACCAAGTAGATTTACTTGTTGATTCAATAGTTGGTAATTCTCCAGCGTCGGGTGTAACGGAATTAGATTTAACATCGTTCCATATGAATCGCGCAACGTTTTAAAGGAGTTAGAAATCATAAAGAGAATTGGTAAAATTGCTCCTAAGATAACTAGTAATAACAGGATGTGCCATAAGTTGATTTTTCTCTTAAGCATAATTTTTAGCCTTCCTCTCTACAAAACGGATCTCAATAAATAGCAAAATTAAAAAGATAACAAAAGTTACAATTGCTAATGCTGATGAGGTTCCTGTTTTATATAAGACAAAAGCATTTAAATATGTTTGGTAAATCATATTGGAAGAACCGTAGTATGGTCCGCCAGTGGTAATGACATTGATTGGTGTGAAGACATACTGCAAACCTTGGACAATGGTCAAAATTAAAACATAAATTCCAATACCACGGTTCATTGGTAAAATAACATTCCAAATCAAACGCCACTTCGGAATACCATCTACTTTGGCAGCATCAATAATATTCTTAGGAATTGAACCCAAACCTGTCAGTAATAAAATGAAATTGTAACCAAAAACTTTCCAATTCGTAATAAAACAAATAACGGTAATGGCTAAAATTCCTGAGTTAGACCAGTTGGGCATTGCGATTCCAAAATTTTTCAAAATATAGGCAATCGGTCCAGACACCGGATTCAAAATCCAAGTAAAGACCATTGCACCAACAACTAGTGAAAATAAACTAGGGATGAAGAATAAAACTTTATATACACCTTGCATCTTGCTGATAAAAAACTTCACGACCAAAGAAATGAAATATGGTACCAAGAAATTCAAAACCACCAAAAAAACAATGTAAATCAACGTATTTAAGATAACTTTTTGATTGACTGGATCAGTAAATACTTCCAGATAATTTCTTAAACCAACAAATTCTTTCGTTGGAGCAATCAAATTCCAATCAAAGAAACTTAAATAGAATGTATATAAAATAGGGATGACCAGAAAGACTACCAACAGAATGGCTGTTGGTAGTAGGTAAAGAAATGGTAAGAAACGTTTATTTTTGTTGTGCATTGATTTTATCCTGTGCTGTCTCCAATGTAGATTTAACGTCACTGCCGGATAAGATTTTATCTCTTGCATCAATCATTGCTTGTTCAGCTTGCAAGCCCTTCTTAGGGAATGATGTCCATGGAACAGCGTTGTCCAAAGTCTTAACGGCTGGGTCAAGCATTGGATTTTCTTTCACGTAATCTTTAAATGCTGATGATTCCAAAGCTACCTTAGTTGGAGGTAAGTAACCTGTTCCCTTGCTCCAAGTAACAGCAGCTTCAGCTTTATACATCCACTTTTCAAATTCCCAAGCAGCTTTTTGTTGTTCTGAATCTTGAGCTGTAATTGCTAGCATTGAACCACCAACTGGAACAACTGTCTTGTGGTCTTTAAAGTGTGGAGCCTCGATTGCAGCTGCATTAAAGCTAGCACTCTTCTTAATATGTGAAGCTTGTGCAATTGTTGTAAAGGCCATTGCTACGTCACCTTTAATGAATGAATCCATTCCTTGTGCCCAAGGTGTGTGTAGTGCTAACTTGTCGTTAACCATTTCTTGGTAGTACTTGTATGCACCAACACCGCCAGCACTGGCAAAAGCTGCTTTACCACCCTTTTGAATATCAGCACCGTTACTTAGCATAATTCCTTGTTGAGCCCATGTATCAGCTGGTTCTTGGATGTAAAGACCATACTTACCTGATTGATCATGGATCTTCTTAGAAGCTTCCTTAATGCCTTCCCAGGTTGCTAATGAATCTTCTTGAATATTGTATTTGCTTAAAATATCTTTATTAATAAATAGTACGGGTGTACTCAAAGAATATGGCAAGCCAACTAGATGACCCTTACTATCTTTCGCAAATGATAAAGTTCTCTTTGTAAAATTAGAATCGATGAATTTACTGTTGCCATCGAATTTCTTAGCAGCATCAGTTGGAGTCATATATTTAAAATTACTTGCAAAGTAATTGTCGTATGCCCAACCAACTTGAGTAATATCAGGAACCTTACCAGATGCTTGAGCTGATTGTAGATTTTGCATCAAACCTTTATACATATCTGGGTTGTATTTAGCAGTTACCTTGATATTTTTGTGTGTATCATTAAACTTCTTAACTAACTCATCAACTGTGGCTCCCCCTTGAGTCTGCGCGTTAACGTGCCAGTACGTGATGTGTTTAACTGATGTTGCGGAAGTCTTTTTACCACAAGCTGTAAATAAAACAGCCATAGCCATAACTCCAAGCATCAATAAAACTCTTTTTAAATTACTATTTTTCACTTTTCTTCCTCCTATTCATAGGAACAATCATATCGATAGACTGTATAAAAAAAGTGTATTTAATGTTTAGAAACGGAAAAGTTTATGTATAATTTCTTTACAAAAAAAGCTAGCAATCCAAATCGGATTACTAGTCTTGTTTAATTTTATGCTCAAAAACTGACGATACCTTGTCACACTCCTATGTAGATTAAATATTTAGTTTATTTGTTCTGACACTTCTCCACTCAAAACTTTTTTAGGAGCTTTGACTTGGTTGTAGTTCTTACCAAAGACGAAGGCAAAAATAACTGTCAATAATGGGTTCATCCAAACGTAGAAGGCACAAGAGATGAAGACTACTGGGCTGACACCAAGAACACCGGAAATGAAGATACCTGTAACGCCCCAAGGAACCAATGCATTAATATCAGCCCCACCACTAGCAAGAACACGTGACAAGTATTCCGGTTTAATTTGTTGTTTGTCAAAATTTTCTTTAAAAGTTGCTCCAGGCAAAATAATTGAGATGTATTGCTCACCAACTAGAAAGTTAACGCCAATGGCACTGATCATTGAAGTAAGAATCAATTTACCCGGTGTATTTACTTGGCTATTTAGTTTACCAATTAAATTGTCGACAACACCGAGTTTTAATAATACGCCTCCAAGTGTCAAGGCAACTAAGATCAATGAGATACTGCTTAGCATACTTGTAATACCACCGCCACTAACTATTAGATTAATTTTTTTGTCCGGTGAATTTAGTTGAAATCCATTCATGATTTGATCACTAACCGTTTTGATTGTGGGATGATCAATAAAAATATGCATAATGATAGCTGTAATCGAACCAGCCAATAAAGTTGGAATGGCTGGAATTTGCATAATGGCACAAAAGATTAAAACGGCAATCGGAATCAACATCAATGGTGAGATAAAGAAATTAGCATTGAGAGCATTGATAATATGATGAACTGAACTCATATCGGGATTAGCTGTTGAATGGCCAAGAACTAAAAAGATAATTGCAGTGACAATAGCTGAAGGAACGGCCGTATGAGAAATGGTTCTAATATGATCAAACACGTTATCAACACCTGCGATACCAGTCGAAAGATTAGTCGTTCCCGAAAGTGGTGACATGTTATTACCAAAGAGTGCTCCAGAAACGATTGAACCAGCTGTTAAGGCAACATTGATACCCATAACATGACCAATACCCATGAAAACGATACCCAACGTACTAATAGTTGTGAAAGAACTACCAACAATAACACCGACCAAACAGCAACTAATAAATACTGTAAATAGAAAGAAACGAACATTCAATAATTCCAAGCCGTAAACCATAATCGTTGGAATAACACCTGACATTGACCAGGCAGAAACTAACACACCAATCATAATAAAAATAATCATTGGAATAATTCCTGGTTTAATACCTTCAGAAATTCCTTCCTGTAACTCATTCCAAGAAAATCCTCGGAAACGTCCGTAAAATAGCAATAAAGTAAATGTTAATAAAATCGGAATTTGTGGTGTCATTTTCCAAGCAATCATCATGGTACCCAACATACCAAACATGACTAACATAATAATTAAACTTTCCCAAAAAGTTAAACGATTTTTCTTTTTCATATCTCTCACCCTAATTATTTTTTAATGGGGAGTTAAACTTCCCCGATTTTGATTTATTTTGTTCATTATTTGCTCCAATAGGGTCTATAAAGATAGTTTTGTTTTGCACTGTTTACTTCATTTTCGTTTAAGATTTGACTAAAAGTAGCTTGCATTCGAAGTTTTTCGATAAATTTCATGTTGTTTCCTCCTCTAATTCGTGTCCAAGAGTATAAAAAAAGCGCCCCTGCAATAATATGCAGGGACGCTAATTTGCGCGGTACCACCCAAAATTCAAATGGATAGATTAGTCCATTTGCTCTTTACTCCCGAAACGTGGGACACGTGATCTTGATTTTGTATTTCATCAAAATACCCTGCATGGCTCGCACCGACCGCCAATTCTCTGAACACCCAGATATTTTATTACTTGCGTTAAAATCAAAATCAATTTATGTAAGTTATATTAGCAGAAGTTATTGAGAATGCAAGCGATAAATTAGAATTAATTAGATTTATTTTAATTTTATTAGTTGTAGAAAGCGCAATCAAGCCTCCAAAATCAATTATTTTAATAAAATAGGATTTTCAATAAAATATATTTCTAACTTAACTATTTATATTAAAAATAACTGTGACCAAACTATTTCGTACTTAAACATGCAGCATAAAAATGTAACAAAACATAACTTTTTTCGCTTAAAACAAAGAAACGAGTAATCCAAAATCGGATTACTCGTTTCTTTGCCTTGATACTCAAAAGCTGACCATGTTTTGTCCCACTCTCGTGTTCCTACGATTAGTCATTCATTTGATCTAAAAGATTTTGCATTGCTTCATTATCTGGATCTTGCTTAAGATAAAGTGCTAGTGCAGGTCTAAGAACGTCATTATTACCAGTACTACGTAAGATTTCAATCAAGTCTGACAAATAGTCCAAATTATCTTTAAAGTCGTCTAAGACTAAGAGAATGTTTTCTTGAGCAGCATTGACATCATCAGTTTCAAACTGTGACTTAGCCAAATTCCAAGTTAACTTAGGATTATTATTGACATCTCGTCCAGCTAAAAGATCCAAGTTGGCCTTGAATTGACCCTTAGTAACATAATAGTCACTCAATTTGACGATTAATGGCAATGGATTTTCAACTTTTTTAATTCCAGTCTCTAAGATTTTCACTGCGCCAGTTGGGTCCTCAGCTGTTCCCGCATCAAAGGCAATTTGATATAGTCGATCATCTAATTCATTCAAATTCAAGCCTAATTGAGCATATTTGAACGCATCAGAGTTCTTTTTAATGTTCAAGTAATCTTCTGCCAAGATTGGATAGGCAGTTGGATAATCACGGTTAGTTTCCAAAAGTTTTTCCAAAATAGCAATTGATTTATTGTAATTTTTAACTTGATTGTACAAAAAGCCTAGTTGGAATTGCGCATCTTCGTTTAATTCCAAGGCATTCAACTTTTCATATTCACTAATGGCAGCTTCATATTGACCATCCCCTGCCAAAGAACTAGCTTTTCTAAAGACAATTGAAATACCAGAATAGTTCTTAATATCCATATCAAGCAACATATCGTAATACGTTAAAGCCTTGCTAAATTTATTTTCATCGAAATAAACTTCAGCTAAAGCAAATTTAAAGACTTCTTCATCGGGGTATTCACGGATACCAGTAAGAAGTTTTTGTTCACTGACCTCATAGAGACCTTGTGATTGATAAATATCTGCAGAAACCAAGAGATTTTCGGCATAAGCAGGCGAATCAGGCGTGATTTGCGAAATATAATCTAAAGCTTGATCACTATCACCGTCAGAAACGGCAATTTCAGCCAATCTGGAGAGGATTTGCCCCTCAGTAGGGTAATTAGTCAAGAGATGGTCATAAATCGTCTTAGCTTGAACAGAGAGACCACGGCTCATCAATGTTTCAGCCAAAGAAAATTGTGTTTGATCGTCATCTTCCAAAAGTGAATCTTGAATTAAACTGTCAACCTGGGAAAAATCACCATCGTCAATTGTTTGAATAACTTCATCTGCTTTACTCAAAGTAATACCTCCAATATTTTTGCGTAAAAAAAGACGGTCATCAGACCGCCCCTTTGATAGTTAAATTAATTATTTAACTGAATCCTTCAAAGCTTTACCAGGCTTGAATGCTGGAACCTTGCTTGCAGGAATCTTAATTTCTTCGCCAGTTTGTGGGTTACGACCCTTACGAGCAGCACGTTGACGAACTTCAAAGTTACCAAAGCCAATTAATTGAACTTTGTTACCTTCTGATAAGTTTTCTTGGATTGTTTCGAAAACAGCGTCAACAGCAGAAGTTGCATCCTTCTTTGTCAAACCTGTTTTACTTGCTACACTATCAATAAGTTCAGCTTTATTTGCCATATGTGAATACCTCCGGAAAATTGTAAAAATTTTTTAGAACACATGAACTTTTATTAATGCGTTCATTATTCTATTTACAAAAATACCATAGCAACGCCGTTGTGACAAGCATTTACCGTTTTTTTTACGATAAATCTTCATAAATATAAATATATTTATAAAAACGGATAAAATACCGTCATTCTAAGGCTATTTTCGTTTTCTAGGAAGAATCTTAATGGGTGTTCCCTCGAAGTCAAAAGTTTCTCTCAATTGGTTTTTCAAGAATCTTTCGTATGAGAAATGCAACAATTCAGTTTCATTAACGAAAACAACAAATGTTGGTGGTTGAACCGCAACTTGTGTCATATAGTAAATTCTTAATCTCTTACCGTTAACTAATGGTGTTGGGGCAATAGAGGTTGCTCTCAACAACAAGTCATTCAAGACAGATGATTGAATACGACGTTCACGGTTATCATACACACGTTCAACAAGTTCAGGGATTTGGTCAAGACGTTGGCCCTTTGTTGCTGATGTGAAGAGGATTGGTGCATAAGCTAAGTATTGGAACTCAACTCTTATTTGGTTTTCAAAGTCCTTCATTGTGTTGGTATCTTTTTTCAAAGTATCCCATTTGTTAACAACAATGATTACACCTTTACCAGCATTGTGCGCATAACCAGCCACACGTTTATCTTGTTCACGAATACCTTCTTCAGCATTCAAGACAACACAGACAACGTCTGACTTATCAATCGCACTCAAAGCACGCAAGACAGAATACTTTTCAGTATTTTCGTAGACCTTACCACGTTTTCTAATACCGGCAGTATCAATCATTGTAAAGTCTTTATCAAGCTTTTCATCGTGATACTTAGTATCAATGGCATCACGTGTTGTACCTTGCATATCAGATACGATAACACGTTCATCCCCAAGGATAGCGTTAACTAGTGATGACTTACCAACATTGGGACGACCGATAAAACTAAATTTAACAGTGTCGTCTTCTTCAGACTTGTCTTCATTTGGAAAAGCCTTAACAATAGCATCCAATAAATCACCTAAACCAGTTCCTTGTGAACCTGAAATAGGATTTGGATCACCGAAACCAAGTGCGTAAAAATCATAAATATTTTGACGTTGTTCCGGATTATCAGCTTTATTAACGGCTAAGATAACTGGTTTGTTTGTCCGATAAAGAATTTTGGCAACATCTTCATCTTCCTTAGTAACTCCATTTTGACCATTAGTAATAAAGACGATAACATCAGCTTCATCAATCGCAATTTCTGCTTGGGTTTTGATTTGAACGGACATTTTTTCGCCACTCATCTCAATACCACCTGTATCGATCAAACGGAACTCTTTACCTAACCAACTAGCACGTGAATAAATCCGGTCACGTGTTACACCGGGTGTATCTTCAACAATCGAAAGTCTTTCATTGATGATTCGATTGAAAATTGTAGATTTCCCAACATTGGGGCGTCCTACTAACGCAACTACTGGAACAGACATATTTTGCCTCCCTACCTACTTGTGTTCATTAACTATTTCAGTTACTCGATCAACCACTTGTTCGATGGTCATATCAGAAGTATCAACTTCAATGGCATCGTTAGCTTTCTTTAATGGTGAAATTTCACGATGTGAGTCCTTGTAATCTCTTGCAGCAATTTCATCTTGCAATTCCTTTAAAGGCGTATTGATACCACGTTCAATATTTTCCTTAAAACGTCTTTGTGCACGGACTTCGACACTCGCAATTAAAAAGATTTTGACTTCGGCATTTGGTAAAACAGTTGTACCGATGTCACGGCCGTCCATGACAATATCAACGTCATTGGCTAAATCTCTTTGCATTTCAACTAATTCAGTTCTAACTTCCTTGATTGCAGAAACTTGTGAGACATTGTTAGTGATCTCTTCAGTTCTAATTGCATCAGAAACATCTTCATCGTCTAAAAGCACATGTTGACCATCTGCTTGGTTAAGAAAATGAATTTTATGTTCTGACATTAATTTTAAAATATTGAGAGTATCACCATAACCTACATTATGCTTTTTTGCAAGTAATGTCACTGTCCGATACATTGCGCCAGTGTCACAATATACAAAATTTAGTTTCTTAGCAATTAGCTTGGCAATCGTACTTTTACCAGCAGAAGCTGGACCATCTATAGCAATTTGCATTAATTTCTCTCCTTAATAAAAGGGCCCAGACAAAATTGTCAGAGACCCTCCACTTAAAATTATAATTATTTAACTCTTAGTGATGTACCAGGTGTTAATGTACCAACATTACCATTCATGCTCTTTAATTGAGCTGTTGTTAGGTTGTTGTTATATGCAATTCTAAACCAGTTATCACCGGCCTTAACAGTGTAATATGATGCATTAGCACTGTTGTCAGTTGATGTGGTTGATGAATTATTGTTTGTAGTACTATCTGAAGCTTGTTGATTATTTTGTGATTGTTGTGAGTTACTATCAGTTGTTGTCGTTGTTGATTGATCTTTATTAGTATTGTCAGAAGCTGTGCTATCTGAAGCATTACTATTAGAATCATTATTCGAACTACTGTTAGAAGTACTCTTTTTACTCTCTGATGCGGCAGCTGCCTTTTTAGCAGCTTCAGCCTTCTTGTCAGCGGCAGCTTTTTTAGCTGCTGCCTCTTTAGCGGCCTTCTTCTTAGCAGCTGCTTTCTTTGCTGCAGCTTGCTTAGCTTTAGTTGCCTTATCTTTGTTCTCAACCGACTTAGTTGATTGAGTACTATCTAAATCACCACTACCACTGCCCTTGACTGCATTGATCACAACTGGTGTGAACATAATAACAATCAAAGCAATAACTAAGGTGACAACTAAAGTATGGTTACCACGTTGCTTCTCTTTCGAAACTGCACGAGAAACATGTCCGTCATCATCAGTATCAGAATCAAAACTCTTTTCCCAAGGCTTAACGTCATCTTTGTCAGCCTCAGGTTCAGCATCGGCATCAGTTGTTTCCTCGGGTTGAGTATCAGCTGTGTCTTTTGCCTCTTCAGTTTTTTCTGCTTGTGATGGCATAACTGGTGGCACTGGAACAAACTTAGCATCATTAGAGTTATCAGGCTCTGTATCCTGTTTTGCTTCGCTTAAATGATCATTGCTTTCTTCAGATTGAAGATGATCTTCTGCAGCGGGTGTAGGTTGACTGTTTTCAGTAACATCAGGTTCGTCACTAGTATCAGTATCTACTGGCTGTTTTGAAGATGCATCATTAGAAGTTTGAGCATCAGAAACAGTATCATTTGTTGGTGTGTTGTCATCACCCGTATTAATTAGATGATATTTTTTCAAATCCTCAAGACTGACTGATCCTTCTAGTCCTTGAGTGGATTTAGGAACACGTGAATCGCCAGACATATTGTTTTTATCATTATCGGCCATTAAAAACCAACCTCCTAATTTCTATCTCTTAAAGCATATCATAAAAGTTTAAAATTTTTCTTTAAAGATTTATAAAGTTTCGCTATTTAATAGCAAAATGTCCTTTAATTCGTGGATAGACGATAATTACGGCCGCTGATAAGATTAAAGCTTTAACAATATTGAATGGAATGACACCTGTAGCAACGTATTGTGCCAAACTCATATTTAATTTCATACCGACAACATTCATATACAATGGCATAACTACTAAATAGTTAAGAATTGACATGATGATAGTCATTGAAGCTGTTCCACCAATAATTGCAAGTGTTCTTTGATCCTTCTTCCAGAAATAATTGAATGGAATCAATAATGATACAGAACCAACAAACGCTGCCCCATTACCAATTAAACCTGCAACACCGCTACCAGTAACAATGACATGGACCATTGATTTGATTAAAGCTATCAAAATTCCCCCAACTGGTCCATATGCAAACGTTCCGATGATTGTTACAACATCGCTCAAGTCAACCTTCAAAAATGGCATCCAAATCAAAATTGGAAATTCGAAGAACATTAAAATCGTCCCCAATGCCGCAAAGATAGAAACCCCTACTATCGCTTGAAATTTGTACGTACTCTTTCCCATTAAAATCAACCTTCCTCAATCGATTTCCAAAGAAAAAAGGCCTATTTTGGGCACACCAAAACAGACCTTACTCTGTTTTCTTCCATCTAGACTTTAACTATCGGTATTGGAATCTAACCAATTCGGCCAACTTACGTTGGGTCGCGGACTATACCGCCGGTCGGGAATCACACCCTGCCCTGAAAACCAATTTATTAAATTTTATACTCTTAATATAGCAGAGATTGGATAAATTACAACTAATCATTATTCATAGTAATTATAACCGGATTGTATACGTTTACAAAAACTTTGCAAATCCCCATATTATAAGGTTAATGGCATATAAATGACTAATCACCCTTTTTTTACTAGTTAAAAATCATTTTACAAATTATCAAGTTATTTTGATGTCATAATGATTTATATTCTCAAACCCATCTATATATGACTATTAATAATAGGTAAACCAATTGAATATTTTCATCAAAATCCGCCCATATTTTAGATATTATTATAGGTAGAATTTATCAAAATGTGCAGAAAATGTGCAAACTTAAAAAAGTGGGAACTGACTATTACGTCAATCCCCACCTTTTTAACTACTACTTAATCTAAAAGTTTACTACAACTTGTCTTTGCTTATGCTCCGACAAGTTTAAAATAACATAATTAAGCAAATAATAATACATAATATTATTTAAATCCTGAACCTTGTGCATATTTAACTGGAATATATTCATCAGTAGCAACTTTATAAGCATACCCAATATTCGGCAAGTTAACTAATTTATCTGCTGTTTTCCAAACTGTTCCACCTTTGAAAATTTTATTTGATCCACCAATTGAATTTCCTTCTGAATTATAGGCAAGTACACCATAATCACTAACATAGTTCACTACAACTGTACCATTAAATGTTGAACTCGACTGTGGAAGCAACGTGTCAACGCCAATAATATAGAAGGGCTTGTCATTAATAACTGAAACCCCTGCTGATTTCCAAGAAGTTCCCGAAATTACATTGGTTCCAATATTTGCTTGGCCAGAATTATTATATGTTGTATACGCCTTGTAGGAATCGCCTTTTACAGAAACGACATTATTAATAGTAGATTTAGGATTTTCTAACGGTGTTTGATTTCCGTAAAAGAAATTATCATAATTTTGAGATACATCAAAATTTCCATACGATCCTTGAAATCGATAAGTTGAACCCCATTGCCATGAATGATGTGCTGAATACCAATTTTTGTCAGCTGCGTTATATGGATATGAAGCAATCCATCCTTTTCCAACATCCATCTTCTGACCAAGCCAAGAACTCATTGTATAAACTGCCGAACGATATCCATATTTAGCAACTTCATTAATGAATGCCTGATTATTTGCATTATTTACTGATCTCGAAAGTCCATTTTGTTCTTGAGCTTCAACATCAGTGATCAATGCAGCTCCAATCGGTAATCCGTCTGCTTTAGCCATGCTTGCTGCGTAATCAGCCTCGTTGATTGCTCCTTGAACTGTTGTATATCTAGCAAAATGATATCCGTTTATATACAGTCCAGCAGATTGAGCAGTTGAAATATTATTAGCTGCCGTATAATCCTTATAATAATTACCTTCTGAAATTTTAGTAACTACAGCTTTAACGCCATAATTATTCAGCATATCCTTAAAATTAGATACGGTCATGTACCCGTTGTGATTGCTGACATAGACCATATCGGTTCTTGCAGCATCAACATCTGTTACGAAAAAAAATAAGCCTGCAATAAGCAGACTTACCATATAAATCAATTTATTTCTTGGTTTCATCATCATTACCTCCAGCACTGAATGATTTTATATCCTCTAATTTTTGAAGGCAGTAGACTACCCAATCCGGAAATTTCACACCCATTACTCCAAAGTTTTCAACAATTGAAAGTCCATAAAACCCAATCAAAAATATCAAAAATGCATTAGCAACATTCGAAATTCCCCATGCCATCGTTAATGGATAAATTGTTGTCATCGCAAACCAGATACAGAAGTTCTTTACTAAGCCATAAATACCCTTTTGACTGCTCAATCTCACTTTTGCATTTGGAAAAACATTTTTTATTGTCCCTGTAAAACAGTCAACAATAATAATGATGGTAATTGTCCACCACCATAAATTTTCTTGTAGATTTGATGCTGCAGCCCAATATTCTAACATTCCCCAATGCACTTGTGGTTGAGGTCCAATCATATAATCATCTCCTAAAATTTTTAAACATAAAAAGGGTAGCCGCTAGGCTGCTCCTTCTTTATATTCTTCACCTGTGATCGTCTTATAATCGTCTGTCGTGAACAATCCCCCTACCACATATTGGACGATGTCTGACGCCTTAAGTGTTTTCCAAATCTGTACTTCTGTCTTTAATAATTCAATCATAATTAAATCCTCCTATTATTTTGCTGTTTCCGTATCGACATTTGATGTATTAGCAGTTGTAACTTGTAACTTCAAGTCCATCATTTCTTTTGTTAAATCGGTAATAGCTTTATGATTTGTATCTCTATCGACTTTAAGTTGCGCATTATCCATAGTCAGTTGTAAGTTTGATTGTGTTAACGCTGTGACAGCTGTCTGTAACTGAACTCCAGTCATTTGATTAGCTAAGTTGCCCTTAGTTAATTCAGTGATATTGTTTCGATCACGTTCCTTAGATGTTCGCATATCAGATAGGTAGACTAACTGATTATCAAATTCACGCACGGTCCAAAGATAGGCTTGACTAGTTAAAAAGGCTGGATCACTTTCTACTAATGTCCAACCTTCATACTTAGATTGATTAATTGCTGCATCTTCGCTTGTATCATTAACGTGGTTAATAGACCCATCGTCATATAATGTAACTGCTATTTTCATGTTCTACCTCCTTTTAATTTTTATATGGTGTGACTTTTGAAATGGTTGGAACAAAGTAATTATTAGTAATCGGACCACTAGTTATTGTCGATGAATAAGTTATTTGAGACGGTAAATCAATAGCAGCAGATTTTATTTCAATGTAGGGATTATTCAACAAATAAAAATAATCATATGCATTAGGATTAGAAGTCCACATTCCAGTATTACTTTTAATATCCTCGGTCATTCTTGTACCCTTTGGTTGTAAAAACGATGACAGATTAAATTTGTAACCGTTAACAAATTTTTCTTTAGGAATTCTAATTTTCAAAGAATTGAATACTGCATTTGAATTTGTTCGTACATTATTATTTGTATTTACAAAGAAATAATTATCAAATGTAATCTCAATACCATCAGATGTATTTTCAAGGAAATCAGTTGTACCGGATAAAGCAATATCCCCACTAGCTGATCCAGTAAAGAAATTAACAGTTTCTGGCATCTGAGACATAGCAGTCTGCACAGAATATGTAGCAATCATATCGACAACTACATCATAATTTGCACCTGTTGCGCCTGTACTATCACCATCGTTATCATATCCAGTTGCAGATTCAATACTCATAGTTTTATCTGCATTGAACGTTAACAATAATTTAGGAGCTTTAACATTCTTGCCTGAAAGGTTTTCCCCAATACCATTAATAGGAACTGAAATTTGCTTCCCCACTCCAAAATCAGCAGTCTTTACATATGCTGGATGTGGTGACGTTGTTGTATAATTACCAGTTTTCACGATATTTTCAGGATCATAATTTAGATAAATGTCAGTTACTTCACCCTTAACTCCATTATCAAACTTGGTCTTTCGCAAATGAATTAAGAATGTAAGACCGTCGCCAACCATATTCATTCTGGAACCAACATCACGTAAAAATGTCACAGTTTTAGTGACTGCTGGTTCTTCATCTACTGTTTCGTCACGTTGATAAAGTAAATATCTTTCGGTAATTTCACCATTTGCAATTGAACCAGCGTAATAATCAACTCCTGCACTAGGATTCTCAGTATCTGTGCCGGTATTACCGCCTGTATTAGCATTCGTTCCGGTTCCTAGCCAATCAGATGGTAATGAAATCTTATTTGTTTTTTTGTTAACAATTGCTGTATGCAAAATCTTTTGATTTTTATCAACAATTTGAATGCCATCAGGCAACTTAGCAAGTAATTTTCGAGCTGTACTGTCTTTAACGTTATCTACCATTATTGATTTGCCCCCTCAATTTCGTTATCTATTCTTTGTAATTGTGTTTCCAAATCAGTATCTGAAGTACCAATGGTCAGGCTGCCACTATCAACTAATGATTCGATAACTGCACCGACGTTGTCTTGCGTCACAAGCTTCTTACCAGTAATATCAACTTGTAGTTGACTCAAGCTATCTTCCGTTGCCTTAGTCTTAGCGTCAGTAGCATCAATTAAATCATCAACACGCTTAGTTTCATCTTTTACTAAAGTATCAATTTTGGTTTTACCATCAGCAATAGTGTCATCAAGCTGCTTCTTGGCATCAGCCATTTGTTCTTGTAGCAAATCAATTTTTCTTTTAACAATTGCAGTGTACATAGCTGCTTGATAAGCTAGTTGATCCTGACCAGCATCCATTAAATACTTAACTGCATAAAGTGAACGTTGAAATTCTGAAATATAGAATTGATATTGTGGTAATACTGGTAAATCTTCACTACTACCAATAATTTCAAGGTCAAAGTCTAATGTGGTGATTGCTTTTGTTCTATCAGGATCCTCAATAACAAAATGTGCCGACTTATAATGTCCGGGAGTTTGTGCAATGACCGGTTCAGGCTTCCATCCGAGCTGGCCCATAGTTGCCTGTGTAACATTAAATCCAACATCAGATCGAATGTATGCACCTCCGGCATCCGTCCCCACAAAGGAAATCAAGCTATCTTTCAACGTGTCCGTGTCAGCAACATATTGTGTAAAGTCTTCCCAGTCACCATTAGGTGTCATAAATTGCATATCAAAGATTTGATTACCAGTTTGACCTTGTTTAATCCAAGCATGTTGCATTTTCCGACCCTCAAATACAAGTTGAGCCCATCCTTGTGGCAATAAGTGACGGTCTTCATCAGTTGTATATTGGGCTGGCAAATATGCACCCTCAGCTAAATTTGTGCAAAAGAAAAGCGCCTGTTCTAAGGGAATAGTCGCTTTTTGTGTTTGATAATCATATTCAGGCGTTGTTGGTGGCGTAGTTGGTTGATTAATTTCTACCATTATTTGTTAGCCTCCTCTATTTCGTTATTCATTCTTTGAAGCTGAGAATCTAAATCTGGATCATCACTATCGTCATTATTACCTGTGTAGTTAGGTGGAAAATATCCGTTAGCAATAGGCTGGTCAGGAAATTTGTTCTCGATATTCTTCATACGTTTTTTAATATCTAATTCAAAATCATCTGTATGCTTTTTGTCATAATAACCATTTATTCCATCTGCAGTAATTTCAGATAAATCAACATCTTTTTCCTTCGCTAATTCATCTAAATATGGACCAATTGCAAGTAAAAAATCCGTTTGATTATTAACCTTATTAGTCATACGTTCCAAGTAACTTCTAATTTCATCCCAATTATGATTAGTTGAATCGAAAATATTTTGGTCATCTAATGCTCCCCAATTACTGATCATATAATCAGCTGATAAGTGAGTATCGTCAGTATATTGTGGTCTTGGAATTGTTTTATTCAAATTCAACAAATTATAGCGAGTTGCTTTTTGTGATTTATCTTTCTGTAGATAAAATTGATTATTATCTTGATCTAGAAAGATGTTAGTTTTGTCAGAATTAACTTGATTCGACATTTTCTGTTGCTGCATTTTCATCCAAATTTGTGGAAATTCTGATTTTAAAATATCTTCCGGTAAATTAGTTAAATTTGCTATCGACATTCAAACACCTCCTTATAAATTATTAATAATTTTGTATGCGCCATTACGGTAAGTTCTATCCAAATTAAATACGGTAGAAGCTAAATCACCCATGATGTTTCCAAACGTCAGCTCAGGTTCCTTATTGGTTGGAGACTGCAGGTAATCGGTCACTTCAATAATCCGCGCTTTGATGTCAACACCGTACCGGTCTTTGATAAATCCAGAATTACCAAGGTCAACATTATTCAAATTGTTCAACAAATTATTCTCTTGAAACTCGTGATAATTAAGGGTGATTTGAGTCAATGGATAATCCTGCAGCTTGTTTTTCAAATGCTGGATCAGTTCTTCTTTTGTCGTTGCATCCTCATCGGTAAAATATTCATCATCAATCGGACCATATATATCAACATTGGGTGATGTGTACTCCGCAGTAATAGTTGTCGTCTGATCACTTGAATCACCGTCAGTACCATCAGAAGATGCATTTTTTAAAGTAAACTCACCTTCAATATGAGTTTTAATGCTGCTGTCATCATTTGTTGATTCAATAGCATTCACATTGCCATTATCGATAAAAACAAATGAATTATCCTGGCCAATCTTCTTATACAAGTTGATGTGGTAGTTGTAGCATTGATACTCATACCCGTAATCTTGGACTCCATCGTTTAAAAATAAGTCCAAAGCATTACCTTCAGGCAAATCATCAAACTTATGTGGCAAGAAATCGTCAAAAATTGTGTAAGAAAAAGGCGTACCTGCAGTGAGATATGCCATAAATTGACCTAATGTCCATGAAAACGATGTATCAGTGGGATCTTCATCATCAGAAATTTCTTTGATAGCAACATCAGTTTTGCCAGAAAAATCAAAATCATCAGCTGAAACCCAACCATTACTAGAAACACGATACCAAGTTTTTCCACCGGCACCGTCTGTAACCTCTCCATTAATGCGCCAAGAACTACCATTATTCAAAACTTGGCCAGTTTCTTTTTGAGGTGATGTTGGTGAATCATAGACTTTAGATGATGTTGGTGTTTCAGTATCTGATTCAGTCTCAGTTGGAGAAACATCAGTCTCACCATCAAATCCAATATCAGTACCTGAAATCCATTCATTGTTTCCGATTTGATACCACTTTTTCCCATCGGCACCTTTAGTAACCTGACGATTAACCTTAAATTGACCACTAGCAATAGTAGTAACTTGATTTTGAGGTAGCCAGGGAGAATCATAGACTTTTGCCGGTTTCTTACTCTTAACAGAACCTTGACCATCAACATTAGAAGTTGTAAAAATCTCTGGCTTAATATCACCAGGCTTATCAAATGGTAAATACTTTTCCGAAATCCACTGATTAGTAGAGATTCGATACCATTTAATACCATCAATTGTTTTGGTTAAATCAATCTGATATGCTCCACCATTTGCAACATTTTTTACCAATGTGGTTTCATCCCCTGGAGTGCTGTAAGTAGGTGCCCCCTCAGCATCCATAGTTGAGACCGTACCGGTAGCATGACCCGTAGATGCTTCCTCTGTATTATTCTTATCAACTTTAATTTCAGCAGCTTTAATCGTACCTTGGCCAAGAACGTTAGTTACCTTGGTATTTTCAGGCTTAGAATCACCATCTTTATCAAACACCAGGTACTTTTCATTGACCCAACCATTTGTAGATACTCGATACCAAGTTGACCCATTAACAGTAACTGATTTATCAATTCGCCAATCTGTTCCGTTAGCCAACTTCTGGCCAACTAGCGAACCACCAACAGGATAAGAGTAAACTGGTGCACCGTCATCAACCATCGTTGAAACAGTTCCGACTGTTTTAGTCCCAGTCGATACTTCCGTTGTATTGACTGTTTCCTGTGCCTTGGCTTTATGAATTTCACGATCACCAAGGTCATGCAAAACATGATAAGCTGTCACATCTTTAGTAGGTGTATCGCCAGTTCGGTAACCATGCCGATTCAATACTCTATACTGTTGACCATCCTCAGGAAGTTCGACAATGCTACGCTCCTGAATATTATCAAAACCTGCAGCATTTCTATCGAACCGGTACGTAGTAAAGTCAATCTGAGATACAGCATTGATCTTACGATTACGTTTGATTTCAGTAATATCAGTCAGTGGTGCTGCTTGATGTTTCAAG
The DNA here is from genome assembly GCF_001435815.1 of Companilactobacillus nantensis DSM 16982. Classification (GTDB taxonomy): domain Bacteria; phylum Bacillota; class Bacilli; order Lactobacillales; family Lactobacillaceae; genus Companilactobacillus; species Companilactobacillus nantensis. Next base: position 92,885 of record NZ_AZFV01000002.1, on the reverse strand, counting down.
TCATAAACTGTTAACAAATTAACCTCCTAATAATAAAAGCGGGTATCAAATAGGATTGTAAAGTTCCCTTGATAACCGTTTATTTTTATATGGTTCCAGCCTTTGGCCAAATCAATTAACTCGTGATTGCCCGAGTCGTAAATCATGCTGCCATTCAAAAATGGCAATGGTCCGTTTAACACGAACTCATCACCATCCCTAATACTGGTATTTAATTCAAATGTCTGATCAGTCGTCTCGTTGTAAATAGTCAGGTTACTTGCCTGGCCATGAAAGACAATCTTATATGGTTTTTCCTCGGCCATAATATCAATATTTGAAGCATTATAAATATCAAACTCTGGGACACTGTATTCATACTTGAGCCTCTTATTTAATGGAAGATTCATCCCTCCCACTGATGACCATTTAGACAAATCATCAATATGAGCAGTTGTATCAATACTTTCAGCATATCCTTCAATACAATTGAGATTGAACGATATATCACCACCCATATGCCAATTGTCGTAGAATTTGAAAGGCTGTTGATCAGCTCTAACTTTCCAACGAATTGTCGGAATCCGTGCATCGATAATATAGAAGTCTTCCATAGAATCGAAAATCCGAAAAAACTCATTCCGCTTTGAAATAATCGTTAAATTACTGGAAGCAAACACATCCATTGAAATAGGTATGACTCGTGGACCCACAGTAACACCTGTGACCTTTTCACCATACTTACCTACCTGAACCGAATTAACAGTGAAATTGGCTGAAGGTGGCGAAAATTCAATTATTTTAATATCCAATTTGTTTAGATCATAGGTAGTCCCATCCAATCTTTGAACAATTAATGTTTTCAAATTAACGCCCCTTTCGTGTCATTTCAGCTCGAATATAGTCATTTAGCATTAGTTTTGTCTTAGGGAATGTGGCGGTGGCCAAAGTCGAACCATCAATGTTGACCTCGATAGTAGCATCCCCAGACATGGCATCAATAAGACTATTCATCTTATCAATAACGCCGGCAATCATATTCTGACTGTCGGCGTTATTTGATGTGCTGTTTGTATTTTGTTGCTGTACTGCCTGTGCTTGAGTCATTGGTTGTGCCTTAAATCCACTGATGGATTCAGGAGTGACACCAGCACCAGGTAGAACAATCTTCTCAAAAGCAGTTGGATTAACATCTGAGATACGTTTAAGCAAGTCAGACGTTAATTTTGAAGCTGTTGACTGATGTGGATTGATAACAAATTCATCTTGTCCCTCTTCAGCAACATCAATTGTTTCAGGCTGATATACATGGCCACCAGTATTCATACGTCTGTGACCTTGAGGGCCGGAATGTAACCAATCAATCTTAGGAACGCCCCAGATAACTGTTGGACCAATAGAATTTTGCCAATCAGAGTTATTAAAGAATGCTAATAACTCATCAAAAGGATTCATTCTATTAGTGTGACCAGGCATGGCAAATGCTCTGAAAGTTCCAGGAGTATATTGCAGAATACCGGCAGCTTCATTACCACCAGAATTCTGATCATGCACAGTCTGTACAACACTCTTGCCACCAGATTCAGATTGGATAACGCCCTGCAACATCTTTATAAAACTGTCAGAGGGATGAACGCCCATAACTGCAGCAGCTTTAAGAATCATTGCAGGATCATAGCTACCACCAGTTGACATCAAATCCTTAACTAGTTTATCTAACCAACCAGTTTGTTTCTTTTCAGTCTCTTTGGCACCACTACCGATACCAGCTGAGTTACCAGTAAATGACGACATATCAAATTGATTATCGACCAGCTTAGACCAAGTCTCTTTGGGATGCGAAATCCAATCAATTAGATCGCCCACACTATTTTTAATCCAATCCCATGAAGTCTTAGCAGTATTAGAAATCCATTCGCCAACGTCACTACCAGAACCTTGAGCAAACATAGGGATGCCAAACGCATCCATGGCACTTTTAATTGTCTTTGTATCTCGACCAGAAAATACTTGAGCACCAGGATTCAACATTCTGAATGTTGGAACTGCAGGCGAAAGTTCAAGTTGGCCATTCCCATAATCGATTAATTCTGGTTCATATCCATCCCCGACGATTGATGGTGTTTGAGACGTTAACTTTCCATTAGTACCGGTTTTATAAGGAATACCTCCATTTATAATAGTTCCCATGGAGGTAGTTGTTTTACTTGTGTGTTTTTTATAATTAGACTTACCGTCTAATTGAGTATTTATATTTATCGCACTATCAATACCATCATTAAAATTATTATTAACACCTGTATCAATGGCAGCAGATGCTTTTAGAGGAATACCTCCATTGGTGATAATCCCATCACCAAAAGCTTGACTCAAACTTTTACCATGACCATTAGCAACACTTGTTGGAGAAAATTGAGCAACAGATTGATCATGAACTGTAGTTGCTGAGGATAAGGGACTATTTATGATAGACATAATACCATCAGAAAACCCTTGTGTTACACCTGAACCATGATTATATGGTTGACCGGTTGGTGTTAAATTGGCTTCTGTTTTACTTCGAGCATTATCAGCGGCAGAAATAGCAGCCTCCGTGTTGTTACTAATTCCAGTTCCATAACTTCCAATAGTTCTGCTACCTTCACCATTTAAATTAAGCTCGGCAGACTTCTTAACTAGTTTTTGAAGTTTACTCATAAAGGTAGAGACAGAAATATTCCCTTGTTCAAATCCTTGGACCAAACCGTCAATGTTAACTTTCCCTTTACCCTTTAAGTCAACAGTAGCACCTTTATTGATGGCGGTTTGAAGCCGTTTCATTTCATCCTGTGCCTCAGGAATCCCTAGTCTTAATCCATTGGTTAAAGTCTTGATTTGGTTCTTACCAATACCAGTAAGGTTTTGATCATAGATCGAGTCTAGTTGTGCTTTATACTTATTCTCAATTTCTTGAGGATTAGTAATACCTGCTTTAATAGCTTTTCTTAGGGTGGCCATATTGGCATTACTAATATCATTTAGTTTTGGAGTTTGATTATAAATTCTATCTAAAGTAGCACTAAACTTCTGTTTTATTTCGTCAGGATTAGTTAATCCTACCGCAACAGCATTATGTAAGGTTTCAAGGTCTGATTTACCGACATCGCTTAAATCTTTAGTAAAGATACTTTGCAATTGAGCGCCATACTTGGCCTTTAGCTCATCAGATTTAATCGAATTATTCTTTAATCCGTCTTCAAGCGTAGATACTTCTTGCTTACCCAATTTAGATAAATCATCTGGGAATAATTGATAAATTTTATCACCAAAATGCTTCTTTAATGAATCAAGGCTAACAATTTTATTTTGATATGCAGACTTCAAAGATTTAATTTCTTGATCAGGAATTTGTGACATATCCGTTGGAAATAGTTCCAGAACAGTCTTATGAAATTGTCCTTTTAAATCCTTGAGACTAATCATCCCTGATTCAAGTCCAGCACGAAGTTCATTCTTATCAGGGTCCGATAAATCCCTAATATGAGTCTTATTATCATTCTCTAAATCCTTGAAGAAGCCTTGGAAGTAAACTTCTGCTTCTCTTTTACCTTTGGCACTTCCAGAATTGAAGTCATCCCAAAACTCTTGTGCTGACTTTGTACCATACTTCCCTAGATTAATGTTCTTAACATTGTTGGATAAATCAAGCCCCCATTGTTTAGCAACCTGAGCAGTTGACCCAAATTTATTGGATTGGAGACCTTTGAAGTACGATTCTTGAATCTTCTCGGAATCGGCTGCCATATTAGAAGCTTGTTTGTCAGTCTCATTTTCTAATTCTTTTCGATCAACCTCAGCTTGAACAATGGCTTCTTCTCGAGACAATCCCATCTTTTTATAGAATTTAACACTATTTTTATAGAATTTCTCTTGATTATCCTTAACAGTACCATGAGCATTCTTCTGTTCAGCAATGTATCTCTTGTTAGCGTCCTTAGTCTGATTTATCCATTGTTCACGGGTTACGTATTGATCATTGGTTACAGACTTGTAAACTTTTTGACCATACTCATCAAGTTTAGTAGACACTTCATTAATACTTTTCTTGTCTTTAAGAAATTCAGTCCCAGTATTCTTGAAATGTTTATATAATTCATCCTGAGAATTGGCATAAGAAATATTAGACTTGGCAATCTCATTGTTATATTTGAATTGAGCCACTGAACTCTCTTGATGATACTGTTCGTCGGTAATCAGATGTTCGCGATGAGATTTCTTTAGGGATGCTAACTCTTTATTGCGTTCTTTTTCGGCAGTACCAGCAGTCTCACTATAAGCTTTCTTTTGGGCTTTAACGTCTTCAAGATACATTTGACCAGTAATGTTACCATGTTGTGACTTATAGACATTCAGTAATGCTTGCTGGTCCTTCAAAGAAATGGCAAAGGCAGATGTTTGTTCAGCAATGTAATTCTGTGCATCCTCAAATTGGCTACGTTGCAAGGCAGACATTTGAGATAAATCGCCATTAACATCGGTATAAATCTTATGAATAGTAGCTTTTGCTGCTTTGACCTTGGCAGTTGATGAATTAGTAACTTTATCAACATGGTTCAAAACTGTATTAGTTAAATTGTCTCCAATAGCACCTAGATCAGAATTTAATGACTTGATGGATTTTTCACTATCGTTCTTCATCTTGTCAAAACCAGATGTAACCATCTTGACCATCTTGTCATACTTATTTACGACAGACGTTGACAACTTCAAGGATTGGTCCTTTGTTGAATTATCAAGCTTCATCATGTCATTAGTTGCGGACTGACGAAGATTATTGAACGACTTCATCACTTTTTGAGTATTAGCACTGACATTAACGCCAAACTCATTAAGTGTTTTCTTATATTCAGCTAATTTTTTCTCATGTTCATTATGTGCTTTGACTGCAAAATAAATTCCAGCACCCAACGCAACAATACCCGCGGTAGCTAAAGCAGTTGGAACAATAAATGTTCCCATACCTGCACCCGCTGCTCCAAGTCCCGGAATCAGCTTAGTTAATGCACTTTTTAATAGTCCAGTCTTATTGGCTCCCTGCATGGTCTTCTCGGCCATGACTTCAGCACCCTCGCCAACGGCCTTAGTTCCAAGATTCATTTTATTAGTAACTAAAAGTGCAGCTTTTTCCGCTGCACTCATTCCCAAGGTACCTTCCTTAGCATCATTGATAAACTTAAGGATATTAGGACCGGTCATTAAGAAACTACCAATACCACTATTCAACTTACCCAAAATTGATAGACCAGGTCCAATTGTTGCAAATAATGCTGCAGAGGTAATAATTTGCTTCTGTGTACCGGCGTCTAGTTCTGAAAACTTGTTGATTATGCCCGTCAAATCTTTGATTATTGGTGTAAGCGTTGGCAAGAGTTTTTGGCCAAACTCAACTTCTAACGCATGCAATGAAGAAACAAATTGCTGTTGTGAAAATTGAGCAGTATCACGCATGGTGTTGTTGTACTTGTTAACAGTACCGTTAGAATGTTCAATTTCATCAGACAAGCTTCTGTAACGACCTAGTTCAGCATTCATCAAAGTCATACCGACTTTCATGTTTTCTTGGCCAACTACGTCATACATGAATTTCTGTTGTTCTTTTTCATTCATCCCTTGATATGCTTTTTGCATTTGTCCAAGGATGTTGAACATTGACTTCATCTTGCCATTAGAATCAAATACTTGAATATTGTATTTCTTTAAGTCGTCTGCAGCTTGACCAGTACCAGTTCCGATTCTAGTCATCAATGATGATAATCCCGTACCAACTGATGATGCATCGATACCAGCTGACTTCAAACGTCCAGCAATTGCCAAGAAATCTGCAGTAGAAATACCCATAGCATGCATGGCAGCACCAGCATTACCAGAAATCTGTTGTAGGTCTCCAAGTGACATGGCACTCTTGTGAGTTGCTTCGGTCATTTGGTTCATCAGCTTGTTACCATTTTTGATAACTTGACCATTAGATCCTAGGTTCATACCAAATTGTTCGAGCATTGAAGCTGTTAACTTGATAGAAGTACCAGTCTTATCACTATTGGCAGTCATTGTCTTCAGCAATTCAGGCATCATACCCATGGCTTGCTTGACATTGTAACCATTGGAAACCAGCTCAAACATACCTTCGTTGATTTCTTTAGTTCCAACACCAAACTGCTTTGACCATTTAAGTGTCTCAGTTGATAGCTGTGACATGATAGATGTAACTTCTTGGCTAGAATAGCCTTGAGCAACAACTTCCTTACGGATATCTTGTAATTGATACTGATAATCCATGGCAGCCTTAGTAGCTAATCCCATGCCGGTCACAATTGGCAATGTAAATCTGGTACTCATTGAGTTACCAACTGAAGTCATATTATCACCGATACTCTTATACTTCTTACCGGTGATATTGGCTTGGTCTGCCACTTTGGCCATCTCTGGTGTCAAACTACCGTACTTTTTGTACAAAGCTTGGGCAGATGCTACCAATTTCTGTTGGTTTGCGTCCAAACTTTGTAATTTAACACTGGCCATCTTGGCTTGATCAGAATTTTCACCATATGCTTTGGTTACTTCGTCTAATTGTGTACGTTGTTTAGCCATAGCCTTTTTAGTAGCTTCAAGTTGAGTCTTATAACTGTCTAACTTGTTCAAACTTGATTGATATTTATTACCAAGTTTTTCATTAGCTTCAGACAAAGTCTTATAAGATGCTGCAGTTAGCTTTAATCTACTTTGAAGCTTCTCATATTCTTTAGCTTCTTTTTCTTTGGACTTGGAATCATTGTCACTAGAACGAGACGAATCATCAGCTGACTTCTTTTCCTTATCTAATGCCTTACCAGTATTCTTAACAGAATCAGTTAATTTATCCGCGGATTTAGCGGCATTAGAAGTGGATTTATCCAGTCCATCAATTTGCTTATCAACGTTTTCGCTAATACCAATATTCTTAGTTAATTCATCAATCTTTTTAAGGTCAGCCGTAGCATTCTTAAGTAAAAGTTGGACATCAATAACAACTCTACCATCAGCATCATTTGACATATATTTTTATTCCTCCTTTCCTCAAAATTTGTAAAGCTTTAAATCTTACCTTCATCCCTTAGTTGCTTCCGTTTTAGCATCTTGTGGTTCATATCCAACGGAGCTAAGATTGCAGCTAATTCAGTCTTAGAAAGTTTTCCGTCCTTAGATGTGCTCTCAAGGGCATACATCAACTTCATTTGATTCAAGAAATTCTTCTCATCGTCACTCATGTCATCGGTAATCTTCTGTTGCCGGTACGAGGTGACCTTTCTAAAGAACGTTTGATTGTTCAATCCATCAAGCAGCGCATTAAATTTTTTCCAACTCAAGGTTTCAAAAACTTTTGGATCAGATAAATCAATTCCGTACTGTTGCATGAATGCTGAATAAATCAGATTGAAATCTTGCTCATAATCAAATGACTTAGATTGATGTTTCATCAAATCCGCCCGCTGTTTATCTTTCTCGGTAAAAATAAAAGAGCTGTAGATTTTCTCTACAAGCTCTGATTTTTCGTTAATATTTAACTTTATTGTTGATTCTTGGACAAAAGAAAAGAGCGCTAGATTTAAGCGTTCTTCAACAGATAGATGGTCAGAATCATTAATGTACTTGAAGTATTCAATAACTAATGGAAATGATGTGTTAATGTGATACGTCTGATTCTTGAATGTCAGTTTGTTCTTGGTCAGTAGATTCATCTGGCTTCATCTCTTCAATCTTTTGCTTATATGAGTCATAAAAATCGGTTGCACTAGTTTCCTTATCAATCTCGTTATTGATCATGATGATTACTTTATTGAATACTACTGATGAGCCATCACACATTTCATAAATTTTCTTGGCCGAACCTTGTCCAAAACATGTATCGAGATACTCACACTCTAATTCAAGTAAGCGCTTATTTCGATTAGCATCATTTTTCTTCATCATCTTTGAAAATTTATTCGATAAAGAAACACTTGCCTCTTTGTAACTAACCTCAGTCATGTTTTCATCAGTAGCAGCACGTGCTTTCAAATTGGCTTGTTCTTGATTATATTGAGTGATTTCAATATCACGCTTATTGATATTTTCAACTTCTTTGGCAGAAATCTTGTCGAATACTTCAAGACACTTACCACGTGATTTATCTTCAAGTGACAACACAAAATTAGTTCCACCAATTTCAAAATCAATTTTTGACTTGGGTATATCAATTTTAATCATCTATCTTGTCCTCCTTTATGTATTCCAACCACCACCACTACCAGTAAGGGAGCATGCTTTATTTATTATTCAGCAGAAATAGTAGCGCCGTCATTAGTTGCATCAGATGATTCATTTACTGGTGCATCTGGAACTGGTGTTTTGACTGTGAAGCCTTTGACATCAGACTTACCTGATTCTTGACCAGTTGTTGCATCCTTAAATGTATTTTGATACTCACCATCGGCAACTACAGTACCTGGAGCCAACCCAGTGATTTTTGCCTTCTTAGTGCCTTTTTCACCTTCGGCAACCTTAGCACTGGTTTTATCATAAATAATCATTGTTTCATTGGTACGATCAGACATATTCATTACCTCTTAGTTTTAAATTATTTTGCTGAAACATCAGCACCATTATTGGTTGCCTCTGACTTATTATCAGTTGGGTTTGCCGGTTGAGTAGTATCAGGTTCGACATTATCATCGCTTAGCACAGGGCTAGTTACTGAGTTAGCGATTTTACGTGCATCGTCAATCAATGCAACCGTAGAATCAGAAACATTTACGTCTGATGTTTCTGTCAAATCAGGCTTGTAGATAGCAATCTTGCCATCAGCTTGAGGTTGTTCAACGTTTGCACCAATAATTGTGGCGTTTTGACATGGTGTTTGATGAAGAATATTGTCCAATTGTTGTAAGTCCTTTGCGTCAACAAGTTTAGGTGTTTGCAAATATTGAATAGTTACTTTGAAACCACCATTATCATCTGCTGCACCACCACCATCATCAATATCTGAATAACTGGCTTTACCATATTCAGATGATACCAATGTGAATGAACCATCTGGATTTTCCATATAACTATTTTTACGGAAGAATAAATTACGTGATGATCCTGTCTTATATTTCAGATTTGCAATCAAATCTTGTGTAGGATTACCTTTAGAACGATCACCAGTTACGTCATATGATGAAGTAACACCAGTAACAACGTTTTGTTCAGTACCTCCACCATCCATGTACGCTGCGGTTTTCTTTTTGTCAGTATACTTTGGCGTAACATTGGTAATTCCATCTGCTAAATATAACCACAATAATTTACTATCAAGAATCGGACCTACCCAATATTCATCATGAAAGTTTTCTGTAATCTTTCCTTTAAAGTCCACATTAGTTGTGGGTGTTAATACTTTATCATCAGCCATTTAGTTGGCCTCCTTATCTATTAATAATTGCTTCTACTTCGAAAGAGACATCGTAAACACAAAAGACGTTATCGCCGGAGATTTTTTCTCCAGTAACAACGTCTAAATTATCTGTAACATTTGCTATAAAACTTGGGGGTTGCTTCATTGAGGCCTTAGAAAATTCAAAGCTACCGTTTTGCGACTTTAATTGACTTGAACGTACTCTATTCATTAAATCAGCAATACGATTCAACGTATTGGTAGCCTCTAACCAAGAAGGACACTTAGCCTGAATATCAAAGCTAAATGTCCTTTTTTGTCTACCATCACGGTAGTTCGTATATTTTTGAAGTGAACGCATTAAATAAGCAAAAGATGTTCCATGTGTTGACGGTTGGCCAATCACCAACTCAACTGGTAAATCAGCATTTTCATCAATGTATTCCGCAATAACTTTATCAAGATCCAAGACCTGTACCATGAAGAATAGCCTCCTTAGTGAATGAAGTGATTTTATTCATTGCATCCCTCTTAACTGGCTCAATCCAATTAGGACCGGCCAAGGGATGATGAGTTGTTGTATAGTGCAACGGATTACCATTTTTGCTAAAGCCATTATATTGATAATGGCCATATTTTTCACCATAAATAATATGTGCACCAGTATCATCATGATTAACACTTACATGCCCAGCTAAATTACCACTGAGAAAGGGAACGTACGGATCAGATAGCTCACGTATTTTATACGCTAAAGCCATCTCAAGCCCCTCTTTGTTTGCTAACCGTTGTGACCAAAAGCCCCAATCTACTTTATTATTCAAGATTTACCTCCCAATGATGAACATGGTCTGGATTCAGTCCATACAATGCTGATATCCCAATAACTTTACGACTTGTTCCATTCCAAATCACTTTATCACCAGGTTTAATTACATAGTCGCCAACATTAACTGAGTTCAAGTAGTCAATGAATAGCAAATATGAACCTTTGGTCTCAGGACCGGTACTGCCATTAGATGATGTATCTTTAGGCTGTACTCTAACACGTTTGAACACATGACCCTTTTCATCTTCAGATGGATGTAATGAACCAACATTTGACTCACGTTCAGGAATCACTTCAATGTTGTGTATCAGTACATTCAGTGGGATTGGATAGTCATTTACCATTGGCCAACACCTCGATATAGCAATCCAGTAGGTCTAAGATACTGCAATGCCTTTTCTGATCTAACAGCTCTCATACCTGTGCTATTAGATTTCATACCAGACATCTGAAAATTGCCAACCTGAACGCCTGTCGGAGCATTTTGACCAGTTAACTCAGTGTTACCACCCAACTCAAATAAATGCTCCAGTTGAGCACACAAGGCCTTCTTTACATTAGTCTTGTCTTGTTCAAGCGGCAGGTCATCAATTGAATGATAGTCAAAATAAAAATTGCAGAATTGATTGATTAAATCAGCTGCTTGTTTCAGATTCTTATCGATAAAATCTTTATCCAATTCAATCGTCCCACCGTAATCAGTATTATAGAAATCTAAATCAACAGCTTTATGTAATTCCACAATTATCATCCCCTAACTATTTTGTTGTGCCGGTTCCAGAATCACCTGCAGGCGTATTTGAGGTTGTCTCTTCATCATTATTCTTTTTGTTTACTTTTTGACGTGCATTTTGCTTATTCTTTTCTGGAGTAACGCCACTAGGTACGATAGCTGACACCGCTTCATCTTGGAATACCATGAAAGCTGGCGTAAATGTTGCTTTGATAGCAGCCATATCACGTTCAGCCAGGTTAATTGGGTGTCCATCTTCATCATTAATGGATAAAGTTGCCTCAGTCAAAATTTCATACTTAATACCACCTAGAATTCCATAACGCACTTTATCCCAGTCAGCCAAGATTTCTGTAGCTTTTGTCTTATCCCATGAACCACGTGAAGCCCATCCAATAGGCAATCCAAGTAAATCAGCTGTAGAACTACCGTGAGCATCATTAAAAATAGGATTTCCATTGCCATCTTTAGTTGCACGATATTTTACCTTTTGTGATCGTGGTGCAGCAATTGCATTAGCATCCAAGTCTTGTCCTTCCAAAAATGCCAAAGCTCCAGAAACATCATCATATTTATTCTTCGTTTCACTCGTTACTTGCTCAGCAAGCGCAGCAGAACCAAGAACTGATTGTGGAAATGGCGAATCGGTTCCAAAGAGTGCTGATTGGTCAAATTTTTTAGCAAAAGATTCTGCAATTTCAGCCTTCATCAATTCAAAGAAGTTAGTAACCGTGTAATTTAAATTTTCTTTTGTGGTTGGGATAATAACACCCATCTTATGAGCTTCAATCCATGCCTCTAAAAATGTAGGCTTACTTGTTTGAATTTTTTGCCCTTCTTCAACCCAATATGCACCAACGCCTGTCATGAACGTAAAACGTTCTTTGGGTTTAGTCATTGGGATTGCTTTGGCCAATTGCATAATTGCAGAACCAGTTTTAACACTAGTAATGATTTCATCAGTTAGATTTGCTGGAACCTCGCCAGTCTTCGCATCTTGCATTGTTACATTGTCTGGATCAAATGTTACTGCCATTTAAAATAGCCTCCTTATTTAATAATTCTAAATTGATTTAACTTATCAATCTGATCTTGAATAGTTGTTTTAGTTTGTTTTTTACCTTGGATGTTCTCCTTAGTAATAGCCGTACCATCAGGACCAGTCTTTACATCCCCAGTAAATTGAGGATTGGATTTTAATACGTCCTTAATGGCCTTGCCGAAGTCCTTTGCAGTTCCGTTAGCCACCTTTGCCTGAGCAAGAATAGTAGCATCTTCAACGTGATCTGAAACCACTCCAGCCTTGAGAACTGCGTTAGTAGCTTCTAGGGATGTAACCTTAGCAGCTAAAGTTTCCTTTTCCTCGTTAGATTTCTTTAAATCTGATTGGGAATTCTCTAAATCGGTTTGATTAGCTTTTGTTGCATCGTTTTGCGCCTTGACTACATTCTTTAATTCATCCACAGAATCAAGACCTGCATCTTTAAGTAAGTCAGTGATTGCTGATTGCTTAGCTGATTCAATATCTTCAGTAGAAACATTTGTACCAGTTTCAACTTGAGTATCTGATTCTGTATTTGTATCTTCTGTACCTGTATCAGTTGTTTCTGACATAAAATATTGCTCCTTTCTAAATTTGGGTATAAAAAATAAGCAGTTTCATGACTTACTTAGGTCAAATACAACTTGTTACCGTTCACGATAGGTCTCACGTGTTAAATTATTTGAAGAAACAAAATCACGCAATCTCTTACTACGCTGATTTGTTAACTTCTTGCATTGATCAATCTGTTTTTGATCACCCATAGCCTTAGCTGACTTTAGTCTACGCTTAGCTTCTCTCAATTTATTTTCATATCCCCGTTGCTGTTGAGCAATCTTGTAATTACGGCTGTTTTCGGCAGCGTCTATTTTTTTATCCTCGAAAGCATCCCCAGTTTCAGGAATATAAGGCATTAAGTGATGTCTGCAGTTAATACCACATAAACCACCACCATATCCATAATTGGTTGAATCATAGAGATTAGGGTACTTGTCTGTCTTACCTGCAAGACTGTAAATCTTATCCTGATATTTCAAGTGAGTTGGCCGACAGTCAGCATGGCTTGATATCTTAACTAAATTGCCACCGTATTCTTTGAAACGCGCTGCTTCAACGTCATTGTATAAATCATTGATTGAATTACTCATGACTAACCTAACGTATACATCAGGTGCCCAGTGTTTCCCAGCAGAATCAATTAATGCTGGTATTCCTTGGTCAGCCCATTTGTATGAAGCCCTTGTTATAGCCTGTTGTGTAGTTAAACCTCCACGTAAGTATTGAGTAATAGCATCCCTGATTATTCCCTTGAACGTTTTAAATGCATTCTCGGTCATGTTATTCATAGCTAATGCAAGGTACTTAATATCATCTCTCTTATGTTGATTAATTACTTTCTTGACTTTAATCGATTTATTTATCGCTGGGGCTGGAGTTAAAAGTTTCTTTTTAACCTGATCAGCAAGCCAAGTCTCTTCAACATCCATGTTCAAGTTAGACTGGTCGTCCATCTGATTCTGTAACTTTTTGATGGCCTCATTGAAAGCAAATCGTATCGGTGGGGATGTTTTATCCTTCAAAAGGTTTCTGTACTCAAGTAGTTCATTTAACCACTCCTGTGTTGAACTAGAATCTTCCAAACTATTTTTATCAATTGCATTAGACAAAACTTTGACGATAATGCCCCAGACTTCATCTTCTACTACTTTTATCTTTTCAGTAGATGACGCTGCTAAAAGTTCTAACTCCCAGGCATCAAGCTTCATGATCATTCTCGTTAGTATCTTCATAGTGATTATTATCTAAAACATCATCCATGCTGCCCTGAGACTCTTCTTCATTAAGACGGTCCAAATAGTCTTGTGCTTGGTCCTCAGTTAATCCAAAGGCCTGCATGATTGCATCTTTACGTGGCATAAGAGGCTTGTTACCTGTTATCAATTCGTAGTAGTTAGCATTTTCTGTTCTGTCCTTAGCAATTGAATCATCAAAGTTAACTGATACATCAATATCAGTTGTTCCAGTATAGATTTTTGAAGCTTTACCAAGTTCAAGAATCGTCTGACACATCTTCTTAAATGCATCTTCTAGGATAGTTTCATGACTATTCTTGGATTGATATGTATCTGAATTACGGCTGATAACGCCTGTGGCTGTTTCTAACCCTTGAGTATTTGAATAACTGAATGAACCAGCACTAAAGCCCGTTTGTGCAGCCAAGATATCAAGAAGTGAATTGATTGTCTCAATAATTTCCTGATTTCTCAGTGGCAAGGTAATGTCTTTAGGGGCTGGTGGCGAATCTGCACCTGCAGTTCCATTAAATGTGAATCCCTGGTAAACCTGCTCATCATAATTCATGAAGTATTCAGGGATGCCTGTATATGGATTAACACGTCTTTCCATTAGCTGGTCCGGAACAATAATACGACGTCTGCCCATTTCCATTTCTTGGTTCAGCATGTCATAGGCTTGATCAAGCTGTTTCAATGTATCAATGGCATTAGCATAAATGGATATCCCCAATGGACTGTTATAGCTAAAATTATTAGCCAAATTAGGCTTCAAATAAATGAACGTAGGACGTGTGTAAAGTAACTTGGGGTAATTAGACTCATCATTTACTGAAGTCCCATACACAGTCTTCAGTGGAACCCTAGTACCCAAATCATCAGAATTAGCATCAATTGATTGGTACAAATCATTTCTAACAATGTAATTCTTATCGTCTTCAAGATGCCATTCAAGTAGTGTGTAATACTTACCTGATTTAACAAACTTCGAGGCGATAACACACTCAGTTACACCATTTTCGTCTTGTGAGATTGGATAGAATGAATCAGCTGTCGCAAATCTAATCTTAACTTTACCATTGGCAACATAGAAACGCATTACCATCCCTCCAGTACCAAACATGTACTCAAGGTATCGCTCACAGTTGTTATAGAAATAGTTATCATCCAAAGTCGACTGAATAAAGTTGTTTGCTTCATTGTCGCTTTGGTCATCATCAGTTGCTGAATCATCTTTATTATCAGTATGCTCAGTCACAAGAATATTAACTTTCTTACTGAATACTAGGCTGGCCATCTTCTTAGATAAGATTTTAGGCATGTTCAATGACTTCTGCTTATATGAATGTGGATTGTTTAAGGCTGAAGTCCATTTTTTATGAATCCACTTTGGGTCTCCTTTATACGCAGCATCCCATAAATCAATTTGTTTCACCTGGTCATCATCAATCAGTAAATTACTGACATCTGACACACTTTCAATCGACTTGATCAGTCCCATTTTTGCTAACACCACCTTTATCTTTGACCATAAATTATTAAACACTCGCATCACCTACCATACTTTTGATAGAAATAATTAACTGAATAACGAAACTCATCCATTGCATGGTTATTAGCATCTACTGGATAACCACTATTGTCATCCCTGACATACGTTCCAATCTCTCGAATGAAATTGTAATGGTCATACTTCATAGGGATGCCACTGTCTGGAGTTTCAACCAATTTAAATTGACCATTGGACATTAAGTTCTGTGACCTTTCGATACCAACTTCAATACCTTTACGACCACCGGCTACTTCATGAGCATTGTTGTTTGCTCCTTGAGTAGCTAATCCAACTCGTTTTAGTTCTTCACGTAATGAACGTGCTGCAGGATCAACTAGGATTATATTTGAATACATCTGATACGTTTTGTGACACCAATTGACAAACCTTAGTAGTTCTTCAGCATACTTGCTCATTGCTTTCACATTGTGTGTATCTCGTCCCGAATGGTAGTAGTTGGCCACTCGATTCAATACGAACTTAAAACGACCACTGTCATCTCTTACTTGAGTAATAATGTTACAGCTCATTGTTGTAGCATCCTCTTGACCTGCATCGGTGCTGAAGAACATCTCCACAGGTTTGCCCATCAATGTTTTATCAGTCATGTTATCTTTATCAAACATGGAATAGATAACACCTTCAGGCATTACACGTTCGCCTAACCAGTCACGCTTATATAAATAAGGATTGGCACTGAATTCTGCTTTAAGCTCATCCAATCTGCTTGGTGTCATGACTGGATTATCTCTCATAGTCCAGTGTTGCCATTTTGCTCGGTGCTCCTTAAAGAAATCTATGATGGGATGATTTGGTGCTGGTGGGTTTAAATCTCCCAAATGGTAACGAATATAGGCATTGGCAGTACGTCTGAATGTTTCCTTAAGAAATTCTTGATTAAGCAAATCAATTTCTGTGTACGCCACTGATCCTAATGACATCCCTCGAATACTATTAGCCGAGTTAGACTTCCCGCCACCTTTGAAGTAAATCTTCTTTTGGCCACTCGGCAAATCAATCGTTAAATTATCACCACCACGATCACGCTGTAAATGTGACATTCCATCAAATATGTAGGCCAGTCCAAGTCCATCACCCTCGATATAAATCTTGTAGGCAATCTCCTGATTAAAGCCTGACACTAAATGTGATTCGTCCGGAGACAACATATAAAACATAGCCAATCGCATACATGCTGCAGCAGACTTTCCGGAACGGATAGCGCCCTCATTTACTTCAAAGGTATGATCAAATGGAGCTGTAATAAACTCTTCTTGCAACGGTGAAAATTTAATATCTTTAATCGGAGTCTGCATTAGCATCACCTCTGTTTTGCTTCTTCAAAATTGCTGACATAGCCTTGATGATTGGATTATCAGCACCATTATTTGTAAGTTTGTCAGCATTATATTTAAGAATCCTAGCCTGTTGCTTAGTAAGTTCTGCACGTCCTTGAAGTAACTCTTGGTCCATAGGGATGTTCATTATCTTGGCTTTCTCTTTGACTGCCTTTTGTAATGAATTTCCAACTGCAGTTAGTGCATCTTCAAGTTTTAATAAGTCATCAAACTTCCTATAAGATTGTGTCATTGAACCTGTCGGAGTTACTTCATTTACTTTGGTGACTATTCGATTACCGTTATCATCATTAAATGAACGACGTTTCTGTTTAATTTTGTTATAAGTTTGAACTTCAATATCATCCATCCCTTGGACAACACCATTGATACGTTTGGTAATCCGATACTGTCGAACTTTCAGCTGGCGTATTTCGGTATTAATGGTTATCAATGGATCATCAGTCACACCTTCAAATATTGCCTGCTCATCATCAGATAACTGATCAAGAATGATGGTTTCATACTGACCTGTTGTCAGTGCATTCTTATTCCCAGGCGGTGCTGAACCACCAGAATTACCGACAGCATTCTTATTATTTTTAAGTGAACGAAAGGGAGCGCTCCTTTTGGATATCGGAGCGCTCCCTTTCAATTTATCAGCCCATTTGTCTTGAGACTTCCATTTTCGGATAGTAGATGCTGATACTTCTAACTGTTTGGCAATGTCAACAAGTGGTTTGTCTCCCTTAGAATCCAGCCATATTTTCATTGCCTTATCACGGTCAGGATTTCTAGGTCTAACCACTCATATTCACCACCTCCCCTAGTAAATGCTATCCGTGTTTGTTTCAGAATTTTTTAACGATTTGATTTGATATCAATCTTCTCATTCTGCTTTTTTACTTTGGCTTCTTTATCAATGTCACCAATCATCTTAGCTTCTAAAGGTGTCATTAATCCAAAACTTGTTTTAACTAATTTCATTGAAGCGCCTCCAACAATTTTTCGGCAGTAATTCTTTCAACAAAATACTCAACCCCACTTGTCATGATAATAATCATAAGATTCTCATATTCACTACTACTTTCTATTGAACAGATTTCTTTTGTACTAATCCAGACAATACTTGAGTAGACGTCTGTTGAATCATCACTTAAATAATAATTCTGAATTTTAATCATGATAATATCTCCATTAGGCAAAATAAAAAGACCACTCGTGTGAGTGATCTAATAAAATAATGGCAGCCTCCTACAGCATCCATCATCTAAACGGATATCTGGACTCGAACCAGAATATTAAATTGATTGATATTTTTATGACCAAATCAGTATGCAATATATTTGTTAAATTCTTGTATTCAAGTATGAAAGAAGGAGGATTCAATCTAATACATCCCTTGATTATCCGTATAATGCAGTCAGCTATTAAACTAACTGCAAATGTCATTTAAAAGTGTCTAGTTTTAATGACTTTCTTTGTCAAATTGCTCCTTTTTGGCGGCAGAGTAACCGCAGTCGTTACCATATGACACTTATTTTTAATCTTTCGACAATACCAATATACATCCCCAAAGCGAACTTTTTGCCCCAAAATATGGACAAAAATGCGACATAATATAGACAAAAGTGCGTCACTAAACAGATACATTATCTTTTTTCTTTTTCTTGTATACCAGCAACTCACCAAACCTATAGGATTCACAGAATTGTAACAGCGCCTCGCTTTGCCTTCGTTCGACCGTTTTTCTAGCCGTAAGGCTTCCAAAAACCAAACTAGCTATTTCTACTCTTGTGTGAAATTCCTTTGACATATACCTGAAGTAGATTACTTCAAAACATTCTTTGGATAACGTTGCCGCAGCTCTTTCAATTTCTTCAACTTCCCATCTTGCTGAACTAACATCAGCAGTCATATTTTCCTGAGAATTACCGAATGAAGATCCTTTAGGCATGTCTGTTATTACTGGTGACTTTATATCAGTAAGTGACCGCCCAGCAACTCTGGATAATCGACGATACTGAGCTAAAACTTTTCTAGCGTTTTTTCTACTTTCGTTTCGATTAATTTCTGGCAATAAAAACAAATCGGCCGCCCCCGTGATATAATTGATTTTGACTAGAAACCAATTAGCTGCTCACCTTGTGAGTGGCTTTTTTATTTGTCTTCGTTTAAAACATCCAAAATAGCAGATGCAAGTTCATCACAATCCATAATCCCTTGACTAAACAAATATTTGGACAACTTTTTTTGACGATTGTAGTAATAAATAATTCCTTTAGGAATCGTTTCTTCGTAAGTTTTTTTGAATATGTCATCCCTGATTGCCCAATGTTCTCCGTTTATACCTGTTGCAATCCAATCGCCGGGCTTAACATGCATGATACCTTCAATAGTTTTGAGTGCAGCTTCATCAGTAAACATTGTGTCCTCGTTGTGATAAAGATGATACTTTATAGCCATTGCTTTTGAATTGTCGAATTGTTCTGCTTTTATATTCGTCACTTTTCGATATTCCTTAATCATTTACGCTCACCATCTAAAATATTTAATATTTGTACTGCTAATTTATCGTTATCCATTGTTTTATCATGACTGTCTAAAAAATCTTCTAAACGATCATGACGGTCTGTATATCCTTCCATAAATTCTTCATACAATGTTCTAGGACCATCCTTACTAAGACGTTGACTAATGACGCCTGAAATATCGTCCATACAGTCAACCGTTAAATCCAACTGTTCGTTTTTAACATTTGTATTATCAAAAATATCTTGTTTATTATCGCAAAGCATTTTAATAGCAAAATTTAAAGATTGTACCGTTGCTTTGAGATTATTTCTTTTTGAAAACTTCATTTTTCCACCTCATAACTCATAACGGATAAACTTGTTAAAAGACATTCCTCTGAACAAAAAATATTGTCACTTCCGTCTTGCTCTTCAAAATATCTAGTTTTCAAGAAATCGTCTCCAACTGTGTAATAATCATCTTCTATTTCAATTCCACATTCCGCACAATATATTTTTTTAACTTCTTTGAAATCTGCACGAAAGTGTATAAAGTCATCAATATCTTTCAAGATTTGAGCACGTTTAGAAGGATGTTCATTGATATAAATATCTAAATAAACGAACTCCTGACCAAACCATTTTGTTGTAACATCTGGCATTTTCCCAAACTCAAATCTTAAACGCTTGAGATCACTTCTCTCATATAGGTCATACCCTTTTAATATTCTCATGCCCATCTATCTCCTTAACTGAATCTCTTAAAGTTCTGAACAATACACGTTGATTTGTGTTTAATGAATCAGAAATAAACTTTTCCAGACTTACAACTGTGGGCCTATGCATTCTTTTGTTGATGAATACGTAATTGGTTTCAGGAACATATCCATGTTTTGCATAGTTAATACGTTGTTCCTTTTTTAAGTCTTCAAGTTTAAACATGACCATACTATCAACGGGGATTTTTTTTGTAGATACTTTGCTAACGATACGAACACTGTTATTAACCAGATCAATATCTTCCCAGGTCAATCCACTAATTTCCTTAAATCTCATCCCTGTGTATAGAGCTAATAAAACTTCTAGTCCTGCAGTATTAGCTAATGAGCCATAAACTCGAGCATAATTATCAATAATTTCTAATTCGTACTTGGTTAAATTACTCGTTCTAATCTTCTTCATTACTATTTCCTCCATTAAAAATTAACCAATTTTCAGCAAACTTAACTTGTTGCCACATGTAAGAATCATCTTTCTTACCGCCAGACAACATCCAATCTCCCATTCGACTCTTAATATCAGCTAATACAGTAATAGGCAATCTATCAGATATTTCTAACAATCTTTCAATTGGATCATTATTCAAATTCATCATCCCCATAAATTGTAAAATGACTTGGTTTAAATATTTTGAATTGATTTAAAGCTTTATTAAATTCTTCTTCTGTCAAAAATAAATATTTATCTTCATCTTTTTCGACATATTCAACTGAAAACAACCCATACCCATCATCGCTATCAGAATACTTTCCAACATACAATTCGTTTTCGTAGTTACCAGTTATATCAGTCAACATATATACATGTTTCATTTTTGAAACCTCCTATTGCTACCACAAACTCGTTTCGACAGCTCTGTTTGGATAAAGAACTGGCTGATATTCAACTGCTTTGGTCTTAATCTCCACCAACAAACTATTCGTATCTGGATAATATATGTATTCATGCTTATTAGTTTTTAAATGAACCATTTTATGGTCAGATGATCTATGAATTTCTTGAATATCTTCACTGCCGGACTTGAGCCAATCTTTCAATTCATCTAAAACATGATTTTCAACATCATTCATGTTTTTCACCTTCAACCTTGAACCCATTGTTAATTGCATCAACACATTTTTCATATGCAGCATAATCAAAGTGATTACCTTCAAAAATCCATTCTCTTAGTGCTACTTCGTAGTCCTTTTCATTAGAATCGCTAAGAATTAAAGAGCTTAGACTAAAAATTAATTCCATTTTAGGGACAAGCAAGGAGGTTTTTGATTGCTTCCAATACCAAACATCAAACACTTTAGGCATTATTACCTTTTGATATTCCTTCTGAATAATGCTATTGGCCACGGATGATATCTTGTCTAACTTGTCCAATGCGTATAAGTCAGCATAGCCTCTTAATTGCTTATCTTTAGTTATTTTTCTAATAGCATCAGCCATCTGGATAACATCAAATTTATGCTTTGGAAAATCCAATATTGTATATCCATTTGCTTCCATAATTCGTTCTCCTTTTTAAAATGGTAAATCGTCATCAGAGATATCTATTGGCCGACTATTAT
This sequence comes from Companilactobacillus nantensis DSM 16982, assembly GCF_001435815.1. GTDB lineage: Bacteria > Bacillota > Bacilli > Lactobacillales > Lactobacillaceae > Companilactobacillus > Companilactobacillus nantensis. The sequence continues at coordinate 71,338 of NZ_AZFV01000002.1, read as the reverse complement.
CCTCAAAAGGATCAGGCGTACTTTTCTGTTGGTTATCTGCAGGTTTACTGTCAGTATTCTTTTTTGATTCAAGTAATGAGAAGTTTTCAACGATTACATCTGTTCGATAGACTCGCTGGCCTTGCTTATTATCATAAGAACTAGTTTGAATGCGTCCATCAATGCCAACTAATACACCTTTATGAGTATATTTAACGAAATTTTCTGCACCTTTTTGCCAAATAGTACAACCGATAAAGTCAGCATCACGTTCGCCCTGAGAATTAGTAAATTGTCTATTAACAGCTACTGTAAACTGAGCAACAGCTTTGCCACTTGATGTATACTGCAACTCTGTATCACGTGTCAGACGTCCTACTAAAACTACTCTGTTAATCATCTAAGCTTCCACCTTTCGATTAGCTGATAAAAATTTATTAATAAAGTATTGCTGTCCTTTTGTGGTGACCAACGTTGTAAAGCTAATCGTAGGCTGAGTATATTGATGTAATATCGGTGTTTCTCTGACTTCCATAACTTTTAAAGCAACGGCCCTTTGTGTCGGTATATAACCATTGGATTTTCTTATCAGATAATTCTTTTCTACTAACCATCTGAATAATTCCTTTTGTCCAATGGCAATCCCATTTTTATAAAGTAATTTGGCCAGGTCGCGAACTAAAATTGTGTCATTGCTTTTAGAAATCTGATCAGCAAATTGAGCTTTTGGTGTTAGCTCTGAAATTTGAGCATCTTTAATTTTCAATTGTTCACCGGCTTGGAGTAGTAGGTCTCCCAATGCTCCCGGATTATGAGTGATGTCATAGGCCTTTTGATTGGTCATGTATACACCGTTCTTACGAATTGAAGGTAAAACTTCATGTGTTATCCAATATTTAAATGGTTTTGTATTGGGTAACTTACTTCCAATAATCGAAGTATATAATCCACTCTCATTTATCAAAATCGACTTCATATTCATACCCGACAATTTGGCGGATATGAAATCTTCGTCATCAAGTCTCTTGGTCAGTGCATTAGTCTCGGAATATCCGAGAACATCTGCAACGTCTTTAGCAACAAAATATGGCTCTCCGTCAATTACACTTGTTCGAATATCAATACCTGCAAAACTAAAACTCCTTAAATTATTCATTCACCTGTACCCCCAACCATTCTTCTGATTCTTTGTTTTAATTCCTCAGGCATTGAATTAAAGAAATCATTGCTTTCTAAGTTTTTTGGATTTGAAACATCAATGGCAATTGCTGCAGCATGTTTCTTCGGATTAACTTTGATTACATTAACTGGATTGCCATTGTCTACCGTCTTACCAAGTTCTCGTAGTTTCCTCAAAGCAATTTTATTGCTGGATTTAATGACATCCTTTGCAAACTCAGCTACATCTTCCTTACCTGGTTCAATTAGTTCACCTAGTTGCTCACGCCTAAAAATATTTCGTAGACATGTTTCAATCAAAATGGCATTAACAAGATCCATATTCTCTGAATTAGACATGAAATTCATTCCATTAACATCGATATTCCCATTTCCAACTAATCCGATAAAGATTGAATCATCAGAATCGAGTGCATTTCTTACATCGCTTAACATTTTTTGATTTTCAGTATTCATAATTTAATATCCTCATTTTTAGTCTTTATTTAATAAAAATTGAACAGCCACCATTATGGCCATAATCAAAATCAGAATTTTCATACATCACTTCTCCTTAAACTGATTGTTTTTTATGCTTAGGAACATCTGCAGATGATCTAATGCCAATCTTGTACCAGTTCTTTAAAATTCCTTTAACATATTCCCAAGTAAGTGCATTGCTTTGAATTGCTATTTGAGTTGCTAATTTCATTAATTTGCTTAGTTCTTCAACATTGATACCTCGATTTAGAAAAGGAATAGCTGCAGAAATAACTTGAGTTTGTCTGATTTGTCTGTCTGAGATAGCGAAGCGATTATAGTAATCCATAAATGAACTTTCTCCCTTCAAAAGCGGGGCAAGCTCATTTTCTTTATTTTGATTTAATATAATCTCCTCTCCTTTACTCTCGTTTTCTTTAGTTTCCTTTTCTTTACTTTGCGTACTGTCGTTGTCATTAATGGAGTTTCCGGTGTCGGAAACTTTTTTTTCGGTATCAGAAATAAGACAATACTTTGAATCGATTGAACTATCTTTCTTTTTATACGCTGCTTGTTGATATCGAGTTTGTATTCCATGTGACGTTAAAATTTTATGATCATCAAACATTTTCTTATTGAAAAAATCGACTTTAAGAGCTTTGTTAACCAATTCATCTACTGCCGATTCACTGGCGCCAACATCGTCAGCCACCAGGAACCGGACATCATCATCCCACTTCATGTAATACCCCTCATCTTGATAGATAGTACCGAGCAGGTAGATGAGCATTGTAATTGCTGTATCTCCACAAGCCTTTCTTATTTTCCTGATCTTCATATCCCGTAAAAACGTCACATCTAGCGGAAAGTAATCAATACCTTTTTTAATAGGTCGTGCCATCACTACCCTCCCCCATCAACTGTTATTAGATGCACTAACACTTTGCTTTTTCCGTTCATCCCTGATAGCTTTACTCAAGTAAGTTAAAATTTGTGCTGCCAAAACATTAGTAATTTGATTCAAATCGGTATAGTGAAATTTATTTTTCAACGTAACTGATATGTCATCAGAGGTCAGACGATATATTCCTGCTGCCTCACGTATTTTGTCACGAACCTGATCAAACATTTTGTTATTAATCTGAGTTTCAGCTTGCTTCCTTTGATTATTTCCATTGTATTGATTTCTATTACTAGGTTGTCTTTGATTGCTTGAGCGATAGCCAGTATTACGGTAATTATTGTTATTTGAATATTGATTCTTACTTTGGCCATTCGGTGTATCATCTCTTTCAGGATCGTCACCAGTTGAAATCATAAACAGTTGCATAAGATAATTCTTTTGTGCACCTGTTTCAGCTTTATATATGGCTTTGTCAGACATATCCATCCCCGTACCGAGCATTGAGCCTATGATTGATTCATTGCCGTCCCTTAATTCAAACGTCCCTTGAACAGATGCATAGTGCATTTGACCACCTTTTTTAGTAGTCTCAGTCCATTCGTTAGTAACTTCATACTTTGGAACAATAATTACTCCCAACACTGCTAATGGATTTCGAACCAGCTTTTTAACCTGGGCTTCAGTTACATAATGGAAACCTTGTTTTGCGTTATATCCCTCCTTCTTTATTTCTGGAGGCAATCCAGCTTGTACTTGAGCTATTTTTTGCACAAGATTGAGTTGTTCATGTTGATTTGCGGTCATTCTAATCACTCCAATGTGCTATAATTTATGTACAAATGTTTTTGAAATATTTTTGATTTAAGACACTATTTTGCGGATAGTGTCTTATTTTTTTTGGCCAAAATCTCTGGCGTATGGTCAGTTAAATTAATTACTTTGTTTTTGTCGGTATCACTACCAAAGAATTTATTACCTAATTCATGCCAAAACTTATTAACTTTCATACTTGTTGACTGACTTAAATCGAACAAATTAATGAATCCTTTAGATTCACCTGCAGCATGACCAATCGCATACCCAACCAAGCTGGTTAGCATGCAAGCAAATGTGACGTCTATTGATGTCATTACTAATACCTCCTAAATTTGAAATACATATAAATATTGCAAATTATTGTCTTCCTCATTACCCGATTTAAAAAACTCAACCGTGACACCGCATTTTCTTAGATATTCAATTGAGTAATCAGATAATGGTCTGCCAAACTTTCTGTTTAACAGGTTCTTAGATTGCGCTGCTAATCTATTCAATTCATCCAAAATCGGTGAAACTTCCTTTTCTACAATCTGATTGATCTTCCCGATTTCTTTAGAATAACCGAGGCGTTGCTTTTGAACTTCTGATGAACCTAACATAATAATTTCTCCTTTAAATTAGACTTGCTTTATAGGCAACCTTATCTTTTTCAAATTCCTTCATATCAATGGTGATTATGTCTATCCAATGGTCATACATCCATTGATCAAAATCTTTTCTTCTAAATTGATAGGCTTGACCTGGTCTTGGGTAGTAAACACAACCACCGTTTTCTTCATCCAACCAGTTCCTATAAATGAACAAAACGGCATATAACCTACGACCACTAAACGGCACATAAGATATCATCTGTTTAGTATTCATTACTGGTGGCCACAATGGCATTTTCCTGATGACTGCGTTAATTCTTGATTCAATTTTTTCATCAATTTCAGCATCATCAATTTCAATTTTTGCGATGGCCATATAAACTGCCTCCTTAAAAAATTTGCTGTACTGGTATGTTTTGTTCAGTAGCAATCTTCTTTACTGAAGAAAGCATCATACCGATTGTTTCAATAATTTGTTTCAAATAGCCTTTAACAATTGATTTGTCCGGATTTTTCTTACTCAATTCTTCAATCAATCCTTTTATGGCACTGTCACTATCCAAATCTTCCTTTTGGGTTCCAATAAGTAGTGATAGATCATCTCCTCGATATCTATCTAGCATATTTAAGAAAATAGCTTGGTAGCCATAAGAATAACAAACGACCGCTAAACTAAATCTTTCATCATCAAATGCATTAGCTATTTGAAATAATCGTTTATCTTCAATTTTTCGAGCTTTACGCCAATCTTTGACTGCAGAACGTGAAACTCCTGTTACCGCAGCAATGTCAGCATTATTCAAATCCTGACGTTTCATCATATCTTCAAACTCCTGATAAATGTTTACGTTATTCAAATTGATCACCTCCCCATGATGCCTTTCATCTATAATTAATTTGAAAGGTGGTATTTAAAATGGCATTAACCGATTGGATCCAATCCGTATCAGCAATTGTTGCATTAATAATTTCAACAATTGCCATTGTTCAGACGAATAGAACCATTTATGATTCAAACAAACCCTATATTTCATTTTTCTTTGACTACATTCAGGTGCTTGATGATGTTCATCAATATATTGTGGTTAAAAACTTTGGAAAAACACGTGCAACAATAAAAAAAGTCACTCTTAATCCCAAAGTACAAAATGAGATGACAAAAGATATTGTGTTTTCACACTTAGAAGGAACTTCATTAGCTCCAGGTCAATCATTTACAGCCACATTTTCTTCCAATGCATTCACAAACACTGATAGAAATCATTTAGATTTCACAATTCACGTTGAATATGAAGATGAATTGCATAAACTTATAAAGGATGACTTTTTTATGACTCAACGTAATAAGAAAGACATGTTTTTTACAAAGTCCACTACCAATATTGCTATGAATGAAACAGTTTCCAGAACCGCTGAAGAATTGTTAAGAAAGCGGATTTGATATTATAGAGTTTTTCAAAATACGTCTCTTTAAAACATCATCTAAATCCAAAGCTTCTTCTGTTGTTAAATTATTATTTTGAAAAATAACTAATATTTCAGCAATTATTTTCTCTTGTTTTTCTAATTGACTACCATCCATATCAATTTACCCTCCCTCATTAATTCATTTTTAGAGTGAACTCATTAGTTCACTCTTTTTTTGCTTTAAATGAGTCCAATGAACCAGCACATAGCCAATCCAATCAATACACCAATAACAATTCCACGTGTGACTTCTGCCATGCTAGGCTGTTGTTTACGATTCATTGAATTACCATCCCTTTTGATTTACGAAACTAACTGTCTATGTAAATCGATTATTTTGTAAAATTAAGATATAAAAATCATTTATGTAAAACTTTTGTGGACATTGAGAGTACAAAAATATCCTTGAAATCAACGTTTAAAACATCACAGATTTTCTTTGCAGTTCTATTTCCTACTGGTGTACTTCTATTCGCAATAGCTGACATATATGTACGTCCGATACCTACTGCCGCAGCTAAATCCTTTTGTGTTAATCCATTAATTATTAAATGTTCGTCTAATTGTCTTTTACTCTTTATGTATGTTGACATTTAAATCATCTCCTTTTGGGTACAAATAGATAATAACATTTGTACAACTTTTGTCAACGATTTTTGTACACAAATATTCTACAAACGTTCTAATATTGTTATACTTTTGTTATACTTTTGTCGATGAAAGGGTTGATGTTATGCCAAACAAAGTAACTAACAAAGAATTTGGTAATATGCTAAAAAAACTACGCGAAGAACACCACTATTCTTTACGTCAAGTATCATACCAATCAAAAACTGACACTCAACCTGCAGTGTCACCTTCGTACTGGTCTTTAATTGAACGTGGTGAGAGAAACATTCCAAAACAAGAAACGCTCAAACGAATGGCTAAGGGTCTTAAAGTCCCTGCCAAAACAATTCTAAAAATGGCTGGCTATACTGAGATTATTGAAGACGATGAGAAAAATAATTATTATGATCTATCAGGAAAAGAAAAATTGGATCTTGGTAAACTTGCCGATAAATTATTAGATGGCTCTGATACAGATGCCGAATCTGATTATTATGGTGAGCCATCCACCCCAGAGCAAAAAGCCAACTTACGCTCGGCTATTTTAACTGCCCTTGAAATTAATAAGAGACAAGCTAAAAAGAAATTTACTCCAAAAAAATATCGCAACGATGACGAAAATAAATAAGTAGGTGTTTACATGGCAACATGTTCTATCGAAGATTTGCTTAATAAAGTGTATAAAAAGGCAAATAGTTTTGATCCAGCGATAATAGCAAAAACTTACAATTATAATGTTATCTATTGTCCGATTGGTCCTGATACATTGGGAACACGGATAACAAATAGCCGGCGTACTACCATTATCCTGGATGATAATTTAAATGAAATCGAATCTATATTAGTACCACTTCACGAGATTAAACATTGTTTAACCGATAAGGGAGTTGGTACGCCTTTTTTGAGGAGACATAGTGCAGGTTCTACAATTACCAAACGGGAGTTTGAAGCTAACGCTTTTGCTATGGCTGCGATGATAAAAGAACATGATTATGATTTGAGAAATATGACTAAGTATCAAATATGTGACTACTTTGGTTTGGATTACTTTTGGTCACGCTTTATATGATTCATGTTGTCCAAAATCTGATGACATTAAAAGCTGACGGTTATAGGGGGGAAACATAATGAAAAAAAGAATGTTGCTACTAATCTCATTCTTAGGAATATTTGCAATCATGCTTTCTGCATGTTCTTCAAATAAGATGAGCAAAAGTGAATTAGAGGATTCATTTAACAATAGTAATAATTCCGTACTAAGCACCTTAAAAGTGGCTAAAGAGTCTAACAGCAACTCTAAGGTGATCAAACAAGCAAATAAAGGTATTAAAGTACTGGATACTGAAGATAAAAAATTACAATCCAATAAATCTAATAAGGGCCTAACTAAGGACCTTGTTTCATTCAACAAGAAATGTAGAAGAACTCTAAATGGAATTAAGAGCGGTAATGGAAAGGACTATTTTTCCGCAACTGCTAAAAAAATTGCTGATGAATACTTCGAAGGTTCAGATACTAAATCAATAAAAGATTACAATAAATGGAACAAAAAACAGTCAAGTACCGATGATACTGAATCTGACTCCACTGATACAGATGATTCAGATTCATCTTCTGACACGACTTCTAGTGATGAAGCAAAAGTTGATAAGATTAAAAGACATGATGTTACCTGGTCTGACAATTCTTGGGCTGGCGTTAAAGTAAGTATTGATTACGCTAATGTTGGTACTTTCAAAAACGCAGTTGAGGACAGTGATGGAAACACATTCCAAGGAGCTATTGTTGTAAACTTTAAAGTAGAAACTCCTGAACGTGATATATCTATTTATCCAAATCAAGCTACATTGACAACTAATGATGGTCAACAAATAGATGCTAGTCTTATGGACAGTGACGATATTGGTGGTGATCTTATGAAAGGTGCTAACAAAGAAGGAAATGTTGTATTTTACGTTCCTACCCTTTCCAGCCCATCAGATATTACATCAATAAGATTAAAATTCTCAGGCAGTTACGATACCGATGATTATAGTGATGATAATGCATACCATGATTTCGATACTGGTGTAATAAATCTTAATTAATTTAAAAGCCCTTCAGAGGGCTTTTTATCTATAGAGGTCTATCAATCCGGCGAAGGGGTCACACCCGACCAAGCTAATTACGCTATTCAGCATTTGAACGACTAAAAAAGCCATACCCGCAGGTATGACAAAAATTAAAGGAGAAAACATGGAATCTTTAGATTTAACTGATGCTGATGCATATAAGCTCATTAGTATATTTAAAAAAACAATTTCAAAAAATAAATACGTCCTTACTGAAGGATCTAAAGGTAAAATTAAAATATCTGGATTGCTAGATGGAACCGAACGTCAGTTTGTATTATATTATATGTATGCAATTGATAATATTCATTTAAACTTTTCAGATGCCTCTACTCGTTACACATTAGTTAGAATAAACTTAGATAGTAGCTTTCATAAAAATTCCGATGGAAAGGTTTATGGACATCGTGTAGAAATTTTCTCCGAAGAAGAATATAGAGCTAAGAATGATACTTTTACACATTACAAAGCCTATCCTTTGCCCCACAATAGTTTTAAAGATTGCGATGATTTCTTCACCGCACTACAGCAAATGTTTGATTATACTAATGTTAAGAATCATAGTAGTATATCTTTTATAGAGGACAATATATTATCAATCTAATTCATGAAAGGAGGTATTAAAATGTCAGATGTAATTGATTCAGTAGCCATTGCAAACGAATGGTTGGAAAAAATAAACAACCAATCAAATTTCATTCCACTTGATGGTAATAAAATTAGATTTAATACCCCTTTTGTGGATCCGTTTGGTGACCAAATCTCGTTACTAATTACATCAAATCATAATTCAACATATACCGTTTCTGACCAGGGCTACACTATTTGGAATATTGAATCTCGTGGAACTAACCTAACAAAAAATGGTTCGGTTAGACTTAAATTGATTCAAAGTATCCTAAATACTAACAGAGCTTCGTTGGGTAGTAACTATGATATATACAAAACAACTGCGTCTCGTCAGGAAGTTGCTCAAATAATCAACGATATATTGGACAGTGTAATTAAGATATCAGATTTAGCCTTTGGGTCCAGAAATAATGCCAGAGGAATGTTTAAGGATGATGTTTTAGACTATATTACTGAAAATAATAAACAGTTTAGCTTTGATATCGGATTTTCTGTAAAAGGTAAATCTAATCTAGCATACGATTTAGATTTTGTATTCCATCAGAAAATTAAAGACACAAAATGGACAAAACTATATACATCTTTGAACAAAAACGTATCCGAAATGGTAATGGGGATTTGGCTAGATACAGAATTATACAGGCAAAATAATCCTGGTAATGATATTTCATTCAACGTTCTGGTGAAAGGTCTGGATGACAGGTCAGTTCAATTCAAAGATAGTTTAATTCAGCATAATATAAACGTTGTTTCATTTGATGATAAAGATGATTTTAAAAGTAATTTTGCCATTGCATAAAAGGCCAACTGTGGCTTTTTATTTTTATCGCCAAAAGAACATATGTACCCCTTTGATTTACAATTTATCAAATATTGTAAATTAATAATCAATACTGCCCATAGATACATACAATTATTAACTTAGAACTTTACATCGAAAGGACTTTTGTAAACATGGCTCAAATATATAAAAAAGAAAATGGTGAATGGGCTTATCGTGTATTCTACCGAGACGAGTTTGGAAAACGTCGCTCAGTAAACAACAGCCACTTTAAAAAGAAATCCGATGCACAAAATGCTGCTAGAGAAATTGAAATGAAAAAGACACAAGTTGGAATTTCTCAGCAAAAAGAAAACATCACTTTCGATGATTATTTTAAACAATGGATCAAGACTTATAAAGCAGGCCGCTTTAGTAAAAGCACTCAAACAAAATATGATTTAATACAAAAATTTGTACATGATTCATTCGGTAACACTAAGCTAAAAAAGGTCACCAAATTTGAATATCAACAGGCTCTTGATAAATATGCAGAAGATCATGTTAAAACAACCGTTGCAATGTTTAACAGTGCAATCAAGGCTTCGCTAAAAGATGCTCTCGAACAACAAATTATTCACTTGGACTTCACCCGTAATGCAATAATATCAGGTGAAAAAAAATCAAAGGAAATAAAATATTTCGAAATTGACGAAGCAAATAAACTCAGAGATTATTGTTTAAAAAACTCAAATATCTATAAAATAACTAGGTATGCGATTGCTTTATCAATGGCCACCGGTCTTAGATATGCTGAAGTTGTTGGCCTGACTTGGAATGATATAGATTTCGATAACAACACAATTAATGTGAATAAAACTTATGATTATAAAAATAGAACCGGATTTAAACCTACTAAAACGCCCTCCTCTGTTCGACTTTTAGATGTCGATATAAAAACTATGAAGTTAATGAAGCATCTCAAACTCGAGCAAGCTGCACTATTTTTAAAGCAAAATTACAAAAATACAGATAATTTGGTTTTCATAAACAATCTTCACCAAACTCCAGGAGATGCTGCAGCTAACAAAGCCCTAGGAGTCCTTCAGAACAATTTAAAGATAAAAAAGGATAATCACTTAACATTCCATGCTCTACGTCACACGCATGCCTCTATTTTGTTTTCCAGAGGTGTTAGCCTTGAATATGTGTCAGCACGTTTAGGACATTCAAGCACCCTCATCACTTCCAAGATATACATACATCTTCTTAAAGATCAAAAGAAACATGATGCCAAAAAAGCAGTTGCCATATTCAGCTAATCCTTATGTGCAGAAAATGTGCACACATTCAATTTGTGCTTAAAAATGTGCATATTTTAGAAGTTATTTACAATGATATATAACACGCAAAAAATCCCCGAATACTGATTTAACAGTATTCGGGGATTTTCTTACATTTTTGGCTATCAAGCATGCTTGGGGTAAAGATTCCCGGTATTGGAATCTAACCAATTCGGCCAACTTACGTTGGGTCGCGGACTATACCGCCGGTCGGGAATCTCACCCTGCCCTGAAAACCAATTTATTAAATTTTATACTTTTAATATAGCAGATATTGTTTAAAATTCAACTAATCTTTACTTATGGCATGTATAACCGTAATGTATACGGTTACATCAGGAGAATTAATTCCTATTTTATCAAGGTTTATGTACTTTTCCATTAACAAATCGCCATCAGATTGGTTAATATTTTTTCTTAATTCTTTGTTTTTGGAGAATAAATATAATCCAATATTAATCATTTTCTCATTAACTAAGTAATTTAAACAAAAATTAATCCAAATAAATTGACTGATATATGTAACTCAACTTTCGATAAATGTTCCCTAAACATAGTTCATCCTTGCTTAAATGTGCAGACTTAAAAAATCACAAAAAAAAAGCCCTTTTTCGTCAGGCTCAAGACGTTTATATCTACTTATTAGTTTTCTTCAATTCAGCAACTTCTTGACGTGTCAAATCACGGTACTTACCTGATACTAGACCTTCAAGTGTCAAGAAAGCATAACTCTCACGAGCTAGTTTTTCAACTTTGTGACCAACAGCATCAAACATATTCTTAACTTGGTGATTGTGGCCTTCATGGATCGTAATTCTAACAATTGAGGAGTTCTTTTTCTTGTCTTTTGACATTACTTTAACTCTAGCTTTAGAAGTTGTGTATCCCTTTAACTTGATGCCGCCTTCCAACTTTCTAATTTCTTCAGTTGATAAGACGCCCTCAATTTTAGCCACATAAGTTTTTTCAACGTGGTAACGGGGGTGCATCAAATGGTTGGCAAAATCGCCATCATTCGTCAACAATAATAAACCAGAAGTATCGTAATCAAGACGACCAATTGGATAAACTCGTTCACGAACATCGTCTTCGAGCAAGTCAGTAACAACCTTACGATCTTTATCATCCTTTACAGCTGTGATAACACCACGAGGTTTGTACATCAAAATGTAGCGTTTCTTTTCTTCTTGTAGTGGCATCCCATCAACTTCAATTTTGTCACTGTTGTCGACTTTGATTCCCATTTCAGTAACGACTTTATTATTAACTCGAACATGACCAGAAGCAATCATTTCTTCTGATTTACGACGTGAGGCAACCCCAGCGTCAGCCATATATTTTTGTAATCTAACTTTCTCCATTAATATCTCCTATGTCTGAAGTATCTTCAAATTTCTCTATTTTTGGTAGTTCATCTATGCTCTTAATACCGAAGTAATCAAAAAACTCATCTGTCACAATATACAAATTGGGATGACCAGGAACATTTTTCTTACCATTTTCCTTAATCAACCTTCGCATCAACAAGGTATTTAAACTACCTGAGCTTTGTACTCCTCGAATCTCATCAATTTCAATTCTAGTGATTGGTTGACGATATGCAACAATTGATAATACTTCTAAAGCTGCTTGACTCAATTTTGAACCCAAACCAGCCTTGAAATACTTTGTTAACAAATCGGCAAATTCATTTTTGGTAACTATTTTATAAACACCATTATAGTCGACCAATTGAATCCCTGAATCAACATCTGTCATTAATTTAATTTTTAATTCTTCAATATTTTGACGCAACGCAGCACTGTCAATTTCCAACAATCCCGCAAGGTCTTTTTCTTTAATTCCTTGATCACCGGCAACGAACAATAGTGCCATTATTTTTGCTTGATACACGTTTAATTCCTCAATTCAATAAATAATTCACTTTTAAAATCAGCTTGTTGAACCGAAACCAATTGTTTACTAGCTAATTCCAAAATAGCCATGAAATCCGTCACGATTTCTTCAATATTATCATGTAACTTCAACAACGCTTTAAAAGTCGTCTTTCGAACTGACTGTAATTCACTCATAATATTTTTCGTTGCATCCTCGATTGACAAGGTTTCATTTTCAATCGTTTCTGTTTCCGGTATCCGATTCTTCTTTTCCCTTAACAATTCAGCATAAGTTGAAGCTAAATCATCCAAAACGACTGATCCGGGTTCGAGAAATTGTTCCAATTGCTTGGTAGGTAAACTTACTTCCTTATCAAATTGTTGTTTTCTAACTTGTTCTTTTTCTTCAAAGTAGGCCGCAACGCGCTTATAAGTTTGGTATGTCAACAATTGTGAAACCAATTCATCACGTGGATCATCTGCCTCGAACTCATCATCAATTTCGTCTGGAGCTTGTGGTAACAGCATTTTACTCTTAATTGACATTAACGTCGAAGCCATCACTAAATAGTCACCCGCAATATCCAACTCTAAAACTTTCATACTGTTCAAGTAGTCAATGTATTGCTGAGTAATTTGAGCGATAGGAATATCGTAAATATCTACTTTTGATTCTTTGATCAAATGCAACAACAAATCGATTGGACCTTCAAAATCTGTTAAGACTAAATTTAATTTTTGCATTAATCTGTTTCTTCCATATCTTTTTCAAGTTTCTCTTTATTTTTACGCCACAGAGCCAGCTCAGAATTCAAATTAAAGTTAGCTAAAATAACCCGCTTAGGAAACTTTTGTTGAATGTCATCAAAAATCTTAAAAATATTGCTCTGAGAACGATATGACGGATTGAGAGAAATATATTCAATAAAGACTGTTTGATCAGAAAATGACAAGGCGACGATTCCTGAAAAATCATCTAAATTACTTTTCCAAAGATATAATTGTCGATTGTCATCTTCTGAATACAGCTCTAATTCTTGTTCCATATTATCCAAATCTTTGAGATCGTTAATATACGACAGAAATCCCATCGCAATTTTTTTATTCTCGTCGCTATACTTATTAAGCATTGACTCTCCTCCTAAGCACGTGGAAATGATTCGTTATACACTTGTTTCATGTGTGTTTTGTTAACGTGCGTATAAATTTGGGTTGTCGAAATATCCGAGTGTCCTAATAACTCTTGAACAACTCGCAAATCGGCGCCATTCTCTAATAAATTAGTTGCAAATGAATGCCGCAAAGTATGAGGTGTTACATCCTTTTTAATCCCCACTTGGGCAATGTACTTCTTGATCATTCGCCAAATAGATTGTCGTGTCAGTTTTTTACCACGAAAGTTCAAGAAGACCTCTTTTTGAGCACCATATTTACCTACTAGTTCAGCTCGTGTTTCCACAAAATACTTCTTAAGCCAAGTAATAGCAGTATCACCAATTGGCAACAAACGCTCTTTATCACCCTTACCAAGTGTTTTAATCAATCCTAAGTCTAAATGCAAGTCATCCATACTCAAGTTGACCAATTCACTAACACGCAAGCCTGTCGCATACATTACTTCAAAAATCGTCCGATCTCTAACACCTAAAGGTGTTGAAACATCAGGTGATTCAATCAATGAATTGACTTCATCCATTGACAAGACAACTGGTAAATGTGTCCCCTTCTTAGGTGCATCCAGTTCATTCATCGGATTAACTGAAATCTTATCAACAATCTCCATCCATTGATAAAACTTCCGGAGCGAAGAAAACATCCGCATTTGGGATGTTTTTGACTTAGCTTGTTTATCCTGTTCAGCAAAAAATTGTGTCACCACAAAGTGATCCTCAGGATAAAATTTCATTTGTTTCTTTTCTAAAAAGCTACTGAATTCTAATAAATCAGTTTGATAAGAAATAATCGTATTTTTCGACAATCCCCGATCAAGCCGTAAATAACGGGCGTAATCAGCAATCGTATCAATCATAACTTGATTCTTGATGGATAATTTATCACTCATAAATTATCACCTCTATTTGAGATACGTGTAGCCATCTTTTTGCTCGATCTTGCGTTGTTTCATCAAGTTACCGAGTGCACGTTTAAAGCTACCCTTACTAATACCAAAGTATTCCATAATATCATCGGGATCGCTCTTGTCAGTATAAGGCATTTTCTTATCACGTGAGTGTTCCAAAACGGCAACAATCATTTGAGCATCTGGTGTAATTTCTTCATAGGCACGAGGTTTCATTGATAAATTCAAACGTCTGTGGCTTGAGCCAATGACACGAGCCTTAACATGTTGGCCAATGTGCAATGGTTGACCTTGTTCAGTCTTATGGATAAAGGCCATATAATAACTTTCAGTCATCACAAAAGCACCAGATTCTCTGATAGCAATCACAGTTCCCTCTTCATCCTTATTAAGCAAAGTTTTCATTTCACGTTCAGGACTACGAGCAATTTGCGTATATAGTTCAATGTCAGCTAATTTACCCCAGAGACGGCCCTTGTGGTCAATATCCAACTTAACCATTAATTTATCGCCTTTTTTAGGCCATTCATTGTGTTCCAAAGGTAAGTCATCTAGTGAAACAACAAAATCCTTATCTTCCAAACCAACATTTACGAAAGCACCCAAGTCAGTTCTGACATCAGTTACTTCAGCAAAATCCCAAACACCTTGTGTCACAAAAGGCATGACAGTAGTCATTTTATTTTTATGAGCCTGATTTTCATAAACAAAACCAGCAACTTCATCGCCTAGTTCGGGAACTTCAGTTAATTCATTAATATCCAAAGCAAAAGTGTATCCTTCGATTTGAACAAATGCTTCATCTTTATTAAGGTCAGTTACTGTCCCTGATAGTACTTGACCATACATTTCTGTTATATCCATTTTTCACCATAATCTTTTATATTTAACGCATGTCACTAATTCAACATCACCCTTTAGACACTCACGGGAACCGACCTTTGTTAACTAAAGGAATTTTGGGGTTCTTAAGATGGTAGATTTAATTAATATTACGCGTTATTTAATCAGTATCTATCTTACCGTACTTCGACGTTACATAACACTTTTTTCGTCGTTAATTCTAAATAAATTATCAACAATTTTTCAATAACATTTATAAAAATTGGCTTTTTTTAAAATGCAAGATTGAATTTAAGTGCCAATAGTGAAATAATTTTCAATGTGGTAAGCGTTTTCAAATATATTATTTATTGAGAGAAGGATTTTATATGAAAATTACAGCTGCTGTTGTTGATAAAGTAAATGATCCATTTGTTATTAAGGATGATGTCGAATTAGCTGATATGACTGATGACGGACTACAAGTTAAGGTCGTCGCATCAGGTATTTGCCACTATGACGAAGCCTTACGTAAAGGTGACGCCGCCTTCAGTTTCCCCGTTGTGCTTGGACACGAGGGTTCAGGAATTGTCGAAAAAGTCGGTAAAAACGTCAAGAACTTTCAACCTGGCGACCATATCATTATGTCATTTTATTCATGTGGCGAATGTGATAATTGTCTCAAAGGTAAACCAACCCAATGTCGTAAATATGCGGCATCGAATCTCTCTGGAACTCGCCCAGATGGCTCTGACCACTTCACTGAAGATGGTCACCATGTCAGTGATATGTTCAATCAATCATCATTTACAACTCACACCGTGATTGATAAACGTAACGCCGTCAAAGTTCCAAAGAACCTCGATTTAAGAAAACTGGGACCTCTTGGCTGTGGCTATGTTACTGGTAGTGGAACTGTCTTCAATACCTTACAACCAAAACCAGGTGATACAATTGCCGTCTTTGGTACTGGTGCCGTTGGTTTAGCCGCAATGATGGCCGGTAAAATTTCTGGTTGTGTCAATGTCATTGCTGTTGATATCGTGGACTCACGTTTGGAATTAGCTAAAAAGATGGGTGCAACCGATATCGTTAATAGTAAGAATGAAGATCCTGTTGCTGCCATTAAGAAAATCACCGGTGGTCTAGGTGTTGACTGGGCCGTTGATACAACTGGTGTTGCAACTGTAATGACCGATTCTATTGCTGCCTTAACTCAAGGTGGTACTACCGCAACAATCGCCGTTACTCCACACAATATTGAAATTAGCACATGGAATGACCTTTGTGTCGATGATAAGAAGATTGTCGGTGTTAACATGGGTGATTCAATTCCTCAAGTCGACATTCCTCGTCTCATCAAGTTTTACCAAATGGGTGTCTTCCCCTTCGACCTAACAGAAAAAATGTATGATTTTGATCAAATTAATGAAGCTGACGCCGATTCTGTTAGTGGAAAGACAATCAAACCTATTTTGGTAATTGACAAAGATTATCAGCCTGAAGCTTAACTTTTAAGAATTTTGAACATAATTAGATTCTAAATATTAGAGAGTGGAACAAAATAGGTTCATTCGAGCATTAAGGCAAATAGTTCCAGTAATCCGATTTTGGATTGCTGGAGCTATTTGTTTTAAGCGGAAAAGGCTATGTTTTGTTCCACGTTTATGCAGCACGTTTAAAAATAATAATAGTTTTGTCCCAGACTATTTCTGATATCCTATTTTTCAACCTTTTGTTCATATTATTAGGTTTTCGAAAAGATCTGTGGTTAAATACTCTCAAGTCAATATTGACTGGTTACTTAATTCATACCATATGGAGGAATTTTTCATGAAAAGCATGAAGAATTTAACAGTTGCACTGTTAGCCTTATCACTACCACTAACTACCCTACCTTTGACAAGCAGTACCACTGCTCTGGCTGCCACAAACTCACAAAAAGCCGAAAAGCATACATATACAGGCAATGGCTCTGTCAAAAAAATGACCAAAACCGCATATCATTCTAAGGATTCAAAAGGAAACATTTATTCAGCTTTATTTATGGCTGATAAACCAACCGTTGAATTAACTAAAAAGACAACTTTAAATCAGTATCGGACGACTTGGTATGCTACTAAAAAAATGTCAGTTCGTGTTGATAAGCACCATTCACGAACATACTATTACGTAACATCCAGTGATAAAAAGGTTTCTGGTTGGACTTGGAGTGGTTACTTAACTAAAGGAATCTTCAAATCAGCTGATTAATTGAAACAATATAATTAAAATGCTCCAGCAAAATACTTCATGATTGTTAGAAATAAATCTAATAGTTATGAAGTATTTTTTTGGTTTTTTCATCATCTTATTTTATAATTTGTTACTGGTTTTGTTTTTGTATTATATGTTTTCGTAAAACATATAGTTTTACACTAATATCGTATTCATTAAGGTTACATAACCTTTCTTCTCCGAAGTAAATAAAAAACGTTCAACTTTTTACAATTGAACGTTTGTATTATTCTAAATTTTTAATTTCATCAGATTGAGCATCATTTTGTAATTTCTTCAGTAAAACCGCTGCAATCTCATTAACCTGCTTATCACCATCGCGTTGTGATAGTCGATAACCCACAAAATATGGTGAAACAACGTATCTGGCGGTTAATTTACAAATAATTTTCCGGCCATCACGATAAAAGAAGATATTGTAGGAATCAAACTTCCCACCATAAAAATCATCTAAAATATACTTCACAGTTACGCGTGCAAACTCAGCTAAATCAGCCAAATACTGTGGATTATTAATGACAATATTAAATTCAACAAATCCCATAACCGGCTTATCAGAAATATTGACGTTGATATGTTTATTCTCAAATACCTTTGTTCCTGTAAAATTCTCTGGTTCAACATGCTTGTAACCATCCACCTTGTCTAAACCGATAATTTGAAAATGTGGATGACGCAATGATCCACCAGACATTGGACCGAAGTTTTTATACATTAAAACACTAGTATATTTTTGTGATTGAATCATTTGATTCCAACATTGATAAATATATTCAAACACTTCCCGATTTTTTTCGACCGAGTAATTAGAGATATCACCATAGTGATCATGTGATTCAATGACAATCGTCTGATTAGTGTCTTTCAACGTCTTAAACTTGTTCTCTAACCAAATCATATCACCGTTTTGATCAATGACATTGGTTAGATGTTCCGTGTCACAGAACGGACAATAATCAGCTTTCTTCTTTTGTTGAACGTCACGTGGTTTACCTTTAGCTTGCTCAATTTCAAAAACAAGTACATCTTTATTTGACAATAATTTCACCTCAAAAGTTAATTAAATTTTTGCGAATTAAATTTATCTCTTTATCACATATTCTATCTTTAATAGCTTAACATCAACAATTTAATATTAAAAACAATCCGAATTTTTAAGAGCACAAAAAAACTGAAAGAAAATCGTCATTTTCTCTCAGTTTTATTATGTTTAAAGCATTTTAAATTTAATTGTTAAAAATTAAAGTGAACGTGAAGCACCTTTGTAAACAACACCACGTCTTGAATCAACAGTAACAGTGTCACCATCGTTAACAAGGTTTGTAGCATTCTTAGCACCAACAACTACAGGTAGACCCATAGCGATACCAACAACAGCAGCGTGTGAAGTTAAACCACCGTTTTCAACAACAACGGCACTAGCTTTTTCAAGAGCTGGTAAGTAATCTTTGTCAGTCATTTCTGTAACAAGGATGTCGCCTTCGTTGATCTTCTTGTTAGCTTCTTCAGCACTGTGAGCAACTACAACGTTACCAACAACTGATTCTTCACCAACACCTTGGCCTTTAACCAATGTTGAACCGATCAATTGAACCTTCATCAAGTTAGTTGTACCACTTTCACCGACAGGAACACCGGCAACAACAAGGATTAAATCGCCTTCCTTAGCAAAGCCAAGTTCTTGAGCTTTCTTAGCAGCAAGGTCGAACATTTCATCAGTGTTTTCTGGCTTGTCAACGATAACTGGATCAACACCCCAGTTAACTGTCAAACCACGTTGTGTAGTTTCGTCAAATGTAAGAGCCAAAATATCAGCACTTGGACGGTACTTAGAAATCATACGAGCTGTGTAACCACTCTTAGTTGCAGTAACAATTGTGTGAATGTTTAGTTCTTCAGCAGTTCTAACAACTGATTCACCGATTGATTCTGTAACGTTTGAACCCTTGTAGTCTTCGAATCTTTGGATTGCAAGTGAGTTAGCTTTGTCTAATTGTTGTTCTGTACGTTCGTTGATACGAGCCATAGCAGCAACAGCTTCAACAGGGTAATCACCGTTAGCACTTTCACCTGAAAGCATTGTAGCATCTGTACCATCAAGAACAGAGTTAGCAACATCAGTAACTTCGGCACGTGTAGGACGTGGGTTTTCTTGCATTGAATCAAGCATTTGTGTAGCTGTGATAACTGGCTTGCCAAGTGCGTTACACTTGCGGATCAAGCTCTTTTGTACGAATGGTACGTTTTCAAATGGAATTTCAACACCCATGTCACCACGAGCAATCATCAAACCATCTGATACTTGAAGGATAGAATCGATATTGTCGATACCTTCTTGTGATTCAATCTTAGGGAAGATTTGTACGTATTCACAGTGTTTTTCTTCAAGGATTGCACGAATATCTAAGACATCTTGAGCTTTACGAACGAATGAAGCTGAGATGAAGTTGATACCTTCTTCAAGACCGAAACGAATATCATCAGAATCTTTTTCTGTGATACCTGGTAGACGAACTTCAACACCAGGAGCATTGATACTCTTTCTTGAGCCGATCATACCATCGTTTTGAACAACTGTAACTAATTCACGGTTCTTGTCATCTTTTTCAGTAATCTTCAAGTCAACAAGACCATCATCGATTAATACGTGACCACCAACGTGTGTATCATCGTATAGACCAGGATAAGTAGCAGCAATCTTTTCTGGTGTACCAGTCAATGAATCATCCATTGAGATACGGATTGTTTGGCCAATCTTAGCTTCGAACTTGCCGCCTTCTTGAACGGTTGTACGAATTTCAGCACCCTTAGTATCTAGAACGATACCAACAGTCTTACCAGTAATCTTTTCAGCTTCGTGTACCATTTCCATACGAGCTTTGTGTTCTGGATGATCACCATGTGAGAAGTTGAAACGGAAGATGTTAGCTCCGGCTTCAATTAGTTTAACGATTGTGTCAACATCGTTACTGGCAGGTCCAAGTGTACTTACAATTTTAGTTCTTTTCATCGAGAATCCCCTTTTCTTGTCTTAATTTCCAAGTTCATTGTAACAAATAAAAACTTTCTATGCTTTAAAATTATCTATTTAAAGATTCATTTAAATCATAGAGTGATAAATCAGGTTTGTGCTTGCTGTCAAATAAATCAAGAATATCATGAGAAGTAAGCTTGTTGTTTTCGATACCAACAGCCAAACCACCTTTTCCATCAAGCAATAGGTCTACCGCATAGGCACCCATCTTACTTGCTAGAACACGATCTTGAACAGTTGGTGAACCACCACGTTGGATATGACCCAATACAGTAGCACGTGAATCGAAATCACCATACTTATCTAATTCTTTCTTGAAATCTCCAGCATGCATAACACCTTCGGCCAAAACAATGATCATGTTCTTGTTACCTTGTTCACGACCAACTTTAACTTCTTCAGCAATTTCCTTGATGTCAAAGTCATGTTCTGGAACGATGATCTTTTGAGCACCACCAGCAACACCAGCCCAAAGAGCTACGTCACCAGCGCCTCTACCCATTACTTCAACAATAAATGTTCTTCCATGGGAGCTAGCAGTATCATGCAACTTATCAATGGCATCAACAGCAGTAGATACGGCTGTATCAAAACCAATTGTAAAGTCTGTGAATGGAATATCGTTATCAATTGTTCCTGGTAGTCCGATTGCATTGTAACCATGTTCAGTTAAACGCAATGCACCATGGTAAGAACCATCTCCACCAATAACAACCAATGCATCAATTCCAAATTTCTTCAATTGCTCAATACCCTTTAATTGACCTTCTACGTTAGCAAATTCAGGATATCTTGCAGAATACAAGAAAGTACCACCACGTTGAATACGGTCGGACACGTCGTCACTTGTTAGTGGGAAAATATCACCCGCAACAAGTCCAGCATATCCATAATTGATACCAAACACTTCGAGGCCATTGTCAATAGCTCGACGTGTGACTGCTCTGATAGCAGCGTTCATACCAGGGGCATCTCCACCACTGGTTAAAATACCAATACGCTTCATTTGTTCACACTCCAAAATTATTTGTTTCTAAAACAAAACCTAATCAAATATAACATTTTTACTGATTAGTTTGTAGAGCTGAAAACGTTTTAAGATAAATTAATCACTTTTTTTTAGCAAAACACTTCTTTTACCCAAAAGTTTTTCCAGTTCCTGTTGCACATTACTATTAAAATCTATCCAATGGTTCGATTTCAAGAGTAATGCTTGTTTCTTTTGTTCACGGTAAACGATCACAGGCATTTTACCACGTGAACTCTCAATAATACGATACAATTGCTCCATATTTTCAGGAGTATCCAAACTCTTTGAAACTCGTAAATACAATTTTTCACTTGGTAATTGGACCGTATATTGCTTAGGGTCAGACAATCGATCCGCAATCAGTTCCAAATCTCCACGTTGACCAACATTTGGATGACCAACAAATAGAAAGATTTTGCCATCAAGTTCCATTTCTTCAATCTTTTGGAACAATTTAGGAAAAATAGTCACTGAGATACTCCCGGATTCATCTTCAATCGTCATAAAACTCATCCGTTGACCCTTTTTAGTTCGAATAACACGTAGATTCTTAACCAAGCCAAGGACGTTAACCGTTTGATTTTGATAATTATTTAAATCTGCAATCTTAACAGTCCGCATATCCAATAAACGACTACGATATTTCTCAACTGGATGGCCTGATACATAAACACCCAAGTAAGTCTTCTCTTGATTCAAACGTTCGGTCAAAGTAAAATCGTCAACTTGATGCTTTTTGGGATCTAAGACGTCAAATAATGATAAATTACTCCCAGCCAACTGAATACTTTCAATCAAATCACGGAAATCATACAAAAGTTCTTTACGATTACGATTAAAAGAATCAAATGTGCCCGACAAGATCATGGGCTCTAAATAATCAGTTTTTACGAAACGACGATCGATACGTTGCAAAAAGTTTAACGCACTTGTGTATTCGCCATTTTTTTGCCGTTCTTCGATAATATTACTGGCTAAATCTCGACGCATCCCTTTAATACTTAATAGACCAAAACGAATAGACTTATCATGATCAACGAAATCATATTCACTTTGATTAATATCAACGTTGAGGATTTTCACCCTGGAATCCTTAGCATCTTGAATATAGGTCGTAACCTTACTTTCATTATTCAAATTTGAATTCAACAAACAGGCAAAGAAAATATCAGGAAAATGAGCCTTAATATAGGCTAACCAAAAGGCAATCATCGAATATGCGACTGAATGTGACTTATTGAAACCATAATTACCAAATTTTTCGATATATTGATAAACTTTTTTAGCTGAATCACGATCATGTCCTTGTGAAATAGCACCATTAATAAATTTTTGACGATTTTCTTCTATCAATTGTTCATTTTTCTTACTGATAGCTCGACGTAAAATATCGGCATCAGCTAGTGAAAAATTAGCCATTTCTGACGAAGCCTGCATTACTTGTTCTTGATAGACAATAATTCCATACGTTGGCTTCAAGATTTTTTCCAAGGATTTGTCAGGATAATCAACAGGCTCTTGCCCATGTTTTCTAGCAATAAACGTCGAAATATTTTGCATTGGACCGGGTCGATACAACGCATTTGTGGCGACAATGTCATCAAAACTTGTCGGAACTAACCTTCTTAAAACGCTCCGAATTCCATCTGATTCAAATTGGAAAACTCCATCAGTTGCACCTCGTTGGAACAGTTTCAATGTTGCTAAATCGTTCAATGGTATTTTCTCAGGAACAAATTCTTTCCCATAACGCCGTGAAATAGCTTGAATGGCTTTGTCCAAAATTGTTAGATTCTTTAATCCTAGAAAATCCATCTTCAACAAACCAACATTTTCAACGTTGTACTTCGTTTGCTGAGTCAGATTGATGCCATCATCTTCCAACTGGACGGCAACGATATCAGTCATGTTCTTTTTACTGAGTACGATTCCGGCCGCATGGGTCGAATAATGTCTCGGAATACCCTCAATTCTCTGAGCAACTTTAAAAATAAGCTGGTTTTCACGAGAATTATCAACTAATCCCCGCAGAGTACTCGACTCGTCAAAGGATTCTTTTAAGCTGATATTGAGCTTACGTGGAATTGCATTGGACCACTGCGAAATTTGAAATTGTGTTTGACTAAATGTTCGAGCAATATCACGTAAGGCCATCTTAGCTGCCAATGTTCCAAAAGTAATAATTTGGGCCATATGGTCCGAACCATACTTGTCATGCATATACATAACCATCTCATCACGACGGTCATCTGGCAGATCCAAATCAATATCTGGCATATTAGCTCGCTGAGGATTCAAAAATCTTTCAAAAAGCAAATCATATTTAATTGGATCAACTTGTGTGATTCCTAAACAATAAGATACCAAGGACCCTGCAGCTGAACCACGTCCAGGACCAGTTTTAATCCCAATTTCATGCGCATGCTTGATAACGTCCCAAACAATCAAGAAGTAGTCAGAGAAGCCCATTTTTTCAATGACACCTAATTCATAATCCAAACGTTCTTGATAATCTTTTGAAATTTGATTGGACAAACGTTTTCTGAGGCCCTTAGTGGCTAAATCGTGCAAAAATTGAATGGAACTAGTGCCATCGGGTGTCACAAATTGAGGCAGTTCAGTTTCCTTAAATTCAATATCCACATTACATTGATCAGCAATAGCATTCGTATTATCAATTGCTGTAATCATATCAACTTCCGCAAAATCATTAGCAAAACTAGTTGCTGTTCGTAAATAATGATCACCATTTTCAACAACTTGATCTAAACTTTCAAAACGCTCTCCAGTTCGCAAATTATTGACCACTTGATATGCCAAATGATCATCTTGATTGACATAACGAACATCACCAAGTGCAACTAATGGCAATTGCTGTGAACGTGCAACTGTCCGAATGTTTTTAACATTATCAATCTGGCCGGCATATAAGCTGACACCTAAATAAAATGAATCTGTATCCGTTAACTCTTGTAGTTGTTTCACATAAGCTGATACATCAACACTAAGAATTTCGGCATCACTAGCAGGCGTGATCACATATAAATCTGCTAAATACGTAGCTAACTCCGTAATTTCTACTGGATCTTTACTCGACATAACTTTAGATGAAATTTTTATTAAATGCTGATAACCACGATCATTTTTGGCGAGTAATAATAATGGATATTTATTTTCAGAATCAATAACGCCAGCAATTTCAATTGTTAAACCAATAATTGGTTTAATACCAATCTTTTTGGCATATTTATAAAAATCAATTGAGCCGTAAAGATTGTTGATATCTGTTAGAGCAATCGCTGCATAACCCCGAGCTTTAGCTTGATCGATCAACTCGGTCAATTTAGCGGGACTATGCAATAAACTGAAACTACTCATCACTTGTAGTTGTGCTTGCAATTTGTCGCCCCCTTTGTTTAAAATTATATCAAAATCAAGTGAAAGTTTATTGGGTAAAATTCCCTTTTGTGCTAAACTACTTGAGAAAGTGAGATGGAATAAATGAGATATATTGCTGTTATTTTCTGGTCTATCATGCTGGGACAAGTTGCCGGTTTTATCGGTGGTGCTTTGAACCAACAAAAGTTTAATTCAACGTACTCAATTATTATAAGTATAGTATTTGCTATCATTTTCAGTGTAATTCCATTGATTCTTGATAGTTCTGTTAAGGATACTAAGACCGAAAAGAACGCTTAATTAAGTTTAAGCGTTTTTTTATTTGCCGTTTCCGGACATGAGAGTATTCACCTGCTATGCGGACCGCTTCGAGCCAAGGTCTCGAAGCTCGGTTTGAAGCCTTGCAAAGTACGCAAGTCTCCAAACACGCCCGATGGTGTAAGAACGGCAAAAACAGCCGTCCTAACGCCATTATCACAGCTGGTGAATACTCTCGTGTCCTCCAACTAATTATTTTTCAATAGTTTGATTTAAATTCAATAATGGGAGTGTTCAATAATGAAAATAAATTCACTCGACCACTTAGTCCTAACCGTAGCCAACATTGAAGTAACCTGTCAATTTTACCGTGATATCTTAGGTATGCAAATTATCAGTTTCAATGGTGGGCGTAAAGCTTTAAGATTTGGTGATCAAAAAATCAATCTACATCAAAAGGGTCATGAATATGAACCCAAAGCCAAATTCCCTACTCCAGGGTCAGCGGATCTCTGTTTAATATCAGCTACGCCATTAGAAGAAGTCATTGCTGAATTAAAGTCAGCTGATATTACTATCGAACAAGGACCAATCGCAAAACACGGAGCACTTGGAGACATAAAATCAGTATATGTTCGTGATCCCGATTTCAACCTAATTGAAATTTCTAATTATAAAATCTAGAATCTTTATGATTACATTATAACTAATATAAATAATGCTTTGTGTTATTCAAATACGTACACAATTAAAAACAACTTAGCCATCGGGGGGGGTGGTAGACTGCCAGCAGTGATAGTGGTGTTAGAACAGTGATTTTCTGTTCTTACTCCACGGACGTATTTTGAGATTTGCGTTTTTTGCAAAGCTCAAAATCGAGGAGCGAGACCTTGGCTAGATCCGGTCCCACAGCAGGCAGTCTACCACACCCCCGATGGCGGCATATTTCGATAAACTACAAACAAAGAGCCTCAGCAATTACGCTGAAGCTCTTTTTGTTTAATATTTAGTTATGTATAGATAAAACTCTTTAGTCGATAAATTGATGTTAAAGTTAACACCATTTGAAGTAATTTGACTCATTGACGTCTTGGTAGAATTCTTGCTAGCATTTTTAGTTTGCTTACCAAAATCCTTCAAAACTTTTTTACCATCAGCACCAAGTAATTTTGAAGTGATCATTAAATCAGTTGCAAAATTCTTTTGGCCTGTCTTTGATTTCAAATCCTTGTATGAAAACTTAGTTGCAATACCCATCAATTGATTGTTTTGAACGTTGTAATACCATTTGGTTCCGTCAGTCTTCTTGTGCGTGAACATACCATCTTTAGAAATCAATTGTAATTGATCAGTCGGTTGTCCTAGTGACAATAACGTATAGTTATATGTTTGTGCAAAAGTCAGGTAGTCTTGAAGCGCCTTGGCTTTTTTTACTTTTACTAACTTGGTTTCAACTTTATCACCGTTCGTTGCTTTAATACGAACATTTTGGTCTTTAGTTGAAACTGGTACGGAAATGGCAAAATGATTATCGTTTACATCTACCTTCTCAGTCTTGCCTGCAACAGTGTATGTTAACTTGTCATAATCCTTGGCCTGACCTTTGACTACAGCAACTAAGCCATCAGCTCTGTATTCTTTGGCAGTTGTCGATAAACTCATTTTGGAACAACCAGTTAGTAACAAAAAGAATAGCGGAATAAACATCAATAACATGTATTTCAGTTTCTTCATCGTTGTTACCTCATATATTTAAAATATTAAAAAAAAGCCAAGTTAAACTTGACTTTTTCATTAAGCTTCTTTGCTATCGTCGATAACTTTTTCACCCTTGTACATGCCTGATGGTGAAACGTGGTGACTTAAGCGATATTCACCTGTAGCAACGTCGAATTGCATGTTTGGTGTACTTAATTTAAGATGTGCGCGTCTTGAGCGCTTTCTTTGTTTTGATGTTTTTCTCTTTGGAACAGCCATATTTAAAAACTCCTTTTATTTATTAACTCAATCAAATCTAACGTTTAATATAATACTATCATAAAAACGTTTGAGCAAGCAAATTTACTATTTAGTTTGTTTTTTTGCATTATTTTCTTTTAATGCATCAGCAATTTGATTATCGTTTGAAACTTTAACACGGGAAATTTGTTTCTTTGCGTGACGATTGAAATCATCATCGTTTTTCTTGCCAGTAGTAGCCAAAAGCAATGTAATTACAGCACCTAGCAATAATGTGACAATAATTAAAATAATCAGTGGCAATTTAATTTTAGTAAAACCAAAACTAACTGTCACAGGATTAACATTCAAAACAGCAAAAATTACTACGATCAAAGTAATAACTAAGCCAATTACGAATCTTGATTGTTTACCCTTCATATGAATCCTCCCCTATTTACGATTGCCGAGTGTTGCAGCAAAGTAATCTCCAAGTTCTGGAGCAACTTTATAAAGCACCGCTGCCAATTCCATATAACGTGGACGATTGATTTCACGTTTTCTACGACCAAACGTATTAACAATATCCCAAGCTAATCGATCAGGATCAAGCACAAAATATTTTACTGAATCAAGATAGTTACCTGAATGATCCGCTACATTGAAGAAATTAGTGTTTACAGGGCCGGGATTAACCGTCGTAACATAAACACCCATTGGCTTCAATTCGAGTCTGAGACCGTCTGAAAAGGCGATTACAGCCGCCTTGCTAGCTGCATATGCTGCAGACTTCGGCGTTGTGATTTTACCAGCCATAGAACCAACATTAATAATGTGTCCACGACCGTTTTCAATCATACCAGAAGCAATTAAACGTGTCATCAACATTAGACCCAAGACATTGACACGGAACATTTTTTCGATTTTATCAAAATCAGTATCCATGTAATTAGAAAAGTCACCAAAACCGGCGGCATTAACTAAAACGTCAATATCATCACTAATTGTCGCAATTTTTTCAACGGCAGCATTGATTTGAGCTGGATCACTCATATCAACTGACAAATATTCATGCTGGGCACTCTCGGCTCCCACACGAATACATTCATTCTTAACTTCCAGTAGCTTATCTTCACTACGGGCAATTAAGATAACATTTGCACCACATTTTGCTGAATTAATGGCAACATCTTTACCGATTCCGGAAGATGCACCAGTTACAATAACTGTTTGATTCAATAAATTAGTCATATTCATCCTCTTTTCCTAGTTGAAAGGAACCTCGTACAAATCAAAATCACTAGCTACACGCGTATTCTTAAAAATCTTTTGAGCTTCCTTTTGTAAGATCAAAGCACCCCTACCAGTATATCTGGCAGAAATATGTGTCAAAATCAAACCTTTAGCATGGCATCTCTTAGCAACTTCTGCTGCTTGCGTAGCAGTTGAATGATAATAATTGTAAGCTAATTTCTTTTCATCATTAGAGAAAGTTGACTCATGAACGATTACATCGGCATCTTGGGATAGTTTGTCTATCTCAGGTGTGTAACGTGTATCAGAAATGATTGTAACAACTTTGCTAGGCTTATCTGGGCCAATAAAGTCCTTACCATCAATTACTGTTCCATCATCCAATGTGACAACCTTACCAGCCTTCAATTGGCCAAAAATCGGACCATTAGGAATATGATATTCCTGCAATTTATCGACTAATAATTCACCAACACGAGGTTTTTCAACAACACGATAGCCAAAACAAGTAATTCGATGCTTTAATTTCCCAGCATAAACACTAAATGTCTTATCATTGAAAACCTCACCATCGTTTTTTAGTTCGATATATTTGATTTGGTAGCCTAATCTGCTGCCTGTCACTTTTAGCGATGTTTCAACATATTCTTTGATGCCAACAGGACCATAAATCTCCAGTGGCGTATTTCCGCCTTGGTTGGCCCGGCTAGCTAATAACCCTGGAAGTCCAAAAATGTGATCACCATGTAAATGAGTGATAAAAATTTTGGTTATCTTTCTTGGTTTAATTGCTGTTTTTAATATTTGATGCTGCGTAGCCTCACCAACGTCAAAAAGCCAAACTTCGTTTCGCTCATCCAGCATCTTCAATGCAGTACTCGAAACGTTGCGACCTTTCGATGGAACTCCGGCACCAGTTCCTAAAAATTCTAATTCCATAAAAAAATTTACCTATCTACTTTTTGTCTAATGATTTCAAAATTTCTTTTGCGACAAATGAAGTATAGTACATTGATCCATCAGGATTTGGATGTACATCATCATCATAGAACCAATCGGTATGACCTTGTGAATAAGTATTCCAGTCGATTATCGTCAAGTTCTTATACTTCTTTGTTGCTTCGGACAAGACACCATTAACTGTCTTTTCCCATGGTCTTGTTGGTACGTGAACATTGATCCAGTAAACATGACGTTGTGGACCAACCAGTTGCATAATTTGACCAACTTGATCCATATTAAATGGTCCGTTAGTTCCTAATCCAATCATGACATTTGGTGCAAGAACACCTTGATCTTTATAATTTTGCAAAAGATCAACACTGGCACCCATCTGACGACTGACAGCTGCATCAATAATAACTTTCTTGTCATCGAATAACTTCAAGAAGTTGTCTGAACCATCAGCCATAACTGAATCACCGACTGCTGTCAAAGGAACATCCTTTAAGCGTTGCAAGTCGATTTGACTCAAGCCATACTTTTCAAACTCAGTGTTAACTGGATGACTCTTAGCTGCCTTCTTATAACGAGCATAATCAGCACTAGACATCTTACCAGTAGCATTCTTTTGCTCGGATTTGGCTTTCTTCAAGTTCTCAATTGCTTTTTGTTTCTTAGCTTTAGTAGCCTTCTCATTCTTAGTGATCTTATTAGCTAAAGCACTGTGGTTAACATTAGGTTTAGGAGCACTGACAGCTTTAACCACACCGTATGAACCAGTTAAACAAATAACTGCAATTACTAAAGCTAAGACACGTTGAACAGCTGTTGAAGTACGGAAGAACTTCTTCACGTCACTCCATTTAGCGTGGGCTAATGGTTGTTCAACAAATCTGAATGAAAATTCAGTTACTAAGACGATCAAAATAACTTCAATTACAGGATAAAGTATTGGATGATCAGCAATATTTCTGAATTTTGATTCGAAGAAAATCATTACTGGGAATTGATACAAGTAAAGTCCATAACTTCTTGTTCCAATATAATGGAAAACTTTATTTGATAAAACACCATTCCAGAATGAATCAGGATGGGCAACCACCCCGATAAAAATACAAGTTGTGATAGAGAAAATAAACATCCCACCACGATACAAGAATGGATCAGAATCTTTAATTGTAAAGATCATCAAAATCATCAAAGCAAATGACAACAAGCCAACTAAGTTTAACTTCAGCTTGTCGTTTTTCTTCAGACCACTCTTCAGTTTCTCAGCTGGCCAAATCAATGCTAGACCACAGCCAAGTAAGATTGAGAACAATCTTGTATCTGTACCATAATAAATTCGGCTAGGGTCAACACCTGGCTTGAACAAAATTGCCATCCAAATAGCTGAAGCAATCGAAAGAATCATGGCAAAACCAAAAATACGGCTCTTTTTAACGCCATATTTAGCAAACAAAATTAGTAGAATTGGCCAAACAATATAGAACTGACCTTCAATTGACAATGTCCACAAATGTGTAAATGGTGATTCATTATTAGCAAATCTTTCAAAATAAGATTGACCATTAAAAATTTGCCACCAGTTATAAACATTCAAGACATTCGTTACAAAAATCTGATCTAAATGGTATAGCAACCCCTTCAAGAACATTACAATATATGCCCCAGATGCTAGTAAAACAAACAACATCCCTGGGTATAATCTTTTAATTCTTTTAACATAAAAATTACTCAACGAGAATGAACCACCATAATCAACAGTATTAAAAAAATGATCTGTGATTAAGTAACCTGATATAAGGAAGAAAATTGGTACTCCTAAATATCCGCCAGAAAAAACATTGGGATTTAAGTGATACATAATGACACCAATAACCCCTAAAGTACGTAGTCCATCAAATCCAGTAATAAATCTTCTTTTTGGTGATTTATTCATTATCTTAATTGCCCCTAAATAAATTCAAAAGTGAAATCGAGAATTGTTACTGAATCGCCTGATTCAGCACCTGCGTCGATTAATGCATCTTCAATACCCATAGACTTAAGTTGTCTAGCAAAACGCATAATTCCATCTTGGTGATCCAAATTAGTTCTTTGAAGAAGTAATTCGACTTTAGCACCTTTAACAACAAAGTCATGATCGGCTTCTTTTTCAATGGTAAATGCTTTAGCTTCAGGTTCGTAATTGTATTCTTTCGTCTCATCAGTTTGAACATCAAAGTGAATTGGTTCAGCCTTTGATAAGACTTCACTTGTGTGATTCATTAAAGCTTTCACACCAGTGTGTTGAATACTTGAAATTGGGAAAATATCAGCATCGTCTGGTAATTTCTCTTTGAATTCAGCCATGCGTTCTTCAGAACCAGGAATATCCAACTTAGTTGGTACGATGACTTCTGGACGTTTTAAGAC
Organism: Companilactobacillus nantensis DSM 16982; assembly: GCF_001435815.1. Classification (GTDB taxonomy): domain Bacteria; phylum Bacillota; class Bacilli; order Lactobacillales; family Lactobacillaceae; genus Companilactobacillus; species Companilactobacillus nantensis. The sequence goes on along the minus strand of NZ_AZFV01000002.1, from coordinate 39,159 downwards.
GTTCTCGTCATAATTTCCTAATTCATTTCTAATTGCTAAATAATCTTCATATGGATCACGACCATTGTTAGGATCCATGTCGACTAAGTGCAAAATAACTCTCGTACGTTCAACGTGGCGTAAGAATTGGATTCCCAAACCAACACCGTTGGATGCACCTTCAATCAAACCTGGTAAATCGGCTATAACAAAATCACGACCGTCATCTAAACGAACCATACCTAAATTAGGTGACAAAGTTGTAAAGTGATAGGCTGCAATTTTTGGCTTAGCTGAAGTAGCAACTGATAATAAGGTAGATTTACCCACAGATGGGAAACCAACCAAACCAACATCAGCAATTAGCTTCAACTCAAGTTTGATCATTTTTTCTTGTCCAGGCTCACCATTTTCGGCAACTTCTGGAGCTTGGTTCTTTGAATTAGCAAAGTGAATATTTCCACGTCCACCGTCGCCACCTTTGGCTACTACTAATTCTTGGTTATTTTCAACTAAATCACCGATTAAACGACCAGTTGCTTCATCATATACTGAAGTTCCTGTTGGAACCTTAATATAAACGGGATCGGCTTTATGCCCATACATCCCCTTGATTTGACCATTTTGACCTGCTTCAGCCTTGAAAATTCTCTTGTATCTAAAGTCCATTAAAGTATTCATACCTTCATTAGCCTTTAAGATGATATCGCCACCGCGACCACCATCACCGCCGGAAGGTCCACCGAGTGGAACATATTTTTCGTGACGGAAGGCAACAGCCCCGTCGCCACCCTTTCCGGATCTAACGGTGATTTTAACGTTATCTACAAACATTAAAATCCCCCTTTCTAAACTATAATTATCATTTCTAAATTTTAGCACAAAAACAGACTTCATAATACTTTGAACTCACATTCGTTGTCCAGTCTTTTATAAAAGTTTCGATATTTCTTGAATGTTTTTGACTGTTTTTGATATTTTATGATTGATTTTGACCGAATATGGTTGTATTATATCTCTTGTGAGGTGATGTAAGTGCTTACTGAAGAAAGACAACAAATTATTTTAGAACAATTAAAATTACATAATATTGTCAAACTCCATGATTTAATTCCATTAACTGGTGCTTCCGAATCCACCTTGCGCCGTGATCTCCAAGATTTAGAAAACTGTCGCAAGTTGTTGAGGATTCACGGTGGAGCTCAAAACGTTATTTCTTTACATGAAGAACCGGCACTTTCTCAAAAAGCTGCTGTTCATATTAATGAAAAGAAAATGATTGGTCAGACAGCCGCAAATCTCGTTCAGAATCACGAAGTAATCTTTCTTGATTCAGGGACCACGATTCAATTCATGATTCCCTATTTAATAGAACATAACGATCTGTTAGTCATTACCAATAGTGTCGACAACGCTTCGATGCTGGCCGATTATAACGTCAATACTTTTCTTCCTGGGGGGAAGTTAAAGTCATCTACCAAAGCTTTGGTTGGAGCTAATATCATTCAAACTTTGGAAAACTATCATTTTGATCGAGCCTTTCTAGGTACTAACGGTTTCTCAGTGGAAGCTGGTTATACAACACCAGATCCTGAGGAAGCTGCTATTAAGAGCTTGGCAATCGCTCAATCAAATCAAGCTTATGTTCTTTCCGATAGTTCCAAGTTTTCGCAAGTGAGTTTTAGTCGTTTCGCGACTTTAGAGGATGTCCCACTAATCACGGACAAATTATCAGACAAAGAAATAAGCATTTTAAGTAAATATACTAAGATAACGGAGGCTATTTAGTTGATTTATACAATTACAGTCAATCCTTCAATCGATTACGTTTTACAATTGGAGAATTTAAATACTGGCGAAGTTAACCGTACATCAAGTGATGTCAAACTTCCTGGTGGAAAAGGTATCAACGTTTCACGAATTTTAAAGGCTTTGGACATCGATTCAACAGCTTTAGGATTTGTCGGTGGTGCTACTGGTTCAATGTTTGAAGAATTGCTTGCTCAACATGAACTAAAAACTGCTTTCACTAAAGTTCAAGAAGATACTCGTATCAACGTTAAGATTAATGCCACAGTCCAAAATGAGGAAACCGAGATCAACGGTGCTGGACCTTCGATTAGCGCTGACGAACGTCAAACGTTCATGAATCACCTTTCAGGTATTGGTGATGGAGATATTGTCATCATGGCTGGAAGCCTTTGCAAAAACCTTGATGCTAAATTTTATTTAGATATTGCTCAAACAATTCAACAACAAGGCGCCGAATTTGTTATTGATACAACTGGCCAAGCATTACTTGATACATTGCCATTGCACCCACTAGTTGTTAAACCTAACCATCATGAACTAGCCGACTTGTTCAATGTAACTTTTAACAATGAACAAGAAATCGTTACTTACGCACGTAAGTTATTAGATCAGGGTGCTAAACATGCACTTGTTTCTATGGCTGGTGATGGTGCCCTACTTGTTACAAAGGACAAAGCTTACAAAGCTAACGCTCCTAAGGGTACAGTGATTAATTCTGTTGGGGCTGGTGATTCAATGATTGCTGGTTTTGCCGGAACATTTATGGAAACAAAAGATCCAATCGAAAGCTTCCATATGGGTGCTGCTTGTGGATCAGCTACAGCCTTCAGCCAAGATATTGCCGTTAAGACAAAGATTGACGAAGTTTATCAAGAAATATCTATTACAGAGCTCTAATTGAGGGGGACTTTTAAAATGGACTTGAAACAATTACTATTAAAAGACGCCATGATCATGGACTTGAAAGCTACTACTAAAGAGGATGCCATTGAAGAAATGGTTGATAAGTACTATCAAGTTGGTGTTATTGACGATAAGAAATTATACAAAGCAGATATCCTTAAACGTGAAGCCCAAACAAGTACTGGTATTGGCGATGGAATTGCCATGCCACATGCTCGTGACAAAGCCGTTAAACGTGCCACAGTGCTTTTTGCTAAGAGTGCTAAAGGTATCGACTATCAATCACTTGACGGACAACCTGCTTACCTATTCTTCATGATTGCTGCTCCAGACGGGGCCGACAATCTTCACTTGCAAGCTTTAGCCGCATTATCATCACTTTTAATTAATCCCGAACTTGTTAAAAACTTGAAAGCTGCTACAACAGCTGATGAAGTTCAAGCATTATTCGACAAAGCTATGCAAGAAAAAGAAGCCAAAGATAAAGCTGATGAAGAAAAGCAAAAAGCTAAAGAAGCTGCTGCTGAACAAGCCGATTCTGCTGATCAAAAGCCTTACGTTGTTGCCGTTACTGCTTGTCCTACAGGTATTGCCCACACATACATGGCTGAAGCTGCTCTAAAAGAACAAGCTGAAAAGATGGGTATCGACATTAAAGTTGAAACAAATGGTTCTGAAGGTGTTAAGCACAAGTTAACAGCCAACGAAATCAAACGTGCTACTGGTGTTATTATTGCAGCTGACAAAAAAGTTGATATGCCAAGATTCGATGGCAAACATCTAGTTAACCGTCCTGTTAGTGACGGTATTAACAAAGCCGAAGAATTGATCAACCTTGCCGTTGAACAAAAAGCTCCTGTCTTCCATGCTGAAGGTGGCGCTGTCGCATCAGATGAACCTGAAGAAAAGAAATCACTTTGGTCAAGAATTTACGCTGATTTAATGAACGGTATTTCAAATATGCTTCCATTCGTTGTTGGTGGTGGTATCTTGATGGCCATCTCCTTCCTATTGGAAAACTCCGTTGGTGCACATTCACAATGGTTCTTGTTCTTCAATAACGTTGGTAACTATGCTTTTAGTTTCTTGATTCCTGTTTTAGCTGCATACATCGCCGTTTCAATTGGTGATCGTCCTGCCTTACTACCTGGTTTTGTTGGTGGTTACATGGCATCACAAGCAACAGCTTCTGTTGTTAGTTCTAAGAGTCCTGCCGGATTTATCGGTGGTCTACTTGCCGGTTTCATCGCTGGATGGGTTATCATCTTCCTTAAGAAATGGCTCAAGAACTTGCCTCACACCTTAGATGGTCTAAAAACTATCTTGATTTACCCAGTACTAGGTTTGCTCTTAACCGGTGCAATCATGTACTTCATCGTTGATCCAGTATTCGCCGTTGTTAATGCTGCAATTACTCACTTCCTAGAATCAATGGGTACTGGTAATGCCGTTATCTTAGGTACATTGCTCGGTGGTATGATGTCAATCGATATGGGTGGTCCTTTCAACAAGGCTGCTTACACATTCGCTATTGGTACATTTACAGCTACACATGACGGTGCTTTGATGGCTGCCGTTATGGTCGGTGGTATGATTCCACCACTAGCAATCGCTATTGCAACAACATTCTGGAAAGATAAGTTTACAGAACAAGAAAGACAAGCTGGTCTATCTAACTATATCTTAGGTCTCTCATTTATCACTGAAGGTGCTATTCCATTTGCTGCCGGAGATCCATTGCACGTTATTGTTTCAAGTGTAATCGGCTCTGCTATCGGTGGTGGCCTAACACAATTATGGGGCGTTAACGTACCTGCTCCTCACGGTGGTATCTTCGTTACACCACTTGCTAACAAACCATTACTTTACTTATTAGCCGTTGTTATCGGTGCGGTAATCTCAGGTGTTATCTATGGTGTTTGGAAACCCGCTAAGAAAAATAACTAATGATTAAATAACAAAAGCGTCCGAATCAATTACGATTCGAACGCTTTTTTGCTGTCTTTATTGAACATAATTATTATTAACTTACTATTCAAAATACAAATCAAAATACAAAGAATACAATAGCCGGAGGATTGGAAGGATGGTTACCAGCAGTGAAAGTGGTGTTAGGACATTTTGTCCTTACAGCACAGGACGTATTTTGAAATTCGTGGTTTGTGCGAAGTTCAAAATCGAGTCTCGAGACCTTGGCTCGAGACGGTCCCACAGCAGGTAACCGTCCTTCCAACCCGGAGGCGGAAAACCTACATCATGTTTTGTTCATCTCGAGTATAACTAAAATACAAATCCAACATAATTGATTTATCACGTGTTGAAATATCATTTAAAGTTTGAATTGCCGTAGCTACCATCAAATCGTCATCCAAACCTTCATCTGAATGATAGTATTCCTTTTGAATACCAATTGATTCATCGAACCAGTCACCCATTCTAATAACAAATTTATAAAAATCATTATCATCGTTTTCATTTAAATAATTAATCTGCAGATCATTAAATAAGTCTGCTAACGCCATAACCTCCGAATACTTCAAGTTATTAACGAAATCTTCAACATGTTTCTTTGCTCTTGTTTCCGTTAACGATTTCAAACTAATCCCAGTAACACGGTGGATCTCTAACGTTGTAATTGAATCATCTTTCAATAATTCAATTGCTCGATCAATATCAGTTAACATAGTAACTACCTCGCTTTTCGTGAAGCTATACTTTGTTGCTACTCTTATTTTAAAACAAAAGCTTTTTTCCTGTCGCCTATTAGCCTTAGTTTTAGGTTAATTTAGCGTAAAGAATCCTTTACATTACGTCCATTCTTTTGATTTTAATCTTAACATAGTTATTTTTAGTAACAAAAAAACAATCCAGCCCTCGAAGGAACTAGATTGTTAACTTTCAACCGTCAGTAAAACTAGCCAATTACATACTGAGCTGAAACCCATTCATTTGTGGCAACTCGATGATAAGTTACACCATCCACTGTTCTTGTTTGATCAGTCTTCCATGACGAATCATTAGCTAAACCACGGTTTGTAACAACTTTCATGCTACCATCCGCTTGTAAGGCCATTAAATTAATAAAATCAGAAGCAGAATTTCTAACCTTGATTACACTCATCGTAGATGAATCTGTCACACTATTATTTGTCGTTGTATCAGGTTTTACAGTTGTATCCGTATTTCCTGCAGTAATACCTTGTGGTGCTTGATAACTTGTAAAGAAATTATCATACAATTGTGAAACATCAAAATTACCATAACTACCGTTAAAGTTATAAGTACTTGTCCATTGCCATCCATGTGCCCAACTGTATTCATACATATCAGTGGCATTGTATGGATAAGCAGCTAACCAGCCTTTATCAATATTCATCTTGTAGTTCAACCATGAACCCATCGTATAAATATCTGAACGATAACCATACTTCGCAACCTCATTAATAAAAGCCGCATTATTAGCATTATTTTGAGAAACTGATAAAGCCGCTTGTTCAGAGCTTTCCACATCAGTAATCAAAACAGCTCCTGCTGGTAACCCATCTGCTTTTGCCGTTTGGGCTGCAAAGTCAGCTTCAGCAATTGCTTGAGCTACGGTACTGTAATGAGCATAGTGATAACCATTGATGTACAATCCAGCTGCCTGAGCAGTTTTAATGTCATTAGCGGCATAAGCATCTTTGAAGGTTGTACCCTCACTGATTTTAGTTACAGCTGCCTTAACGCCGTAATTGTCATGCATGTCTTGAAAATTAGCGACTGACATATTCCCATTATAGTTTGATACATCAACCATATCCATCCGTGCAGCATCAACATTACTTGCGCAGAAAAAGACCGTCACAACTGATAATACTGTCGTAACGGCAGCGATAACCCATTTTTTTAAAACCATTAACCGAATCCCCCTAGTAATTTTTGTAACTTAAATTAGTATAGGCTAAATTCTCTAATTTTTGCCAAATATTACAGGGTTGTTCAAGGATAGTAATAATTATGTAATATTGTTTAATTATTTTATTTATCAGAAGTATAACTTACATTCCGTTTCTTCATTCTTGTTGCATACCAATAAAAAAGTAGTAAATAAACAATCAGACAGGCAACTGTGATTAAAATAAATTTCACATCACCTGATGATGATTTACCAATCATAATAGCAAGTAATTGTTCAATTGGTCCTTCTTTAGTAGCTGAGCCAATCATCCCAATGTTGACATTTTTTGATAACAAGATGTTTTTGAACATTGATGTCACAAATGGTGCTGTCAAAGTAGCTGAATAAAGAAAGATGGGGATTTCCACTATTCCAATAACAATCATCCGCATAACTTTACCTCTAGTAACAACCAACAATGATGGTGTAATTCCCATAGCTATTAAACCGCCTAGTGGAATAATTTTGTTACCTGGCAATAGAAACGCTTCAATAATTAAACATGGTGCCAAAATATTGGCGACTGACCAAACTTCTGGACGACTAGAAAGAAATGCCCAATCTAAGCCAATGAAATGAATATCCGTCCCTACTAACTGATTTAATTTATTAGTAATCACTTGAATAATTGGGTCGAGGGCTGATGTCAGCCATGATCCAACAACGTTAAAGAGCTCCACAAATGCACCTAATAGTAGCCCTAACGTAAAGATATCTTTAACATCTATTTGACCAAATAAACCAATTAAAACTCCGACAAAGAAACCAGTCGCAAATTTAGAACTCCAAAAACCAACAGCTTTATTCAACTTAGCTGAATTAAAGCTTATGTTATCAATTTTTGGTATCAAGATCGTACACAAGTCATTCAACAGCATCACAATCGGATTCATTAAATAATTCATGTGCGTTGAAGTCATCGGACTACCGTCACTTTTCATCAAGTCATTAAATGTTGGTTTCATCAAATCTGAATTAATAAATTTTAAAATTCCTAAAGCAATTACAAAGACTAAACTAACGAAGAAATTTGCTCCCATATAAACTGCTAATAATCCGACAAATGATAAATGCCAAATATCAAAGACATCGACATCTAAGGTTTGCGTTAAATGATAACGTAATAAAATCAAATTAACTATTATCATAATGAACAAAATCAACAAGTTATAAGCTGAGCTCCACGTAATAATTGCTGCTGGAGTCCATCCCAAATCAATAATATTTAACGACTTAGTTGTTTTTTCAACTAGTTGGCTGATATCAGGATTATACGTCTGCATCAAGAGCACTACTAATGACGTTGTCGCCATAATAGCAATGAGAAACTTAACGATACTTTCAACCATCTTAGTAACTTTTAGTTTTCCAAATATCATCAGACCGACCAAAATCAGACAGACAATTACTAAACCATTGGCATAACTCAAAATATTTAGCAAAATACATTCCCCCCAGAAAAAAAACTAAGGAAAAACAATTCCTTAGTTTTCTAATATACATATTTTACATCAATTAATTATTATTTTGTTTGTGTTCTTTAAGATAATCTTGAGCCCACTTCATATACTTAGCATCTTCAGCAGCATCTTGTGATGTCAAAATCTCAGGACCATTTTCAGTAATTGCTAAAGTATGTTCATATTGAGCTGACCATGAACCATCAGCACTAGCATAGTAAATCCAGTCATCATTAGGGTCCTTTAGTGAACGGTCAACGATTTCCCAGGTACCTTCATTAATCATAGGTTCGATTGTAATAGTCATACCATTCTTCAAACGCAAGCCCTTACCTGGTTCACCATAGTGCAAAACATCAGGTTCTTCGTGCATTGTAGGTCCAATTCCGTGTCCACAAAGATCACGAACATCACCATAGCCATGTTCATCTTCAGTATAGTGTTGGATAGCATAGCCGATATCGCCTAAACGATTACCTTCAATACTTTGAGCAATTCCCAAATATAGTGATTTCTTAGTTACTTCCATCAAATCAGAAGTTTCTTGACTAACTGAACCAACGCCGTAACTCCAACAAGAATCACTTTCGTAGCCCTTGTAGTTAACAGTCATATCAACTTTAACCACATCACCCTCTTGTAAAATCAAATCCTTACGTGGTGTACCATGGGCAACTTCATCGTTCACGTCAATACATGTTGCGTATTTGTAACCTTCAAATCCCTTTTCAGAAGGAGTAGCACCGTGACTAACAATATAGTCATTGGCAAATTCTTCAATTGAATAAGCGGAAATTCCTGGTTTGATCATGTCGCGTAAGCCCAAGTGAACTCCAGCTAAAATCTTTCCAGATTCACGCATTCCTTCAATTTCTCGTTCTGATTTTAATGTAATCATATAATAAATCTCCCTCAATTATCCTTTATGATATTTTTTATGAAAATCGGTACTTGCTAAAGTGATTTTAATTGTTTGTGCGGTTGTTTTTGGAATTCCTAATTCAGTCAATTGGTCAATGGTAGCTTCCTTCATCTTTTTGACTGAACCAAATTTCTTCAAAAGCTTGGTTCGTGTCTTGGGACCAACCCCTTGTATATTATCCAGTTGCGAAGATAGAGCATTCTTACTTCTTGTTTTCCGATGGAAAGTTATCGCGAAACGGTGCACTTCATCTTGAACACGTTGCAATAAATAAAACCCTTGACTCTTTCGATCCAATGGCACTTCAATACCATCCTCACCGACAATCAAATGTGACGTATTATGGTGATCATCTTTAACCATACCAGCTACAGGAATATCAATCCCTAACTCATTATTCAAGACATCCATAACAGCACGTAATTCAATGATACCACCATCCATCAAGATTAAATCTGGTAAGGGATCATTTTCCTTAATTAAACGCGAATAACGTCGATAAATAACCTCACGTGTATTGGCAGCTTCATCCGCACCCGATTGATGTTCAACTTCACCTTTGATTTTATATTTCCGATAGCCACTCTTTTCAGGACGACCATCTTTGAACATAACCATCGCCGAAACGGGATTTGTCCCTTGAATATGGGAGTGGTCAAACGATTCAATAATATGACCATAAGGTAAATCTAACGCTTCGAAAATTTGCTTTTGCGCACCATATGTTTGACGATTGTCTAGTTCCATCAAACGGAATTTTTCTTGCAAAACCAATTTAGAATTTTCAGCAGCCATATCCATCAAATCCTTCTTTTGACCACGTTGTGGTGTCCGGAAAGGAATATCCAAAACTTGTGAAAGCGTCTGTTTATCTAAATTATCTGGCACCAAAATTTCTTTTGGTAAAACTTGATTTCGACGATTATAAAATTGCAAAATAAATGTCGACAATTCTTCTTCCGGACTGTTGATACAAGCAAAAACTTTCTTCTCTCGTTTCATCAATCTTGCTTGACGGATAAAGAATATTTGAATCGAAATCCAGCCTTTTTCAACATAGTAATTAAAAATATCACGTGGTGTACTGTCATTTGAAATAATTTTTTGTTTCTCAACAGTCGTTTCAATATATTTGATTTGATCACGCAATTCAGCTGCTCGCTCAAATTCCAATTCTTTAGAAGCATTTTCCATGCGTCCTTCAAGTTGTTGTTTGATTTCGCCAACATTCCCGCCTAAAAACTTCTTAATTTTTTCTATCTGAGCATCATATTTTTCTTTAGGAACAGTTTGAAAACAAGCTCCCAAGCATTGTCCCATGTGATAATACAAACAAGGTCTTCCTAAATTACCCTGACATCTGCGTAATGGATAAACCTTTTGTAAGAAATTCAAAGTATTAGAAGCCGCCCAAACGTTTGGATAAGGTCCAAAATAGTAAGCCCCATCCTTTTTGATCAAACCGGTGATCTCCATTTTAGGATCACGTTCATTGGTAATCTTAATATATGGATAACCAGTTCCACGCTTCAATTTAATATTGTAGTAAGGTTGGTGCTTTTGAATCAACGTAATTTCTAGCAAAAAAGCTTCCTTATCATTGGAAGTGATGATTGTTTCAAAATCACGAATTTCAGATACTAAGCGAGCCGTCTTACCTTCATGCGAACTCTTGAAATAAGACCGAACCCGATTCTTCAAGTTTTTGGCCTTTCCAACGTAAATAATTTTTGAATTGATATCCTTCATCAGATAACAACCTGGACGTGGTGGTAACAAGCTCAATTTATGCTCCAAATATTCAGTAGCCAACAATATCCCTCCCTCAAAAGCTTTTTGTGTTTAATACAACCTCTTGTAATATTAATTTAAACAATTTAATTGTCAACTGAAATGCAACCATATGTTCTATTATACAATTTTTGTAATAATTTGGTGTTGATTAAATATTCTCGATTATTCCTCAATTACGACCTAAATTTATTACCTTTTGTAAACGGCGTATTTAACCACTACTTCACAAAAATTCCAACGATATCTTCAAAAATTTGAAGTAAATAATTGTTATTTTAACTAAGAGGCATTATAATGTACTTAATTATAAAGATAACTGAAAGGGGCTGATACCGATGGGCCTAACAGTGAAACGTGAAAGTAATTTTGGCAGTTTATTTGATAAATTTGCCTCTCTTCCCGATGATGTAAAAGAAAACGTAAAACGCGTAGATTCTGCAGATAAGAAATCTTCGAAAGATCAAAAGAATCTTAAAGATAAAAAATAAACTTCTCTTGTTTAATGTCACTTCTAGTAAGTGAACGAATGCCATTTATTTTACTATTTCTTTAAATAAGAACCCTTTTGATTATAGGAAAAGACCTAGGATAATTTGTCCTAGGTCTTTTTTTGTTGTCATCAATTTAGAAAAGCTTATCGCTATCGGAGTTAGCGTGTCCACCAACTGCCAACACTTGAAATGCAATTAATAACATTTGTAGAGCCGGCATGTAGATTAGAGCTAAAACCCAAATAACAATTTCCACACCAACAAATTTCCAACTAGTTAGTGCCCTATAAATTTTCATATTGCGAATGCTAGTAGCCACCTTGTGATAACCAGCTAATTCGTTTTCCTTGGCAATAGTATATGACAAAACAGCATAGGCAAATGACCACAAAAAATAAACAATCGCATAAAATATTTCTGGACCTTGAGCATTCAAATCACGTCCTACCCAAGATGTTGCTACAGGAATAAACGACGTTGTGAACATCCAAAAATTATTAGTCCAAAAAACTTTCCTTGTAATAACTTTGGCTTTACTAAACATATAATGATGATTGTACCAAGCAATTCCAATGAATAACCACCCCACTGCGTATGAAACCATATAAGGTACTTGCGATACAATAGCTGATAATTTTGCTGAATCAGGTGTTTTAAACTCTAAAATCATAATCGTTAAAATAATAGCAATAACAGCATCAGTAAAAGCCTCAACCCTCGATTTATTCAAAATAATCCCTCCCTTTTTGTAGGAAAATTATATCAATAAATCAGAATTGAGACTTTTCTATTATCGTAATAATATTTAACATAAAATAGAATTACTAATATTCAATTATGTATGTTGCTAGTTAAATATGCCGTCTCCAGAAACGAGAAATAGTTACTGGCTATGCGGACCGGTCTGAGCCAAGGTCTCATACCTCGGTTTGAAGCCTCGCAAGCGAGTCTCCAAACACGCCCGGTGCTGTAAGCACGGAAAAAAACACCCGCACTAACACCACTGTCACAGCCAGTAACTATTCTCGTTTCTTCCGACTGAAGTCTTTTTTGAATCTAATTTTTTAAAATATCTGAAATATATTAAGTTATGGCAAATATACTATTGAACTTGGTGGTTACAAATCAACTAACACCAAACCCATATACAATTATCTAAATAGCTCCGTAATTACCACTGTAGTTAACTTTGGTCTGAATAAAATCAGCTGCAATCACCGGACGATTAACGTCTCTTCCCTTATCGTTAAGGTAACTATCCGTGGCTAAGACCCGACCGTAAAACTTAATTGGGTCATTTTCTTGAATACTGGCATTACCTTTTTCAAAGTTGGATAAGTTATACTTCAACTTAATTGTCCGTGTTGCATCATTACCATCCAATGCTACTAATAAGTATTTATGTTCCATATCTAAATCTTTGATGTGTCCACGCTGACAAATCTTTGTTCCATAATACAAACTTGTATTTGAATACAAATTATCAAATGACACATAAGCGTATTTTTTACGTTCTTTGCTAAATTCAGAAACTGTTTTTTGTTTCGATTTATCCATCAAACTGATTTTTGTTTCTTGAATACTACCAGCAATTTTTCCCTTAGGCATGACCAAATATATCGTTGCCAAAATGAGCGCACATAAAAACGCGATCAAGAATCTGGTCGGTAAATTTCTTATCATTTAACTCCCCCAATAATCCAAAGATACCAAAGGTCTAAACGAATTACAATCTGTTTAGACCACTTAATTATTTAAATATTTCCATATGAAATAACCAATAAAAAATACTCCTAAACAAAAATTTAGGAATATTTTTTTATACATTTATTGTCTCTACTTTAATAATATTATCGTTCATCGACAAGCCTTCAACAATGTCGACATAATCGAGACTCTTCCCAAAATCGATTGAATAGACATTAGTATAAACTTTCTCATTATCGCGTCGTGTTACGCTAAAACGCACACCTTCAACGGTAATATCATTTTCTTTAAAGTAATCATCAATAAATTTCTTTGTATCAACCTTGTGCAAATATTCAATTTTCAACTTCCGCACAGGACTGATACGAATAATTTTCTTTAAAAATCCTAACACTGCATACACCACCAGAAATCCTGCGATTGCAATAATATAGTCACCCATACCAACCGCTAAACCGATACATGCGACAACCCATAAACTAGCCGCAGTTGTTAAACCACGAATTGAATGGTGTTCAACAATGATTGTTCCTGCACCTAGAAAACCAATTCCACTAACTACTTGAGCAATCAAACGAGCATCATCTGCTCTTACAACGCCCTTTAATTGTGGATACTGTCTGGCAATATCCAATGCATTAAATCCAATATTTTGCTGAATCATCGCAATGATACAGGCTCCCAAACAAACTAAGACGTGTGTTCTCAATCCTGCTGGTCGATGCTTATATGCTCGATCAATCCCGATTACACCTGCAAACAGAACTGACAACAGCAATCTAATTACTACTGTAAGAACACTTAATTGACTCTGCAAATAACCCCTCCAATGTTCTTGTTCAGTTTCATAATATTAAGTATAACATTATCGAAATTATTCTTTTGCGATACCAGACGATTTTTTAGTATTAACCAAATAACTTTTTAATTTCATCTGAAGTTTTGGCTCTTGCTAACGAATGAAGGAATCCCTTCTTTAAAAGTAACCTAGCCACCGTTGATAAATACGGTACATGTTGATAATTTTTTTCAGGGTCAGGAATCAACAAGGAAATAACTGTTTGTACTGAATTACTTTTATCCCAAATTATCGGTTGTTTCAATTTAACAATCAACATAGTTAAGCTAGTCACTGATTTATCTTGAGCATGCGGAACAGCTATGCCATCACCCAAATCAGTTGCCGCATCGTTTTCACGTACTAAATATTTTCCATAGATTGCTTCTTCATCAATTGATTTGTCGTTTGTTTGCGCTAAATTAGATAAATATTTTAACAATTCATCTCGGGATTTGACATCTACATCAACGACAATATTTTTGACATCTAAAATTTGTGAAAAATCACTCATGGGCTCTTTTTGTGATCCTGTTACATTTTGATCATTCGTCCTAATTGTTTGTGAACTGCTACTTGGATTCAGAAAATCACCAATTTTTTGCCAAAATGACATAAAATCAATCTCCCTTCTTTTCTTTATATAATACTATTATTTTTCAGTAAGTGCTTTCATCAAACAAAAAAAGACCCATCTCATAAGAGATAAGGTCTCTAAAGTATGATTACACATACTACGGACTCGAAGTCCACATAAGGTCAATGCCTTATGTATCTACCATATTAGTTTTATCAAACATTGTAAAGTCTCAATTATTCTTGAAACAATTTCAAAATTTCAGTTTTAGTCTTAGCATTCCGCAAAGCTTCAACAAATTCATCGTGCATCAACAATTTTGAAGTACTAGATAAGTATTCCAAATGATTACTGCCATCATCTTGGTCAGGAATCAAGAATGATATCACAATATCGACTGGTTGATTATCAAATGTTTTCCACTCAACTGGTTGTTTTAGTTTGGCAATCAACATAGCGGAACGATTGATGGTTTTATCCTGGGCATGAGGAATAGCAATTCCCTTCTCCATACCTGTTGAACTTTCAGCTTCACGTGCTAAATATTTCTTATCTACAGCACTTGCATCAGTTGCATAACCGAGTTTCTTAGCAAAATCTGCTAAATATTGTAACAATTCGTCTCTTGAAGCAACATCAACATTTAAAGCAATGTTGTCCTCATTAATAATTTCACTCAAATCATTTTGTTTTGTTTCCGTAGAAACAGGTTCTGGATCACTCTCAACTGCTACATTACCCACTGGTGTTGCCACGATAGCAGCATCATGACGACTTTGACGACCAGCAATTAGTGATAGCAAGAATCCTGAGACCAAAGCACCAATCACGATCCAGAGAACCCACAAGAATGGCTTATTAACTAGCGGTAAAACAATAAAGCCACCATGTGGAGCGGGTACTGAAATCTTGGTTACATACGACAAGATAGCAGCAATTGCGGAGCCAATCATAAATGATGGAATATTTAATAACGGATTCTTGGCCGCAAACGGAATAGCACCTTCAGTAATATGAGTTGAACCTAGTAAGAAGTTAACATAACCTGCACTACGTTCTTTAGCGGTATAAGCTTTTTTGTTGAAGAGAACGGCAAAACCAGTTGCTAGTGGCGGAGCGATACAAGCTGCGGAAACTCCAGCCATGAAGAAGTAATTACCTTGTGCTAACAAAGCTGTACCTGTTAAGTAAGCAGCTTTGTTAATTGGACCACCCATGTCGGCAGCACACATAATACCAACAATCAATCCAAGTAAAATTGGACTAGTATTTTCCATACTCTTTAAGAAAGACATCATTCCTTGATTGATATCTTTCATTGGTACTGAAACATACCACATAATTGTTCCTGAAATCAGAACACCTAATACCGGAAAAATAAAGATTGATTTCAAACCATCAAGTGACTTAGGTAATGATTTAAATAATTTTGCTAAGAGGACAGCCACGTATCCAGCTAGGAAGCCACCAACAATACCGCCTAAAAAGCCGGTACCATTAGAATAAGCAATCATACCTGTAACAAAACCGATAACTAAACCAGTTCTTTTACCAATTGCTTCCGCAATATAAGCACAGAGCACTGGTACCATCAAATTCATGGCAAAACCACCAATAGTATTAAGTAAAGCAGCTAAGGCGTTGTACTCAGCACTCTTGGGATCAGCTGAATTAATACCCCAGAAAAATGAAACGGCTGTTAAAACACCACCTGCAACGACCAATGGCAACATATGTGAAACACCATTCATTAAATATACATACATCTTGTGCCAAAATGTACCCGTTAATTCTGCTTCCTCAGAACCATTAGTTTTTCCACTACCAGATCCATGATAAACAGGAACATTCTTATCGTTTAAAATTTTCTCAATTAACTCATCTGGTTCTTTCATACCTTTCGTAACTGAAACGTTAATCAGACGTTTTCCATCAAAGCGGTCAATATCAACATCCTTATCGGCTGCAATGATAACTCCATCTGCTTGATCAATTTCTGACTGTGTAAAAGCATGTTCAACCCCAGATTGTCCGTGTGTCTCAACTTTAATGGAAATACCACGTTTTTTAGCAGCTTCTTCCAAAGCTTCTTGAGCCATATAAGTATGAGCAATCCCCGTCGGACAACCAGTTGCAGCAATAATTTTATACTTTGCCATAACTTATCCCTCCAATTGTTTAATTGTAATTTGTTGCATTAATTTATCGACATCTTTAAAATCCGTTAACCCTGCACTGGCAGCAGTTGAACTGGCAGCTGCAATACTACGTTGTAAATTATCTTCAAGTGACATTTTTTGTTCCAAACCAGCTAGGAAAGTTCCTAACATCGTATCACCAGAACAGGCCGTATTAACGACTTTTATCTTAGGGGCATTGCCAAACAAAACATAATCTTCATTGACGAAGAGCGCCCCTTTAGCGCCGAGTGATAACAAAATATTTTGAGCACCTTTTTTAAGTAATTCTTTGGAATATTTCACTAATACATCTATATCTTCAGTGCTTGGTTGATCAAACCACGATAATAATTCCTCATCATTTGGTTTAATCAAAAATGGTTGGTGACCGATTGCATCTACTACCTCAGGATAACTCGTATCAATTATCAGCTTGAAACCTTGCTTTTCAGCCATTTCGGAAATTTTAACAATTATATTTGCTGGAATCCCTTTCGAAAAACTACCTGAAACGACGAGACTATCGTCATTCGTTAATTTAGCAACTTTTTGGAGAAACTCTGTCACCTTGTCTTCACTGACTTCTGGTCCATTATTAACTTCTTTATATTCGGTATCAGTATCGACCACACGAGTAAACACATTGATACGTGAAATACCATCAATATGGGTAAAATCAGTTGCAATGCCCTTTTTCTGAAGTGACTCCTCAATAAAATTACTAGTAAAACCGCCCCCAACGCCCCAAGCAGTATTATCAACGCCAAGATGTTTCAAAATAAAGGAAACATTGACACCCTTTCCATTTGGTTGAATGTCATAACTATTTGTTCGATTTACAACTTCCGGTTTAAGATGATCTGTTTCAATAAATAAATCTATCGCCGGGTTTAAAGTACAGGTATAAATCATTTATTTAACCCCTTTTCAATTTCATAAGAATTGTGCTGGTTAATTATTCAGTTGCCGTCTCCAGATGTGGATTTCCACATCTTCCGACTAATTTTTTAAACTATACTTAAAGGAGAACTGTCGAAAATTATCTATAATGTACGACTATGACAAATTGTCGTACATTAACAAAGAAATAGCTGGAAAAAGCAAGAATTTAGGTCGCTGTGTAGGTGGCGTTATGGCTTTAGCCATTACACCACGGGACGAGTTTTGAAACTCGTGGTTTTTGCGAGGTTCAAAATCGAGGTTCGAGACCGTCCTTTGGCTCGAACCGGTCCCCATAGCGACCTAAATTTCTTGTTTTTGGAAGCGGCATATTTAACTGGCACCAACTGATATATACATCATAACTTGTGTTATCATGTAAATGTTTTCATAAACGTACCACATGACCATTATATCGAAAAAATCTTTACAATTTAGGATGATTTGTAATGACAAATAAATTAAGTTCCTCTGAGCAATACTTATGGGATTATATTCAAGAAAATCTCAATGACATCCCCGATCTCTCGATTGTTAAATTGAGCGAAGATGCCAATGTCTCGACTGCAACTATTGTCCGGACAACTAAGAAAATGGGTTATTCTGGTTATACTGATTTTCGTCAGCAACTAATAACTAAGGGAAAAAATAACTCTCAATATCAAAACTTAGAAAAAGTTGACCATGATATTAAACAAGCTATTTTTAAAAATAAATATGAAGTCGACAATACTCTTAGCATGCTCAATGTCGGTTCAATTGAAGATGCCGTTCAAAAAATTCGCGAGTCAACGGACATTTATATTTTTGCTCGAGGATTCTCTGAATTTATCGCTCAAGAAATGCTTGTTAAATTACAGCTATTAGGCAAAAACTGTGTTTTAAGTTCCGATCCCAACATCATTGTTACAATGAGTAAACGAATTAAGCGTGAAGCACTAGTTATCATCATTAGTCTAAACGGGGAAACCAAAGAATTAGTAACTGGTGCCAAAAATGCTTTCAACAATGGTGTTAGTACCATTACGATAACGACAAACGAAACTAGCTCAATTGCTAAATACTCCGAAATGATTTTATTGGGCTATAAATCTCAGACTTCATATTTCCCTGATTACGAAGTCCGATCACGCCTACCATTACAAGTTATCAGTCGAATTCTATTAGATTCTTATGTTATAAGAACAAAAAAATAATTTTGGACAAAACAAAAACACCTATAAAATTTTAGGTGTTTTTGTTTTGTCTATAGATAATTAACATCAGGTTTTTCACTGAATGGAATCAACGGTTGACCATGTCCATTGGCTCATATATTTTCCAGTTGAAACTCCAGTTTCTTTAGCTCGAAAATTCAATTGTAATTTCTTCTCGATTTCTGGTGTCAAATCAGTCGTTTGGCGCCATTCATCACTTTTGAAACCATCTGTTCTACCAACAATTAAATGTTTAGAATTAACGGCTTGTCCATTCCAAATCACATCATGAACCAGTGAATCTCTGGACGAAGCACGTGATTCGATTGACGACAGACTATCATCACCATCATCCTCGTCGTCGGTATCAACATTATCCGTAACTTTGTAGAACTTTTTAATGGATAACTTGATTTTCAACGGACTTGCTCCTTCCTTTCGAAAATCTTCTAACAAGACTTTCTTACCGTTCAAATTGGTTGGAATAGGTTGATCGGATGTTGGTGTAACAGACACCCTACCAAAATCAATTTCTTCAGGAGCAACTAAATGAGTTCCGCCACCAACGTGTTTAAAGTAAAAGATATCTGTATCAACCTGATTATTTTCATCAGTGATTTTGACAACTAATCGATGTTTTTCAAAATCATTATATTCGGAAATATTGTAGGCCTTAATTTTCCAAGGGACTAATTCACCCAAGGCGGGATTATCAATATCTTCTTGTACAACATTTTCCGTGCCACCATCAACCGCATAGCTGATTGATTTAATTTTCTTACTATTTTGATCTGACCAAAAGCCCTGTAAATTAAACTTATCAGTCACTGGTATATAAGGATTTCGTTTCGTTCCTGTCGGAGAAGTGATATCAATCTGGGGACCTTTATTTTCCACAGCCGATTTAATCAATTTGAAATTATGTTCTTGAAGAATCGATTTATTACCTTCGCCATCTTCAGCAATTAGGTACATTTTATGCATCCCTTTTTCCAAACCATCTAAACTAACTTTTTGAGAAAAATCATGAAATCTTCCCATGACTGCTTCTTCCTCAGTTTGTGTATCGTCCATTAAAGTATTTTTTTGAATATCTTCCGGGTCCTCACTATCAATCGCATACTTGATGGAAACATTCCGACTATCAAAATCATACCAATGGCCCTCCATAATCATATTTTCTGTCCCTAATGTTAAAACTTTCGGGAAATGTTCCGTGCCAATTTCATCGTACTCTACCACAGGATGCGAAACTGTTCCGGGAATATCCATCACGGTCCCATATTGAATATGAACTGTTTTTCCGACTTCTAAATCAATCGGTGAAGAACGCATCGTCACTCCTGCATCCCATTGTGGATCCTTTTCTTTGTTAGTTCCCAATCTAGTTCCGGCAGCCATTTTTTGACCCTTGTCTCCTAAATCCTTTTGATCAACAAAGGCGTTACTAATACCATCTGGCGTGTAAGAAAACTTATACGTATTAGTCTTTTTATCGTAAAAGTTTTTATCCATCGGCTTTCCAATTTTCCATGGATAAAACGCCTCCTTATGTGAACCGATGAATCCAAGAAAACCAGGCTTAAGAATGTAACCCTTTGTTGCTAGATATCCCCGACTAGCTGATCTTGCTGCCCAGGCTGCTGGTCCTTTTTCATGATCCATATAAATCGTCGTTCTTATTTCATTATTAGGAGCCTGAAAATACATTCCACGCTCATTACCTAACGACCGAATCGAAATATAATTACCTATTTTCTTACCATTTTTATCAGTTAATTCAGTTCCATCTTTATTCAATGATAAATCATGATTAGAAAAACCACTGAAGTTATTAAATAAAACTTTTCCAGTATTTTTAAAGGCAATATCAGTCACAACACGACCTGTCTTAGTAAATGACATTTTAATCCTTGTCGTAATTTCAGGATTAGTCTTTCCCAAGTGATCGTTGTAAAAAGCTCGTTGCTTATAGACTAACCGTTGCTCTTCAAATCCCGTTTTAGGGTCTATGCGATAATACAAATTTGGCTCACCTAGCATTGCATACGACTTCCCAACTTTATTAGGTCCAGAAGTCCCCGGTTTGCGCCAATTATCAGAATGGGAAACAAAATTAAATAAATTAGTAGAGGTGTAACTTGTCGGAGTTCCATAAGGCAGGTCTTCTTGGGCACTCAAAGCGGGATTAAAATCTTTATTTTGCGAATCACCATAATGAGTCGTATAAATGTGATTTTTAGGATTATTAGTTCCATCTTCAATCTTACCACCAGGTTCTGAATAAATAATCCCACTATTAGGTGCTGTCAAACTATTCTCACGCGACTTCCGACGAGGAATCCATGTTGATGATACCTTCATCACACCACTTTCAGAATAGCGATAGTCTCCAAAATAAAGAATCGGTTGCATACAAGACCCGTCACTATTTTTTAAAACTGGTCCTTTAGATACTCGCAATTTATCAACCCGCGTCCACGTTGATTCTTCTGCTGGATCATCATCAACGAGTGGATCGACATTTTCGGTATGATTAAACTGATGCTTAAACATATCTTTACGGTCAGCATCTTGAACCGTCAATAAAAACGGTACTGTTTTGGAAACATGTAATTTAAAATCAATTAAATCAGGATTATCTAATGTAACAACTATTTCTTGTTTCGAATCAGTCGATTGAACATTATCGGCACCTAGTTCCTCTTTCAAGGCTTCTAAATCAATCATTTCCTCATGATCGGTCTTTAAAACTAATTCTTTTTTATCTTCCAAAACGTAGCTGATTGTAACTTCATTATCTTCTTCTTGTTCAATAATCGTTTCTAAACCAGCACTCGTTACGGGCTGATCTTCAGTCGTTTCGGCCATTACTGGAGTAGTAAAATAACTCGAACATATTAACCAAAGGCAGGCCAATATTAACGTTGGTCGTGTCTTTCTCATAAAACAAAACACCCTTTCACAAATGATTTTTAAATCTTATCATTCGTGTAAAGGCTTTCTGATCCAAAATATTATAAAGACTTTCGTTCAAAATGGAGTGCCAAATATTAATCTAACAATGGTTTTTATTTGTTCGGATTTTGCTATTTGTGAATTCAATTTTTTAAACATCTCGTCAAATATTTAATTTTTAAAACTTTGTGAATTATCAAAATGTATGATTACCATGCATAAAACCACTTTAGGAGTGACTTTCAAAAAAACGCTAATGAGGATATTAATGTCAAAGTTTTAATGTTTAAACATTTATTTAATACTGGTTGATAATTTTTAAGAACAAAAAAAGAACTGGTTCATCAATATTGATTACCAGTTCTTCATATTTTAAGTTGAAAAAATTTTAATTAATTTGAAATGACTTTATCTAACCACAATGGTAACAGCTCTTTTAACTGACGATAAGTACGGTCAAACTTATGATCATACCAAGGATCCTGCACTTCATCATCCTTACCGACAATTTCATACGCTAGATGAACTTTCGCTTGGTCAGAAACAGGTGCCATTTGTTTTAAATCGAGAATATTTTGCTGATCCATGCCAATAACTACATCTGCCTTATCGAAATCAGCCGTTGTGATTTGCTTAGCTACATGTTCAACAATTGGAATATTCTGCTTTTGTAATTCCCGAATCGCCCCTGGATGTGGAGAATTACCAATTTCATAAGTTGAGGTTGCCCGTGACTGGATCTGAATTTCTTCACTCAAGCCTTTCTCAGCAACCAACTGTTTCATCATCATTTCTGCCATCGGTGAACGACAGATATTGCCTAAACAAACAAAAATGATTTGCTTCATCTAAATCAATCCCAATCGCTTTTTAACTTCTATCAACTGGGCTTCAAGAACAGGATCTTTACGGCTTAATACATCAAGTGTACTAGTTTCAGTTGTCGTTGGTTTATTCTCTTGTGGTTTCTCAGTCTTAGATTTTTTTGTCATCGTTGAGCCTTTTTTATATTTTCTGACCCAAGCGGCCACTTGTTGATATGAAATTTCGTATTTCTCACCGGTAGCCTTGTAATTGTTGTCATGCTCGATAGCATATTGTGCAATTTCTTTTTGTTGACTCTCATTGTAATTCATACTAAAAACTCCTAAATCGCTTATTAATAAAAATTATACCATAGAAAATTACTCTCATATTGCTGTAACACAGTTTTAACAAAATGTTGAAAATAAGACTCTTCTATTTTTGCATAGTTGTCTGTGCCATACTAGAGTTAATTTAGATGAAAAAGGAGCTACACTTATGGCAAATTACATTCAAGAAATTCGTCGTTTAGTTGGTCATCGTCCCATAATTTTAAACGCGGCCGGGGCAATTCTTGTTAACTCTCAAAAAGAAGTTCTTTTAAATCTGAGAACAGACACTCATAACTGGAGTTTGCCCGGAGGTTACCTAGAATATGGCGAAACGTTCGAACAAGCCTGTATCCGCGAATATAAAGAGGATGCTGGTATTGATGTTGAAATCGTTCAGTCCCTAGGAATTTTCGATCAAGGTTTCACAACTTATCCTAACGGCGATGAAGCTCAAGTAATTTCTAAGCTATATTTAGTTAAGCAAGTTGGCGGTCAAGCATTGCAAGAAGCAACAAACGAAACGCTTGACTTAAAATACTTTCCATTCGATCAGTTGCCCCCACTATTGAATCAGCAAAATGCCGACATGTTAGCAGTGGGAAAAGCTTATTTATTTTAACTAAAAACGCACTTTAAGCCTTGGTAATCTGGTCATAATAGACGCTGAAGTAACCAAGCCAAACAATAATATTTCAATTTATTTACTCTTAAATTCAAAAAAGGCCCACATTCATCTCTGAATGTGGGCCTATAATTTTTTTAATTAGACAAAAAATGGCAGCTCAGGGAGGAACCACCATTATATCGACAATAGTTATTTAACTATTATAATCATGAAATTATCAAGAAAGAGGAAACGTAGGAATTGATTTCCTCTTCATTAGTAATGATAACACAATCAAATTTGAAATCAGTATTTTGTCCAAATTGGACATATTTTTATAAACTTACCGAAAAAAAGAAAGAAAGCCAGTCATACTGGCTTCCTAACGTTAAAATGGACGGTTGTAACCATGCCCTATCCCTCATAATTTCATCCATTTTAATTATAAAAAGTGATAATAATGTAATAAAAACATAATAAAAACTAATATATTGATGAGATATAATTTCCTATTATATACAGTTACCACTGATTCACACCAATAATGATTGGCATTTACATTGTAACGTTACTGGACTATACCTGTATACCACGTTTTATTTATAAATAAATATCATTTTTTATATATGCTCTTAAAAATATGCATCAGTTTGCCTAATGTTTCACTACCAACCATGTTGTGACGATAAACAAACAAGATATAAAAAGCTGGCAGTTGAATATCGTCCATATCAATTACTTGAATACCTGGCACTCCTTGAAATGCGGTCTCGGTAATGAAACTAATACCCTTATTTGCTTTAACTAAATTCAACATTAACTTGTAATCATCAGTTTGAAACATTGTTTTAGGGGTGACATTGTAATGTTCTGTCAGTCGACGTAGAACTTGACTGTGAACTGATTTTTCATCTAATGAAATAAAATCTTCTTCAAATAATTGCTCAATCGTTTTGATATGTGAAATGTCTTTATCTGCTGAAGCAATAAATTTAAATTGATGTTCCTTTAAAAGCTGATAATCTAAATGATTTTCTTGTGGTAAAACAGTTGTTCCTAAAAATGACATGTCAATTTCGCCATTTTTAAGTTTCTCCAATAACTCCTTCGAACCATCGGCAACTGGTTCAATTGCAGCTAAGAGATCTTCGTCACGCAATGAATCAAAAACCTTAGGGATTACGTAATTAGTAATAATTGGTGGCCATCCCATAACAATTTTTTCACGTTTAATCCGTTCCATATCAACATTAATCAAATCGTTTTCTTGAAGAATTCGATTAATATGCATCAATAACTGTTCCCCAGCATACGTCAACGACAATGAATTAGCATAACTTTTCCGTTTAACAAGCGACAAGCCACAACTATCTTCAAGTCGTTTCAAAGAATAAGTAATTGTCGGTTGACTGACACCAAAGAAATTAGCAGTATCAGAGAAATTTTTTAATTCTGATAATTTTTTAAAATATTGATAATCTTTTAAATTCATTTTCTCACCTATAATTATAATCTGAAATTTATATGCCGCTTCCAAGAGCAAGAAATTTAGGTCGCTATGGGGACCGGTTCGAGCCATATGGCGGTCTCGAACCTCGATTTTGAACCTCGCACAACCCGCGAGTTTCAAAACTCGTCCCGTGGTGTAAGGACTAAAGTCCTAACGCCACCTGCACAGCGACCTAAATTCTTGCTCTTTCCAGCTAATTTATTCGTTGTTTTTTTTTTTCAAATTGCTAGAGTACCAAAGCTTAAAGACTACTTTCAAGCTTTAGATATATATAAAGTTATGGCAAAAATACATCATAGACAAAATTGAAATTAGTGGTTACAAATCAACCAACACAACACGCCAGCTTAGAAATTTTTAGAACTCAAAATTTTCTTCTATCCTTTAGTTATCAATTTAAAGTAAATTTGTCATAATTTTTTTACATTTCATTAATCTAAAAAATCAAATCCAAAAACTAGTCGGAAACATCGAGAATAGTTACTGGCTGTGAAAGTGGCGTTAGAGCTTTAGCTCTTACACCACCGGGCGTGTTTGGAGCCTTGCCGAATTTTGGCAAGGCTTCAAACCGAGGTCTGAGACCTTGGCTCAGACCGGTCCGCACAGCCAGTAACTATTTCTCGATGCTGGAGACGGCATCTTTCATCTACCAACTTCCCACTTATAAATATTATTTATCAATAATAACATATTTGACTATATTTTTTATAAGGGTATATAGTACAACACGAAAGTTAATTAGGAGGCATTAAATTTATGAAATATACTGGTTTAGATTTATTAAATAATCACTTCTTAAACAAAGGTACTGCCTTTACTAAAGAAGAAAGAAAAGAAAATCATATCGAAGGTTTACTACCACCTTTCGTCCAAACTTTGGACCAACAAGTAGAACAAGCCTACGAAAACTACTCAAGTAAAGAAACATTCTTAGAAAAGAGAATGTACTTGATGGACTTATTCAACGAAAACGTTACCTTATTCTACAAATTATTCAGTCAACACGTTAACGAATTCATGCCTGTTGTCTACGATCCAACTATCGCTGACACAATTGAAAATTACAGTCACTTATTCTTAGACCCACAAAATGCTGCTTACCTATCAATCGATGACCAAGATGATATCAAAGCTACATTAAAGAATGCTTCAGAAGGTCGCGACATCAAGTTGATCGTTGTTACTGACGGTGAAGGTATTCTTGGTATTGGTGACTGGGGTGTCCAAGGTGTTGACATCTCTGTTGGTAAATTGATGGTTTATACAGCTGCTGCTGGTGTTGATCCTAAGTCAGTTCTACCTGTTGTGCTTGATGTTGGTACAAACAGAAAAGAATTACTTGCTGATGACCTATACATGGGTAACCATCACGAACGTGTTACAGGTGACAAGTACTACAACTTTGTTGACAAATTTGTTGAAACTGCCGAAGACTTGTTCCCTGACATGTACTTGCACTTTGAAGACTTTGGCCGTAGCAATGCTGCTAATATCTTGAACAAGTACAAAGATAACATTTTGACATTTAACGATGATATTCAAGGTACAGGTATTATTACACTTGCCGGTATCCTTGGAGCATTGAACATTTCTAAAGAAAAACTTACTGATCAAGTTTACTTGTCATTTGGTGCTGGTACTGCTGGTGCTGGTATCACAAAACGTATCTTTGATGCCATGGTTGAAGAAGGTCTTTCAGAAGACGAAGCTAGAAAACACTTCTACTTAGTTGACAAGCAAGGTCTATTGTTCGATGACACTGAAGACTTAACACCAGAACAAAAATTATTTACTAGACAACGTAGTGAATTCAGTAACGCTGATGAACTAACAAACTTGGAAGCTGTTGTTAAAGCAGTTCACCCAACAATCTTAGTTGGTACATCAACACAACCTGGTACATTCACAGAACCTATCATCAAGGAAATGGCTGCTCACACAGAACGTCCAATCATCTTCCCTCTATCAAATCCTACAAAATTAGCAGAAGCTAAGGCTGAAGATCTTTTGAAGTGGACTGATGGTAAAGCTCTTATCGCTACTGGTATTCCAGTTGAACCTGTTGAATACAACGGTGTTACATACCATATTGGTCAAGCTAACAATGCTTTGGTTTACCCAGGTCTTGGTCTTGGTTCAATGGCTGTTAACGCTAAGGTTCTATCAGACGGTATGATCAACAAAGCTGCTCACTCATTAGGTGGTATCGTTGACCCTACACAACCAGGTGCTGCTGTTCTTCCTCCAGTTTCAAAATTGGATGAATTTAGTATGACAGTTGCTGTCGGTGTTGCTCAACAAGCTATCGACGAAAAACTTACTGATGCTAAAGACGCTAAACAAGCTGTTGCTGACATCAAGTGGGAACCTAAATATTAATTAACATATTTGTCAAATAAAGGGGAATTTATTCATGGAAGCATTTATTACTTCACTGGAAAGTGTTGCTGAAATCGTTCTTGTTATCGCTTTGGGGTACTGGTTAAGAGGTTCCGGTCGTTTGGGCGATGAATTTAAAGGCAATATCTCTTTCATCATTATGAAAATTGCTTTACCTGCATCAATCTTCGTTTCTGTTCTTAAGTATTTGAACCGAGACAAACTAGCAAGTCTATCTGGTGGTTTAGTTTTCACCTTCGCCAGTTTTACAATTGGTTACATCGTTGCTTGGATCTTAACTAAGGTCTTCCGTATTCGTAAAGGTCGCCGTGGTACATTCATTAACATGTTCGTTAATGCTAATACAATCTTCATTGGCTTACCTTTAAACATGGCTTTGTTCGGTACTAAGAGTTTGCCTTACTTCCTTATCTACTATGTTATGAACACAATTTCAACTTGGGCTATTGGTATCTTCTTTATCTCAAGTGATGATCCAACTGTTGAAAAAGGTGCTAAAAAAGACTTCAACTGGAAGAAATTACTTCCTGCTCCACTTGTTGGTTTCTTAGTATCACTAGTATTCTTGCTTCTTGCTATTCCTGTACCAGAATGGATTAACAAGACCCTTGATATGGTCGGTGGTATCGTTACACCTATGTCACTTATCTACATTGGTATTATCTTAGCTGATGCCGGTTTGAAATCAATCAAATTCGACCGCGATACAATCCTTGCCCTACTTGGTAGATTCGTCGTTGCTCCAGCTATCATGATCAGTATTATCTTGATTGGTGGTTCAGTAATGGGTGGTTCATTACCAACTATCGAATCAAACTCATTCATTATCCAATCAGCTGCTCCTGGTTTGGCTGTCTTGCCTATCCTAGTTGACCAATCACATGGTGACGTTGATTATGCTACTAACTTAGTAACAACATCAACTGTTCTATTCGTTATCGTTGTGCCAATTCTTATGCAAATTGCCAACTTGATCTAATTAAATTACTCCGTACATTCACACATTCAAAATTAAATCCTTCTCAAATAAATATACAAGTAAAAAACCCCAGTCAACATTCTGCAGTTGACTGGGGTTTTTTTATATCTAAGTAAAGAAACCGAGCATATTTGACAGTTATAATTGGTGGGAACAGTCCATAGTAAAACATATACTAAAATTATCAACCAATAAGGAGGCGCAATAATGAATCTTGGCAATAGCTTATTTCAAGCACGAAAACGGTCTAGCCTTTCTCAAGAGGAAGTGGCCGAGAAATTAGGAATCAGTAGACAAACTATTTCAAAATGGGAAACGGATGAAACAGTTCCTGATATTCGTCAATCAAAGAAAATGTCGGTATTATATAATGTATCTTTAGATGAACTGATTGACTTTGATCTTGATATTAAAGAAATTCAAGAAACTATTGATAAAACCAATCCTGAATCTGAAGAGAAAGTTAATTGGACCAATGTTTGGGGAAATAAATACCCGATTCTTCTTAAATACCAAAATGATGTGAATATACCCAATTACGCTCGAAGGATAAATATCATGTTGGAAGAATTAAAACAAGACTATAGTCTCACTGAGCAAGATGCAATGCTCGTTCTAAAAGATATCCTATACAATGTCTGGAAACAACGTAAAAATCAAACAAAGTAGACTAAAGAGCATTGGGTCATTTCTATCTAAAGGTTAAACGATTCAAAATAAAGAATACACTAACCGGAAAAACAAAAAAGACTAGATTATTTTGAGCAAATCTAGTCTTTTTTGTATTCCATTCTACTAACACTAAAAATAGCTAATACACCAACCTCTGGGTGCAAGAAACGGCATCTAACCAAACTTAAGAAAGAACCTTATTCTGACTTCAACGACATAATTACTTAGGTGCTACCAACTTAATTAATCGTTTGACTAATTCAATAATTCGTTGCGTATCATTCGAAATATCTTCTGCTGCACGATTATTAACCATTGTGTGGTTGACTTGCAATAGACCCACTGAATCACTTTTATCACTAAACTCAGCGATTGGTAAATCTACTTGATGGTCATACATGGGTACCTTGCCAGCAGTCACATTCACAATTTTTTTACCCTCTGGCATACTCAAAATATAACTTTTGATACGTTTTAAACTAAATTGATCTTGATAAAAACCATAGATAACCCCAAGTTCATCCATAATATATTTAATTTCATTATTCATTTGCGTTATCACCTCTAAAAACATCTCTACTATATAAGTATCACGCAACTAGTGGTTTGTTGACAAGCAAAAACTGCGTAAATGTTGGGCGGTGAATGAAGTCTGATTCTTGATTAAATCAACTGGATAACCTTGGAAAAGTATCTGTCCACCATAACGTCCACCACGTGGTCCCAAGTCAATAATCCACTGTGCCTGTGAAATGATTGATAAGTTATGCTCTAAAACAATCAATGTTTTACCAGTTGTTATCAAATTTTTCATTAAACTCAATAATTGTTTAATATCTGATTCGT
This sequence comes from Companilactobacillus nantensis DSM 16982, assembly GCF_001435815.1. Classification (GTDB taxonomy): domain Bacteria; phylum Bacillota; class Bacilli; order Lactobacillales; family Lactobacillaceae; genus Companilactobacillus; species Companilactobacillus nantensis. The sequence continues at coordinate 9,319 of NZ_AZFV01000002.1, read as the reverse complement.
GTAAGCCTGTACTTGGTTCATCCAAAATCAATAAATTACTTTGTTTTGATTCACCTAAACTTTTAGCAATCTTTAATCTCTGTAATTCGCCACCAGATAAAGTATCTAAACTTTGTCCAAAGTTCAAGTATCCCAAATTAGCGTCCAATAAATTTTGTAAAACTTGATCAATTCGTTTAGAAAACAGACCTAAGCCATCACTAGCCGTTAGTTGTAATACTTCAAAGATATTTAACCCCTGACACTTAATTTTTAAAGCTTCATCACTGTACCGTTTACCATGACATTTTTCACAGATTTGTTTAACATCCCCCATATATGCCAAATCAAATTTAATGTATCCTTTTCCGTGACATTCTGGACAACCACCTTGCCCATTAAAACTAAAAAGTGAAACTGGTTGCTGTGAAACCTTGGCAAACTGTTTACGAATTTCATCGAAAACACCCAAGTAAGTTAAAATATTTGAGCGATTGCTTCCTTTAATAGCACTTTGATCAAATGTCACTGCTTGAGGATATTTCTTGGTAAATAGTTCTCGAATCAATGTACTCTTACCAGAACCAGCAACACCAGTAACAACGGTTAAAGCGTTCTTAGGAACTTTTATGGAAGCGTCTTGAACGTTATATTTATGAGCATGCTGTAGTTGGTAAAAATTTTGAAAATCTTTTTTATTAGTATTCAAAGAATGCTTTTGACATAATGCCTGCCCTGTTACAGTTTGAGAGCTTAATAAGTTTTGATATGTACCTTCGAAGGTAATCTGACCGCCCTTTTTCCCAGCTCCGGGACCCATTTCAACCACGTTATCAGCAATTTTAATAACATCTGGATCATGATCAATTAGTAGCACGGTGTTCCCTTGATCACGTAATTTTTTAAAAATCTTATTAATTCCCATCAAATCTTGTGGATGTAGACCAACGCTTGGTTCATCAAAAATATAACAAACATCACTCAATGCACTATTCAAATGCTTAGTCATTTTAATTCGCTGCGACTCACCACCAGAAAGTGAAGTAGTTGAACGACTTAACGTTAAATAATCTAATCCGACAACTTTTAAACTATTTAATCTAGTTAGGAGATTTTTCAACACTAAATTAATTTCTTGATTACCTTGTATTTGCTGTAAAAAAGCAATCAGATCATCAATTGCCATTTCACTACAATCTGCAATTGATTGACCGTTAATTTTGGCTGACCGAATCATTTTATTTACTCGCGTTCCGTGACAATCTGGACAAGTTTGTTCATTAAAAGTTTCATTTAAAGCTTTCTGATAATGTAATCCACCTTTTTCCATAATTGTCGTTTTTATGCGTTCAACTATTCCAATATACTTGGACGTTTTAGGCCATTTTGATGTCGGATTATCTGGTTGACTTCCTTTATCAAATAATAGTTTTTCTAATTCTTTATCTGAATAATCACAAATTTTTTTATTATTATCAAAATTACCTGTTTCTGTATATCGTAACCAACGAAAACCACCAGGTTGAAAAGTCGGAAATTGAATAGCACCTTCGTTAAGCGATTTATCAAAATCAAGCAACTCATGGATATCCACTTGCTTAGTGACACCTAATCCCTGACAAGTGGGGCACATACCGGTTGGATTGTTAAACGAATATACCATTGAATAACCAACGAATGGTTTGGCTATCCGTGAGTAAAGTAAACGCAGGCCAGTATAAATTTCAGTAATCGTACCAACAGTAGACCGTGCATTGCCACCGATTTTCTTCTGATCAATCACAATGGAAACTGGCAAATTTTTAATGGCAGCAACTTGAGGAGCTTCATATTTAGGCAACATTTGTTGTACAAAAGCTGAATAAGTCTCATTTAATAAGCGTTGCGATTCAGCTGCAATCGTATCAAATACTAGCGAAGATTTACCTGAACCGGATAATCCTGTGAAAACAGTAATTTGGTGCTTGGGTATTTTGACCGAAACATTCTGTAAATTATTATTGTTAGCACCTACAACTTCGATAAAATCGTTCAACTATTCTTCCCCCTTGTTTGCACTGGACAAATAGCATACTTCAATTAAAAATCTAATTCAAACTTATTTTTAAAATTAATATAGTATGATTAATTCAGGGAAATAATCATTATGTACTAGTTTATTAACAATAACGCGTTGTGCTAGTTATACCGTCTCCAGAATTGAGAAATAATCTATAGGAAACGTTATTCTACACATCAAAATAAAAAACAACGAACAACTAGCCGGAAGGAACAAGAATTTAGGTCGCTGTGAAGGTGGCGTTAGCACTTTAGTGCTTACACCACGGGACGAGTTTTGAAACTCGCGTCTTTTGCGAGGTTCAAAATCGAGAGGCGAGACCTTGGCTCGACTCGGTCCCCACAGCGACCTAAATTTCTTGTTCCTGGAGGCGGCATATTTAACTAGCACAACGCGATAACAATAAGGAGATAAATCTTGAAAATAATTCCAGTAACTAAGCGTAGTCAAAAGCTTATCAAACAATTAACAGTCGTTTGGGAAAACGCTGTTCGCAATACGCACTCCTTCTTAACTGAAACTGACATTCAATATTTCAAAGATTCTCTGCCTGATATTCTGACGCAAATTCCAAACTTAATTATTGCCGTTGATAATCAACAGCAACCCATCGGATTTATGGGTATTGATGGTTCAGAAATAGCGATGCTTTTTATTGATCAACAACATCGTGGTCAAGGTATTGGCAAGCAACTAATCCAATTTGGTATCAATCATTACCAAGCTGACAGGTTGACTGTCAATGAACAAAACCCTCAAGCAGTTGGTTTCTATGAACATATTGGTTTTGTTGCATATAAAAGACACGCGACTGATGATCAGGGTAAACCATTCCCTATATTAAAAATGAAATTAAGTACACGGTAAAAAATAGTTTTTCTACTCAAAAATAAAGAGCGCTCATAATCAATTTCGATTACGAACGCTCTTATTATTTTTTTAGTTTTTTTGCGTATTTTTGATTAAGCGACCGATATTTTCGGCAACTTGTTGTAGGTTCTGATCTGTATTTTGAATGGCAGTCGATAGTTCTTCAACACCCGGAACACAAGTGAAGATGGCATCGATGCCTAATGGATATAATTCTGAAATTTTTTCACCAATCGAACCGGCAACAGCTATGACAGTTGCATCAGGATTAACTGCTTTAGTAGCTTGTGCTACGCCCATTGGTGTCTTGCCAAATTTAGTTTGAAAATCAATCTGACCTTCGCCAGTTACAACGACATCGGCGTCTTTCACTTTAGCTTTTAAATCAGTATAGTCGACCACGATGTCAACGCCTGAGCGCATTTGAGAGTTAGTAAAGGCCAATAAACCAGCTCCTAATCCGCCCGCGGCACCAGCACCAGCGACTTGTTCAAGATCTTTTTTTAAATCACGTTTCAAAATATCTGCATAATGTGACAATGCACCATCCAAAAACTCAACCATTTCTGGACTGGCACCCTTTTGGGGACCGAAAACATGACTCGCACCATCTGGTCCCGTAAGTGGATTTGTCACATCTGAAGCAATAACTACGTTAACATCATCTAATTCAGGCATCATCTCGGAAGTGTCGATATGGTCAAGCTTTTGTAACATGGCACCACCATATTGCAATTCCTCGCCTTTATCATTAAGCAAGTGAGCACCTAGTGCTTGAGCCATACCAGCACCACCGTCATTTGTTGCTGAACCGCCAATGCCAATAATGATTGTTTTGGCACCATGCTTAATAGCTGATTTAATCAATTCACCAGTTCCAAAAGTAGTCGTAATATAAGGATTTTGGGTGAATTTATTGATGAATTGAATTCCGCTGGCTTCAGCCATTTCAATTACGGCCACTTGACCATCATTAATCAAGCCATAATGTGCTGCAGTTTTATTGCCTAGCGGATTAATAACCTCTTCAGTTATAATTTGTCCATTTTTAGCATCAACTAATGATTGAACCGTACCCTCACCGCCATCAGCCATTGGTACATTAACATATTCAGCATCTGGATAAACTCGTTCAAAACCCTTGCGTAAAGATTGAGCAACTTCCTTAGCCGTTAAAGAATTTTTATATGAATCTGGAGCTAAAACAATTTTCATTTATAATTCCACCTCTAGAACAAATTTCCATACATTAATGTTGCAACAATCGTCATTGAAAGTCCAACGAGCATTTCCCAAAAGACGACACTCATACGTTCTTTAAAGTGCATATCAACCGCTTTAGCAGTTACGTGGAAGTAATTACCATGTGGCAATTGATCAATTACGGTGGCACCCGTATGAACCATTGCTGCGGCACCAGTTCCAGAGATACCAAATGACATAATAGACTTACTAAATGAATTAGAAGCCAAAATAACCCCGGTAGATGTAGAAGCTGTGGCAGCTGCCATTAAAATACCAGCAATTGGTGCTAAGAATGTTCCGGAAATTCCAGAAGCTTGGACGATTTCGACAACTTTTTGTGGCAAATTAGAAACTGAAACTAAACCGGCAATCGCACCAGCTCCAATTAAAATCAAAACAACATCTGTCATGCGGGCCAGACCCTTTTGCATATATTGTAAGAACTTCTTACCCTGACCCATTGCTAGTGTGCCAATTAATCCGGCAATCGGTAAAATATACATAGCATCTAAATTGAAGGCAGCCAAAGCTTTCAAGCCTAAAATATCACCGACAGGAGTAATCAATAATAAAATTACTGCAACTAGTGGTGTAACGATTGCAGCTTTTAAACTAGGTAAATCTGCTTGTGCTTTACTTTCAAATTTTTCGCTTTCGGATACAAATTCACCACGATTTTTAATTAATGTCGCTAAAATAACTGTCACAATTAACCCAACAATAGCTGGAACAAAATCAGCAATCATTACTTGTGATAAACCAACGTTGAAACCTTTGGCAGCCGCAATTGTATTTGGATTAGGAGAAATAATATTTCCAGCTTTACCGCCACCAGACAGTGCAACAAGTAACGAAAGCTTACTATAATGCATTTTTTGACCAACTTCCAAAGCAATTGGTGCCACAATCAAAACTGCAACTGGAATAAAAATACCAACACCAGTTAATACCATAGTTGAAAGTGCCAACGCCAAAATAGCTAAGCGGTCACTAAAACGATTGACAATATTTGAAGCAATCACATTAGCTGCTCCAGATTCCATCATCACGCCTGCTAAAACACCAGCGGCAATAACGCGAATAATCGTCCCCATGACACCGGAACTACCTTTAACAATCGTATCTGTCGTTTGTGCAAGTGACAAACCACCAACTAAACAACCAACAATTGCTCCAAAAATCAGTGCGTAAACTGGATTGACCCGAAACAAAATCAAACCAATCGCTAAAAGCAGCCCCAATAACGCTGCCCACCATGCAATAACCATCCTTAAAAATACACCCTTCCTCAATAGCTCGTGATATTGTTAAATCTTTAACAATCAATTTACGAGTGTATAATACAGTGATAATTTAGCTAAATCAATGTACAAATGCACAAAGGTTATTGGCAAAATAGTTAAGAATTAAAATAATTCCTTGATAAATCAATGTTTTAAAATAAAAAAATATTGTAAAATATTTATATGCACAAGTTTTTAAATTATTATTTTCATGAAAGTTTGAATAATACTGAACAAGGAAGTCGAAAAAAATGAAATTAGACCCGAATCTGGCACAGTCAATTGTTGATAAAATGATGGCGAGTGTCCCCTACAACATTAATATGATGAACGAAAAAGGTTACATCATTGCTAGTGGTAACAAAGAACGAATAAACACCCTCCACATTGGAGCAATTGATACGATCCAGAGCGGTAAAACTAAGCCCATGGCAGAATCATTTGGTAAGTTTGGACAACCAGGTGTCAATATTCCGGTTGAATTTAATGGTGAAACGATTGGCGTAATCGGAATTACTGGTGATCCAGAGAAAGTGACACCATTAGCTTCCCTTTTGAAAATTTCGACGGAATTACTAATTTCACAAATCAATAATACTAAATTAGAAAATCAACGTAAGGAAAGTCTCAACCATTTTCTGTATCAATGGACAAGTACGGATAATATCCTCAATAATGAAGAATTAAAAATGCGTGCTCAAGCACTCAAAATCGACTTAACAATTAAGCGTTACGCTGTGATTATTGAAACTAAATCATTAGTTAAATTACAGTTGAACCCAACCGACTTTACTTTCAGCAAGACGACCGAACAACAGTTAATCATCACTAAAAATAAATCAGACTTGCTACGTTACCTAAAATTTTGTCAAGATAACCACCTAAAAATTGGTATCAGCAATCAAACTATCAACCTCAAAGAAGCTGTTAAACAGGCTCAGGATACAATAAACGTCAGTAATGAATTGGAACTAACTGACGTTTATTATTTCAAACAAATCAGCTTTCTCAATCATGTCCTTGAAAGTAATCTTCACTCTAATCGAACATTAAGTGTTTTTAAAGGCTTTCTAAAAACCAATTCAGGACTAGAGTTACTCGAGACATTGGACGCTTATTTCAAACATAACGGTAATGTAACGGAGACCTCACAAGCACTGAAAGTCCATCGTAATACTACTAACTACCGGCTAAACAATATTTCCGAATACTTCGGTTTAAATTTGCACGACATTACCGACGTCTTACAGCTTTACGTTAATTACTTATATTTCAAAAAGTATCAGCACGAACACAAGTAACTCATCACTTAATTAATCCTAAATAACCCGTAGTGCTGGTAGTTTTTTTTAGTTTAGTAAATTTGTAAGAATATAACCTATTTTTCCACGTGATTATGGTAATAATTACGACGGCAAATTACGACAAATTGTTACTCATTAAAAATAACTAGCTGGAAAGAGCAAAAATTTAGGTCGCTGTGTAGGTGGCGTTATGGCTTTAGCCATTACACCACGGGACGAGTTTTGAGATCCGCGTACTTTGCGGAGCTCAAAATCGAGACCTGAGACCTTGGCTCAGGTCGGTCCCCACAGCGACCTAAATTTCTTGCTCTTGGAAGCGGCATATTTAACTACCTATCTATTCAATGGACTTTCGATTAAAAAATGCTTATCATTTGGTTGAATCTACAATATTGCGAGGCTTATACAATGGTATTAATGAATCTTAGTTATCGTACTAATTACTTACACACTTATTTCAAAACAACTGTCGTCGTTCCTGACACTAACGAACAAAACTACACCACTGTTTGGTTACTACATGGCTACACTGGTGACGATTCTGCTTGGATTAGACACATTAATATTGAAAAAATTGCTCGTGAACACAATTGGGTCATCATCATGCCTGAGGGACGAAATGCTTTTTACTCCGATTCGGACTTCATCCCTTATTACTCATACTTCATTGACGAATTCATTCCAAAAATGCAAAGTCTCCTACCAATTTCCAAGGAACGTTCAAAAAATTATATTGTCGGTTCTAGCATGGGCGGTTACGGAGCTTTAAAGATTGCCTTCTTGAATGACCTGCAATTCAGTAAAGTAGCTGCACTTTCACCAATCACAGATATTGAACATTTCCGCGATAATCCTAAATGTCCCATGGCTAAGGAAGCCTTTAACAGCATTTTCAATACGCCTGAAAAAATTGCTCGAAATCAATTGACCAATATTTACAATAATCGTCAACCAAGACAAGAAATTCTCACACTCTGTGGTGACGCTGATTTTATGCACGAAGATAATGTTATGTTCAAAAATTTCTTATCAATTCATGCAAAGGATCGTTACACTTGGATGCCAGTTGAAGGTGACCACTCTTGGAAAACTTGGGGCGATAACATCGAAAAGGTTTTCAAATGGCTCGATTAATCAAAAAATTATAGCAACATGAGTTTTTCTTTTCATAAAATGTTACGATAATTTTATATAATACATTTTATAGAAAAGAAGTCATTTGTATGCAAAAATTTCTTACTTTCGATTGTTACGGAACACTACTTCACGAGGAACCAACTTATGATGCTGTTGAACACGCTGCTAAAGTAATCGGTGTTGACCATAAATTAGCTCGTCAAAGATTTTCAGAATATCAAAGTGATCGGAATAATATGCATCCCTATCAAGATTATTCAATTCTCACACGTAACAATTTAATCCATCTTGATTACCAATTTGGACTCAATCATCAATTCGAAAAATATTATGTCGATGTTTTAACCGCCCATCGCAGTTTGACACCATTTCCAGAAGTCATTTCAACATTGCAACAATTCATTGACTGTGGCTACAAACTAATTATGATGTCTAACTCTTCTTGGGATATCATCGACGCTAATGCTAAAGCACTTCAAGTCCCCTTCGATATTTGGACTGCTGAGGATGTTCATGCTTATAAACCTGATTTACATTTCTTTAAAACGGTTGACGAACATTATGGATTTACACCTGAAAATCACTGGCACATTGCCGAAGGTTATCCTTCTGATATTGTTCCTGCTGATAAGATGAATTGGCCTTCTATTTGGGTCAATCGTCCACACAACAAGGCAACGACTGATATTAAGCCAACACATATGATTGAAACACTCGACCAAGCTTTACCATATCTAAACTAAAAATTAATAAAAGAAGACTTGCAAAATCCCAATTTGGGTTTTTACAAGTCTTTTTATAAAAGTTGCTAATTGAGAAAACTCGGTAATTTATTGCCGAGATGAATCAATGTCTGGAGCAACTCAATTTTTTTAAAATATATTCATACATTCGTGTTTTTTAACCAACATAAATCTCCTCATGATGATATGATTTACCCACATCATAACGAATGGAGGTGAATGTATGACTTTAAAAGGAATCAAACTTCGAATATATCCTACCGAGTTTCAAATTCAACATATCGAAAGAAATTTCGGATGTGTTCGTAAAGTCTGGAACTTGATGTTAGCTATGCAAAAAGACCGATATGAAAACAATCATGACTGTAAGTTTGTATCTAACTTCGATATGAATATTCTTCTTCCACTACTGAAGAAGGAATATCCTTACTTGAAACAAGTAGAAAGTACTAGCTTACAATGTACCAACAAAGATCTTTCAGAAGCATTCAAGAAATTCTTCAAAGAACATACTGGTTATCCAAAATTCAAAAGTAGAAAATATCCCCGCCAGAGTTACCAATCGAAGAATGTTAATCACAATATCCAACAAGTCAGTGATTCATACATCAAGTTACCAAAACTTGGAGAGATGAAATTTAAATGTGGTAGAGATATCCCTGAAGTTATCAAATCGGTTACTATCCGTAGAAGTCCAGC
>NZ_AZFV01000019.1 GCF_001435815.1 Companilactobacillus nantensis DSM 16982 | reverse complement strand
TCAAATTATATACTCAGTACCTTTTGATGGTTTTACTACTCGCTTTTATATTTTTAAAAGCGTTTTGAAATCCATTTACCTAAATTGTAACCAGTTTTATAGTTCCAAGGTCCCTTTCCACCAGAAATGTTTTTGAGAGTATTGTTATCGATTTTTTTATATTTTTTCATCGCTGTTCTTTCCTTAGCTAATGTTTCTTTCCAGTCAATCCATTAATAAAGCCTTGTACGAATCCCTTAAAGCTTCCGCCGTTACAATTATCTAAATTCTTTTCGCTAATAGTAGAGAACTTATTTAAACTTTTCATCTTTGCTGATTCCCTTTATTTAGTTGATGGTTTAAGTGTATCTTTTTTGAAAGGAAAAATTTTCAAAGAATATAAACGTCGCAGATGTAAAGATTAACGTTGTTTGGAATTGAGAAAATTAACGTTAATATGCATATATACAACGTTAATATTAAAAAAGATAATTGTAAGTAGTTAATGAGAAAATAAAATATAAATATTTTAGAGGGGGGGAGAGATATACTGTTGAGTTTAAGGAAGAATATATACATATCACAAGTAGACGAAAGTGACTGTGGAGTCGCTGCATTAGCTATGATTTTAAGAAATTATGGTTCAAGCTATTCCATAGCCAGATTGAGAAACCTAGCTAAAACAGATAAAGAGGGTACCACGGCTCTGGGATTAGTTAAAACTGCTCAAAAGTTAAACTTTGAAACAAAAGCTATTCAAGCAGATATGGCTCTTTTTAAAGAAAAAGACATCCCTTATCCTTTCATTGCTCACGTTGTTAAAAATAAAACTCTAGAACATTATTATGTGATTCTTGGTTGTACTAAAAGCCATATTTTGGTTGCTGATCCGGACCCTACGGTAAAGGTAACTAAAATGAGTTACCGGAAGTTTGCTTCTGAATGGACTGGAGTGGCACTTTTCTTTGCCCCAACCTCAGAGTACAAACCATCTACTGTTGATAAAAAAGAATCACTTTTTTCGTTTGTTCCCGTTTTATTCAAACAAAAGAGATTAGTTATCAATATTATTTTAGCTGCCTTATTAATTACTATTATCAGTATTTTTGGTTCATACTTCTTGCAAACGGTAATTGATACGTATATTCCTAACAATATGAATAATACTTTGGCAATCGTTTCATTGGGATTAATTGTTTTGTATATTTTTCAGTCAATGTTTACTTATTCAAGGGATTTCCTGTTAGCTATTCTTGGTCAAAGATTGGCGATTGATATCATTTTAGGATATATCCGGCATATCTTTGAACTACCAATGGATTTCTTTGCGACGAGAAAGACCGGTGAGATTGTTTCACGGTTCAATGATGCCAATAAGATTATTGATGCTTTAGCGAGTACGATCATCTCAATGTTTTTAGATGTCGGAATCGTCATTATTATGGGTACTGTTTTGGTTATTCAAAACAGTACGTTATTTTTTATAACTTTAATTTCATTACCAGTATATATTGTAATGATTTGGATCTTCTCAAAACCCTTTGAAACTTTGAATCAAAAGGAAATGGAAAGCGGATCAGTATTAAATTCATCCATTATTGAGGATATCCATGGGATTGAAACCATTAAGGCATTAACAAGTGAGAAACAACGATATGGCAAGATAGATAGTGAATTTGTTGATTTCTTGAAGAAGAGTCTTAACTATACCAAAGTTGATACGCTTCAACAGGCAATCAAACTATTTTTACAATTAATCTTAAATGTGGTTGTTTTGTGGGTCGGTGCTATTATGGTTACCAAAAATCAACTATCAGTTGGTCAGTTAATGACTTATAACGCTTTACTGGCATACTTTGTTAACCCATTACAAAATATTATTAATTTACAACCAAAATTACAGTCCGCCAAAGTTGCGAACAACCGTCTAAATGAAGTTTATTTAGTTAATTCAGAGTTTAAAGAAAGTCGTTCAATTACAGATTCTAAGCGTTTGACCGGTAATATTAAGCTTGAAAATGTGGATTATAGTTATGGCTATGGGGAAAATGTTTTAAATAATATTAACCTCACAATTCATTCAGGTGAAAAGTTAACCATTGTTGGTATGAGTGGATCAGGAAAGTCGACTTTAGTAAAATTATTAGTCGATTTTTTCAAACCTAATAAGGGTAAAGTTTATGTTAATAATTATGATGTTCAAAATATTGATAAACATGTCTTGAGACGGTTCATCAATTATATACCGCAGGCACCGTATGTTTTTTCAGGTAGTATTTTAGAAAATCTGACCTTAGGTAGCCGTGATAATATCAATGACGATGATATTCTTAGAGCTTGTCGAGTTGCTGAAATTGATAAGGACATTGAAAAAATGCCACTGCAATTTGAGACAGTACTGGATGAAAATGGTAATACGTTGTCCGGCGGACAAAAGCAACGGATTACGATTGCTAGGGCATTATTGTCACCAGCTAAGGTTTTAATATTTGATGAGTCTACCAGTGGTTTAGATTCAATTACTGAAAATAGAATCATGAATAATTTAATGAATATCAAAGATTTAACGGTAATCTTCATAGCACATAGACTTTCAATTGCTAAGAAAACCGATAATATCGCTGTTTTAGACAAAGGGAAAATTGTCGAAAAAGGTAGTCACTTAGAATTGATAAATAAAAAAGGTTATTACTTTAACCTTTTAAATAATTAGGGGAATTATTATGGATAAGAAATTTTTAGAGAGCAGCGAGTTCTATAACAAAAGGTTCAATAACTTTTCAACCTTATTAATAATTCCCATTTCAATTTTATTTGTCTTAGTAGTCTTTTTTTCCTTCGTTATGAAACGTGAAGTCACAATTGAATCATTTGGAAAATTAGGTAGTAGAAGTAGTATTCCTATTATTCAGTCGCCCTCAAATAGTGCAATCAAACACAATTATTTATCTGAGGGGAAGTATGTTAGAAAAGGTCAAATATTAGTTACATTTAAGAATACCAACAATTCTATTAAACTTGATTCCTTGAATGAACAGAAAAATAATCTTGATGATCAGATTAAAGGATTAGAGATATTCAAGGATGGCGTTGAATCAAACAAAGATACTTTTAAAGATGATGATGCTGTCGGTTACCATGATTTACTCAAAAGTTATTTGAATCAACGGAATATTTATAGTATTGAGAATCAAATGTTGAAGGATAAATCAAATTTTTCGGATGGAAAAATAAGGGAGCTTTCAAATTTGTATGACGATACCATTAAACAAAAACAATCCAGTCTGCAAGCATATCAAACGATATTTAACGATATTAAGAACGGAAAGACCTATCCAAGCGGTAATGCTTATGGGTACATTTATGATGGTTATAACTCGGAAATAAAAAATTCCGATGATGCTAATGCTAAAGCAACCGTTAAAGAAAGCTACTTGAAAGATTTACAACAACAAATTGATAGTCTCAATGACGAAGTAAAAAGTACGCAAGGCCAAAAGGATTCATTGAAAGATTTTAACGACTCGAATTATAATATTGATTCCAATAACAAAAAGATGGATACCTTACAAAATGATCAGTTGAAGAGCATTTCAGGCGATTTAGTTAAGTCACATGAACAAGAAAAAGAGATTGATACTAATATCAAGGAATTGAATGAAATTGGTAAAAACTCATATATTAAGGCTAAGCAGTCTGGTGTAATTCATATGAATAACCAGACTCTCAAGGGTGCCAAATACGTCGGTGCTGGTTCGGAAATCGCTGTAATTTATCCAGTCTTAAAGCAACATAATACAATTAAAATTCAAAGCTATGTTTCATCAAGAGATATATCGTCAATAAAAAAGGGCCAACATATGCGCCTAGAAATTACGCGTAATGTTCCTAGACCAATCATCATTGATGGGAAAGTCAATAATATTAGTGTCGCACCTGTACCGGTTAATAAAGGCAGTTATTACGTCATTACTGCTGAGGCAAAGAATAACGCGAATGTCGCTCCAGAAATTCATTACGGTATGAGTGGTAAGACTAATATTATTACTGGAAAAGAATCATTCTTTAAGTATTATCGAGATAAATTATTGAACAAGAACTGATTTTGAGGGGGAGATTTTATGATCGAACTTAGTGAAAAAGATTTAAGTTTAATAGTAGGTGGAGACAATGTATATCCAGTTGTGTGTAAAAATATGAAAAATATTAGGCACCAAAGGAAGATAACCCAGCAAAAGATGGCAATGGATATGATGATTGATCAATCCACTTTGTCGAAATATGAATCTTGTAGAAGAAATCCTGATTTGAATTATATTATGCAATTTTGTAGCACATACGGAATGACAATTGATGATTTAATTAATAGTCATTATTAATGACAGTGTGGAATAAAATTTAACTTTCTTATTGATACAATATGTTTTGTAATAAGAAAGGAGCAAGCGTATATGAAAAATATGCATGTATTAAATGAATCGGAACTACAAAACATTGAAGGCGGTTGGGATAAAACAGCTTTTGAATGGGGTAAGAGAATTGGTCGAATGAGTGTAAGCATCGGATCCATGTTTATACCTACAAAAAAGTAGTAAATAGAGGAGGATAATATGAAAATGAAAAAAAATATTACTGTTTTAAGTAGTTTGGATAGATACAAAATTTTGACGGTTGAAAAAGAAGAAAAAACTATTGGTGGAGGTCATTGTTATAGCAAATCATGTCTTAGAACACGTGATAAATCGATGTACTCTGCAGGCAGTTTTCTGGCGGGATATGGATATGGAGTTTGTCAAGCTGTGGGTGCCTGTGACTAATTTTAAGATGCATTTTAACAAAGAATTTTATAAGAACTACAGGTTTTATTTGATATTTGTATTTATATTCTGTGGTATTAGAACATTTATGAATAGTTTTTATTTGACGTCATTTTTTTGGATTCTTGGATCACTTATGTTGCTTTATCGAGTTATGCTGGTAAAAGATGATTATGATGATAAAAAATAAATTTATTTTTGAAAGTTTAGATTTACAAATTGTTTTCATTTCTAATGGTTTTTAACTATTTTAAGAAGTATTAGAAATGAGAATTAAATTATTTCTAAATAAGAGTAAGCCTTAGTAATTAGGCTTATTTTTTTGTGAAAAAATATGACAATACGGAATATTATTGTGATATAAAGCGCTTACAATACAACTATACAAAACAAAAAGGAGAAACTATTATGAGTAAAAGTGATGAGTTATTAAAGAGAGTTAGTGGGGAGATTATGGATGAAAGTAGTCTGAATACCGTTAAAGGCGGTAGTTGGGACTGGTCAAAGCTTTTTAATAATGCTACTTGCGCAGTGGGTGGTGCTGTAAAAATTGCAGGTGCGGTAACAGGAAGCACAGCGACTTGTGGTAAATAAAGTTGTCTAAAGAGCAAGGTCGTGTCTCGTTTATTATCATTGTAAAGAATCAAGAGAATACTATCCAAAAATGTTTGAATAGTATTTATGAATCCGCAGATGAGATAGTTGTTGTAGATACTGGATCAAATGACGGGACTCTCGAAGTATTGCGTATTAATCTTATAAATCATAGTAATTTGAAATTGTTTGATTATGAATGGGAAGATAATTTTTCAAGTGTTAGAAATTTTGCATTGAAGAAGGCGACTTCTGAATGGATATTTTTTATAGATTCAGATGAGGTATTAAATGAGAAACGAATCACGTTAATGAAGTATCTTGATAATTTCGAAAACTACAGTAATTCGGTTATTTCAATATATAGAACTAGTAAGTTAGATAATGGAAAAACCCATGAATATGAATACAGAATTTTTAAAAATGAAGGAAAATTTAAATTTTATGGATATGTTCATGAGGAAATTCGTTATTTAAATAATAAAATTCCTGAAAAGATTAAAAGCAATATCAGAGTAAGCCATTTTGGGTATTTAGAAAGTGAAATGAAAAAACATAGGAAGCTTAAACGTAATACAAGGTTATTGCTGAAGAATATAGAATATGAGCCTAAGAACCAAAGATGGTTATACCTTTTAAGCAGAGACGGTCAAAATATTTTGGGAAGCAAAGAACTAGTTTTTAAAATAATATCAAGATTATTTGATGGAAATCTTGATTTTAGTGCTACTGATATTAAAAATCTGAAGGAAAGTACATATAAAGCGGATCTTATTATTAATTTATGTTTACTATACATAGATTTACGTGATTTAAAACATGCTAAAATATTGACGTCAATGTTTACAATTGATGAAATTAGAAATAACCCTGATTTACTATATTGCCAAACAATTATAAATATTATTGAACTCTATGTGATCAAATCTAAATTATTAAATAATTTTATTGAAGATAGGAACAGAATTTTGGAATCAGAAAAAGTTAGTAAAATAGATGCGATGAATCACAATTTAGATGATTTAATGGCCTACCTTTTATTTGATACTAAAAATTATTCTCTTTCAAAAGATTACTTCGAATTATTAAAAAAATATAAATACCCAACTTTATTTATTGATGAATGTAAAATGGCATTAAATATGTAGACTAATTAATTCATGATAACTAATATATAAATTGAGAAGGCGAAACGGTTATAAGATAATTAATAATACAAAATTGTGGGAGGTTATTATGGTAAAGTCAATTTACGATATGATTCCAGTCACTTGGGCGATTGAATTCAAGGACAGAGATACAGCCCATGCAATCTATGATTCAACTATGGCAAAGTATGACGATAATACTTTTGGTAGTCGTACAGTTAACAATGACACTTGGTATATTGGAACTAAATTACATGATGATGAATTTAAAACTAAAATAACTGAATTTTTGAATCAATATGATATTGCTAGTGATCAATATACGATTACTAAAACGGCAGTTGGTACATTCTTCAATCCGTTCTAAAAAAATATCCCTAACTCCTGAGACAACTCAAGAGTTAGGGATGTTTTGTTTTATCTAATCAACTAAACCTGCACGACGTTGTTCACGTTTGCGCAACCAAGGCATAACAAAGCCAAGGCCGAACAAGACGATAACTGTAATGAAGTTTAATAGTAATTGATGGTTGAATGCTCCTGTACCGAACTTAGCTTCTTGAGGGATGAATCCTAAAGTAGCACAGACAAAGGTAAATGCTAGACACCAGCCACCGACTAGAAGGGCACCGGTTCTATTCTTGATAAATGTGTAATCAGAATGGAACTTGTCTTGTTGCCAACGCATTGCAACGAAGGCAAAGAAGACCCAACAAGTCTTATATGGTGAAATAATTCCGTTAATGTTTAGTAACCAGTTATAAATTGTATTGATATTTGGCAAAGTACCTGTCAATAACAACAGGAACAAGCTTAAACCAGTTGTCATTGTGTAACTGTGAATTGGACGACCGTTTTTGTTTGTCTTAGTTAACCACTTAGGCATGAACTTGTCAGCAACATCACCGGCAAAGACACGACTTGAAGCATCTAAGAGGACAGCCAATTGTGCCATCATAAAGATTGCTTGGACGACAGCGAAGATGTACATCAATAATTTACCAACACCCAAACTGTTACCAAGAAGTTGGAAAGCATAGTAAGGACCGTTCATCTTGAAGTCATGTGGAATGTGGTTGGCGTTAAAGAACATTGCCAAGGCTAAAGTACCAAAGATAGTTAAGAATCCAGTCATGATAGCCAAAAGCCACATAGCTTTAGGAAATTCATGTTTAGGATCACGCATTTGGACAACGTAGGGAGCAGCTAATTCAGCACCAGACATGGCGAAAATCAATAGTCCGGTCGTTGAGAAGTATTTCAAACTAAACGATGGTTTGAAAGCACCCCAGTTGAATGGTTGTGTAGCGATGTGGTGACCATGTAAAACAGCATAACCTGCTAATAATACGAAGAGGGCGGACATGATGAACATTGCACCCCCACCAATCAATGAAAGTAATTCGAGTGAGTTTTTAATAACATTTTGTAAAAGAATGAAAAGTAAAATAATCACGAATGTTAAAATACCGAACCAGAAAGGTGACATTTTATCATCCAAAGTATTGTTACCGAGGAACATCCAACTGAATGAAACAATAACTGAGTTGGAAACGTCGACGATGTAAGGCACACTTTGAACCCAATACATCCATGAAGTCCAGTAACCTAAAGTATCGTTACTACTGTGACGGACCCATGAAGCAAGTCCTCCAGCTTGATTGTCAAAAGTTAAACTCATTTGACTAGAAATCAATGCATAAGGGATAACGTAAGAGAAGAGTAGGAAAATCCATGAGATAACAACGGATAGACCTTGGTTTTGAAAAGGATAAAAGATGTTTTCAAAACTAATAATGGTAACGAAGTCGATCAAAGCGATGACCGGCCAACTTAAATAGTGTTTTTGATTTGGTTCTAATGATTCCAAATTTATTTCCCCCGAGTTTGTTTTGGAAATATGACGCCTCCAGGAACAAGAAATTTAGGTCGCTATGGGGACCGGTCTGAGCCAAGGTCTCAGACCTCGATTTTGAACTTTGAGAAGTGCGCTCAAAGTTCAAAACTCGTCCCGTGGTGTAAGAGCTAAAGCTCTAACGCCGCATGCACAGCGACCTAAATTTTTGTTCCTTCCAGCTAGTGTATTTGTTGTTTGAAATAGTAATATTATCAACGAATAGCCTGACGGTTATTATTTCCAATTTTTTAGTCTTTAAATGTGACATTTAAAAGTTTGGGGGTTTCAATGTTAACAAAGAACTGTTTAATTTCACTTGTGTACAACCTCAATATGTATATATAATCAATTTGTGATGTCTTTATGAATTATATTGCGATATAAAAAAAACATACCCAAAAAATTATAGGTGTTTATATATCATTTGCAATACTTTTTATGAAAATAATTTAAAAATAGGGGGAAATCATGAATTTTCTGAAAATTGCCATAGGTAATGATGTGAAAATTAACGACGCCGTTGAATGGTCGACTGTACCATTTACAAGTGATATTGACGTTGCTGAGCTAGCCGCAATTGTACTGAACGAACACGATACAACTGCTATCGAGACTGCTAAAAATCTACAAAAAACATCAGGACTTGGTATCCCTATTATTAAAATCAGTGCGACTGAAGTTTCTGAAAATGAAATTAGTGCTCGTGCCAACGCTTATCAAGAAAAAATGGTCCCGGGCTTTCTAACTGATCTAGTCAATTTTGCGGAAGACCGACCTATTAGTTTTACAACACCTGGTCACCATAATGGTCAGTATTATGAGAAACATCCAGCAGGTGTCGTTTTCAATCGTTTCTTTGGTGAAAACCTAATGTTTGCTGATACCAGTGATACGGTCGATGAATTAGGCGATACCATGACACATGGCGGCACACCACTAACTGCTGAGCAAAAGGCTGCAGAAACTTACAACGCTGATAAAGTTTACTTTTGTACCAACGGAACGACGAGTGCTAATTCGATTTGTGCTAGTGCTTTGTTAGCTCAAAATGACTTAGTATTATTTGATCGGAATAATCACAAATCGCTTTATAACAGCGCGCTAGTGATGAGTGGTGCCAAACCGGTTTACATTCCGACTGATCGTAATCCACTAGGCTTGATTGGTGAAATGAATCCAGAAGCTTTGGATGAAGCTAATATTAGAAAAGAGATTGCTAAAGTTGACCCTGAAAAGGCGCAAGCCAAACGACCATTCAGATTAGCTATTGTCCAACTAGAGACATATGATGGTGTCTTCTACGATGCTAAGTGGATGATTGATAAAATCGGTAAACTTTGTGATTATATTTTGTTCGATTGTGCTTGGGGTGGTTTCGAACAATTCGTTCCAATTATGAATCACTTGTCGCCACTATCACTAGACTACGGTCCTGATGATCCTGGTATTTTGGTAACACAATCGTTGCACAAACAACAAGCCGGGTTAGCACAAACGTCGCAAATCCTTAAAAAAGATGCTCATTTGAAAGGGCAAGACCGTTATGTCGATCACAAGCATTTCAATAACGCCTACTTAAAATTTGTGACATCAAGTTATTCTTATCCAATTTATGCTTCACTGACTGTCAATGCTTACTTAACATCTGGTCAAGGCAATCGTAATTGGTGGGATGAAACTTTACGTATGGGTATTGAATGGCGTAAGAAATTGTTAAAGAGATCGAAATTATTCCGACCATTGGTACCAGATAACTTTGCCGAAATCAGTACGAATGATTTAGCAACCAAGAGCAAGTATTGGTCATTAAATCCTGAAGACGATTGGCATGGATTTAAGGAAATCGCCAAGGGTCAAGCTATGATTGATCCATTGAAGATTACCGTTATAACGCCTGGCATTGACGTTAAAAATGCTAAATATCAAGATACCGGAATACCTGGTCCAGTTGTGGCAGAATTTTTGATGGAAAAGCGAATTATCCGTGCCAAAGATGATTTGAATTCACTCTTGTTCTTGTTGACACCAGGAGATACAGAAGCAGAATTAGACACACTTTTGGATGCCTTCTTAGAGTTTGAACGTTTCTATATGGCAGATGCACCACTAACAGAAGTGCTACCTAAGTTAGCTAAACAATATCCTAAGCGTTATGACGGCTATACGTTGAAACAATTATGCCAAGAAATGCACGAATATTATCGTCAAAATAAAACATTTACTTTACAAAAAGAACTTTTTGCCAAAAAGAATATGCAAGATTACACAATGACACCAGCTCAGGCCGACCAGTTATTCATGCGTAATCAAAGTGAATTAGTAAACTTGAAAGATATCAAAGGTCGAATTGCCGTGGAAGGAGCTCTTCCATACCCTCCAGGGGTATTCATCGTGGCACCAGGTGAAAAGTGGGCTGATATCGATCAAAATTATTTCGAAGTCTTAGTTGGAGCCATCGAACGTTTCCCTGGTTTTGTGCCAGAGATACAGGGTGTTTATTGGGATCAAACATCAGATGGCAGTATTTCTGTTCAAGCGGAAGTTTTGAAGAATAAGTAGTCGTTTCTGGTATTTTTAGTATTTAAATTATAGTAGAAAAAATTTATTTGAAGAATTAGAGAGTTAACTTAGTCGGAGGTCACAAGCGTTGAAGCCAGCAGTGGCGGTGGTGTTAGTGCTTTAGCACTTACAGCACAGGACGAATTTTGAAATTCGCGGTGTTTGCGAAGTTCAAAATCGAGGTTCGAGACCGTATTTTGGCTCGAACCGGTCCTCACAGCAGGCTTCAACGCTTGTGACCGGAGATGGCATTCAAAGTAAAATATAAAAGAGGAAAATTAATAATGGCATTATCTTGGAAAGAAGATTTACCTAAAGATTTAAGTGAAAAAATTGATAAAATTGAAAAAATGATTCGTCCTCGTTTAGACGAAATTGATCAACAAGTGCTTTACAATCAACAACGTGTTTTGAATTTGTTCCGGGAACACCATGTTGGTGAAGAAGACTTGGTTCCTTCAACAGGTTATGGATACGATGATATTGGTCGAGATAAAATCGAACAAATCTACGCTGACTATTTTAAAGTTGACGATGCACTAGTTCGTCCACAATTTGCTTCTGGTACACACGCTATTTCAACTGCTTTGTTCAGTATGTTGCGTCCTGGTAACACGCTTTATTATTTAACAGGAACACCTTATGACACGATTCAAGAAGTTATTGGTCTAGCTGGTAACAAGCCAGGAAATATGGGAGAATACGGCATCAATTTCAAGACAACTGAATTGTTGAACGATGGATCAGTTGATTATGACAATGCTGAAAAGGCTTTGAAGAATGATGATTCTATTAAAGTTGTTGCCATTCAACGTTCCCGTGGTTATGCAGTTCGTGATAGTTTTACAGTTGAAAAAATTGCTAAGATGATTAAGTTTGTTAAATCAATTCGTCCCGATGTTAATGTCTTTATTGATAATTGTTACGGTGAATTTTCCGAAATGGAAGAACCTACTTTCTACGGTGCCGATATCATGGCGGGTTCACTTTACAAAAATGCCGGTGCCGGAATTGTTAAGAGTGGTGCCTACATCGTTGGTCGTGAAGATTTAGTTGAGGGTGCCGGTTCACGTTTGACGGTTCCAGGTGCTGGTAAAGGTGAGGGCGCTACATGGGGTTACTTACGTGACTTCTATCAAGGCTTTTTCATGGCAGCTCATACAACCGGTGAAGCTTTGAAAGGTATGATTTTTACCTCGGCTTTGTGTGAAGAAATGGGTATGAATGTTTCACCAAAATGGGACGCTCCGAGAACCGATATTGTTCAAACTGTTTCTTTTGGTAAACCAGAACCAATGATTGCTTTCTGTGCGGCTATCCAACATTATTCACCAATGAACTCATTCGTTGATCCAATTCCTAGTCACCAAGATGGTTATGAAGATGATGTTGTTATGGCATCAGGTAGTTTCGTTGAAGGTTCAACAATTGAACTATCATCTGATGGTCCATTAAGACCACCATATTCACTATATATTCAAGGTGGATTGTCATACGCTCATGTACAAATTGCAATTGCACAAGCAGTTCGTGAGACATTTTATAAATAAAATTAAATAGGGTTCATCACAGAAACTTGTGATGAACCCTATTTTTGCGTATAACTAGATATCTCAAAGTTTCTTTCGCCTCAACAGCAAAATTGATAAATAAAAAATTACTAAAGCTGAAAAAATAGTAATCCAAATAGCTGGCATGATGTGTGAAATTTTCTCGGTCCCTTTGACTAAAGACATATTATCAGTCACTAAGGCAATAGGATTGTAACGTTTGGAGTCCTTAAATAAATTCAGTAAAGTCAGTCCAATAAATACGATTACCGATATTAAAAAACCTCCGTAATTATTCGTACTTAACGTTGATCCTAAAATCGTTATCGCAACGAACATCAGACCAAAGATTAATAGTGGCCACAGCCCCAACCAAATATTGGGAGTTTTGTTGTCCGGAAAATAATAAGCTGTGTAACCCCAACTGATTAGAAATGATGTAATTATTGCTAGACACCATTGAAGGTATGTGACGATGTATTTAGCGACTATAACTGAATAACGAGGTAACCCCTTTGTAACCAAATTGACGAGTGTTCCTTGTGAAACCTCGCCACTGACAGTCCCACTGAAAATAACGACTAAAACATAAATACCTATTTGTGTCATGTTTTTATAGTATTGTTGCCAAGAATCAATGCTTGTTGGATCAGGCATTTTGATACTAAATCCACTTCCAGAAGCCATCTTTAAAATATCAGGAGTTAATTTGGCCATCAATGGACCTTCAATTCCAAAAATAACGAAGACAATCATAATTATTAATAGATGATAATTACGCCATGATTCAAGTAACTCTTTACGGATAAAAAACCAAGTGGATTTCATGCAGTTACCTCCATAAAGATATCTTCAAGATTTGTTTTTTGTCGGTTCATTGATATGGGAATCAAATGTGATTGCAACAGCGTATTCAGAACAGTTTCAGCAATTATCTGATAATCACCAGTGTAATTGAGAATAACTTGTTTTTGGTTGTTATGAGAATTTTTACCAAGGATTTGTGCAGCTTTCTCAGCTGTATCTTCGGAAATGAATTCAAAGATAATTTGTGATTTAGCGTATTGCGTCTTCAAATTATCCAGACTGTCATTAGCCTTGAGAACCCCATCGTGCAAAATCCCGACATAATCACTGATTCGCTCAACATCAGTCAAAATATGAGTTGAGAAAACAATTGTCGTTTCACCCTTTAAACTGGTCAATAAATTGAGAAATTCACTTCGTCCAATCGGATCAAGTGCTGATGTAGGTTCGTCACAGATTAGTAATTTAGGATGATTCAATAAGGCTTGTGCAATACCTAGTCGTTGTTTCATACCTCGAGAAAAACCGTGGATACGATGTTTATTAATAGGTAAGTCGACAATTTTTAACATTTTTTCGATGCGGTCAGATAAATCATTTTTAGAAATTCCAGTCAACTGTCCACAAAGAGTCAAATATTCCTTTGGCGTCATGTAACCATAGTATTTAGGTACGTCAGGCAAGTAGCCAACCATACGATTAATTAGGGAATTACCATAGTGAACTCTTTTACCATCAATCAAAATCTGACCAGAATCGATAGTTTCTAATCCCAAAATCATTTTCATAGTTGTAGTTTTACCAGCACTATTTTCACCGACGAATCCAAAAATTGAACCTTCAGGAACTTCAAAAGTTAATCCCTTTAAGACTTGCTTGTCACCGAAGTTTTTTTTAACATCATGCAGTTCTAAGATTGCCATTAGTAAGTCTCCCGACCGATGATGAAGTATAAAATTGCTCCCAACGGATTAAGAAAAAGCGTCAGTAGGACCCATAATATACGGTTGCCCATGCGATAATTTTTGTGTCGAAAAATATGAATCAAGGCGGCGACGTCTAGTCCGACTTCAAGTAAAATCAGTGGAATAAAAAGAGGCAAATTATTGGTGATAATATCAGCATTGTTCATTATTAGTTCCCCTTATGATTATTTTAATTAAAGCATTAATGCAATGATAGCATGGCAGCGTGTAGTGCTAGTTAAATATGCCATGTCTTTTCTGTTTCTTAACTTTATTTATAGTCTATTACCTTAGGTCGTCTGCAAGCAATATTTTGAATAAAAAGTATAACGGCGTTTTATAACAAAAAAACACCAACTGAAGATTTTCGTCGGTGTTTTCTGATTTAATAGTTTGAAATTTTAGTTAATAATCAAATCACGTCTCCGATAACCGATATATCCAACAATGACTAAGAGAACGGCAATTGCAATCTGCCACCAGAATGTTGGAACATCAAAGTTACTTACTGGCACGTGTTTAATAAATCCAAATGGTGTTAATTTTTCAGTCCAATCAGGTAGTTTCAACAACTTACCGAAGTATTGAACGAAGAATGCTAAAACTAGATATCCATAATTCAAAGTAGTTAGTTTTGGTAACCAGCCAATTAAGAATGCTGAGATGCCTAACATCAAAAGCAATGGTGAAAGGTAACCGTAAAAGCCGCGCATGAAGACTGACATAGCGATATGATGAGTCATAACGGCGTTACCACCTGCGTATAAACCATAAATTCCGGCAAATAAAACGGCAATACTTGTTACAGTTGCTAGCCCCAAAATCGAGAAGAATAGTTTGAAACGGCTAGTTTCTGTCGAATGAATGATTTCCAAGTAACCTTTCGATTCTCCAGATTTAAGATAATTGATTAGTGAAATACCGGGTACCAAAGCCAAAGCAGCGAAAACAATCATTAGGATAGCTAAGAATTCTTTGATGATTAAAACGTTGGCCGCATTGATGGCCTTAGTATTTAACAATTGTTTTAACATTGGATTAGTCTTGAGAATATCACCAATGGTATTGAAAACTGAGCCATAGGTTGCCCCAAGAATCATGATACCAAAGAACCAAACAATAATGCTGACACGGTTTAAACGCCAGAAAAGTGATAAAGGACCACGTAGAAAAGCTGATGCAGTGGCACGTCCTGGTCTTGTGGCAATCATACCTGAACCAATATCACGATGACTGTTGAGATAAAATGCTAGGATCACTAAAACGAGTGACAAGCCTAACATTAAGAAAACTGGTAACCAATTATTATCTTTGTATGTTGAAAATTTTTCGACCCAGCCCATAGGGACAAACCAAGTATATTTGGGATGTGAAACATCAGTGATCATTCTGGCAATATACATGATTCCGAAGATTAGGTAGGAGAAAATGGTTGCTGTTCTTGAGTTATCAGTCAATTGAGCTACTACAGCAGCAATACTAGCAAACATAAAGCCGACAGCACCCAAGCCAAGACCTAACAAGAAATTACCGTTCAGGTCAGTTCCAGTTAAGTTGGCGAATTGAAGTCCAAGTGCATAGACTAAACCAATACCGAAATTGAAAATAAAGCTTTCTAAAAGAGCAGCAGTCAAATTAGATAACCGACCAACGGGATGAGCCTGAATCATTTCGAGAATACCAGATTCTTCCTCGCCACGAGTATTGTGAATCACGAAGTAAAAATTCATCACAGCTGCAATGATAGCCATAAAGACAGTCATCTCAGAGGCAAAAACATCGGCAGTTGTATACGGACCGGCGGGCATTTTACCAAAGAGTGAAATCATAGCTGGGGTCTTGAGAGTTTTAATGATTTGGTCGACCGCCGATTTACTACCATAGAGACCAGTGAATTTAGCAGCGACACCGACAAACAAACTGATTAAGACAAGTGCCCAGATAGTTAACTTTAACCAATCACGTTTAAAACTAAAACGAGTTAGAAAAAATGTTTTTTGAAATCTTTCACTTCTCATGACGAGTGCCCCCGTTCGTAGAATCATAGTAACGCATGAACAAATCTTCTAGTGTTGGTGGAGTTGCTTGGATAGAGATGATTTGTTTCTGGGACAAGTAACTCATAGTATTTTCAAGGTATTCGGAATCAACTGACAAGGTGATAGTTTGGTTGTTTTCCATAACGACGTTATGAACACCGGGTAAGGTTGCCAATTCAGGTGTTGGGTGGGCAGTTTTAACTTTGACGACAGTTCTAGTTAAATGGCGCATCTCATCAAGTGTCCCTGTTTCAACGACTTCACCATTACGGATAATACCGATACGATCACACATCTTTTCAACTTCGGACAAAATGTGACTAGATAAGAGAACTGACTTGCCAGCTGCTTTGAGTTTAAGAACCTCATTTTGGAAAACCTCCTCGTTCAAGGGGTCCAAACCAGACGTTGGTTCATCGAAAATGTAAAAGTCGGCGTCAGTTGAAAGAGCAGCAATCAAAGCCACTTTTTGACGATTACCTTTGGAGTAAGTCCGTGCCTTTTTAGTTGTATCAAGTTGGAAAAGTTTGATTAGTTGATTAGTTTTAAGTGTATGACGACTGTGACCGAGTTTTAGGAAGAGGTCAATAATTTCACCACCAGTTAAATTAGGCCAAAGGTAGACGTCACCGGGCACGTAAGCGATGTGTTTATGAATCTCAACTGATTTTTTAAAGACATCTTTACCAAAGATAGTGGCTTGACCACCAGAAGCACGGAGAATGCCTAAGATAGTTCTAATGGTCGTTGATTTACCAGCACCATTAGGTCCGATAAATCCAAATACTTCCCCGGGATAAATATCGAATGTGATATTTTTTAAAGCTTGAAATTTACCAAACTTTTTTTGTAGATGATCGATATGTAAAGTTGGTACATTTTCGTTTAACATAATAATTACCTCTAAAATGAAATATTTTTCTTGAATAGTTCACTATTTACCGAGTATATTAGAGCCGTGATATATCAAAGTCAACTAATAAAAACACTGATATTGAACTATTCTAGAGCCTTTTTTTCGAAAAGCTTATTGGAGTAATCGAAAAACTGAACTATTGTTATAAAAAAATTTGAGGTAATTATAATGACAAATAATTTAAAACGTAAAAAAGACAAAAAACAAGCTATTTTAGATGCAGCTCTGAAAATTTTAACGACACAAGGCTACAAAAAAGCCTCTGTAGCAGAGATTGCTAAAGAGGCAAATTCGTCGCAAGTGACGTTATATAAATATTTCCCAAGTAAAATTGCCTTGGCTCGGGCGGTTATTATTAAGCAAATCGTTGATGGATACAAGGCGTCTGAAGATGCTTTGAATAGTTCCAATGCCACTTTTGCTGAGAAAATGGAAATGATGATGTCCTATGGACTGAATGTCTCTGATTCCATCAGTGATGATTTTGTCGTCTTCATGTATGACGAATTTAGTGGCAAGAATGGCGATGATAGCGTTAAGAAAACTTACAACGAATATAAACATGGCTTTTGGAAAAGACTGTTGGATCAAGGACGTAGAGAAGGTGCTGTTAGTCCTGATATAACTGAGGAAGGTGCCATTATTTATTTAGATATGTTCGTTAATTACGCGATGACGCCTAATCCAGTTAATGCTCATAGTGCGGTTGAAATTAAGAATCATGAAAAAGACCTGATGCACTTATTCTTTTACGGTATTATGGGGCGTTAAATAAGGTAAACGTAGTTGGTAATCGTCGAAATAATCACTCTTCAATTTACCAAATTCATCAATTAAGGCATGTAGTTCTTCAGCTTGTTTAGAATCAAGTTTAAAATCGCGTTCGACAGCATTTTTTAATTGAACATAGGTTGGTTTCTCAGTAAAAGTATGTAATTTAGTGAATAGTTTCATCGAATAGTTGTCAGCCACAAAAGTTGGACGGTGGAAGTAATAGAGTAGTAAAACATCTGCTGTTTCATTACCAATTCCTTTCATCGCAATTAGTTTTTTACGTAACATGGGCGTTGGTAACTTAGACCATTCATCAAAATTATCACGATAGGCAGTTAAGATTGATCGTAAGTAGATGGCCTTATTGTGGAAGAAACCACTAGGTTGAATTAATTGTTCCATCTCTTCAGTCGATAAAGCCAACATCTTATCAGTTTCAAAATTGGTTGCTTGTTTAAGATTAGCCAACGAACGGTCAGCGTTTTTCCAATTAGTATTTTGAATTAAAATCATACCCGAAAGCATGGCTTCGTTATTTTCAGCAGGCCACCAATTTTGGGGTCCGAGTTTTTTTGATAAAATTTCTAATAGGTTATAAATAGTAATTTGTTTGTACAAAATAAAAAATCCCCCTAGCGCTTATTATCCAATAAGATGTCTGGTCAGTAAAATATGTCGTCTCTTCCGACTGGGATAACTAAACAATAATGATGATATAGTAGACAATTTAACCCCAAAAAGGCTTAATTGGTTCTTGGAGACGTTTTCAAACCCTTTTCACTTTATTTCAGAAAATTATTAGTGTTAACATAATATACGCTGAATTAATTATGGGGGTGTAATTATGTTAGGGTTTATTTTTGTTATAGGTTCAATAGCCTCCTTAATCCTTGAGAAATATGTGTTAGGGAATAACTCACATATTTGGTTAGGGGCCATTATTCCAATTTTGTCGATAGTTTTTATCGCTTGGATGATGTTTACTGATCAAATGCAATTCGATGTTATCAATATAGTATTGGCCATTGTCTATGTATCATTAAGCTTTATTTTTTGGGGACAGGGAAGTGACCTTTATCATCAAAAGGTTGTAACTAAACGAGTATTGGAGCGTTAAGCTCTGGTGCTCTTTTTTTATTCCGCCAGAGGGTGATGCTGGATTCTACCTGCTGTGGGACCGACCTGAGCCAAGGTCTCAGGTCTCGATTTTGAGCTTCGCAAAAAAACGCGAATCTCAAAATACGTCCGTGGAGTAAGAACTGCTTTGCAGTCCTAACTCCACTGTCACTGCTGGTAGAATCCAGCACCACCCTCCGGCTAGGTTAATTAAAATTGCAGTCGATTAACTATTACAAGAGTTTAGTTCACTTGAATGAAAATGGATTAATTTTGGAGTTTTAAATTTTAAAAAGTTTAGATAAAAAAATAGACTCTCTAAAATAAGAGTCTATTTTTTTAAAATTATTCATTAATTAATTTAAAGAACCACCGATTGCCTCAATATCACCTTTACCATCTTGTTTAACGATAGCACCGATTGCAGCTGTTATTCCTGCCACATCATCAGCTAATGATAAACATGGTGTGTCAGGACGATTTACGACTTGGTTTGGTAAAAATGGGATGTGCATGAAACCTGCCTTGAGGTCTGGGAACTCTTTATCAATCATGTATTGAACTTGGTACATGATGTGGTTGCAGACGTAAGTTCCGGCTGTTGTGGAAACGTAACTTGGTAGTCCAGCATCTAAGACTGCTTGGGCCATGGCTTTGACTGGTAATTGGGTGAAGTAGGCGTTTTGACCGTCTTCGTGAATTGGTTGATTTCTTGGTTGGAAGCCAGCGTTATCAGCAATTCTTCCGTCGTCAAAGTTGATGGCAACTCGTTCTGGAGTTAAAGCAAAGCGTCCGCCAGCTTGTCCGATATCTAAAACGTAATCGGGCTTGTTGTCGAGGATAGCTTGGTGAACAACTTCGGCACATTTGTTGAAAATAGTGGGGATTTCCACTTTGACAATTTCAGCGCCTTCAATTTCAGCTGGTAACTTCTTAACTGCCTCGATAGCTGGGTTAATTTTATCTGTTCCAAATGGGTCAAAACCTGTTACTAGAATTTTCATAAATCTTCCTCCTTAAAATGCTAAGAAATACATCAAAATAATTTGAATCACTAACATGCTTAGTGCGATTGGAACTTGTTGCTTAATGACACCAAGATTATCTTTCATTTCCATCAGCGCCACGGGTAGCGAATTGAAATTAGCAGCCATTGGTGTCATCAAAGTTCCACAATAACCAGTTGTCATTCCTAAAGCGGCAACGACGGCGGGATTTCCACCTTGAGCTACGATAAACGGTACACCAATACCAGCAGTGATAACAGCAAAAGCAGCGAAGGCGTTCCCCATAATCATTGTGAAGATGACCATGGCAACGCAGTAGAGTACAACGCCTAAGAGGTGATTACCAACTGGGAAGATACCTGAAATAGTTTTAGCAGTAACTTCACCAACTCCAGATGCGGTAAAAATAACACCTAATGTGGCTAGTAACTGTGGCAAAATACCGGCTGTACCAACGGAACGAACCATTCTTTCACTATCATGATAAGTTGTTTTGGCATCAGTTTTCGAAATAATCATCGCTAAAATCAAGGCAATAACTGAAGCGATACCAATACCAACTTGACCACCGAGATTAGTTAACTCACTGATTAAAATTGACAAAATAGCTAGAACAACACTAGGGAAGAAGAGCCAACCACCGAGTTTTTTAGCTGATTTTTCAGCGATTTCCTTGTTAACTTCCTTAATCTTACCAACTTTAATTTGTTTGAGTAATGACAAGATCCCGATAAAGACAATCAACAAACCGATTACGACATTGGGCAAATATTTACCAATTGCAAAGATCAGTCCCAGAATCAACCAAAATAGTCCTGTACCAACACGGGCTGAATTTTCCTTATCACGGAAAGACTCGATACTGGCGAAAATCATGATGATTCCCATTAAAATATAAAAAATTTCGAGAATATTATTTACGCTCATAGTTCTGACCTCCTATTTATCGAATTGTTTGTCGAATCTCATATTGTAGTAGCCAACGATGATGAAAGTGATGATAGCGACGGGAATTGAGTAAAGCACGATACTAGTTGTGGAAACGGGATGTCCGAGTGATTTCATGGTACTTGCCATCAATAAGACACCACTTGAAGCAATGAAGAGGTTTTGAGCAAAAAAGTTACCAAAGTTATCAGTTGCGGCAGCACGGGCTTTGATCAAGTCAACTTGCTTTGGTGTTAAATCACGTTTTACACTGGCAGCAGCCTGGGCCATCGGATTGATTAGTGGTCTGATGAACTGCACTTGACCGGAAAGGGCGATACCGAAAGCATCAGTAACTTCACGAATGGCTAGATAAATATTGAAAATTTTCCCAGCCGAGAGATTCTTGATCTTACTAATACCATTGACGGCCGCTTGTTTCATACCGTGACTTTCAACGACACCAATCATAGGTAAGGTGAGAAAGAATAGTGAAACCATGCGATTATCCATGAAACCTTTTCCAAGAATATTCAGAATGTGGTCGATCGACATGCCGGATGCTAAACCAGTTGCTAAAGCGGCAGCAACAACAACGGCAATTGTGTCTAATTTAAAAGCAAATCCTAATATAATTATAATAATTCCGATTAATTTAAGGTATTCCATAAGTTAGGACCCCCGTTTTTTAATTTATGGGAGTAATTATAGCACCGATTTGATTGATAAATAGAATTAAATTAGAAAATATTTAATTTAATGAAATATTTGCCTCTTAAACTTAGAAAAAGTATTACGTTAATAATGATGTTCAAAATGTATTTTTGAATTGATTTCAAAATAAAAAGTTCAGATATCCACCTCAAAGTCATATCTGAACTCTTTTTTGTTAGTGTTTGATCATCAAAATCAATCCAAAGATAATCAAAATTGCATAAACGTACTTGGTAAAATGTTGACTGTCGATTTTTGAACCAATCCAGTTTCCCAAGGGCACAACGATAAATAGCAGTGGGATGATAATTGCCAGTAATTTAACAACTTCAATATTCCACATTCCAGAAGATACTTGACTCAAAACAACTAAAGTTCCCACGCAGACGAAATGTCCTTGGAGAATACCTTTCAATTTATCAGCGTCCCATCTTTTAGCTGTTCCATAAACAACGATTGGCACGCCGTGACTATTAAATGAAGCACCGAGGATTCCCGAAACGACACCTGCCAAATAGTCATAGCGGTTGCTGAGATGTAATTGACTAGTTCTGGGGTGTCTGAGTGTATATAAGTTATAAACGCCATAGACAATGATAAAAATGCCTAATACGCGCATGATAATAATTGGCGAGCCTAATTTGATAATTAAAATCCCGACAGGAATGCCCAAAATTGAACCTAAGACTAACCGTTTTAAGGTAGCTAGGTCGATGTGTTGCCGATATTTGATTGCAACAGGGATGGCAACTAATAAACCTAAAGCTCCGATTAAGGCGGTCGATGTTTGAAGGTCAAAGGAGATTAAAGCAAGTAGTGGCATTGTGACTAGTGCTTCGCCAAATCCGAAAACAGTTCGCATTAACGCACCAAATAAGGCGATTAAAACGACTAATAAATATGTCATTAGATATATTTCCTTCCAAAATAAGAGAGTGGGACAAAACATGGTTAGCTTTCGAGCATTAAGGCAAATAAGAGCAGTAATCCGATTTTGGATTGCTGCTCTTATTTGGTTTAAGCGGAAAAAGCTATGTTTTGTTCCACGTTTATGCTGCACATTTAATGGCAAAACCAGTTTTGTTCCATTTTCTTTTAATATTGAGTTTAAAGAATAGGTGACAACAATCTGGAGAATCGTTGTTTGAAGTGTAGCCAAGCACCTTGTTCTTTAATAATTTCTGGTGTTAAGAAGATTGAATCTTCCATATCTTTTTCAAAAGCTCGAGCTAACTTATGGGAAACTTTGGCGTCGTAGATAAAGGCATTGGCCTCGAAGTTCAATGAGTAACTTCTAAAGTCATGATTCATTGAACCAACTGAACAAATTTTGCCATCAAAAACGGACGTCTTTGAGTGCAAGAATCCTTTTTGATAACTGTAAATTTTGATGCCGTAAGTCGTTAATAAATTAGCGTAATATTGCGTTGCCCGATAAATAAATGGGTGGTCAGGCATACATGGAATCATAATCCTGACGTCTACTCCTGAACGAGCCGCTATGGTTAGGGCAGTAAACATCGCATCGTCAGGAACTAAATAAGGCGATTGAATCCAAATACTCTTTTTAGCACTGACAATCATATCGATGAATCCGTCTTTTAAAATTTCCTCACGGTTATCGGGTCCGTCGGAAATAATTTGAATTGGCAAATTAGCTTCGGTATCGAATTTATCAGATGGAAAGTATTTTTCCAAGAATGCTAAAGGTTTAGCTTTTCGATCTAAGGAAGCATTCCAGTCTCTAAAGAACCGTTCCTGCAGCAACAAGGTAGCAGCTCCAAAAATCCGTGAATGAGTATCACGCCAGTAACCAAACTTTTCAGTCGTATTGACGTATTGATCACCAACGTTAAAGCCACCGATCCAACCGGTCGTACCATCAATAACAACAACTTTACGGTGCAAGTGATAGTTCAAACGCGTTTTAGCAATAACATTTTTTGAAGTGATAAATGGCAAGACTTCACCACCAGCAGCTTGAAATTCCTTGAAGTAGCGTGGCTTAGTACCGCCAGAACCCCATGGATCATAGAGTAATCGAACCTCCAGTCCTTCTTTAGCTTTTTGTGTTAAAAGTGCCAAAAATTGATCGGCAATATGGCTTTTAATAAAAGCATAGTACTCGACATGAACGGTTTCTGTGGCATTTTCGATATCTTTAAACATAGACTTGAATTTCTCTTGGCCATCGAAGTATAGTTCAATCTCATTATGACGCGTTAAAGGAGCCTCTTCGGTTTCGTTGAAGAACCGAATGATATGGTCAGCGTAACGTGTTTCATCGTATCTAGAAGCATTCTGTGGCCGTTTCTGAGCAGCAATTGCCATTCGCTTCAACTGACTTAAACTGTAATGCTCTTGTTTACTGATATTGAAGATTTTTTCCTGAGCAATCCCACGACCTAGGAACGCATAAATAAGGAACCCTACAATTGGCAATAAGACAAGGACCAAAATCCAGGCCCAAGTAGTAACGATATTACGTGGTCTATGGAAAACAGTGATGAGTGCTGAAACTGTATTGACTACTAAGATAATGAGAATTAGCCAGATGATCCAAACATCAATCATAAAATAAATTCCCCTCTATTATTCTTACTTGAAAGTTTACTTCAAAATCGTTATAAAATCTATTGTTTGGGTGGGCCGCCAGCGGGTACACGATATGAAGCCTGCTGTGAGGACCGCCTGGAGCCAAGGTCTCCAGGCTCGATTTTGAGCTTCGCAAAGTACGCGAATCTCAAAATACGTCCTGTGCTGTAACGGCTAAAGCCGTAACACCACTGTCACTGCTGGCAGACAACCACTCATCCGCTGACTAATTTGTTTTTAAAGGGCAGTGTTCTTGATATACTCTAGTGTTATAAATTACCGTTAAGTGCAAAAAATTCAGAATGTTTAATTATTTAAATCGTTTTACAGCACTAAATTTCTTAATACAATTCCAAAATAAAAAAGCCGCTTTCGCGACTTTTTTTATTTTAATTACGATTATCACCAAAAATTAAGATTAAACGTAATAGTTGTAATGCTGTTGAAATTGCTGCAGCGACGTATGTTAATGCGGCTGCGAACAAGACTTGTTTTACCATTGGAACTTCATCGTTATCGAGGATGTCACCTGATCCTAGAATCTTGATGGCACGTCCTGAGGCGTTGAATTCGACTGGTAATGTTACGACTTGGAACAAGACAACTAATGCGAATAGCCAAATTCCGATTGTGATTAGTGTGTGGTTCATTCCCAATAGGGCACCGACAATAATCAATGGAATTGAAGCATTAGAACCGAGGTTAACTGCTGGTACTAATGCTGCTCTGACTCGCATTGGTACGTAGCTTGTTTGATCTTGTATTGCATGTCCACATTCATGGGCAGCAACGCCGATTGCAGCTACTGAGGTTGAATCGTAAGTTGATTCGGATAAATTTAACGTCTTATTACCTGGATTGTAATTGTCGGTTAAATTACCACTAACTTTATTAATTTGAATATCTTGTAGTCCGGCACTATCTAAAATATATCTCGCAGCATCAGCACCGCTTTTGCCACGGTGACTCGTAAATTGATCATACTTTTTGAAATTATGATTTACATACCATGATGCCCACATACTGATAGCCAAACCAATGATTATCAATAGATAGCTGGGACCAAAACCATAACCATATCCGTACATAAGTGTTAACTCCTCTTTAATAAATTGTTGTTAGCAACATTATAGCCATTATTTGTGAAGTTTTCTTGAATAATACGATCAAGTTGATTAATTTCGATGGTGTCTAAGTAAATTTGATCTTTTAAAAAGACTAGTAATCGTTGTGAAATTTCTTGTTTTTCTGCAACTGTTAAATCTTTGAACGTGACCATCAAAGCGGAATTCTTTTTAGTTAAATCGACGTCACTTAACGAAATTAAGGCGACGATTTCACCGTGATGCTTTCTTTGAATGAACCAATAAATGCCATCGTTTCGCATGATAGTTTTAGCAGTATTGGAAATATATTTTGTTGTTGGATCAATCTCCATGCCGAGAAATTCACTGACTTCTTTTAAATTGAAGTGTGTCGGAAAATCCCAGAAGAAATTCTCAGTGATGAAAGGTCGATAAGATTTCATTTTTATATCAGACATTAAAATATTTTCTCCCTCTTCCAAACAAAATTACTCGATGATCATACTCTTCTTAGCACTCTTATGTAGTCTGTGCATGAATGGTTTGATCTTTTCGGTTGTGAGTAAACCTAGGAGATAGAATGCTACACCAAAGGCTACTAATATAATAATATCTTTGGTTGCATTAGGCCAATATATTCCACCAACCGCTTCACGTAGTAAGTTAACCGCGTAGGTAAATGGTAAATATGGATTAATGAAACGGAAGAAACCATCAGATAGGACGACAGGGAAGTTACCACCGGCACCAGAAATTGAAAGTACCAAGATGATAATTCCGAGCCCTTTACCAACTGTTCCAAACATTTGCACGAGTGAGTACAGAATTGAAATAAAGCAGAAACTGACTAGCATACAGAACAGAATTAGTAAAACCTTTTCCTTTGTATAAGCATGAAGGATAAATAGGTTACCCAACGCGGCGGCAATGGCTTGTAATTCATTTAGGAAACCAAATGTTAAGTAACGGCCATTGAAGCGTTGTTTAAATGAATAACGATACTTTTGACGGTCATTCAATTGGAAGTGAACTGTGAAGACACTGGATAGCAACAAAGCACCAACCCAGATACACAATGCTAAGTAGAATGGGGCACTGGCAGATCCATAATTTGGAACGTCATAAAGGTTATCTTTCTTCAATTTAACTGGGTTAGCGAAGAAGTCAGATTCCTTATTGGCATCAGATTTCATCAACTTGATCAATGCGCCCAGATCGACATCCTTTTCACCCTTCTTCAAGAGTTTAGCCGAGTGATGAACATCTTTCTTCAACTGTGGCCAGTCGTTAACAGCAAAGTCATTCGCCTGCGAAAGTGCTTTTTCAAGTTCAGGTGTCTTGGAATTGACTAAGTTCAAAGTTGTTGTTAATTCATTTTCAATTTGTGGCAATTGATATTGCACGAAGAAGGTTGCTGTAGCCATCTTCTTCTTCAATTGTGGATAGTCAGTATTGTAGAAATCATTAACAAGATTAATACCAGTGACGATGTTACTCATATTACCGTTGAGCAGTTGGTTAGCACTGTGAATTTCAGTACCGACGGCAGGTAATTGTTTTTGGTACTTTTGAAGGTAAGTTAAGGCTGTTTCAAGCACACCCTTAGTATTGTTCAAAAGTCCTGGGATAGCAGGGATGATATTGTTGTTAACTTGACTCAACGTTGTGCTGGCATCTTTCAAGAGTGTCGAAATATCGTTGATAGTATTAGAAACACTGTCCATGATATTGAGATCCTTGAGAGCTGTTACGCTGTCAGCAATTTTGTCTGACTGTGTTTGAAGTTCAGTTAACTTAGCTTGTAGAGCGGTTGTATCAAGATCACTGTAATTATCCAAGATGTCGTTTGCTTTAGCTGCAAGGGCATCATTAAGTGCTGCCAGGTCAGTTAAACGCTGGATAGGACGATTGAAAATAGTTGTTTGATCGTGACCTAATTGTTCAGCCAAGCGGTTGTAGAAGTTTTGTAGATCAGTTAGTGATGAAGCTAGTTGAGTACTTACTTTGGACATTTGTGTGGCATCATCAGCAACGTTTTGAATTACTTGTTTTAGTTGATCCTTTAATTCTTGGTTCTTAGGGTCAGCCTTGATTTTGTCGATCAAAGTATTGATATTCGACATTGAAGTACTGATTTGTTTAGCAATCGTGATAATCATTGATAAACCAGTATCAACAGTTGTCTTAATGACTGGCAAGGCTTGTTGAATCTTAGGAATCAATTCATTGTTAGCTTTGTTAGTAGCATTTTCAGCATCTTGACCGAGTTGTTGGATGTCAGGCATAACGTTTTGAACTTTGTTGATGACTTCAATTCCGTTTTCAACTTGGGTGATACTGTTATCCATTAAATTAGATATTTTACCAAAATCATTGTCGATTTCGTTAACTTGTGAGCCGGCGCTTTGGATTTGTGGAATCTTTGTTTGCAGATCCTTGGCAGCCGTACCACCAGCATCAGCTAATGGTAAAAAGTTATTCAAATTGACTAATTTTTGAGCATCTTGATTTAATAGTGGCATGTAGCCATACATGTCATTAACTTGTTGTAATTTTTGGTTTAAATTAGGAACAATCGTATTAGCTTGTTGAACTTTATCCATAATATCTTGAAGTTCTGGCAAGTTATCATCGGTCGTTACAAGTAATGTTGAAAGTCGTCTTAACATTGGCAGATTGTGCTCAATATCAACACCTGACTTGTTCAAGACCTTTGTAACGGTCTTACTGATTGTTCCGATAAATTCATCTGAGATGGTATTTTGTAACGTCGTCGCACCTGTCTCAGTCAGCTTCGGGGCGATGGCGTTTATTTTCTGATTGACCTTAAATACCAATGATGGTTTTTTGATATTACCAGATAGGAAACTGACAATATCTTTTGAGAAGTTTTTAGGGATGTAAATACCAGCGTAGTATGAACCGTCCTTAACTCCTTGGTCTAGTTGTTCTTTTGAATCAACGAATGTCCAACCTAATTTGTGATTCTTTTTTAGGTTATCGATTAATTGGTCACCAATTTCAATTTTTTGGCCTTCAAGTTTAACTGATTGATCATCTGAATAAACAGCAACTTTTAGATCACTTGTATTGGAATATGGATCCCATAAGGCCCAAACATTAAACCAACAATATAGACATGGTAAAATGATCAAAGCTAACATTAACAATGTTGCGGGCTTTGATTTCAAGGTCCTTTTTATATCTAGTCTGAATAGCTCCCAAGCTTTGATAGAAATCCCCTCCAACTCTCTTTTAAAAAAGTGCATGACATATTGTCATTATATAACGTTACGATAACGGATTGTAGTATATGAACCCGTTGACTGTATCTAAAATTTCAGAATCATCGTGAAGCATCGAATGTTCAGCGTTAGTACCTTTCATGGAATATTCGGTGTATTCCTTTGCTCGGGGTTCGAGAATATAAGAAATTGACTTTGCTGATGTAACGGAGATGTATTTATCACTGTTCGAGTGATCACCGACATTACCATAAATATTCAAAACACGGAGATCATCTGAAACGTTATTACGATTCATAAATATTCGAAAATACGTTGGACTCATAAAAGCGGGCCGACCATTGGGTTTGATACGATTGATATTGGGCAGATCACCCAATCCTAAAATTCCGTTGAACGGTCCGGCAATGAGTACTAATTTTTTGAGTCGAGGCATATAAGGACGCATTTTTTCCCTTAGATTGACTAGGACTAAAGCGACAGCACCTAAGGAGTGTCCAATGGCGTCATATGTAGTAAATTCATGTTTTAGACGTAAATCAAATAAGAGTTTAACTAACCAATATTCCATTTGGTTACTGCCAACCCATTTGTTTTGGAAAACAACTTGGACGATGGGATGTTCATCATCAGTCCAAGCCCCCTCATATGTAACTTTACCGCGCCAATTAATAATTGCTTTGAGAAATTGGTCTTTTTTCTTACCGTTACATTCCAAAGCAGATTCAATCATTTTTTCTGTCGTATAGTCTCCACCACGAAATCCGTGGATGTAGAGAATCGGCCATTGCCCATTTTTCATAAATTCACCCCAACAAGATATTATTATATAATTATTATTGAGAAATTTTAACCAAATGAGGTATGACAATTGCAAAAATATTATGCAGTAAGACGTGGAAAGAAGCCTGGAATCTATTTAACTTGGCCAGAATGTAAGGCACAAGTCGATGGATTTGCCGGTGCAAGATACAAAAGTTTCCCTGATAGAGCCCAAGCTGAAGCGTTTCTTGGGGGTAAGGATTCTTACGCTAAGAGTACAACGAATCAAAAATCCAAACCACAAACGAAAGCATCTAAACAAACTGTATCAGATATAAAAGATTTTGATACGGTTGTCTATACCGATGGTGGTTCCAGAAATCACGGTAATTATAAAGGTGGTCATGTAAAAGAGACAGATAAAGGCGCATGGGCCTATCATATCAGCAATCATGACGAAACATTTGAAGGAACAGCAGGTGAATTTGGCGTAACCAATAACCGCATGGAGATATTGGCCCTGATTCAAAGTATTAAACGATTAAATGAATTAAAAATCAATCAACAAAATACGATATTTGTCTTAGATTCGAAGTATGTTTTGAATGCAATCACTCAAAATTGGTTGACAGGATGGAAGAAACGTGGCTACAAAAAGGCTGATGGCAGCGTTCCAGCCAATGTAGAATTGTGGAAAGAATTGGATAGTTTGTTGCCAACTGTTTCGCAAAAAACTTTTGAGTGGACTAAGGGTCATGCTACTAATATAGGAAATAATCGGGTTGATGAATTGTTGAATGAGACCATGGATAAGATGTAATGCCGTATTCAGCCTACGGGTGTGACAGAAATATGATTTAATAAATAGATTATTTATTTGATATGTAAGAAAGAGTTCAGTTATTGGTTGGCTTAATAATCCTCTAAAATAACTGAATTCTTTTTTGTGCTTAAATGTTTAAAAACAGTTAAACTATTAATAAATGTATTTATGAAATTAAATAGTGCTTAATATATTTTATAGTGCTTAAAGAGGGCTGCAAATGACAAAGGCTGTTGATCGAGTTTATGAAATTATACAAAAAGAAAGTCCTGATGATTGGATTGATACTCAACAAATTGCTGAATTGGCAGGCTTGAGTAGAAGTGTCATGAGTATTTATTTATCACAATTGTTTAAAGAAGGGAAGCTGACTAAGAAAAGTGGTCGCCCAGTTTTATGGAAGATTGCTCAAAATGATTTACCTTTTAAAGATTTGATTGGTTATTCTGGCAGTTTAAAAACAATTGTTAAAAAATGTCAGGAGTCTATAGTTTATCCACCAAATGGATTTCCAATAGTTATCACTGGTCCAAGTGGTGTGGGTAAAAGTTTCTTAGCACGTAATATTTATAATGAAGCAAAAAAATTACAAGTTATCTCTGAGGATGCTAAATTAGTAACTTTAAACGCTGCTGATTATGCTAATAATCCTGAATTGTTATCATCAGTTCTTTTTGGATATAAACGAGGAGCCTTTACTGGAGCTAATGCAGATACTCCAGGCTTAATTGACCAAGCTGATAATGGCTATTTCTTCTTAGATGAAGTTCATCGTTTGCCAAAGGAAAGTCAGGAAAAATTATTTTCATTACTAGATTTAGGAAAGTTTTATCCTTTGGGAGAAAATAATATTGCACATCAAGTTAATGTTCGATTCATTTTTGCTACAACTGAAAATTTGGATAATACGTTACTCAAAACTTTTATAAGACGTGTGCCACTACATGTTTCATTGCCGGCGTTTAAAAATCGACCACTAACTGAAAGATTGTCATTGATTTTTAATGCTTTTAAACAAGAGGCTAAGAGAACTAATCGTAAATTTGTTATATCCAATCAAACAATAGAAAAATTGACTCAGAATACAGATGCTGGAAATGTTGGTGCAATGGAAAATGAAGTTAAATTACTTTGTGCCTCTGCATATACGGAACATAGCAAAGATAAAACAATTGAAATTGGACAGATAGAACATAGGAATAATGCAATTGCTATTGATGAGGTGGCTGACATCAATAACTATGCACCACTTAAGGATAAAGAAAATGTTTTACTAAAAAATCTATTTGAAGAACTTTTGAAATCAATTGATAATAAAGCAGATTCAACAGATAGAACATTATTATTGATGAAGTTTCTACGTAAAATTCAATATTTAGCTGATGATAATTTGATTAATTCACTAGTGTACAAATTCAAAGCTAGTGTAAAAACAGTTTTAAACAACAAATATGGTATTAAATTGGCAATTTCAGAATCAGGTATTCAACAAATTGCTTTTGGTTTATCGTTATATTATTTAATACCTAATCAAGAAATTAAAATGGATGAATTAATAAGTAAACTCGAAGAATTATATCCTCGTACGATGTATGTTTATCACCAACTTTTAAAGAACATTAGTCCAGATCTTAATTTTCAAAAGTTTGGTGTAACTTGGATATTATTAGTATTTCAAAACCGAATTAAAAAAATTGAGAGTATTCAATATACTGGGATTATCTTGGCACACGGGAATAGTACTGCTACTAGTATTCAAAGTGTTGTGAATAATCTGTGTGGTAATTATATTTTTGAGGCATTTGATATGCCAATTGATGTATCAATTCACGAAATTAATCGTTATGTTCAAAAGTACATTAAGAATCAAAAAGACCATCAACATAAGGGGATTTTCGTACTGTTTGATATGGGATCATTAACGCAGATGTTCTCGGAAATCAAGAAATATTCTAACAGTGAGTTATTGGTTATTAACAATGTTACGACAGCTACTGCTTTGGATACAGGTATTAGAATTCAGCGTA
Source organism: Companilactobacillus nantensis DSM 16982 (assembly GCF_001435815.1). Lineage (GTDB taxonomy): Bacteria > Bacillota > Bacilli > Lactobacillales > Lactobacillaceae > Companilactobacillus > Companilactobacillus nantensis. The sequence goes on along the minus strand of NZ_AZFV01000019.1, from coordinate 29,941 downwards.
ACGACTCTTTTAAGGAGATAACTGAAGCAGCTAATCGTTTTGGTAAAGCGTCGGGAACTCAATATTATGAGGGGTTGGCAGATACTTCTAATATTGTTGTTTCATGTATGTCTGGCGTTGGTTTATCGGAAGAAATTAAGCGGATGATGTTAGAGAGTTTATCTAATAAATTCAAGATAATTACGATGGATTATAAGGATTTGAAACAAACACTAGAAAATCATGAACAGAAATTTTTTGATAAAACTAAGTTTGTCGTAACAACAACGGATATTGATACTAAGTTGGATATTGATATCATTAATATTTATGACATTATGGAAAAAGATGGTTATCAACGATTTGAAAAACTTTTAGTCAGTTCAGGAGAACAACGTCCAAATATTGATACTTTAATGAATCGAATGCTGAAGTTCTTTACGATTGAGGGAATTAAGGATAGACTGCAATTTCTAAATCCGGATGTTGTCATTGACGAGGTTCAATTGATTACTAAAAAGTATCAAGATTATTATGATATGTCGTTAGATGGTAAAACAAAACTAAATCTTTACATGCATTTGTCCTTAATGATTGAACGAATGTTAGTTAATTCGCATAATAATGATAATCCTAGTGTCTCATTCGAGAGTGAAAAGGAAAAAGAATTCTATTCTGTCTCTAGGACAATCTTTAAGGGAATTGAAATGAAGTACAATTTTCAAGTTAACGATTATGAGATTTCATTGATGTATCAACTGTTACATTTTTATATTTAATTACGTAAGTGCTTAATCTTAATTAAGCACTTATTTTTTTTACCTAATTTAAGCCTGTAAATAAGGCTTTTTAAAAAGTTGGCACGTAACTTGCTTATATAAAAGTGAGGAGGTAGTAAACGATGAAGAGAATAGTTGTTGCATCGCACGGCAGCATGGCTGAAGGTATGAAAAATACAATTGAACTTTTTGCAGGACAAAATGAGAATGTTAGTTATATTTCCGCTTACGTTAAAAAGAATGATGATCTTAGTGAAACAATCGATAATTTATTTAGTTCATTTAATGATGATGATAAAGTAATTATTTTTACAGATTTAATGGGTGGCAGTGTCAATCAAAGATTGACGGTGAAAGCTCAAAACAATCCCAATATATTTATAGTTTATGGTTTCAATTTACCAATTGTAATCGAAGCAATTCTTTCGAAAGAAGAAGTTACTAAGAGTTACATCAAAAAGTTAGTTCAAGTTGGTAAAGATAGTTTAGGTATGGTCGATATAGAAGATTCAGAATCAAAAAATAATAATGAAGATTTTTTCAATTAGGAGGATTTCAAAATGATTAAGATTATGAGAGTTGACGAAAGATTAATTCACGGACAAATTGCTATGGTTTGGTCTAAGGAAATGAATGTAGATGGAATTGTAGTTGCCAATGATGCAACGGCCGAGAATCCTACACAACAAATGGCCTTGAAGATGGCTGTTCCATCAGGAATTAAAGTAATTGTTAAATCTATTGACGGGGCAATTGCATTATTGACTGACCCACGTGCTAAAGATATGAAATTATTCGTACTAGTAAGAACTGTTGCTGACGCTGAAAAGCTAGCAGAAAAAGTTTCTGATATTGATTATGTCAATTTGGGAAATGTTGGTAAAGCTTCAACCGATTCTAAGACTACGTTGACACAATTTGTGATGTTAACAGACCCAGAAATCACATCATTAAAGAAGTTAGTTGAACTTTACCCAGATACAGCTTTACAAAATCTACCAAGTGATAAAAAAGAAAAAGCTACTGATTTTATTAAAAAGATGAATCTATAGAATTACACAGATGAGGAGAAATTAACATGTATGAAGCATTCGCTGTTGCTATAGTTGTTTTCCTAACCGTTGGTGGTCAGGAATTATTAGGTTTTACCATGCTAGGAAGACCAATCGTTATTGGACCATTAATTGGATTGTTATTAGGAGATGTCAAAACAGGTTTAATGATTGGTGCATCTCTAGAAACTATTTTTATGGGTATTGTTAATATTGGTGGCGCTAGTGCTGCTGAGCCAGGATTGGCTAGTGCCTTGGCTGTTGCTTTTGCTATTATGATGCACGGTGGCCTTGGAGTTGCTTTGCCACTAGCAATTCCACTAGGTATTATCGGATTACAAATTAAGACGTTGATCTATGTTGCTGTTGTTGGACCATTTGCTAGTAAGTTTGACAGTATGGCTGAGAAAGGTAATGAAAAGGGAATTGTTCGGTTACACTTTGGATTGTGGACATTACAATGGTTCATTTATGCATTGATTCCATTCTTCGCTATGCTTTTTGGATCAGAAGCTACACAAAGCGTTCTAAAGATGATTCCAACAATTATCGTACATGGATTAACCGTTGCCGGAAATGTTCTACCTGCCGTTGGTATGGCAATGTTAATGAAGATTCTATGGGATAAGAACATTTCATCCTTCTACTTCTTAGGTTTCTTGATTGTAGCCTACTTGAAGATGCCATTGATTGCTGTTGCTGTCATGGGTACTATTATTGCTATTTTGGTTGCTCAAAGAGATTATCAATTGCATAACTTTGAACAAAAAATTGCTGCTAAACCAGCTGCTGTTACTACTAATACCACAGAAACCAAGGATGAACAGGAAAACGACGATTTCTTTAGTTAATGATTAGGAGAAGAAAACTATGAGTAAATTTTCAAAGGATATATCGAAAGACGAGAAAAAATTAATCAGACAAATGTTTTGGCGTTCTTTTACTTTGTATTCAGCCGTTACACCTGCTAAACAAGGTGCTTCAGGATTCGAATATTCAATGTTGCCATTCATTAATAAATTTTATAAAAAAGAACAAGATAAAAAAGATGCTATGGTTCGTCAAATGTCATATTTCAATACTAACTTAGCAATGGCACCGTTTGTTATGGGTGTTACAGCATCTATGGAAAAACAAAATAGTGAAAGTGATGACTTTAATGCCGAATCTATCAACGCTATTAAAACTAGTTTAATGGGCCCGTTAGCCGGAATTGGTGATTCGATTTTCTGGGGTGTCTTGAGAGTTATTGCTGCCGGAATTGCGATTAGTTTGGCTAAGAATGGTAATATTGCCGCTCCAATTATTTTTCTACTATTGTTTAATATTCCTGTTCAATTAGTTCGTTGGTATGGTGGTCAATTAGGTTATACATTAGGTTCTAACTATATCGGTGAATTGTACGAAAAAGGTTTGATCAATATTTTAACTAAAGCTGCAAGTATCGTTGGTTTAATGATGGTCGGAGCTATGACAAGTAACATGGTTAAATTTGATTTGAAGTGGAATATGGTTATTGGTGGAAAAACGATTCTCAAATCACAAGAAATGTTGAATCAAATCTTCATTGGCTTGCTTCCACTAGCAATTACACTATTATGTTTCTGGTTATTAAAGAAAAAGAACGTTTCAATTAACTGGCTTATTTTAGGAACGATTGTTGTTTCAATCGTGCTTGCACTTATGGGGATTGTCTAATGAAAAATGAATGGTGGAAAAATGCAGTAATTTATCAAGTATATCCAAAGAGTTTTTATGATACGAATGCGGATGGAATTGGTGATTTGCCGGGAATTGATGCCAAATTAGATTATCTTAAAGAACTGGGTATTGATGCCATTTGGATTAGTCCTTGTTATTTATCACCACAAATTGACAATGGTTACGATATTGCTGATTATCGTAAAATCGATCCAATGTTTGGAAATAATGACGATATGATTAAACTTATCCATGATGCACATCAAAGAGGAATCAAAATTATTATGGATATGGTTGCTAATCATACGTCAGATAAATCAGCTTGGTTTGAAGAAAGTCGCAGATCTAAAGATAATTACTTTAGCGATTTTTATATTTGGAAAGATCCTAAAATCGATGGTAGTGAACCTAATAACTGGGGTTCCAACTTCGGAGGTTCAGCTTGGACTTATGATGAGACGAGAAAACAGTATTATTTACATTATTATGGAAAACAACAGCCTGATTTGAACTGGGAAAATCCTAAAGTACGCCAAGCTATTTATGACGTCATGCGTTATTGGAAAGCTCACGGCGTTGACGGTTGGCGGATGGATGTTGTTACCTCTATTTCTAAAAATCAAAAATTCCCTGATAATGAAAATCCACACCATTTAAAATATGTTGTGGGTAATCAAGACAATGGTCCAAGAATGCATGAGTTTATTCACGAGATGAATCAAGAAGTTTTGAAACCATTTGAGATGATGAGTGTTGGAGAGGCCCCATCTAGTAAAAGTAAGGATGCTCGATTATTAGTTGATCCAAAACGCGAAGAGCTGAATATGGTCTTTACGTTTGAGCATATGCATGTTGATCGTAAGCCAGGTGATGTTAATGGTCGTTGGGCTATTCAACCGATGGATCTTGTACAGTTAAAGAAGACTTTAGCTAATTGGCAAGATAATTTAGAAGGACATGGTTGGAATGCGTTATATTTTGAAAATCATGACCGGGCTAGAACACCATCACGTTGGGGTAATGATCAAGAGTATCGTTATGAATCAGCCACAGCTTTTGCAACTGTTTTGCATGGTCTAAAAGGAACACCGTTTGTTTATCAAGGTGAAGAAATTGGGATGACAAATCCTAAATTTGAATTGAGCGATTACGAAGATATTGAGTTGAAGACTAATTATCAAAAGTTGGTTGAGCAGGAACAGACTATCAGTGCAACTGATTTTCTTAAAGCAGCACGGAAAATTAGTCGGGACAATGCTCGGACGCCTATGCAATGGGATGATTCTGATAATGGAGGATTTACTAAAGGAAAGCCCTGGTTTAAGATGAATCCTAATTACCTAGAATTGAATGTTGTTGCGGACGCTCAATCTACTAAATCAGTGTTTAGATATTATCAAAGTTTAATTAAATTACGTCATGACAACCATATTCTAGAATCTGGTAGTTTTAAGTTATTACTGCCAGAGGATAAAAACATTTTTGTATATTTACGAGAATTAAATGGTGAAAAATGGTTGGTAATAGCTAATTTATCTGATGTTGAACAACGGGTTGAATTGTTAAAAGATTATGCTGACTATAAAGAAATCTTAGGTAACTATGCTACTGATAGTGATGGATTAGTTTTGAGACCTTATGAATCTAAGATATTAAAAAAACTATAATGGGTTAAAATCCATGAAATAGAATGTGACAGAATTATTAATATCAAAAAAGCATCTATGAAAAAGTCGTTTGATTTTGACTTTTCGTAGATGCTTTTTTGATATATAACTGTTTATCTTAAAATTTTATTGAGTCTGTTGTAAAATCCATACACTAGCCGGAGGACAAAATCGAGGGTCGAGACCGCTCTTTGGCTCGAGCCGGTCCCCACAGCGACTTCTTCGTTTTGTCAGGAGGCGGAATTTTTATTTAATATTTCGTTGTAACAAATGGAAACGAATGAACTTTCCAAGCTCAGTCACAACTAGGACAATAACACCTGCAGCGATTGGGATGAGCCATCCGTACGTGAAGTTAATGTTAGTTGTGTGGAAAATTGATTGCATGAATGGGAGATAAATAATTCCTAATTGTAAGACAATCAAAATACCGATGATGTAGAAAGCCATTTTGTTTTGGAAGAAATATTTTGAAATAACGGGATGGTCATTTCTGAGGTTGAACAAGTAGAAAATTTTACCGAAAATAATGATATTTAATGCCATCGTACTTCCGACTACTTCAGGCATACCTTGGCCAGTTAAGAAGTCGAATGCCCAAATTCCAAGTCCGGAAATTAGTAGCGAAACGTAGACGATTTCAAATGTATCTAATTTTGTCAGTAAACCTTGTTTAACATTTCTAGGACCACGAGCCATGATGCCAGCTTCGGGTGGTTCGAAAATGAATGCAAACTGAATGGTTAAAGCAGAAACCATGTTGATCCAAAGCAGTTGAGCTGGATAAAGTGGCAAATCTTGTCCCAAAAGGATACTGATAACCACGATTAGTCCTTCCGCAAAACTGGTTGGTAATAAGAAACGAATAGTTTTACGAATATTGTCGAAGACGTGACGACCTTCGCGAACAGCTACCACGATATCGGCAAAATCATCATCAGCAAGAACCATGTTAGCCGATTCCTTAGCAACTTCAGTACCTTTAATACCCATGGCAACACCAATATCGGCTTGCTTTAGGGCTGGGGCATCGTTAACACCGTCACCAGTCATAGAAACAACGTGTTCATTAGCTTGTTGGGCACGAACAATTCTTAACTTGTTAGCAGGAGTTGTTCGGGCAAAAACGTTATAATTGTCGATTTTAGCATTTAATTCGTCATCAGACATAGCATCAATTTCGGGACCAGTAACGGCACGAATAACTGAATCTAAGTCTAATTTTTTAGCAATAGCTGAAGCAGTGTCAGGGTGATCACCAGTAATCATTTTGACCTTAATACCAGCCATTCGTAATTCATGGATTGATTTACGTGCTTCTTCACGTGGTGGATCAATAATTCCGACCATACCAGCTAACGTCAAACCGTTGATTTGATCAGCTTCGATTTCTTCAAAGTTGTCGTCAACAAGTTTATAAGCTAAAGCCACGACACGTAAACCTTCAGATGAAAGTTCTTTGATTTTACTATTCCAATAAGCTTCATCAGTTGATTTAACAGAAGCGTTGATAATAGTAGTTGGAGAACCTTTCACCATCAAGACACGTTGGTTATTTAAATTAGCCAAACGGGCTGAGAAACGAAATTCTGAATCGAAAGGTAGAGAATCAATTTCATCAACTTCAGGGTCAGCACCAGTCATTTTACGATAAAGCGTTGTTAAAGCACCATCAGTTGGTTCACCGTTTAATTCCCAACGATTATTTTCAAAATGGAGTTGCGCATCGGTTGTTTGACCAGCAATATCAACTAACCATTTCATACTTGGATCTTTTTGCCAGTCATAAGTTTTGCCAGCAAGTTTCAAACTACCGTCAAAATCAACACCACCATCGGCATCGTAACCAACACCCGTAACTTCAAAATCATGCGTCGGTGTCACAACTTTTTTAACGGTCATTTCATTTTTGGTTAAAGTACCAGTTTTATCAGTATTAACGATATCAACCGCACCAAGGGTTTCAACGGCAGGGAGTGATTTAACAATTACGTTCCGTTTAGTCATTTTACGGGTTCCCATAGCTAAAACAACTGACGTACTAGCTGGTAAACCTTCGGGCATTGAACCAACGACCATGGTAATCACGGCGATTAATAACGTTGGTAAACTATATGTATCAATGAAGTACCCAATAATGAACAAGAGTACCGCAGCGATTAAAATAGCGATTGAAAGACCAAATCCAAGAGAATTCAAGTTTTGCATTAAAGGAGTGGGCTTTTCTTTAACGGATTCAACTGAGTTTTGAATTTGACCAATTTCAGTATCGCCAGCAGTTGCGACGACAATTCCTAAACCAGAACCGTGTGTAACAGCAGTTGAAGCGTAGACCATATTTTTACGTTCGGCCAATGGTAATTTAAAATCAGGAATAGCTTCCTCAATTTTTTCAACGGCATTTGTTTCACCAGTTAAGGTTGATTCTTGAACACTTAAGTTGTCAGCTGAAATCAAACGCAAGTCAGCAGGCACAGCATCACCAGCCTCAAGGTTAACTAAATCACCAACAACTAATTCACGTGCATCTATTTCTAATTTTTCGCCATCACGGAAGACGAAGTTTTTGGAAACTAACATTTCCCGGATTTTTTCCAAAGCATTTCCGGCTTGTTGTTCTTGAACGTAACCGATAATTGCATTGGCAATAATAACTAAACCAATAACGATCGAATCAGAATAACGATGCATCAAGAAAGTCATAATGGCTGCAGCAGCAAGGATGTAGATGATACTGTTGTTAAATTGTTTGATGAATTGGATAAACTTCGATTGTTTCTTAACTTCCAATTCGTTGCGGCCATTGCGGTCCAAACGACGTTTAACTTCGGCGCTAGTCAAACCATCTTCAGTGTTGGTTTGGAAAGTTTTGCCGACATCTGCCTCACTCAGTTGCCATAGTTCTTTTGAGTTTCTCGGGGGTTCTTTGGAATTATCTTTGGAACTGGTATTGCTTTCTTCTAATAACATTTACTTTGTTTACTCCTATTTAATTGTATTTATCTGTTAAATTACGATAGATCTTCTCAATGCAGACCAAGGCGCCCACTTCCTTTCAGGTATTTAAATAATTATATTTGTTTATCCTATGATATGGGGGTGTGTACAGATTGTCAAAGAATATTTACGTAGTGTTGTAAACAGTTGCTTTCAATTTATCCATCATTTATAATAGCAAATGAAAAGAGACTACAAGAGGGCAAGTCTTGTAGCCCCAAACATCAGACGGAAAACGGTTTACTAATGGGTAAGACTAATCTAAGTGATTAGTCTTTTTTAGTGTCTTGGCTTTGATATATATGAAATAAGCTTTAGCCAAGAAATACACACTAATTGCGAACTCTAAGAGCTGCAAAACCACACCTTCGATCTTATCCTTGTTATCAAGTCATACACCTCCATCAAAACGGAATAGGCGAGGGGTGTTGCACCATTTAACATTCTGACTAAAGTCAACAAAGATAATGAGTCTTCGAAAACATGACCCTAATTACAGTTTATAAAAAATTGATTTTTCTTGTGTTAAAAAATGAACGATAATTGAAAAAAATCCCGGTGGCAATCTATAAAAGATTGTTACGGGATTTTTTAATAATTGGTAAATGTTTTCAACTATTATAGATGGATTAACTAAACAATCCACTGAAGAATGAAACAATGCTGTCCCAAATTCTTTGTAGGAAGTTACGATTTTCTTGAGTATTTAAGTTGTTGAAAATATTTTTAGCTTTACTCATGATATCGCTGCTTAGTTTGGAAGCTTGTTCCTTAAAGTTTGAGTTCTTTAAAGCACCTGAATCTCTGATTTGAACCATCAAGTTAATGATTTGTTGTTTTTGATTATCATTGATGATGTTTTGTAAATTGTTCTTCTGTAAGTTGTTATTTACAATTGTTGTGATCTGGTTAACGGTGATATTGTCACCTTTTTGAGCCATATCTGACTTAATACCAGCCACGGCGTTATTTAATTGTTTATCAGAATAGCCATCGGTACCTTTATTGGCATCAGTAATTCCACTCAAGACACTCATTTCTTTTTGAGCGGCATTAACTTGGCTTTGATTCAATGTATCACCAGAATTTGCGTAAGCGGCATAAATACCTGCTAGAGCACCTGAACCATCAATTGGGGTAGCTGAGGTTACATAGATATTAGCATCGCTTATACCGGCAGTAACGGCGGCATTACGATATTGGTCAGCTGTGATAGTAGTGATGTTATTTTTACCATTATAGTCAACGATTTTAACGTTGATACCAGAACCGGATGATGTTTTTTGAATCAAGGCTGATGACCAAACACCAGAGTTACTTGTGAATGAATTACCACTTGGATTCAAGTATTTAACTAATGTATCACCAGTAACAGTGATAGTTTTGTAATTACTATCGTTAATTTGTGATGATAGGGCATTGATTGTCCCTTGACGTTGGTCAGCAGTTAAAGAAGTTCCTAAAGTCATAACTGGTTGATCACTTAGATCATCAGCTTTAACACTTTGTGCTGAAAAGATTCCCAGCGTGATTACAGATAATAAACCTAATAAAATGATATTTAATTTTTTCAAGGTTGTTACCCTCCTTAATGCCAATTAAACCAAAAATGTGTGAAAAATTCGAGAAGTTCGCAAAAAAATTTAAAAAACTTAATTTCCAAAATGGTTTTTTACCTGCCATTGTGCTATTCTGTAGGTTCTAGGATTACGCTTAAGTAATAAATTTAAAAGGATTAGGTGAAACACAATGAAAATTGTCGTTCTTTCAGGTGGAAGAAGTACAGAAAGAAATGTTTCTTTATCTTCCGGAGTTAAAATCACCAACGCACTACGTAGTAAGGGTTATGAAGTCGCATACGTTGATTCATTTTTAGGTAAGGATGTTGATGAAGATAAGATTGATGATCTTTTTACAACTGAACCCGAAAGTGAAAGTAAACTTATCATTGATGATGAAGTTTTAACTGATGAAAAAATCAATGCACTTCGTACCGATGGGACTCGCGGTCTTCTAGGTCGTAACGTTTTAAAGATTTGTCAACACGCCGATATTGTCTACATGGGACTACACGGTGAAGATGGAGAAAATGGTAAGATGCAAGCCGTCTTCGATGTCTTTGATATCAGATATACAGGTAGTGGTTCATTAGCATCAGGTCTTGCTATGGACAAGAAGTATTCTAAAGAAATTTTTGTACAAGATAAGATTCCAACAGCTCAATATACAACTACTAAAACAGCTAAAATCTTGTCTGAAGATATTCCATTTAACTATCCAATGGTAGTTAAACCATCAAATGGTGGTTCAAGTGTTGGTACACATATCGTGGAAAATGCTACAGAGTTAAGAGAATCAGTTGCAGATGCATTGAGATTTGATACTGAAGTCTTGATTGAAGAATATATCAAGGGTCGTGAATTTTCAGTTGCTATCGTTGACGGACTAGTTCTTCCAGCCGTTGAAATCGCCGTTGATACAGGTTGGTATGACTTCCAACACAAGTTCCAGGAAAACAACGTTACACACTTTGTTACACCACCAGAAAACTTGAGTGATGAAACACATGCTGAAATGCAAGCTTTGACAAAGAAGACTTTTGAAGCATTAGGCATGAGCAATTATGGACGAGTTGACTTCCTATTACGTGACGGTCAATTGTACGTTATGGAAGCAAATACATTACCAGGTATGACACCATTGTCATTGATGCCAAGAGAAGCAGAAGCTATTGGTATTTCATATCCTGATTTATGTGAAAGAATCATTAAGAGTAAAGTTAAGTATTACGAAAATCAAAAATAATTTAGTTAAGCTATTGAATCAGCAATGATTTGATGGCTTTTTTTGTTTGGGATTCCGCCACAGGTTGCCAGTGATAATGCCTGCTGTGGGACCGACTGGAGCCAAGGTCTCCAGCCTCGATTTTGAGCTTCGCAAAGCCCGCGAATCTCAAAATACGTCCGTAGTGTAAAGGCTAAAGCCTTAACACTACTATCACTGCTGGCATTATCACTGGCAACCTGTGGCTAGAGTGTTTGGAGTTATGATTGTTTACTGTACTTATATGGCCTTTTATCAATTGTAAGTTGGCTTTGCATTTAATTGTTAGATTTTTTTAAGTATATTTCCCGTAATATCTTTTAAGAACAAATATTTAGTAAATAAGTGTACCTAAGCAGTTAGAATAATAAAAAAATATAAATGAATTAGTCGGAGGGGGAGGAGAATGTTGTTCGGCTGTGAAGGTGGCGTTAGAGCTTTAGCTCTTACACCACGGGGCGACTTTGGAGACTTGCGGTTTGTGCAAGGCTTCAAAGCGAGATTCGAGACCTTGGCTCGAATCGGTCCCCATAGCGGAACAACATTCTCCTCCCCCGGAGACGGCATAAGGTTAAACTTTATCTCGAGACTAATGTATGATGTACATAGAAGTTATTTTAAAATCTTTGATTGCGAGGAGTTTTATTTATGACTAGAAAAATTGGTATTATCGGTATGGGTAACGTTGGTGCTGCCTGTGCTCATTACATTGTAGCAGGTGGATTTGTCGATGATTTAGTATTGATCGACCAAAATGAAAAGAAGGTTAAGGCCGATGCCTTGGACTTTGAAGATGCGATGGCCAATTTGCCATACCATACTAATATTTTTGTAAATGATTATTCTCAATTAGATGATGCTGATATTATTATTTCAGCAGTTGGTCACATCAAGTTGATTGGTGGAGATCACCCTAACCGTTTTGGTGAGCTAAAACCAACTGGTGATTCAGTGACTGATGTTGCTGGTAAGATTAAACAAACGAAGTTTAACGGTATTATGGTTGTTATTAGTAACCCCAACGATGTTATGACATCCATGTATCAACAAATCCTTGGTTTTCCTAAGGAACGTGTTATCGGTACTGGTACCTTGCTAGATTCAGCTAGAATGAAACGTGCGGTTGGTAAAGCTTTCTCTGTCGACCCTCGTTCAGTTTCGGGCTACAACTTAGGTGAACATGGGAATTCTCAATTTACTGCATGGTCAACGGTTAAAGTTATGGATCAACCAATTGAAAAATTGGCAAAAGATTCTGGTCTTGATTTGGAACAAATTAATGAAGATGTTCGGATGGGCGGATTCACTGTTTTTGATGGAAAAGGTTACACTAACTACGGTGTTTCAACAGCTGCTGTTAGATTGTCATTAGCTATCTTGAATGATGCTCATATTGAATTACCCGTTTCTAACTTCCGTGAAGAATATGGTGTTTACTTGTCATATCCAGCAATTGTTGGACGCAATGGTATTTTGAAACAATTACAATTAGACTTACCACAAAGTGAACTAGATAAGTTACAAGCCTCAGCTGATTACATTAAAAAGAATCTTAAATAGTAATAAAAACGACATTTTCCAAGGGAGATGCCGCTTTTTTTCGAAAAAATTAAATTATTAATTATTTTTTAATGATATTAGAGTATAATGGCAACTACAACTTATTTTGAACTGAGAGGGAGATTATATGACAAGAAAAGTAGCAGTTATTGGAACGGGTAATGTCGGAGCCGCATGTGCGCATTATATTGTTAGCAGTGGTTTTGTGGACGATTTAGTGATGATTGATATTAATGAAAAAAAGGTTAAGTCTGATGCGTTGGACTTTGAAGATGCCATGGCTAACTTGCCATTCCATACTAATATTTTCGTTAATGATTACTCTCAGTTAGACGATACTGATGTAATTATTTCAGCAGTTGGTGATATTAAATTGCAGGATCGTGTGGAACCAGATCGTTTTGCGGAGTTAGATTTCACAAGTAAGGCTGTCATTGATGTTGCCACTAAGATTAAAGCAACTAAGTTTGATGGGAAAATTGTTGTTATTAGTAATCCTAATGACGTAATGGTTTCAATTTATCAAAAGATTACCGATTTGCCTAAAGCACATGTTATGGGGACTGGAACACTGTTGGATTCAGCTAGAATGAAGCGAGCTGTGGGTGCTGCTTTGAATGTCGATCCACGTTCCGTTCAAGGTTATAACTTGGGTGAACATGGTAATTCACAATTTACAGCTTGGTCAACAGTTAAAGTTTTGGATAAATCAATTGATGAGTTGGCTAAAAAAGACGGTTTGGATCTCGATAAACTGAATGAAGATATCCGCATGGGTGGATTCACAGTGTTTAGTGGAAAGAAATATACTAATTATGGTATTTCGACAGCTGCCGTTCACTTAACAATGGCAATTTTAAATGATGCCTACATTGAGCTACCAGTTTCCAATTTCCGTGAAGAATATGGAGTTTACTTGTCATATCCAGCAATTGTTGGACGTGATGGTATTGTTCAACAAATTCAATTGGATTTGCCTCAAGAGGAATTAGATAAATTGCAATACTCAGCTGATTATATTAAGAGTAAATTGCCTGAGGAATATAAATAATAAAGGGTCATACCGTCTGGTATGGCTCTTTTTTTGAATGAGCCAGATATTTCAAATTTAGTTTGCAAAAGTTGATGTTTTAATAGCATGTGAAAGCGAATACAATTTGGATTGTAAAGGAGGATAAAAAGATGAGATATGGTAATCTTCTTGAATTATTGAGAACAAGTATACCAAATCCAATTTCTCGACATGATCTGTGCCAAAGATTGAATGTTAGTGATCGAACAATATCATCGGATATTAAAGATTTGAATGCGATTGGAAAATGCAACGGTTACGAAATAAAAACTGTTCGTAAAAAGGGCTATTTATTACAAGTTACTGATCAAGAGAAGTTTACAAAATATTTACATCAAATAACGAACAGCAATGCATCGTTAACTGACATCCGCCAAAGAATACTCAATTTAGAAATCATTTTATTATTAGCTGGAGATTTTATAACGCTAAAAGATTTATCGCAAAAATTTCATGTCAGTGTTTCAACAGTTAAAGATGATTTAAAAAGAGCTAATCAATTTTTCAAGGAAAAAAAGTTACAGATAGTCGGAAAGCCCCACTACGGAATTTATGTTCAGGGTAAAGAAAGTAATAAACGTCAAGCAATCATTGATCTTTTCAGAATGCAACTTTCGGCTCCAGTCATGACTCCAGAATACACAACGTTTACGCAGATGATTAAAGAGGACGAGCTTCGGAAAGTTATTCAAACTAGTTTGGAAAAAAATAATCTTGTCATCAACGATTTGCTTTTAAAAAACGTAATTGAACACGTTCGACTGTTGATTTTTAGATTGTTGAAAAAGAATTATATTAGTATTTCCGATTATGACATCAATTTAAAAGGAGATGTTAAAGCGGAGGCACTTGTCAGGGACATCGTGAATTATATTGAAAATACCTATAACTTAGAAATACCTGATTTTGAAATCACTTATTTAAAAACGCAGATGATTGGTAAATTATCATATGTTGAAGTTGAAGAAGAAGCTCATTTAAAAAAGATGATAGACCAGGCTTTAAAAACTGTTGATGAAACATATCGAACCGAATTTAGAGCTGATAAGGAACTGCAGGATTTTCTTTTGATTCATGTTGCAACGCTGTTTAAAAGATTGTCAACCAATCATCAATTAACAAATCCTCTAATTGATGATGTTTATGTTAAATATGCCAATGTTATTAATGCTTCATTGGACTTTATGAATTACCTCAATAAAGATTTAACTTACAAATTGAGTAAGGATGAATTAGGGTATGTTGCTATCTATTTTGCAGCAAGTTTGGAACGACAGAAGTTAATGGAAATGGAGAATTATCAAGATATTGTCGTTTTAACCCAAGATGGCCGTGGTGCAGGATACTTATTGGAGACAGGAATTTCTAGATTATTTCCTAAGGCAAAAATTAAAACAATATCGATGAATCAAGTTAATAAAGTTGATAAAAAAGATGACCTAGTTATTTCTACCATTTGTATACCAGACGATACATTTGATATACCAATTATTCAAATAGATCCGATTTTATCGAACGACAATCTTAATAAAGTTGAAAAGTCGGTTAGATTATTGAATGAGAATCCTTACCGATTTGTTGATGAAACACAGTCTGTTTTGAGATTGTTTTCTTCAACTAATTTCAATTTATCTTTTGAAACAGATTATCTCGATATATTGAAAAAGCGAGGCTTAAAGCTGGAACAAAATGGCCAGGCAAAGATTGGATATAAAGATAGTGTTTTCGAACGTGAACTAAAAATCAGTACTGTTTATGATGCTGGTATTGCGGGACCGCACCCGATGACCAATGTTGCCAATCAGGAAATAATCGACGTAACGATTTTGAAAGAACCAATTGAATATCAAAATAAAAAGGTACAAATTATTTTCTTAATAAATATCGGACAAGGTCATTTGACACTGCATCAAGAAATCAGTCGCATGATGATTGAATTAATGAAAGATTCAGATTTAAGAAATTCAATCATTCGAGTTAAAAATTATAAGGAATTTATTTATAAAATTACTACGGCAATTAAGAGGAGCTGACATTATGGACGAAACAGAAATGAAAGTTTTCCAAATTATTTCGATATCTGGAGACAGTAGAGCACAGGCATTTGAAGCCCTAAGAATGGCTAGAGAAGGTAACTTTGACGGTGCAGATGCCAAAATGGAAGAAGCTAGAAAAACGAGTGCTCAAGTCCATAACCTGCAAACGGATATGTTGACTGAAGAAGCTAGAGGCAATAAAACTCCAGTGGGATTGCTGATGGTTCACGCTCAAGATCACTTAATGACGAGTTTATTAGCTAGAGACTTAATTGAAGAAATGATTGGAATGTTAAGAGACAAACAAGCTGAATAAATAAAAAGAAGGTAAAACCATAATGGATGTTGATGTTAAAGTACTTGAAAGATTATCCAATGCTGATGGAATTGTTTCCTGTGAAGGAGAAGTTAGAGATATTTTAAGAGACACCTTAGCAATATATTGTGATGAAACCATGTATGACGGGTTAGGTAGTATGATCTGTGTTCAAAAAGGAACTGGTAATGGACCTAAAGTAGTCATTGCAGCACACATGGATGAGGTTGGATTTATGGTAAGAAGTATCACTGATGGTGGTTTGGTCATGCTAATCGTTGTCGGTGGTGTAAAAACTGATACATTAGATTTCCAAAGATTACGTTTAACAACCGGTGACGGCAAAAAACTTAACGGTATGGTGGCCGGTAAGTATGATAAAACTGCTGGTTCACAAATGTACTTTGACATTGGTGCCAAGACAAAACAAGAAGTACTTGATTTAGGAATAAATGTTGGCGATATGCTTTCTTTTGGTACTGAATTTGAGTCTACAAACTTGCCTGATACTTATATGGGTAAGGCAATGGATGACCGTTATGGTTGCTTTGCATTAGTTGAAATCGCTAAAGCAATGCAAAATATTGAACATGAAAATGACATTTATTACGTTGGCACTTATGGCGAAGAAGTTGGGTTAAGAGGAGCTAAAACTTCTGCCCAAATGATTGATCCAGATGTTTATTTCACAATTGATGTTGCAACATATCCTGACCAATTTAGAAATGACAATACTAATAATCGTCAAATTGGTAAGGGCCCAATGCTAACTTTCTTTGACCGGACAATGGCTCCTAATAAAAAACTAGTTACTTTAGTTAGAGATACGGCTGTAAAGAATGATTTGCCATTGCAATATGACATGTTTAATAGTGGTGGGACTGACAGTGGGGAAGCCCATAAAGTTCATGAAGGTAAAGCAACTGTTACTACTTGCTTACCATGCCGCTATGGACATTGTGCCGCTTCAATTGTTGATGTGAATGATGTTGCTCATATTGCTGAACTATATACTAAGATTCTTCCACAAGTTACAAAAACAGTTACAGATGATTTATACAAATTCTAATTACCTAATTATAAGGGGGTAACAAAAATGAGAATCGTATTATGTTGTGCTGGTGGTTTTTCTACAACCATGATGATGGAAAAGATGAAAGATGTAATTCGTGAAAGTAAAAAATTAAATATTGAAGATTTTGAATTAGAAGCAATTTCGGCTGATCTTTTAGCAGATGAAGAAGGGGAAATCGATGCTGTTTTGATTGGACCTCAAATTGCTCATCGTGAAGAATATATTAGCTCGATTTTGACACCTAAAGGTGTTCCTTATGCAATTATGGATAAAGATACTTATGGAAAGATGGACGGCGCTACTGCATTAAAAATGGCACTTATCGCACACAAAAAAGCACAAAAAGCAAAGGAGTAATGAAATATGAATAGCATGTTTGAGAGATTCCAAGCCTTTATGGACAAATATTTCATGCCTGTTGCTGAAAAAGTAGATAACAACCAACATCTAAAAGCAGTTAAGTCAGGTATGATGGGACTTACACCATTTACAATTTTAGGTAGTATCTTTGCTATTTTACCCGCATTGCCAAATATGATAGGTAAAAATAATTTCGTAAGCCAATTCATTATTAACAATGCCTCACTACTAGATTTACCAGTAACTCTATCATTAGGTTTCTTATCGCTATATGCTGTAATGACTATTTCATATGGATTGGGACATTATTATGGATTGTATGCTCCAGGTTGTATTGGGATGTCGACGTTTGCCTTTGTAATGTTGACGATTCAATATGATAAAAAAGGTGTTCCAGATTTATCTAATTTCGGTGCAAAAGGTTTATTCGTTGCCATCATTGTTGGATTGCTGACAGTTGAATTATATCGTTGGTGTCAAAATCATCATTTGTCGATTAAAATGCCAGAAGGAGTTCCAGATTTCGTATCTAGCTCATTTGAAATTATTCCGACAGCTCTAATTGTTGGTGGAACATTCATTATTATCCGTGGCTTATGCTTAGGTTTAACAGGCACATTGCCACCAGATATGCTTTCGATTGTTATTGGACCGCTAGTTGGTAGTATGGATAGTTTAACAACTGTTTGGCTACTAGGTATTTTACAATTAACATTGTTCTTCTTCGGAATTCACCCATCAGTATTGAGTGGTATTACGTCACCAATTATGTATCAATTCTTTGCTGAAAATGTTGAAGCACTTCGTGCAGGACAAGCAATTCCTCACTTTTACGCTCCTGGTTCAGTAAGCGTTTACTTTGGATTTACCGGAGCTGGTATTTCCATAGGTGTTGTTATCTTAGCAATGTTCTCTAAGAGTGAACAGTATCGTAAAATTGGTAAATTATCATTGGTACCGTGTCTGTTCGGTATTAATGAGCCAATTCTCTTCGGCCTACCAGTTATTTTGAATCCAGTTATGATGATTCCATTTATTTTAGGTGGAAATATTGTTGGACAATTACCATACATGTTCATGAAATTAGGATGGCTAAGTAAACCAGTCTTCACTCCGCCTTATGTTGGTGCCTTCTTTGAAGGATTCCTAACGGCTGGCGATTGGCGTTCAATCCTTGTTAATGCTCTACAAGTTGTATTAGCAGTGCTTGTATATCTTCCATTCTTTAAAGTTCTTGAAAAGAATCAATTGAGAGAAGAACAAAATAGAGCTGATAAGAAAGATGGCGCACTAGCTGATGAAGATTTACTAGACGACATGGATCTTGATTTCTAGGAGATATGATGAAAAAAGTGGATAAAGTTCGTAAATTATTAGATGAATTAAATGTAGATGCAATCATAATAAATCAAAAAGCCACTAAGATTTATCTTGATGCGCTAACTGGTAGTGGAGTTTGGATAGTTTTAAGTAAAAATGCTAATTATCAAATTATGGACGGCAGATATGCAATTGCAGCTGAACCATATGCTGACCGCTACAATAACATCGTTACAATGCAAGGTGGAGTTTTTTGCGGAGTATTGCAGTGGTTGAAAGATAATAATATTAAAAATGTTGCGATAGAAACAGAACTACCATATGCGCAATATCATTCGATTGAACAATTATGTGATGTAAGTCCATTAAATGATTCGATTCCGTTGATTCGATCATTAAAAGATGATGATGAGATTCAACTGGTTCAAAATGCTTGTTCGATAACTGACAAGATATTTTTAGAATTATTAAAACATATCAATGTGGGTATGACAGAGAAACAAGTAGTTGGTGAAGTTTTCAAGTTAGTTTATGACTTTGGTGCAGAAGGAGTTTCATTTGATCCGGTAATATCATCGGGGCCTAGAACAGCAATGCCACATGGACGCGCAAGTGATCGAATTATTCAAAATGGAGATTTCTTATTATTAGATTTTGGGATTGTTAAGGACGGTTATCAATCCGATATGACACGGACAGTTAGTGTGGGAGAAATGACTGATCAATTCAAAAATCTTTATGAAACTTTGTTACCAATTCAACAATCAACAATTCAACAATTTGTTCCTGAAAGAATGGGTAAAGAAATTCACCAATATGCCTCAGAAAAAATAGCACAAGCTGGTTATGGCGAGTACTTTACACATGGACTAGGACATGGATTAGGAATTGGTGGTGGTGAAAGACCATTGATGAATGCTACGTCAGAAGATGTCTTAAAACCAGGAATGATTGGAACTTGTGAACCGGGAATTTATTTACCTGGAATCGGTGGAATAAGAATTGAAGATGACATTTTAGTAACTGCTGATAAACCAGTCAGTTTAACAAAAACTACCCATGAATTATTGGTCGTTGGAAATTAATAAATAAGAAAATTCTAAACAAGAGACTAAGGTGTATCTGGGTATACAAACTAGTCTTTTTGTTTAGTAAAGCGAGGGTATTGTTAATGAAGAAATATGATTTTGACACACTTGCTAATCGACAAATCGACAATGCTAGAAAATGGGATCAAAGTATTGTGAAAGCAAAATTTCCCAATGTTCGTAAGGACTTCATACCATTGTGGATTGCCGATATGGATTTTCAAGCTGCTCCGGAAATTAGAACAGCATTATCAGAGATGAGTATTAATGGTGCATATGGTTATACTTATCCGACGGAACGCTGGTATCAGAGTGTTATTGATTGGTACAAGAAGCGTCATAACGTAGTGATTAAAAAGGAATGGATTACATTAGGTTATGGAACAGTACCAAATATGCATATATTGGTGCAAAGTTTCTTAGATGCAAATGATAGTATTTTGTTGAATACGCCGATTTATGGTCCGTTTGCATATGCTGCTGAACATAATAATCGTCAAGTGATTACTGTTCCTTTGTTGAAGCATAATAATCGTTACGAGATTGATTGGGTGAATGTTGAACGTAATATGAAAGAAAAGCATCCGAAAGCAACGTTCTTTTGTTCGCCACACAATCCTTCTGGACGAATATGGAGTAAATCTGAAATTATAAAAATGGCTGAACTATGCCAAAAATATCATGTTTTATTTGTCAGTGATGAAGTACACTCTGAACACATAATAGAAGGAACTTTTACTTCATCGTTAGAAATGGATAGTGAATATATGGACAATTTAGTTATGTTTACTTCTCCCAACAAGGCATTCAACCTAGGTGGGTTGAAATTATCGTATTCAATTATTCCTAATGAAACCATACGAAACCAGTTTAGAAAACAATATACAAAAAATTCAGTTACTTCACCTAATGTACCTGGACAAATAGCAATGACCACTGCTTATGAAGAATGTGATGAATGGTTGGATCAATGTGCCACTTACATAAAGGATAATCTTGAAATCACCAAGACTTACATTGATAAATACTTTGAAGGTTGGAAAATGATGGAAATGGATTCCTCATACCTTCCATGGATTGATGTTTCTAAAGCTAAATTAGATATGCATGAAATTGCAAAAATTATGGCTGAAGATGCTGGCGTAGTCGTTGGTATTGGGGATGATTATGTTTCAGATGCTGATGATTTCTTGAGATTAAATTTAGGAACCTCGCATGCAGTGATTGAAGAGGCAATGTCGAGGATGGCTAAAACTTGGCAAAAAGTAATTGCTAATGAAATGGAGAATGTTTAAAATGCAAAGAATAATTTCCAACAAAGCACCAGATGCCATCGGCCCATATATCCACGCTACAGAATCAAATGGTCTAATTTTTACTTCTGGACAAATTGGGTTAGATCCAAAAACAAACCAATTGGTAGATGGTTTTGAAAATCAAACGAAACAAGCATTAACAAATCTTCAAAATGTCTTAGAAACAGCGGATAGTGATTTTGATCATGTCTTAAAGACAACAATCTACTTAGCCGATATTAATGATTTTGCTAAAATCAACGATATATATAAAGGATATTTCAACGATAGTTATCCAGCTAGAACTGCTTTTGAAGTAGCCAATTTACCAATAAATGCTTTAATTGAAATAGAAGCCATTGCTGAGACCAATAAATAAAAATTAATCAAAAATAGATAAAATTAATCAAAAAGAACGCATGCATAACGCTACGTTCTTTTTTGCTGATTACTTATATATCAAATGGTATAACCGATTAATAAAACCATTAATGAAAAAAGAGTATACATTTGAAAAAGTGGTTAGACCAATTTTTAACTGGTATCTTTTCAAGAACCTATCTAAAAAAGTACCACTCGACTATGCAACTGCCAAAAGCCTTGCTATAACTCATTTGTTGAAATAAACCACCATGAAAGCGGTCTATTCCTTTTGTTGTTTTATATGCTGTAACCGTATACAATGGTCTTGTGGTTGATACCAGAAAGGATTCGATTCGTATGAAAATTACTCTTCAAGAACAGTTAATCAACTTGCTGACTAATTACATTCAAACTTTACCAGCCAATGCTAAATTGCCTTCCGAAAGGGAATTAGCTGAAAAGTATGAATTGTCGCGTACAACTGTCAGAGCCGCTTTGATGGAACTGGAAGTTACCGGAATGATTCGTCGGGTACATGGTAAGGGCACTTTTGTTAATAGGGTTGATCTAAATAGCGATTTGAATAGTAGTTACAGTTTCAACAAGCAGATGATATCGCTGGGGAAGAAACCACAAACTAAGATTCTTAGCTTTGAACGAAAGGAGGCTAATGCATACTTCGCTAAGAATTTGGAAACTGAAGTGGGCAGTCAAATAATCAAGATAAAACGACTCCGCTTTGCCGATGGAATCCCAGTAATGCTGGAACGTACGTATCTACCGGCTGACCATTTCAATTTAATGACTGAATCGATGTTGAGTAATCGATCATTATATTCAGTTTTCTCGGAAGAGTTCAATGAACAAGTTTATTATGCTGATGAGTATTTCCTTGCCGGTATAACAAGCGCCAATGATAGTAAATATTTAGACATCAAAGAAGGCGCACCTTGTTTGAATCTCAGACGACAGACTTATGATCCACATAATCAAATTATTGAGTTTACTTTGAGCGTTGCCAGAAGTGATCAATTTGCTTATCACATTCGACACGATATCAGTAATAAATCCTAAGGAAGAGTAAACATTTGGAGGTATAAAGATATGGGTATTATTGCAGTAAGAATTGATGAAAGATTAATTCACGGACAAGTAGCTAATTTATGGACAACTAAATTACAAGCATCAAGAATTATGGTAGTTGATAACGAAATTATAAAGAGTGACATTCAAAAAACTGCCCTTAAATTAGCTAAGCCAGCTGGGGTCAACCTAAGTATTTTAGGAACAAAGAAGTCCTCAGCAAATATCTTAGCCGGAAAATACGATTCACAAAAAGTATTTCTTGTTGTTAAGAAACCTGCAACACTTGTAAGCATGGTTGAAGAAGGCGTTAAGTTCGACACAATCAATGTTGGTAATATGTCACAAAAAGACACAACACAACATTTGACACAATCAATCAACGTTACAGATGACGATTATGATGCATTCCACAAACTTATGGATGCTGGCGTTAAAGTAACAGCACAAATGGTTCCAAGTGACCCAATCAAGGACTTCGCAGGTATCTTGAAAGATTACAAAAAATAATAATTGAATTTGGGGGAAAGAACTATGAGTTTTACAATTGTTCAAATATTGCTTCTCACGGCATATTCTATGTATAACATCTATGATGAATTACAAATGAATTCATCATTGAGTCAACCAGTTTGGGCCGGAATGATTTCTGGTTTGATCATGGGGGATATGAAGACAGGACTTATTATCGGTGCTGCTCTTCAATTGACAGTTCTAGGTGTTGGTACTTTCGGTGGTGCTTCTAAGATCGATGCTAACTCAGGTACTGTTTTGGCTACTGCCTTTTCAATCGGTACAGGTATGAAAGCTGCTACAGCTATTGCCGCTATCGGTGTTCCAGTTGCCGCACTTCTAACATCATTTGATATTCTTGCTAGATTTACTAACACTTACTTCCAACACCAAGTTGATAAAGATATCGAAAACTTCAACTACAAAGGTATTGAAAGACACACTATTTTAGGTGCATTACCATGGTGTTTATCACGTGGTATTCCTGTTTTCCTAGCTTTGGCTCTAGGTCAAGGTGTTGTTAAGACAATGGTTACATATCTAAATGGTGACCTACAATGGTTGAACACTGGTCTACAAACAGCCGGTGCTACACTTCCAGCCGTTGGTTTTGCTATCTTGCTTCACTACTTACCAGTTAAGAAACACATCGCTTACTTGATTCTTGGTTTCACAATTACTGCTTTACTATCAACAGTATTTACAAGTATCCAAACAGTTGCTACAGGTTTGACTGCTGCAAATAAAGCTTTCACAACAACATTCAATTCACTTCCAATGTTAGCTATTGCCCTAATCGGTGGTGCCTTTGCTATTCTTGAATACAAGAAATCAATGGCTAAATTGAACACTGCTACTACTGCAGGTCCAAAAGCTACTTCAGGTGACGAAGATGAAGACGAAGACGATGAAATTGAAGACGCTAATGGGGAGGTAGACGGTGATGAAGAAGAATAACGAGTATGAATTAACTAAAAAAGATTTCAGCCAAATCAACAAACGTAGTTTGTTCGGTTTCCAAATGGGTTGGAACTACGAAAGAATGCAAGGTTCAGGTTATCTTTACACAATCTTGCCACAACTAAGAAAAATTTATGGTGATGGTACTCCAGAGCTTAAAGAAGCTATGAAGACACATAACCAATTCTTTAACACAAGTAATTTCTTTAACACAATTATTACAGGTATCGATCTTGCCATTGAAGGTAAGGAAGGTGCTGACTCACTAGATACTGTTGCTGGTATTAAGACAGGTCTTATGGGACCATTCGCTGCTATCGGTGATTCATTGTTCGCTGCTTTGGTACCAACTATCATGGGTGCTATTGCTGCTACTATGGCTTCACAAGGTAACCCACTTGGATTATTCCTATGGTTAGCAGTTAATATTGCTATCATGGTTTTCCGTTGGAAACAACTTCACTTTGCTTACAAGACAGGTACAAAACTTGTTTCTGAAATGCAAGGTCAATTGAATGCTTTAACTGATGCCGCTACATTGCTTGGTGTCTTCATCGTTGGTGCTTTGGTTGCAACAATGATTAATGTCCAAGTTCCACTTGTTGCTCACATGGGTAAAGTTTCACTATCAGTTCAAACTAATATTGATATGATTCTTCCTAAGTTAGTTCCAGCATGTATCGTAGGTCTTGTTTACTGGTTACTAGGTAAGAAGGGTATGACATCAACAAAGGTTATCTTTATTGTTATTATTTTCGCAATTGCTCTATCAGCAATCGGCGTACTAGGCAAAATCTAGGAGGATTTAAATTATGGCATTAATCTTGATGAGTCATGGAAATATGGCAATCGAAACATTAAAATCAGCAGAATTAATTATCGGTGAATTACCTGAAACTACAGCTCTAGGACTTGAAAAATCAGATGGTCCTGAAGACTTAAAGGCAAAAGCCGAAGCAGAAATCAAAAAGTATTATGGTAAGGAACCTGTTTACTTAATCGTTGATCTACTTGGTGGTACACCGGGTAACGTCGCCGTTAACTTGACACAAACTTATCCTGACATGCAAGTTATTTCTGGCTTGAATTTACCAATGGTCATTAATTATGCAAATCAAAAATTCATCGGTTCAGATATCAAAGTTGCCGATTTGATGAAGGAAGCCAAAGACGGAATCGTCGATGTCAATGCCTTTATCAACGCTGACTCTGATGAGGATGATGAAGAAGATGAATAATTCTTACCGTTATACGCTGCGTTTCGCAGTAGATAAGAACATTTATGATGCTGATAAAAAACAGCGATTGATTGATTTTGTCAAAGAAGCACAAGTTTCTGACGTTGCCTTTTTCATCAATCAAGAAGAATTATCAGATGCTCATATAACTCTAGAAAAAGCTAAAGAATTAATTTCTAACATTAACGAAGTTAGCCAGCCGTTAAAAGAGCTTGGTATTACTGTGAGTCTGAATCCGTGGACGACGATGAATCATTCTGATCGTGGTATTCACATCAATCCAGAACTCGATATTAAGCCAATGGTTAGTTATCAAGGTGTCAAAAGTATCTCAATGGCTTGTCCCGGTTATCAAGGTTGGGCTGACTATATCAGTGATATCTATGCTATCTGGGCAAGCATTCACCCCAATGAACTATGGCTGGAAGATGATTTCAGACACTATAAGAACGCACCCTTCAAATTAGGCTGTTTCTGTGATGATCACATGAAGCAGTATAACGAGCTTTTAGGCACGGACTTATCACGCGAAGAGTTCGTGGAAAAAATGTTTACTGGTGGCGAGAATAAATATCGTAACGCATATTTAAAAGTTGCACGTGCTGAGATTTTACATGTCGCACATATGATTGAACAGAAGGTTCATGCAGTTTCTCCAACAACAAAATTAGGTCTAATGAGTTCTTGGCCAGAAGTTCACGCACTTGAAGGTCGTGATTGGCAAAAACTGTTGGATGAATTGAGTGGAGCAGACACACCAGCTGTATCACGTCCACATTTACCAGCATATAACGAGGTTAGCCCTCAACAATATGCACGTGATTTTGAGAAGTATACAGTTGCAACGAGAACAGAGATTGGTACGAAGCACAAGATTTATCCAGAAATGGAAAGTTTCTTGTACTCGCCATATGCAAAGTCGAATAAATTTACACAATTTCAATTAGAGACAACAAGTTTGGTTCACGCGGACGGCGTTTTGTTAAATATGTTCAGCATGATGGGCGATGGCGTTAATACAACATATCGTTATGCCTCCCTGCTTAACAATGATAAGGAATTTCTAGATTTCTTGTATGAAAATGGCATTGCCATTGAACAGCGTAACGGCGTTATAGTACCGATGAATCAAGATGTTGCTCAGACTAAGATTGACAATGAAGGTACTCTTGAAGGTCTGATGGCTTCTCAAACTCAATGGTTAGAGTTGTTGTCGACATTAGGTATTGCAACCAAGCCACTTAATTATATTGGTCAGGAAATCAAAAATAAGTGTGTTGCAATTACAGGTAACTTCTTAAATACCTTGTCAGATGACCAAATCACTCAAATCTTTACTCGTAACTTTGTCCTTTTAGATGGGGATGCGGTAATTATTTTGAATAATCGTCAGTTATTGAATTTGATAAATGCGACAAGCATCGAAGTAATCAAGAATCGTTCTGGACATCAATCATTTGAACAATTTGACGGAGAGACGATTTCTGGTATCAACAATCCGAGATTAACAATGTTAACTCACACGGGTGATTACGTAAAAATTAATTATAAAGCTCACGTAACGGTACATTCTTCAGCTTACGACCGCTTAGAGAAAAAATTAGGACCTGTAACTGTCAGCGACGATAAGTTCTACGTCCTACCAATGACTGATTCTCCAAAGTATGGTTGGCAAGCTCAATATACTGATATTCGTGAGGGCGATTTGAAACAATTCTTTGAGGAACAATTAAGCGTGCCACATTTAGTCAACATGTACAATTGCAAGATGGTCATTGATGAAAACCAATCACAAATGATTGTCAGCAACTGGTCGATTGATGATGTTGATGGGATTAATTTCTTCTTGAAAGATCGAAATGTAAAACAAGTTTCTATTACATATCGTGACGCGGATAATTCAGTCCAAAATGAAGTCTTGGATGTGACGTTAGATTCTAAGGGAATCTACCACGTTGACTTTACTGTTAAGGAATTAGCAGTTCTTCACATCAAATTCTTAGGTTAAAAATTATTTAGAGAAGGGATTCAATATCATGTTTACAAAAACAGATCAAGAACTAGAAAAAATGGGTGCTAAGATCACAACTCGTGAGATTCAACAACAACCCGACTTATGGAAAGAAGCTTTCCAAAACTACACAGCTAAGAAATCAGAGATAGATAGCTTTCTTGATAAAATAACTTCGACATATCCAAACCAAAAAATCAGAGTTATCTTCACGGGTGCTGGTACTTCAGCTTATGTAGGGGATACACTTAGACCATATTTGAGCCGTGTTGGGGATAATTCACACTTTGTTTTTGAAAGCATTCCCACAACTGATATTGTTTCTGCTCCACTAGATAATCTAAGAAGTGACGATCCAACAATTTTAGTATCATTTGCTAGAAGTGGTAACTCTCCTGAAAGTGTTGCTACTGTAGAACTTGCTGAAAAGCTTATTAAGAATTTGTATCAAATCACTATCACTTGTGCTCCTGAAGGACATTTAGCTAAAAAGGCTGAAAACGAAGACGGAAACCTTCTACTTCTTCAACCAGCACTTTCAAATGATAAGGGATTCGCCATGACCGGAAGCTTCTCTTGCATGACCTTAACGGCTGCATTGATTTTTGATACAAACGCTGAAGATAAGAAAGCAGCATGGGTTGATACTATGATCAAGATGGGTCAAGAAGTTATCAGTCGTGAGGACGAAATTCAAGCCTATGCAGACTTAGATTACGACCGTATCACATACTTAGGTAGCGGTTCACTTTCAGGGCTTACTCGTGAAGCTCAATTGAAAGTTCTTGAATTAACTGCCGGAGCTTTGACAACTATCTTCGATTCATCAATGGGATTCCGTCACGGTCCTAAGTCGTATGTAAATGGTAAGACAATTGTCTTTGATTTCATGAGCAATGATAAATATACTCGTCAATACGATGTAGATATCTTGGAAGAAATCAAGGGTGATGAAATTTGTGAAAAGGTTGTTGGCGTTGGTACATCTGATGACAATGACTTCTCAGGCGACAATTTCTTCATTAAATCCGGGGACAAAGATCTACCTGAACTATATCAAGCATTACCAGACGTAGTGTTCGCACAAACATTTGCATTGATGAATTCAATCAAAGTTAACAACACACCTGATACACCATCAGCAAGCGGTACAGTTAACCGAGTTGTTAAAGGTGTTACAATTCACGATTACGAATAATTGGTAATCAAAACTAAAAGGTTGGAACATTAATTTGTTTCAACCTTTTATGTGTGGGATTTAAAAAATTCCGCCGGCGGGTGTATGTGATTCTAAGCTGCTGTGGGACCGACTCGAGCCAAGGTCTCGAGTCTCGATTTTGAGCTTCGCAAAGTACGCGAATCTCAAAATACGTCCGTGGTGTAAGAACGGAAAACCACCGTTCTTACACCACTTTCACTGCTGCTTGAATCACATACACCCGCCGGCTAGAATATTTAAATTTTTTTAGGTGTTAATATTCTCTAGATTATTTAGTTTAAAACTTTTAGCTTTGTGGATGATGAATTTATGTTATTTTCATAATTCTTATTACAAAGTTTGAAGTGACGAAATGTTGAAAATTAACTAATAAATTAGCTGGAGGGAGCGAGAAATATAGGTAGCAGTGAAAGTGGCGTTAGGGCTTTAGCCCTTACACCACAGGATGAGTTTTGAAATTTGCGTTTTTTGCAAAGTTCAAACTCGAGGTTCGAGACCGTATTTTGGTTCGAATCGGTCCCCACAGCAATCTATATTTATCGCTCCCGGAGGCGGCATATAAAAATTATTTAAAAGTAAAAAAGGAGAAACGAGAATGTCATATTATATTCATGCTAAGAAATTCTTTTTAAAGAACACAACTGAAAACGGTGGTTATCTTGAAGTTACTGATGACGGTAAATTCGGTAAGTTTTACACTGCTGATGAAAAGAAACCTGAAGGTAAGATTGTTGATTACTCTGACAAATTTATCGCTCCTGGTTTAGTTGATACTCATATTCATGGTCTTTGTGGCCACGATGTTATGGATGATGATTTTGGCAAGCTCAATGAAATGTCAGAAGGTTTGTTGAAAGCTGGTGTAACTTCATGGTTGCCAACTACTTTGACTGCCTCACACGACCAACTTTTGAGTATTTGTCACACAATTGGTGATAACTACAAGAAGGTTACTGGTGCTAAGATTCAAGGTATTCATTTTGAAGGTCCTTTCTATACTGAAAAACACAAGGGTGCGCAAAATCCTAAGTACTTTAGAGATCCCGATGCAGAAGAATTTAAAGACTGGCAAGATGCAGCTCACGGCATGATTAGAAAGATTTCCATTGCTCCTGAAAGAAAGGGTGCTCCTGAATTTACTAAGGCTGTTGCCTCAGATAAAGTTGCTGTTTATTTAGGTCACAGTGATGCAACATTTGAACAAGCTAAGGCCTGTGTTGAAGCTGGAGCTACTGGTTTTACACACACTTATAATGGTATGAGTGGTTTGAACCACAGACTTCCAGGTATGGTTGGAGCTGCACTTTCAATGCACTTAGTTGATGACGAATTGATTTGTGACGGACACCACGTTAATCCATATGCTGCTAGAATCGTCATTGAAAAGAAGACACCAGAGCATGTAGCATTGATTACTGACTGTATGCGTGCTGG
>NZ_AZFV01000018.1 GCF_001435815.1 Companilactobacillus nantensis DSM 16982 | reverse complement strand
TAACTTGATTATAAAATTTGCCAATTTTATAAATTATCAAATACAGACTACAATATGAACAATTATGGAGAGAATGGTAATTAGGGAACTTAAAGGTTATCTGAATTAAACAAAGAGACCGCATAATTAAATGTGATCTCTTTGTTCGTCAATTCTAATTATGTATGATTTTGTAAAGGAGTCAACAAACGGCACCTTTTATTTATTAATAACCGAATTGATCAGCTGCATTGCCATCAGGATTAAGACTTCCGTTTTCCATGCCAGTCTGTGTTTGCATTTCACCAAAGGTCTTCATTGAATCTGGTGTACTTTGCAAAGCCTGCAATTGACTCATTCCGTCATGGTCAACTTTGTAAGCAGCAGGTGATTCACCATATTTATTAACAAATCCAGTCAAAGTATTTTCATCATATGAAATACCTCCAGCTTGTTGTTGATTGGAACCATTACTTTGAGATTGTTGTTGTTGAGCTTGCTGATTATTCGTATTGTTATCGGAAGCTTGTTGGGATTGGTTAGATGAATTTTGATTCTGTTGTGTAGAATCTGTTTGCTGAGAATTATTTTGATTATTAGTATTTGTACTGTTAGCATTTTGGTCGTCAGTTTTTTTCTGAGATGGTTTCTTTTTAGAAACTGTCTTTTTCTTTGGAGTGGATTTCTTCTTAGAAACTAATGTAGTCTTTTCTTTTTTCTCAGTTTTTGAACTGTTGTTTTTATTATTTGAGCATGCCGCTAAAGAAAGAGCAGTTGCAATTAGTAATGTTGAAGTAATTAATTTTTTCATTTTAGTTCCCCCTAAACGTAATGAAAGTATTTGATCCATTCCAGTATAACAAATGCTTATTTGCGTAAATACAAAATTAATTATAAATATGGGCTAGACCACATTTGGAAAGTGTTAACATTAAGAATGTAATCAAAACAAATATATAGATGGGATTTTCAAATCTAATGACAAATTTATATTTCATAAGACATGCACATACAACTTTAAACGGTAAAAGATTATTTCAAGGTGGCCAAACCAATTCAGAATTAGATGAAGTTGGTCAACAACAATTATCAGATGCAAGAGTGGGGATGCAAGCCAGTTTACCTGATAATTACTTACTCGTTTGTAGCCCATTGATTCGCACTAAAGAGACTGCCAAAGGACTACATTTGAAGAATAATAATTTGATTTTTGATGAAAGAATCAAGGAAATTGGCTTTGGAACATGGGAGGGTCGCTCGCTTGAAGATGTTAAGCGTGAATTTCCAGAAGATGTAGACCGATACTACAAAAATGATCCGCTGATGATTCCTCAAAATGGCGAATCGATTCAATCAGTGGCTGATAGGATGGTTGAGGCAATAAATTACTATGCTAAATCTGAATATGAGAATGTCGTTTTTGTCTCGCATGGCAATTCAATTTCAATTGGTTTGAGCGCCTTGTTGTTAGAGGGTGCCCCATTTAGACGAATTTTGGCAATACCAAATAATGTTTCATTATCAAAAGTAGTGATGGATGATCAAATTAGTCTGAAATACTACAGCCGCATATTTAAATAATATGTGTTTGTTTTCATATTAAAAGCCCATCAAGTAAAGTAAAAACTTGGTGGGCTTATTTATCGTTTCTAGTTATACCAAATAAATTCTTTGTTGTTCAGATACTTGGAACGCCCTAAATAATTACCATTACAAAAGGTGATAGTGGGCAATCCTTCAAGGTACGCAGCTTGATCAAAATCCTTGAAATAGTCAGTTGTACGAATAGTGAACAACTGGGCTTGATTAATTATATCTTGTCTTTGTTGTTCTTTCAGTTTGAGAAAATTGTTGTTAACGTAAATTTCAATTTGATTATTTTTAAGCAGTCTTAAATTTTTGATAAACTTTGACCAGTCGTGATGTGTTTGATGCTTTGTATAAAGTTTTCGACTCAGAGTTTGATTAACCTTACGTAATTTAGTATCTTCTTTGTTGATTCGAGCTTCAGTCTTATTATCGGTTTGAGCAAGGACAGTAGTGGAAGCAGTGATAGATGTAGAAGTTGAGAAAGTTATTCCTAACAGTATCAAAATTCGAATAGCGTTTTTCTTCATTGACAAGACTCCTAAATATTTGAATTCAGTATAGCGGAGAATTGGTTTAACTTTCCATTCTAATTTGATATAGCATGATATTTATGCATCGTAGTAAATCGTCAGAAAAAATTTATCGTGAGAATGCTCTGAAACTGATAAAAGAATACAAAAAAACCACTACTTTAACAGTAGTGGCTCTTGTTAGAAGAATTTTATTCTAATAGAAGAATTGTACTAAATGAGAATTTTAGTTGTATTATTGCATATTTTGGGTTTCTTCTAACAAACTTATTATATTACAACTTAAATAAAAATGTACTTAAAAAAATAAAAAATATCAATGAAAACGTTATTCTAGTCACAAATTTACTTATTAGAGTTATCTTTAGAGAATTCTTTGGCTTTTAATTCAATCACATCCTTGCGTAATTTGCGATTTTCTTTTTCTAATTTGTCCAGTTTTAAGAGAATACGGTCGAGCTTATCGTCGCTTTTGACTGTTTTTTCAGTCGTGACATAGTTAGTGATGGTACTTGTAAGTGTTCCGATAAAACCAATACCGACTATCATCAGTGAAATTGCAGACAAGCGACCGACAAGTGTTTTTGGAGCCACGTCACCATAACCAACAGTTGAGGCAGTAACAATTGCCCACCAAAATGAATTACTTAAAGAAACGCCTTCAGCGAGTGAGTAGGTAATTGCAGCGGTAACTAAAACAATTCCACAAATTATTGTCAAATAAATGAAACCGTTGATTTTTAAAAACTTTTTGGCATTTTTTTGCATCTTACCAGCAGTTCCGATGAAACGAACTAGCGTAAAGATTTTGGCAAAACGAATTACATTGATTACACGAAAGATTCGAAACGCATTGAAAAGTGTATTAAATGGCAGGATAGCCAATAAATCAACGATATTATGACGGAAAAAGGCACCCTTATTTTTAGCTAAATAAAGTCGCCCAAAGTAATCAAATGAAAAGATTAATAATGTTGTGATATCAATTTCAATATAAGGTGATTTGGAAACGTCGAAACCAGGAATATAATTTAAAACCAGAATTACCAACGATGCCAATCCAGCTAAAGCAATAACGACATAATAACTATCTGAGTGGAGAAACTTTTGAAATTTTTTCATTTTATCAATCCTAATAAGTGGTCTTTTTTTAGTCTTACTAATTTGTAATATAGCACTAACGGTTGTGTTAGGTATATTTACTTTGCTAAAAAATTCTTTAATAATGGGATTAACGAGTAAAGGAGAATATATATATGCAACAATTCACACCTAACATTTCATCGAAGGCGATGAATCGGGAAACTTTCAAAATCATCTTAATGGGGTTGATGGTTTTAGATCATATCACTTTTTTTATTTCACCATATCTGGCAGACTTCTTTCATATTATTACGAGAGTTGTAGCTGTTGGCTTTGCTTATTTAGTTGTCGAAGGGCTGCACTATACGCATAGTCGCAAAGATTACCTAATACGTCTGTGCGGTTGGGGCATCTTCATGGCCTTAGGTAATTACTTGATGAATCTATTTGTTTTACGAAAACAATTTGCTATGTCAATTTTCGGTGACAATATTTTTCTAACGTTGGCCCTTGGTGCAGTTGTGATTTGGTTGTGGGACAATCAACAACAAGATGTCAAAAAGAATCGAAGTTTGAAAATTCTTTCTATCATATTGCTAATCGTCGGATCTTTGCCGATTCTCGAAGGTAGTTTTATCATCTTGCCAGTTATGTTTATTACTCAGCTAACACATAAGAGTGTAAAGAAACGTAATTTATGGTACTTAGCTCTAGCCATTTTTATGGCTGTAATTGAATTGCCTGCGGCGCTATCAATACCTAATCCAACGGCACTGATGATTTTTGACGGTATTGCCATGAATGCAAGTGATATGTTTTTATCTTAATAATCCCGTTACTACATTTTTATAACGGGAAAATCGGTAAGTACAGTGCTCAATTGAAGTATCTATTTTATATTTTCTATCCATTACACTTATGGTTGATTCATTTAATTGCTAATTTCCAATAAAAAAAATCCATCATTAATTTGATGGATTTTTGCTTATCTTAATGATTTACGATAACCAGCATTAAGTGCATCTTGTTCGGTATTAAAGAACACAGCATTCTTTGAATTGATATTGTAACTACGTTGGCCAGGAACATGATAAATTTTTGAATCTGTATTACCAATAATCTTGCCATTAGTTGTATTTGTATCAATGTTAGGTGTTTTAGCAGGTGGAGTTGTTACAGTTGGTGTTTTATCCTGAACGTTACCAAGGTAGTTAGAAGCAACCCATTCGTTAGTAGCAACACGATAGTATTTGAAACCATCAGCACCGATAACTGTTTGGTTGTAATACCAAAGTGTATTAGGAGCTAAACCACGGTCGGTAATACGTGTAAAGAGGTTGCCATGGAGACCAGCTAGAAAAGCTAACTTGTTAGTTGTGACGATTCCTGTTTCGGACATATTCACAGCTGAAGTTGTTGTTGTATCAGCCTGAGCGATTGCTGGAAAAATTGAACCAACTAGCATCAGACTTGTAGCAATAAGACTTGAAAGTAATCCCTTTTTCATCATTAATTCCCCCTATAAAATAATTTATAAGGCTAATTATATCAGAGCCAATAGTCTTTTAATATGGAATTGTGAAGGATGTGATAAACTTATTAGCGTGAATTTATTTCCAGAGGGGGAGAAAGTTATGAAACAAATTGTCACAGGAATTGTGGCCCACGTTGATGCAGGTAAGACGACTTTATCTGAGGCGATGTTGTATCGTTCTGGAGCATTGCGAAAGTTAGGTCGAGTTGATAAAGGGGATGCCTTTTTAGACCCAGATGAATTAGAAAAGAAACGTGGTATTACAATTTTCTCCCACCAAGCGAATCTTAAATACGATGATTTAGAGTTAACATTACTAGATACGCCTGGACACGTCGATTTTGCATCACAAACAGAACAAGTCATGAGTGTATTGGATTATGCCATATTAGTTATCTCTGCCACGGATGGTGTGCAAGGTTATACTCGAACACTTTGGCATTTGCTAGAACATTACCAAGTACCAACATTTATTTTTATTAATAAAGTAGATGCTAATGGTGTCGATCAAGCAGCCGTTTTAAAACAGTTGCAAGCTCAATTATCGGCGGGATGTGTTGCTTTTAATAGTCCAGAGTCTGCTGATATTCCGGAAGAATCTTATGAAGAAATAGCGATGCAAGATGATGATATTTTGGAAAGCTTTTTAGATAGTGGTGAGATTGCTGACGAAACGATTCAAAAGTTAATCAGTCAACGACAAGTTTTTCCATGTTATTTCGGATCAGCACTGAAGGTTACAGGAGTGGATGATTTTCTTGGCGGTTTGAAACGATGGACGATTGAACCAAATTATGGAACTGATTTTGCGGCCAAAGTTTTTAAAATCTCGCATGATGAAAAGGATGAACGTCTAACTTGGGTTCGTGTTACTGGGGGAACTTTACCAAATAAAACAGTTTTGGTTAAAGATCAAAAGGCCAATCAATTACGTGTTTATGATGGAGCAAAGTTTACGACCGTACCTGAACTAACCGCTGGTGGAGTTGCTGCAATTACTGGATTGACTGATACTTATCCTGGTCAAGGCTTAGGTCAAGCAACAGATAGTTTGAAACCAACGATTCAACCAGTTTTGAATTATGCCTTAAATCCACAAAATAATGACATTCACGCCTGTTTGACAGCTCTACGTGAATTGGAAGATGAAGATCCACAACTACACGTTGCTTGGTCAAATCATCTCCAAGAAATCCGTGTCCAAATTATGGGTGAAGTACAATTAGAAATCTTACAACAATTATTATTGAAGCGGTTTAATTTGGATGTCAGTTTTGGTAAAGGTAGCATCTTATATAAGGAAACAATTGCCAAACCAGTTGAAGGTGTCGGTCATTTTGAGCCATTACGTCATTATTCCGAAGTACACTTGCTGATGGAGCCATTGCAAGCTGGTAGTGGACTAGTGTTTGCTTCTGATTGTAGTCTGGACGTGCTACCAAGTAATTGGCAACATCAAGTTTTGAGTAATTTACAAGCCAAAGAACATCTTGGCGTTTTAACAGGAGCTCCCATAACTGACATGAAAATCACTTTGATCAACGGTCGAGCTAGCAACGTTCATTCAGTTGGTGGAGATTTCCGCGAAGCAACTTGGCGTGCTGTTCGTCAGGGATTGATGATGGCTAAGCAAAGTGATAATTGTCAATTATTAGAACCATGGTATCGTTTCCGATTAGAGGTTACTCAAGATCAAGTTGGTCGGGCAATGAATGATATTCAAAAAATGAACGGTAATTTTGATGCACCAAATATTTCACCTGATCAAGGAGAATTAACCTTAACGACAGTCACTGGATTTACCCCAGTTTCCGAGATGCAAGGATATGCTCAAACGGTTAATTCATATACCCATGGGCAGGGACAATTAGAGTGCATTGTAGATGGTTATCGACCATGTCATAATGCAGAAGCCATAATAGATACAGCAGATTATGATCCCGTATCAGATTTAGAAAACACACCTGATTCAGTCTTCTGTGCACATGGTGCAGGTTATCCAGTGGCTTGGAATGAGGTTCCACAAATGGCACATGTTGGATATATGATTTAGGAAATGGTAAATGAAAAGGACTGTATATAATCGGGATTTAGTTAAATATCCGATTAGACACAGTCCTTTATTAATTGATTTATAATTTCAAAAATATATCATCAAATAACTGGAGATTCCTAACTATTGAAAATTGGTTAGGGCATACTCCTCCCCAGCAGAATTAAGCATTTCTTGCCACGAGGAAAATTTGGTTGACCGTTGAACGTGGTTTTCCCAAGATTCAATGGGCAGTCGTTCCAATGCATTTTGACTCGTTACGCCAACGGATTCGAAGAATTCTTCAATACAAAAAAATTTCGTATTTCGTTCCATGAATTGGTTTGTGAAGTAATGGGTAAATTGAATTTTATTTAGATCATTTCTAATTTGACATTCTTGTTCAATGAGCTCCAGTCTTTGTTTGGTTTGCATAATAATAATCCCCTAAAATTATTTACTATTCAATCGAACCACGTTTTAGCATTGATACAAAAGGATTTTGTATGTTGCGTAATTAGCGTGACTCACTCCGTGACTCACTTTTATTCTATACCAACATAATCGGTAAAACTATCTATTGTTTTCTTGCTAGCTTCCTTGGTAACATGTGTGTAGATATTCAGAATTGTACTCACATCACTGTCTCCAACTTGTTGCTGAATCTGCTTGATAGTCATCTTTTTTGATTCTACAGCCATTGTAATCCATGTATGTCGTAATCCATGGGGCGTAATTCTCTTAAGCTTTATTTCATTTTTGTCATCATCGTTATATGAATTAATGATTTTATCCATCCACTTGTTTACGTTTAATGGTGTCATTAGACTATTTCTTCGACTTGGAAACAATAGTTGTTCGGACGACGATGTGTTATATCCTAAAGCAAGCATTTTTTTATGCATTGTATGTATCCAATGATTCAAAATATTTGCGGTATTCTGATCAAGATATATAGTGCGTGTGCCGTTTTCTGTTTTAGGACTATCGACAGATTTTTTATGATTCTTATTTGTAGTTAACGTTTTATTGATAACTAGCGTCTTATTTTTATAGCTAAAATCTTTCACTTGCAAAGCGATAAGTTCACCTTTTCGCATTCCCGTAAAAGCTAATAATCTAAATAAAGCTACTGCTTCTGAATTTTTTTTGCTGTAGTATTTTTTTGATTGACTTAAAAATATTTGCAGTTCAGATTTATCCCAAAATTTATCCTCACTTAATTTGTGAGTGTCTTTTTTTGTTCCTTTTGGAAAAACAATCAATTTCATTGGGTTACTATGAACAATATTTGAAATAAGTGCTTCGTTAAATATTCTACTTGTATAATTGATAAGACATGAATATCCAACATACTTTTTAGACCACTTATTAGCCATTTCTTGACACATTGAAATTGTTATCTTTTTAATTTGCTTTTTACCAAAGACTGGAAGAATGTGTTTTTTAAATAGTCCTTCTACGCGGTTGTATGTGCTTGATTTTACGGTTTGCGCATATCTAATGCTGAAGGACTCATAAACTTCCTTAAAAGTGGCATCTGGGTTAGAGACAAAACCGTACATATCTATGTCTGTTAGAGTTTTAGCCATCCATAGTTTTGCATCTCTTTGCGTCTTGAAACCTCTTTTAGACCTTCTGGCAGGTTTATTTGTTAATGAATCTATGCCCGCTGTATATTGAACTCTGTATAGTTCCTTACCGTTTTTTAATTTATATTTTGTTATTGAACTCATTTTATTTACTCCTAATTAAGCGTGGGAGCGCAAATTTAGAGTAAGAATAGGGCATCACCTCCTTAAAATTTGGTAAAAATAAATAAGCCTACATGAGACTTATTTACAATTATTTAGTTCCAACGGCTTCTTTTTGAAGGTAATATCATTAATATAAAGAACCAAATTGTACCGATTACTGGAATCAAATCGATTAATAACCACCAGCCTGAACGATCGGTGTCATGTAATCTACGAACCTTTACTGTAAATGTTCCTATCCAAACGATGATATTTATAATATAAAGTGCCCAGTTTGCTGTCAAATCGGTGAGGTTATATATGTCCTCAATTGGGTGCCCCATCATTTTTTGAATGATGCTAATAATCAAACCAGACAAGATATAATTTATGATTACTGGCCACCAATAATCAGAGCGAGAACTAGTGCTTGAAAAATTAAAAATATTATTCCAGAATTTTTTATATGAGCTTATCATTATAAATTTCCCCTTTGTTTTCAGCTTTTAATGTCGTTCAGTATTTGGACTGAAAGCCTACTTGAAACTTAGATTTATTTTTGTGTGATTTAAATACCATAATAATATCCAAGCATAAATCCAAACATAAATGAGAGTATGAAAATAACTAGAGAAGTTATCCATAAAGCCATACCAGCTGCTTTATGTCCATATTTAAATTGAACGGTTAAACCAATTACAAAAGCTGATAGTTGAAAAATGCTCAATTTTGGTATTAAGGCTATTGAAAAGCATATCCAACCAATAGTTAGCCAAATTCCCCAAGCATTTGAGGTTGTATTGGATTGATTAGATACAGCGTTTTTGTTGTATTGATCTGCTCCACAATTAGGGCAAAATTTGATTCCTTTAGTTATCTTTGAACCACAGTTATAACAGTATTCAAATTCACTGTTTCCCTGCGCTTGTCCAGAGTCCATATAATTCGTTATTTTGCCATTTAAAAAATCTGATAAAGATTGCATTTTTGAATTAAGCTCAGCATTGTCAAAAGGTATAGTAGCATTTTCTAAACCCATTATTTTGATATAACCATCAGTTTCATCAACAGGTTTAAAATCAATACTTTTAATATCGCTATATTGAATATCTTGGCGTTTGTCTGGACCATATTCAACTACTGAATCAACGCCTGATCTGTTAATTAAAATTTCAGATTCCTTAGTATCAATTGCAGTTGTGAATGGTGTTTTAATTATTATTGATATATCGTTCATATTTCCCCCATAAATATATATTTAATCAGTATAAGTATATCAGAGGTTAGTAGTATAGCGAATGGCCTTACCTAAAATTCTTACGGGATTATCTGAAGTGATAATAATTGGACTGTAATCTTTATTATCAGGCATTAGCATAATCATATTGCCTTGGTGTTTTACTCTTTTCAAAGTTGCCTCAGTGTCACTATTAACTAGGACTGCAGCTATTTCATCGTCCTCAACTTCTGGTTGCTCTCTAATTAAGACATTGGAGCCATTAGGAATGGTAGGTTCCATTGAATGACCTTTAGCAACTAGATAGAATACGGTACCACTTGGGAGCGAGTCCTCAGGCTCCTCCAAATATCCTTCTATATTTTCTTCTGCAGTTATTGGATCTCCACATGCAATTTCGCCTAGTATAGGAATCATTACAGTTTTATGCTTAGGAGATTGAGAGTTATCGATATTCAATAAATAATCAGGTTCTATATGAAATGCTTTGGCAAAATCATTTACGCGATTTAAAGGGAATTCTCTTGTTCTATTAAAATATCTGGAAACAGCTGATTTAGCCATACCGGTTCTGCGTGCTATTTCACTTATAGATAAATTTTGTTTTGATTTTAAATCATCTAATATATTCA
This sequence comes from Companilactobacillus nantensis DSM 16982, assembly GCF_001435815.1. Taxonomy (GTDB): domain Bacteria; phylum Bacillota; class Bacilli; order Lactobacillales; family Lactobacillaceae; genus Companilactobacillus; species Companilactobacillus nantensis. The sequence continues at coordinate 57,560 of NZ_AZFV01000018.1, read as the reverse complement.
TAATTTCATCGTTAGTTCTCATAATTTTCTCCTAAAACTATTTAAATACTATGTTTCCTTAACATGTTTCTATTATATCATCGTTCCCAAAAGAATACAATATATAGGAATAAAACATCTTTATGTATTTAATTTAGCAAAAAGTGTTGACAAACGAGAACATACCATTTATAGTAAGTATCGTACTCGAAAGAGAACGGAGGTGATTGACAATGACGATCAATTTGAGAAGATTAAAAGCAGAACGAATTGCAAAAGGAATCACACAAGATCAAATGGCGAGTCGCATGGGCTGGAGCACAAGAACACCTTATGCAAAACGTGAAAATGGTTTCGTATCGATTGGTGCTGATGAATTAGCTAAAATGGCCACTATCCTTGGATTCTCAAGGGATGAGCTCGGGATTTTTTTTACAAATGACGTTCCCAATAAAGAACGGATTCATTGATTGAAAAATATAATTGCGAATCAAAAGTTTTAGGAAGGAAGAAAGTAATGAATAATTTAAAAGTAATTGGTAAAGAGAAAATTGGATCAATTGAATTTATAGGAATTGAAGGCGGCTTCGGTAAAGATAAAAAAGCAATGTTAGTTAAAGATATTGCAAAGATCCATGGTACAACTGTTGGACGTATCAATGAATTAATAAATAGAAACATTAAAAGGTTTAAGAAAGACATTGATCTTATCGATTTAAAAACTGGTAATTTCGCTATCGTTTTAAACGAGAGCGGATTTAGTCAAAATCAAATTAATGCCACAAAGAATATTTATCTATTATCTGAGCGTGGTTATAGCAAATTACTTAAATTACTTGAAGATGATAAAGCTTGGGAACTGTATGACCAATTGGTTGATAACTATTTCAATATGCGGGTTGCGGTTCGAGAGAACAATCCATTGATTGTAAAAGACAAGCGCTTGGAAATTATGGAGAAGAATGCAGCTACTAGAAAAGCAAATTTGATGTACCGAATTGCTATGGCAACTGAATCTAATTCTTCGAAACAATCATTACTAGCTAATGCAGCTAAAGAATTAACTGGAGAAATGACTATTCCGGTCATGAAAAAAAAGGAGTATTCAGCGACCGATGTTGGAAATCAAGTTGGGCTTACCGCTAATAAGGTTGGTCGTATTGCTAACAAATTCGGAATCAAAGCAGAACAACCTGGTCAAAACAAATATGGTCGTTGGTCAAATAGTAAGTCTAAATACTCTGATAAAGAAGTTCCACAGTGGATGTATTTTGACGAAGGTTTGAAATTTATTAGAGAACACGTGGAGGTGTAACACATGGACAGATTTAACTATGTCAAAGAAGACTGGTATTTGAGTTCTAAAGAAGAAATTAAAAAGAGCCTACAAGAACGTCATTTGACATTCGAGCAAGCTCAAGCAATTCTTGAAGATCTATCTAGTGATTTAAAAAAAGATGCGAAAATCAGATTAGTTTAAATCTTGATAGTGTCCTTCAAATTCATCTAGAGCATGTTTGTAAGCTTCTTCAAATATTTCTAGCTTTTCAGTTTCATGCTCAGCATTACTTGCAACAACATCGGCTTGTGCAAAAGCCATTGCCATTTGATGTTCACGTTCAGAAACCATATTATTTTCACCTCGAATGTATGTGGAATAACTAAATTATACCAGCATAAAGGAAGTGAATTACATGCAAACAAGACCGATTGAAATCATGTTAAGTGAACAACAGTTAACAGGTATTCAGAATCAGATTTATGGAAAAGTTTCCGAAGCAATCGAACAATCAAGCCAGTCAAAAACTTGGATGAAGTGGAAAGACTTGGTTGATTATCTGCCAATCTCAAATAATGCGATTCGAGATCACTTACAGGATTTGCCGTTTCATATTGTAGGTGGAACGAAGTTCTATAACAAAGAAGAAGTAGACAAGTATTTATTGACTAAATAAAAAACAAGCGTGGGAGCAAAGTTTTATGAGAAGCATATCAATACCAGCAATCGTGTGGGTGCCAGTTGTAGTTTGGTTCGTTACATACGAGCTAACTAAATTTCACGGTATCCGCGGTTGGCTGAAAGAAAATACAGACTTTTATATGTAAGGAGGGATGTGGATATGGATAAGAAGATTAAGTATCGAATAACCAACATTGATGAGTTAGCAAAGAAATTAAAAAAGGCACAGGCCTTATCCGAAGAGCTGGCGAGTGTCTTAAAAGAAATTGATGAATTTAAAGCTAAAATCCGATTTGACGAGTGACGTATTCTTCCAATGCCTTGTTCTGCATTTCTTCCCAAGTGGAGAACTTAGTATTTTCAGAAACATGTTTATCTAAAGTTGCGTCAGGCATTTTATCGAAACTTTCATTATCGACAATGCCAACAGCTTTAAAGAATTCATTCATATCATTGTATTTTGTATATTTTTGAACAAATGAATCAATAAACATGTCATCAAAGGATACTTGATGATCACCAGCATAGTCATGAACCTTTTTAATTGACTCATCCAATTGTTTAGAAAGATCATCAAAACCGTTTAATTCTAATCCCATTATTATCACTTCCTTTCTCAAGAAAAATTATATCAGAGGAGAAACACATGACAGACATAAGAATCAGAAACGATGACGAATACAGCCCAGTCGGTGACTGTGAACCATATGATCAATACATTGACGATAAATTAACAGGAGATGAACAAGAATGACACTGACAATCGAAGATAAAAATTATATTTCACAGGCAATTAGCGATGCTATGAATGAAGAAGAAATATCTAGGGTTAGCCCAGGCTGGAAATTCGTAAGTAAAGAAATTAGAGACTTTTGCTATGAAGAAATGGACTACAGAGAAAAAACACTAGGTTACAAGCAAAGAGGATTTGATTCAATTAAAAATGCTTTCTATATCCCGATTAAGGTTATCTGTAATGTAAGTAATGTTCTAGATATAAGTAACGATGAATCAATGAAAGCCAGAAGAATATTTTTGAATATAAAAGAAGAAATGGTATATGAACGATCCAGACATCATAAAGTAGGAGAAAAACAATATGGCTATTAATCAAGATATTTTAGACATTAACGAAGCAATTAGACAATATGGCAACGCATGTAATTCAATTGGATACGCTCAAGCTACACGTGAAAGTGCAATCAACATGCAAAACAATGCAACTAGTTTAGATGATGCCGAAGCATATTCAAATAGTGCTGAACGCTTAGCAGTTGCAATTTCAGTTTTACGAGATGACAAAAATGACTACGAAGAAAAAATCAAACGTGCTTTTGAACACTATTACTCATAGAAGGGAGGTGAGAGCATGGTAACAATCAGTGAACACGTCAACAGGGTGATTATGGCTTCAATCCATTATCGAAATAGGCAACTTCTATTTCGATGGGTGATGTCAGATCGTAATCGTGAGAAATATCATGAAGCTGCTAGAAAATTAGAGCAACAAAAAAGTCACTCCTAACGGAAATTAGGAATGACAACGTCTACTACGACTAAATATTAATTAACAAGGAAATTATATCACAGAGGGAGAATAAATAAATGGCTACATTATATGAATTAACGGGTAGTTATCATAAACTGCTTGAGTTAGCAGAAGATGTAGACCCAACAGCATTCAACGACACTATGGACTCTATTAAGGACGCAATAGAGGATAAGGCTGTGGGTTACGCAAAAGTAGATAAAGAGCTTGCTAAAGATGAGGTTGCGTTGCGTGAAGAAGTTCAACGACTATCAGCACGTGCGCAATCTATCAACAATAATCGCCGTATCTTAAAGCAGAATTTGCAAGATGCAATGGAGATAACTGGTAAAACTAAGATCAAGACTAAAGAATTTACTATTTACATACAGAACAATCCTGCTTCTGTAAAGATTCCTGATGAGGGTAAAATTCCAGCTTACTTAAGTAAAACTACCACAGTGCCTGACAAAACACGTATCAAAGAATTGTTAAAGGAAGGAAAGGATGTTCCTGGTGCTGAATTAAGTGTCAGTTCATCTTTACGGATTAGATAGATATGGAAGTAGTAAATGCGTCACAAATCAGTAAAGGCAAAGATTTTTCTGTATTGATCTATGCACAACCTGGAACAGGTAAGACAACAACAGCCAAGTATTTACCGGGCAAAACGCTTGTAATTGATGTGGACAGAACAACTAACGTTCTATCAGGGTTAGATAATATTGACATTGTTTACCTTGATACTATTCACCCAGCCCTCAAAACTAAAGAGCTGCTAAAGGATATTCATGATAACTATATCGATAAATACGACAATATTTTCTTTGATAATTTATCAGAGTTTGAACAGTCTTGGTTTGGTGAGAAAGCCAATGAAAGCAAGACTAAAAGTGGTAAAGATATGGGAACTCCACAGCAAGGTGACTATAACCAATACACATATTATTTACACGACATGATCCAATACATCAATAGCTGGAAAAATATTAATAAGATTTACACGGCATGGGAAGGTAACAGAGAAATTATTTCTCCAGAAGGTCAATCATTTACACAACTTATCCCTGATATTAGAGAGAAATCAGTCAATAAAATCATGGGATTAATGAATGTTGTTGCAAGACTAGTTATTAGTGATGAAACAAAGAAACGTGGTTACTTACTTGCTCCAACACCTGCTTACTATGTTAAGAACCAAATTGATGATAGAACTTTTGCAATGCAAGAAGATTTATTTAACTGGGGTAGCTCTGAACAGGCAAGCGACAGCGATGTTCGTTCTTAGAGATTATCAAAAGAAACTTATCACTGATCTAAAACATTCACTATTGGCCGGTAATCATAACGTTGTAGTTCAATCCCCAGCTGGTTCAGGGAAAACAGTTACGATGGCTGCCATTGCTAAAAGTGCTACTGATAAGGGCAATATTGTCCTATTCATAGTCCACAGACGAGAGATTGTTGAGCAAGTCAAGAAAACATTCAAAGCCTACGGAGTGAATATGACTCTCTGCTATGTGGGCATGGTTCAAACTGTTACAAGGCGTTTGAAAGGGCTAGAAGTACCACAACTGATACTTGTTGATGAATGTCATCACGCATTAGCAAAGACGTACACACGAATATTTGAATACTTTAACAACGCTAATGTGGTTGGATTTACAGCGACACCAATTAGGCTGTCAGGACAAGGATTGTCAAAGGTATTTGATGACCTGATTCTAGGACCGCAAATTGATTGGCTGATAGACAATCATTTCTTGGCACCGTATAACTACTATTCCGTGAAATTGATTGATGACCAAAAGTTAAAGAAAAATTCTACTGGTGATTTCAGTAGCAAGTCTATGAATGAAGCCTCTAAGAACATTATTTATGGGGATGTCATTAAAGAATACAAACGTATTGCTAGTGGGACGAAAACAATTGTCTATGCTCACAGTGTGCAATCAAGTATCAAAGTAGCCAATGAGTTTAATCAAGCAGGTTACAAGGCATTGCAAGTTGATGGTACTACCCCTAAGGACAAACGGGAGCAAGCCATGAATGACTTTCGAAGTGGCAAGGTACAAATACTAGTTAACGCGGAATTGTATGGCGAGGGTGTGGACGTTCCAGATTGCCAAACGGTAATTATGTTACGTCCAACCGAATCACTCTCTCTATTCATTCAACAATCAATGCGGTGTATGAGATATAAGTCTGGTAAGACAGCAACCATTATAGATCACGTTGCGAACTACACACGTTTTGGATTACCTGACACCCCTAGAAAGTGGAGTTTAAACAGTAGTAAAAAGAAAAAGGGTGCCAGTAGTAGTGGGATAGCTATTAGAACATGTCCATATTGCTTCGCAGTCATATCAGCTGCTTACAGTATTTGCCCAATATGCGGGTTTGAAATACCGACTGAGTCAACGGGTATGCAAGTTGATAAGTCAGCCAAGGTCGAGAAGATTACCAAAGATTTTAAGTTTAAAACAGATTACGAACAAGTTAGATATAGCGAAATGAAACCAGAAGACGCTAAGTCTTTTAGAGATTTTCAGCTAATGGCTAAAGCTAAAAATTACAAACCAGGTTGGGCTTACTTTCAGGCTAAGCTGCATGGATTTGTAAAAAGTTAAAAGGAGACAAATTAAATGTCATTTATTAAATCGGATTATTCAAAGAACGAAGAAAGCAATTTTGAACCGTTACCAACAGGAATATATGAAATGATTATTCAATCAGCTCAAGAGCGAGCTACTAAGAGTGGTGCTGAATCACTTCAATTGAAACTAGTAGTCAGAAACGACTTAGACGGATCAGATGAAAATCAAAAGAAGTATCACAATCGTGTTGTATTTATGGACAACTGGAAACGTCACGCAACTAATCAATATGACATGCAAGGATTCCAATACATTTTGGACGCTTGCAAAGTTCCAGAAGGTACTGATATTCCTGATGTTCAATCATTTATGGATATTATTACTGGTAAAGCAGTCAATGTATATGTTAAGAAAACTGAAAATGAATACAACGGTGAAACAACCGAAATCAATCAAATTGCACCTTGGAGTATTAAGGAAACAAAATTCCCTAATGTCCAACACAAATTTAAAGATCCTAATCCAGTAGACCACCAAACACCAGAAGTCTCTGACTCAGATTTGCCATTTTAATTAAAGGAGAAGCTAATGTCATATGAACAAATACCGCAAGAACTTCGTGACCTGAACCAGTGGGGTCTATTCAAATTAAAGTGGGTTCCTGAACGTAAAAAAAATACTAAGATTCCATATAGTGCCATCACTGGCGATAACGCTAAGAGTAATGATCCTACAACGTGGACAACGTTTGACCATGCACTAGAAGAGTTGAAATTAAACTCTAATGATTTTGATGGACTATCTTTTTTCTTCGCTAACGGTTATGCCGGGATTGACATTGACCATGTGGAAGATGACCTAATGCGCTATCAGCAAGGTGACTATGAGGACAATATTGTTACAGAATTTATGAATGCTACTCGCTCATACACAGAAGTCAGTCAATCTGGCACAGGTATTCACATCATATTTAAAGGTGAGATTCCCGGTAATCGTAGACGTAAGAACAACATAGAAATGTACGACGAGGGTCGATTCTTTGCCCTCACAGGCAAAAGTTTAGGCAGTAATAAAACTATCAATAAGGCTAATATAAACGTCTTATACGACAAGTATTTAGCTGAGAAGAAGGTTGTCCCTATAAGGACTTCCACAGACTTAGAGCCAAATAATTTATCAGAATTTGAAATTATCAAGCAAGCTATAAATAGTAAGAGTGGAGATAACTTTAAGGCTCTCATGTATGGCGGTTGGGAAAAACTTTACGGTTCTCAATCAGAAGCAGACCTAGCACTTGCTAACTATCTAGCCTTTTGGACGGGTAGGGATTTTGGTAAAATGGATGCTATTTTTAGACAGTCTGTTTTATATCGTGATAAATGGGATGAGAAACACGGTAAAACAACATACGGCGTGGCAACTCTGAACAAAGCTATTAACGATACAAACAACGTCTTTACAAATCCAGAACATAGAACAGTTAAGCACTACAACCTTGAATTTATGAAAGAGCCTGACAAGAAATTGCCAAGACGTTCGTGGGATGATACTGGCGAAACCGATAGAGTGATTGATCAGTTTGGTGATTTAATCAAATATTCCTACATTAATAAATGTTGGTACATATTTAATGGAAGCTACTGGGAAGTTGACCAGTCAGGCAAAATACATCAATTAATTGATGCTATGACAGAAAGCATTGGAAAAGAGAAAGTAGAAATTCCAGCTAATGCAGAGGAAAAAGAAGAAGTTGCTATTAAGAAAGCATTTGACAAGTTTGTTAAACATTCCCGTAGTAATTCAGCTAAAAAGGCTGTCATGGACGAATTAAAACACAGAGTGCCAGTCGCACCAGGAGAATTCGATGTTGATAAAACATTATTAAATGTTTCTAACGGCTATATTGATTTAGCAAGTGGGGAATTACATGACCACGACATTGAGAAATTATTTAGTAAAGAAGCAAACGTTGAATACTCTGATAAGTCTGGTTGTGATGAATGGATTAAGTTTTTAGATCAAATATTCGACCACAATCAAGAACTAATTGATTACGTTCAAACAGCTGTCGGATATTCAATGACTGGTTCAATCAAAGAACAAATTATGTTTATTCTTTATGGAAATGGTCGAAACGGTAAGTCAGTATTCCTAGAAACGATCAGCAATATTTTAGGAACATATGCAAAAACTATTCAAGCAAGTTCAATCATGGTTAAGCAAAATTCTGGCGGTCCTAACTCTGATATTGCGAGACTAGCGGGAGCAAGATTAGTAACCAGTTCCGAGCCTAATGAAGGTTTAAGAATGGACGAAGGACTAGTTAAACAATTGACTGGTGGAGATAAGGTTGTTGCACGTCAATTGTATGGTAAGGAATTCGAGTTTGAACCAGAATTTAAGCTCTGGTTAGCAACTAACCACAAGCCGATTATTCGTGGAACTGATGATGGTATTTGGAGACGTATCAGATTGATCCCGTTCACAGTTCAGATTCCCGATGACAAGGTCGATAAGGATTTGAAGTACAAACTAGCACGTGAATCAATTGGAATTTTAAATTGGGCAGTAGATGGAGCATTGAAGTGGCAACAACATGGCCTCCACACCCCAGCGATTATTGAGAATGCTAGTGAGGGATATCGTAAAGAAATGGATGTTATTAGCGCATTTGTTGATGAGATGTGTGATACAGGTGAGAAATATCAAGTTAAATCTAGTGAATTATATAAGCAATACAAGAATTGGGCTGATGAAAATGGTCAGTACAAGATGAGTAACACTAAGTTTGGCAAGGAACTCATGCAGAAGTTTGATCGCAAGCATACGATGAATGGAAACATCTATGTGGGGTTGTGCATGAAGACTGATACCAGATTGCAATGGATTAAATAATATGAAGGGTTGAGAGTGAAATATGAAGGGTTTGTTACACGCTGTAACCCTAGTGCCAGACAGTGTTTCACACCTATTCTTATATATATGAAGGGTTACTTTCTTAAAAGTAATAATAAAAAAAGAATAAATATATATAGGTACATGAATATATATCATAAAAGTTTTAATACAACCCTTCATATAGAAAAAAATATGGGTTGAAACCATACAGCTGTAAGGCTTATAGCAGTTTACCAACCCTTCATATAACCCTTCATATTTTGGAGTGATATGTATAAACAAGACAGAAGAACACGAAATTCAAACACAAATCATGATTGACGTAAGTAAACACAATTGTCACATCTTTAGAACAAATACAGGCACTGTGGAAATGAAACGGGGCGGATATTTCCGTGCTGGACCACCTAGCGGTTTCCCAGACTTAACTGGATTCAAAGATAGCAATGGAAAGATATTCTTTATTGAAGTAAAAAAACGAACAGGACGTGCACGTGATGATCAGATTCAATTTCATTACATGTTAGCTAATCATGGGATTATCCACGGTATAGCACGAAGTCCAGAAGATGCATTAAAAATAATAGATGAGGAACTGGTGGGATATGGATTTTAACCACTGACCAGCTTAATGAGCCAACACATCACAAATATACATCATGACATATAGAGGAGAAAATTATGAGTAAAAGACAATTAAGCAGTAAATATAAGGACTTAGTAGATTACGTAAATGAACAGAAGCCCGAAAAAACGCTGGTCAACATTTTAGATGATGCAACTAGACAAGCAAAAGACTGTTATAACCCAGGCAGTAAGTTATGGATAATTCTTGAAGAGCTTTATACAACTTGTTTATATGACAACGAAATCATTGATCTAGTTGAAACGATTATTGATATCTATAACAGTAATTACGAACTTGAAGAGCCCACATGTTATTGGAGATTTAACGGAGTGGATGGAAGATTTGGAACTTCACTCTATGCTTTTAAATATGATATTAACGATTCAATTGGATTAAAAGAAGTAAATTGTTTAAGCGAAAATTGTGATGCAAAAATGACCAAGTCAAAATTGAATTCACTGTTATCCAATACCAATTTAACATCAGATTATTTCACACCCGTGGAGGATTTAGACTAATGAAAAGACAACTAGATAGTAAATATACAAGATTAGTAGATTACATTAATAAAGCTAAAGAAGATAATTTTTTAGGACAAATTCTTAGAGACTATTTAGATGGATTCGGAAGTCTGGGAAATATGTTTACAGAGCTGGACCTCGGAGATACATGGTCGTCTGACGATACTGTAATTCCAATTATTACAGATATTTATTTCGATAATTACGAGTTACAGCAGCCTAAACATATGTACAGACTGGCTGATATCAATTCAGACAAAGGAGCTATCTATTTAACGCTTAAGGATGACTACTATACATTGCAAGTATGGTCTGATTCCACTAACAAATATCAAGAATTAACAGATAAACAATTTCAAGAATTCCTAAGCCAACATACTAAATTTACAGCCGATATGTTTACACGTGTGGAGGTGTAAATCATGACATCTATAGTTCCAATTGTATGTGATATTGAAGCAGATTACGGCAGCGTTAAAAATGCTGACTTATTTGACAAACGGTTAGTTGCTATCAGAAAACGATTCAATCACGGTGTTGATCCAATCGTTAAATCTGAACTAGGGATTGATATTGAAGTTGCACAACGTCTACTTGATGCGGATATGACCAAAGCTAACGCTGCTAAAATGCTAGGAATCAAGGAATATCAATTGAATAGATACATCATCAATGGATATCTTACTTACAAAAATCACAAAGGAACATCAACCGCTAAGAAGCGAAGATTTCAATTCTATAAGAATGGTGACTATGTTGTTTCGGGCACGTATTCAGAAATTGCAGAAGTAACGGATATTTCTATTGCGTCGCTTAGATACTATCGTACAAGCAAGTACAAGCAGAGACACCATACCGCCAGATACAGACTAGTGCCAATCGTTTAGGAGAAAACTATGGGGTCAGAAGAGTTTGCAAAAGCTTGGGTAATTTATTCAAAAAATGAGGAGAACACAAACATGACAGAAAAACGAGTATTAACGGGATATTCAAAGGAAGTACAAAGCGATTTTAAGAAATTAAGCGAGGACTATGATTTTCCATTGTATGAGATTATGCAAAATTCATTTGAACATTTGCCAGCCTTAAAAGAATTAATAGATGTTATTCAAGACGAATATGACGACGAGCAATTGTTTCAAGATATTGCTGATTACATTAATGATAAGGCCAAGTTTGAGGAAGAAAAGCACATCTATCGGTTAGCAAATGCAACTTTGAATGGTTTCGACCTTTATTTAACAACAAATTACGATGTTCAATTTTCAAATAACATATCAAAAGCGCTAGAGCTATCTAAAGGTGAACTTAAATTTATATTAACTGGTACAAAGTTTAATCAAGACCAATTTGAGATTGTAGACTAGGGAGATTGTTATGACAAGAATTATTGATTGGAACAAAGAAAAACGAGCTGAATATAAAGAATTAAAGGAAACACATGCTAGCGCGTTGTACTTATTAAGTGATTTTATGAACAATAGAAACCTTTACAGTTCTTTAAATACATATTATTGGGGACTGAACGACGAAGAAGAAACACAATTTGCTAAAGACTTGATTGATCTTTATATAGGTGACGCTAAGTTTCCTGAACAAAAATACTATGTGAAATTGTTAGACCGAGATGAAGGTTACTTGAATTATCAACATTCTTTTCATGGTTATTTCGTTAGCGATAATGATGACGAAGACGACGATTATCAAACACAATTTACCATGTCAGAAATCGAAGCTATTGATCCAAGATATAAAACATTTGCGTTTCCAGTGGAGGACGAATAAATGAATGTAGTCCAAGTAAAGAATTCCAAACAACTAAAAGGGTTATTTAGACCTGATAAGCCTACACGTGGGCGTTTATATAGGGTAGATGCAAATGGGCATAACTATTATTGTGATTCGGTAGAAATAGTATTTAACGTTAATGGAACTCAAATGAGAAGTAACAGATGGTTTATTAATTCTGAAAACGAATTGATATATGACATTGGCAAAAATTGGTTTATGAATTTAGATATGTTTGACAAAGGAATAAGTCGAATGAAGGGCCTAACAGCAATAGTTTTTCAATCGGAGTCTGGTTCTAATAAGGAAATGAGTTTGTTTTGATTTAAGAAAATGAAATGAGGTAATTAATTATGGAACTATATGTGATTTTAGAGAAAAATGATTCAGGCAGGTGGGAACCTGCTAGAGATAAGCATGCGTCAACTTTCGAACAGACAAAAGCATTCACTGATATAAATGTGGCTAAACGTTCAATGAGCGGTATTAAATCATATTGGCATGGTGAGTACAAGATTGTTAGCTATGCGGAGGAAAACTAATGACGTATGAAGAAGTTTCACAATTGTTGAAATCACCAGTTAAGTTCAAAGAGTATTTAATTAAATTGTTGAAGAATACTGAACCTTCTAAATATATAGATTGTCCGGAAGGAACAATTGGAGTACCACTTGTTGAATATGGTTCTGATGATGGTTACTACTGGGACAAGACAATAGTTAGTTTAAATGATGATGATTCATTAGAAGTGACTTTTGATATTGGTTCAGGAAGTGGTTGGATTCCAATGGACTTCACAGAGTATCGTGTGACAATCGAACAGTTTAGACAATACTTACTTAATCGCAAGTGGGCAGACCCCAATATTGATACTGTCGAACTCCTAACTGAAAGTATTAAAGAAATTGAAGGTGCGAAACTGATCAAGCGTGAGGAGGACGAATAATGAATTCAAAACCCGTTATGCCTAAAGTCTGGACTGATTGGTTTGAAACATACAATTTACCGCAAGATATGATGGTTTTAGAATTAGCCAAATTATATAACGGTCGAATTAGGAATCAACTAGATGTAGACCTTTACAATGCAATTGTTAGTAAAGATAACGTTTTAACCGTTTGGGACTGCTTAAATGCTATTCGTTCTGAATGTGAACCATCAAATATTTGATATTACGACATTTGCAAATTATGCAAAGTTCGAAAGGTAGGGGATAGTTATGAAAGATATTGATTGTTTTGGCTCTGATAGGATCACTTGTCCATATTGTGGATATATAGATCACAATTATTCAGATGCTATGGAAGTGCTTCGAGAAGAAGGAGATACAACCGATTGGGAATGTTCTAAATGCGGTAAAGAATTTACGGTCTCTTTAGAAGGCTGGAGCCTTTATTTCGATTCAGAAAAGGGTACTGATTATGAATAAAGTTGAAAAGAATGCAATCAGGGTTACATCTAATACTTTGAACGAAGCTATCAGTTATTTAGTTGATGATGAACAGCTAATTCTGAATCATACGTCAATGGAGTATAGCCAACTTAATTTAACTATTGAGATGATGGACGACCTAGCTGGCGTATTAGATTCTTATAGAACGGAGAATTGTATTGATGATTAAAGAATACACAGGAAAATTTAAGGCTGAAAAATTTGACGGTAGTTTAGCTATGATTCAAAAATACAACTTGGATTATGAATATGATAGCGATGGCTGTTGTGTATTCTATGATGGCATATATTTAACTGATCTAGTTGTTGGAGAATGGATTGTTCAAACCATAGACGGATATCATAAATGGAATATTTCACCAAACGTATTCTCTGAAACCTTTAAGGAGGTCAAATAATGTGTGAATACTGTAATGGTAAGGAAGTCAATATCACAGATTGGACGCCAACGCTGTGGAAAGACAAGCTAAAGGTCAAAATTATCATGTCGGGAAATCAATTTAAGTTAAGAGTATATCGAACAGTCGATAGAAATGATGGGAAATCAGATGGCGGAACTACTGGGACAGTAGGAACGTTTAACTATTGTCCACATTGTGGGAGGAAACTGTAATGTGTGAATATTGTGATGTAAATGGTGAGGAATTCATTGGATATAATCAATCAACTAAAGGTTTTGATGGAGATTATGAAGGAGCAATCATCATAAAAACAAATGATGACATTGATAAAAGCTTTTATTTGAAAGAACTTGCAGAACCTAATAAATATTATCTGATGGTAGAGGGCGATGGCGTAGGAATAACTCCAATTAGTTTTTGTCCGGTATGTGGAAGGAAATTAAGTAAATGAGAATAATGTCAGAAACTGCTGTTGTTCTGTCAGTGCTAACCATAGTCATACTTTCTGCCACAAACGGTTCAATTCGAACTATGATCTTAAGCCTAGCAATATTAATACTCTCTCTATCAAACTTGGAGGACAAATAAATGCAATATAGAATAGTGGCACCAGATGGAACCGAAGAAATTAAAGAGTTTGCTAATCGCAATCAAGTAACAGCTTACTTGGCTAATCTTAATGATCCAATTTATAGAGATAATCATGAAACTTTAGATTTTCCATTGGAGGAAATTGAATAATGTATGTAGCAAAATTAGGTGGCATGTATTTAGAGAAAATAGACTTAATCGGTTGGACTACTAACATAGGTTCTGTAAAGTTTACCAGTAATCGTGTAAAAGCCATGACTTTTAAAAGTATTAGCGATGACCATAGTCTTATTATTAAACAAACTAAAAAAATGGGAGCTAAGTTCTACGAAATCGAAGAACATGAGATTGATATAGACAAGCTCAACAAAGCTTAGTTCAGCTCTACAAACTCAACACAATATAAATATACGTCATGACATAGGAGAAAACATGTTTAAAGTAAATCATGAAAATAAACGTCCAGTACCACAGACTCCACCCTTTCTTAAAAAAGATAAATACTATTTTAAACGAGACTTTGAAATAAGATTTATTGATCATACTAAAGCGACAGTTTCAAATGTTATTAAAACTGAAATCAAGGATGGAGCGGTTATATTTATTTGCGAAGATGGAATCAAATTAAGTCCTATGCACAATAAATACAACGATGTATATCCACCAGCAAATATTGCTGTATTCAATTTAAACAGAATTGAATGTTATCAATCAGTTAGCTGCAACCTTGGTATTAATGAGGACGGTGAGTAAATGAATATAGCAATTGGTTTTATCATAGGTGTAATTTGCTATTGGCTTGTACGCATTCCTGCACAATCAATCTTAAATCACAATAAGAATCGTAAAATTAAAGTTCCGTCGCATCCCAAGCCACTGCCTAAATTAGAAGAGCAGGACGACAATCCCGTAGTAATTAAAGTGATTTTAGAAACCGGAGGGTTTGCTTTCCGCGAAGAATCAAAACCAGTGGCAACAATATATAGAAAAAGTAGATTAATAGAAGTTGCAACAATGAATGAGTCTATGGTATTTAGTTTTGATAATATTGAATGCCTTGATTATAGAGTAAACGCTCGTATTTATTGGGAAGACTAGAAAAAACTAGAGGTGAGCATTATTAGATCAGACGTACGTATTAGAGTAGAAGCAATTTTAAAGGATTACCCGGAACTTGAAAAGTATATCAAGGAGCGCAAGCAGGAACTAATGATTCCACATCGTGAAATTGATGAGAATGTTGGCGGTGGTAAGTCTAGTAAGATATCTAAACCACAAGAACAGATGATGGTTACTATTGATGCAGACAAGCGGCTTAAGGTTCTTGAACGAGAAAAATCAGCAGTCGAAAAGTGCTTTTTTGAATCAGACTTAGAAACTCAAAAGATTATTAGTGAATTGTATTTTAAGAAGTATCGAACGTATACAGTTGAAGGATTATCTTATGATCACATTGTTAATTGTTCTGTTAGAACGGTCAAACGACTTAAAGGAGATTTCTTTCAGAGACTAGCACGAGAGTTAGATATTTATGAACCCTAAAAAAGTTGGCACGATTGTGGCACGATTAAGGGGTTTGGAAGTAGTAAATTAGTAGCATAGACAGTTAGCCAAAGTGCAACTGTTTCACCTCAATATATTTACAAATGGCGTGGCATTCGCCGTTTAATCGACATTACAGAGAGTGTGGAAACTCTCTGTATACTGTGAGAAAGCATTGGGCAAGTTAATAAAGACCAAACAATTTTAACCCTGGATTTAACATAAACACTTTGATTAACTTTCGAGTTCGAGTCTCGATTCTCACATTGCTGATAATTTCAGCAACTAGGTTGCATCCTAGTAAAAGTTAAAAATGCCTTCCAATTTGGCAGTGATGAGCATATCACTGTTTTGCATCAATAGCTCAACTGGTAGAGCATTCGGCTGTTAACCGAAAGGTTGTAGGTTCAATCCCTACTTGATACGTTGGCCAGCGGAAAATGGTCATACAAAATTTAAAAGGAAACCTCATTTAATTCCTTCGATAAAACAACTGATGGCTAGTGGCGCAAAGGGTAACGCTAAAGACAAATGATGGTGCATGGTTCGATTCCATGCCTAGCTATATTGATTATGAAAACAGTCCACTTGGATAATGATCATAGTCATTGATGGTATTAACATAGGCGTTGCCTGATGAATGCTTAAATAATATTAGCCGTGAAGCTTATTCCTACTATTCGTACGTAGGTGAGACTGTGATGATGAGGGGAGCAGACGTGTAACCGTTAAGGCTAATAAACAGTAGTGTGATAGTTCACTAAGCTGAACAGTTCTCTAAGCAGGACAGGAAAAATCGTAGGTTCGAATCCTACTCACACTATATTTGGTGGGCATGACACATAGAGGATAGTATAGTAGCACTTAGCCAGTGCTGGGAGTGTCATGGAGAGTGTGGTAGTTCAAAAATGGTAGAACGAATACTAGTTAGATGTTGGTTCGATTCCAACCCACACTATTATTAATACAACGCGTATCTAATACGCCACTGACTGATACATTATTGTATCGGTCTTTTATTTTCCTCTTTTTAGCAAAAGATTTATATTATAAGTATATAGGACTGGAAGTACAAAAATATTAGGTCCGGAAGAGGGAAAATAAAAATGTCTAATACAGAAGATGTATTAAATGCAGGTATGTTACTTGTATCTGAACTAGATTTCAAAGCAGGTGACGGCACCAATGATACATTGCTAGGGGACTTTGATACAAAGACGTCGGATCCACATATATTAAGTATGATTGAACAGTTCAGTGCAGTATTGAACTATTCCAAAGTAGTTAAATCAGTTTGCTACATATGTGAAGATGATTCATCCGCAATCAAACAGTTTGAGATATCGGGTTCGGGTGAAAGTAAAAAAGATTTACTCACGACAGAAGATAAAAGAATGTTTGATAAAGTTTTAAAATCACTTACTGAACCAGACGTAAGGAAAAAATGGCTATCAAAATATAACAAAATAACAGCCACATTCTTTACTAGCGGAAGTGAATGCAAAGTAGAGTTGAAGTTTAGTAAAGTAAATCTATAACAAAAATAATTAATTAATGTTTTGTATCTTAGTTAATTATTAAACAAGAGGGATAGTCATGCGGCTATCCTTTTTATATTGGAGGGATAACAGCAATGAAGAATGATGAAGAGTACATAACAACGCCTAAAGTTAAGCTTCAAGGTCTACTTAATTATGTTCCTAGTAACTTTATTGCATTAGAAGACTTTGAAGCAATTGAAAGGTCCAGATGTAATCATGTTCGTAACAAGATGTAAGCATAGTGGTTGTCATAACTTAGTGGCTGGTAACATACCGTTCTGTAATGAACACATAGCAGACCTGCCAGCATATGAGGAACGTATAGCTAAGCAACGTTCACACATTAAGCAACATACACATGAGTACAATGCTACTGCTCGTGGTGCTACTGACGAACGAAAACAACGTGATAGTTTCTATCATTCAAGAGAATGGAAACACATTCGATTGTCAATTCTTGAACGAGACAATTACATTTGCAAATACTGCTATCGCTTTGGCATTGTGAGACCAGCTAATACAGTTGACCATATCGTACCAGCTCAAGTTGCACCTGAACTAATTCGTGACATATCAAACTTAGCTGTAATCTGTCGTGGATGTCATAGTCGCAAGACAGATTGGGAACGTAAGTTTTATCACACAGGTTATCAGAGTAGTCAAAAAATTAAAAAAGATATTTTATTAAAAGATATTTCAGAACTACCGAACTTTTCAAAATAGACCCCCGCCCATGTGTGTCAGGGAGACAGCTCGCATAGTGGGCATGAGGTAAAAAGAAAGTCCGAAAATTAAACTTTTAACGTAGGAGGTGAGAAGTTGAACCCAAGAAACGCAGGTAGAAAGCCTAATTTAGCGATTGTAGACCCTAAACATCCAGAACAAAAGGCACGTCAAACAGCTGTCAAACAAGCTAGAAAAGGGCTTAAAAAGCTACCTAAGAGAGCACCAAGCTATCTAATGCCAGAAGCTAAGAAGTTGTGGAAGTCATTAGTTCCGCAGCTTGAATCAGTCGGATTGGTTAGTGTACTAGATCAGACTAATCTCGAATTGTTCTGCACACAGTATGCAATGTACCTAGATGCGGTTAATAGTATTGCAGAACATGGTCAAGTTTATATGGATGAAAATGGAAATTTAAAAAAGAACCCTGCTGTTGGTATCGTTGATAATTGTTCTAAGACTTTAAGAAGTCTTGGTATGACACTTGGAATTGATTTTAACTCTCACTCTCAACGTATAGGAGTTAATGGTAAAAAAGACGATGATATTGATATTCAAAAAGAATTAAAGAAGTTTGGAGGTTAGTAAATGGATTTATCTAAGATAAAACGTAGTCAGCGCTCACTTAAACTTTTAAATGAGTATCGCTCAAGAGATTTTAGTGATATTAGAGAAAAGTATAGAGATGAAGGTACAAAATATGCCTTTAGAGTTTTAGATTTGGAGGTTATCTCTGGATACAATATGAAACTTGCAGCATACAGACAATTACGAGACCTCCAATGTGTTGAAGATTCTGATTATAAATATCCTTATTATTATGATGTTGAAAAGTGTCAACAAGTTTTAAATTTCGCAGATATTTGTCCAAATGTTGATACGGGTGAACCAGTACCATTGATGGATTGGCAAAACTTTATTCTTTGTCTTATGTTTGGTTGGCGAGAAATTAAGACTGGTAATAAACGTTATGGTTCAGTTATTATTTCTGTTGCTCGTGGTCAAGGCAAGACATATTTAATGTCTATCATTGCTTGCTATTCTTATTTAATAGAAACAATGGGATTAGATAATCAAGATTTAATGGTTACTTCAAATATTACAGACCAAGCACGAAAGATTTATGGTTATATTTCAACGATGATGAATAAAATCATTGATAAAAACGTTTTATTTGAAAGAATAAAAAAAGAAACTGATTTAGATGTTCAATATAATAAAGTAATCCAACGTAATACGAATAATAGGTTATTACAATTGTCAGCAGAGAGTGGTAAGTTCGATTCTTATCACTTTTTGTTTGCCGTTTTTGATGAAGCAGGCGAAACTAATCACTCTGTTGTTACCAGTAAAATCACTTCTGGACAAGTTAAAGTTCCTAACTCTCAATTTACTCAAATTTCTACTGCTTATCCTGATTCTACGGTTCCTTTTAAACAAGAAGAAGATTCCATTATTAAGATTATGGAACGTGATGAACATGAAGAGGGAGACCGTAAGTTAGTTTTAATTTGGGCTCAAGATAGCGAAGATGAAATGAACAAACCTGAGACATGGGCTAAGAGTAACCCTCTATTATTGTTGCAATCGGAACATGATAATTTAATGTCAGGTTTGAAACAAGAACTTGATGATAAACGTCTATCTGGTGAAGAATTTAGATTTGCTAACAAGAATTTAAATCTTTGGTTAGATTACAAAACTAATTCATATATTGATTTAGATGATTGGGAAGCTACTACATCTGCTACTGATTTTGATATAAGCGGCAGAGATGTTTACATTGGCTTTGATGCCAGTCTTACATCTGATAACACGTCATTAACATTTATCTTTCCGTATAAAGAGAACGGAATGGAACGCTATCATATCATGCAACACTCTTTTATTCCGTGGAAGCTAATGGGGTCAATTTCATCTAAGGAAAAATCAGACGGAATTGAATATCGAAAGTTTGCTGAACTAGGTTATTGCACGATTACCAATAACGAGCGTGGACTTATTAATTTAGACCAAGTTTATACGTGGCTTATGACATTTGTAGAAGAGAATAATTTGAATGTTCTATTTTTTGGCTATGATGCATTGAGAACTAATAATTTTACGCAAGCATTAAATGATAAAACTGATTGGAATATCATGCCTATCAAGCAAACTTCTTACATGTTAACTGAATCAATTAAATATATTCAGGATAGCTTCTTTCACAGAAATATTTCACATGAAGATGATGAAATTATGAAAAAGGCTCTTATGAATGCCGAAGTCGGCGAGAACAGGGCTGGTATGGAAATTGGAAAGTCTAAACAGTCATTAAAGATTGATGTGGTCGATGCCTTAATTGATGCAATGTATCAGGCAATGTATTACTTCAACGATATGCGAGACCGTGACGATCCATTGTCGAGATATTCCGATGATGATATTAAAAAATACTTGAACTCAGGTAAATTTAGCTTTTAGAAGGGAGACCAATGGTTAAAAATTTAGTAATAAAATTTAATAGTTTTAAGCACTGGCTTCTAATTAACTTAGATACAGTGCTTTTTTTATTGGCATTGATTGTAATTGATGTGACTACATATCATTTTGGAGTGACAGTAGGTAATTATGTAGTTGGTGTCACTTTAATTTTAGTAGCGTTGATTCTTAATAAACCCACCAAATAACCGCCTGAATAGAAAGGAGGTGAATATATGATTTTTAGATCATTAAGACCGTCTTCAAAGCCTTATACATCGCTAGGAAGTGGATATACAGGATTAGGTTATTCGATTAAAGACAATAAGATTGTTTTTAACTCTGATTTTATTTCAGCACACGAAGCACTTAAATATTCTGATATTTATGCAGTGGTCAATAAGTTAGCCGAGGACATGGCTAGTGTGCATTTTAAAACTACTAATCAATATACAAATAAGGTTTTAACTAATCCTAGTCAGCTTACTAATAGCTTTGCATTCTGGCGTTCAATGTACGCGCAGATGTTGCTGTCTGGTAATGCCTATGCATTAGTTTGGGGTGATAAGTCAGGAAGAAGTGACCACTTAGAATACTTAAAGCCATCTCAAGTAGATATCTATAAGTCAGCCGATGGAACTCAATTAACTTATGATATTAATTTTCCTGATACTGAAGAGATTGATATGAAAAATGTCCCAGCAAGTCAAATTATCCATTTAAAAACTATGTCTTTAGATGGTGGATTGATTGGTGTATCACCGCTTAGAGCATTGACTAAAGAGCTTCAATTACAAGATGCTAATAAGTCACTAGCTTTAGGAGCAATGAAAAATGGTCTTAACATTACCGGTTTGCTGAAAATCAATAAAGGCGGATTGCTAGAAGGCGAAACTAAAGATAGCGTCCGAAAGGCATTTGAACATCAAGCTGAGAATGGTCATATCGTTGTACTTGATGACTTGGAAGATTACCAGGCATTAGAAGTTAATCGCGATATTTCAAAACTATTAACATCCACGGATTGGACCGGTGACCAAATAGCAAAGGTTTACGGCGTCCCACAGGACTATTTAGGCAGTGAATCAGAGCATTCGAATATTGAAATGGTTGCTATCCAATATGCTCAAACAATCGGTCGATATATTAGAGGCGTCGTTTCAGAGTTTAAGAATAAATTAAACGGTGAAATTGATTATGATATCAATGCTATTTCTGATATTGATGGGCAACAAGTAGAAAAGCGAGTTAGGGGACTTGTTACTGATCGTGTTATCGGCTATAAGACAGCTCAAAAGATTTTACTTCGTAGTAACTCAGACTTATTGACTAAAGAAGACATTGTTTCTGGAGATATACCGTATCAAGGCAGTTCTATTAAATTGAAAGGAGGTGATAATACAAATGACGAAGAAGACAGTGGAACAAAGAGCAATCAATAATAGTGATTTCAAACTTGAAAAACGTTCAGAAGATGATGATTATAATACATTATCTGGGTATGCAATCGTTTTTGACCAACCTAGTGAAAATCTAGGCGGATTTATTGAGTACGTTGACCGTTCAGCATTAAGCAATGTGGACATGAGCAATGTACAACTACTTTATAACCATAATATGGATAACATTTTAGCAAGAGCAGATAGCAGCACTTTGTCATTACAAGTTGATGATAGAGGGCTGTTTTTTAATGCTCAAATTCCTAAAACAACGCTTGGAAATGATGTTTCTGAGAACGTTAGAAATGGCAACTTAAAGGGATGTAGTTTCGGTTTCACAATTGATGGCGATGATTGGTCTGATTTAGACAAAGATACAGCCACACGCCATATTACGCAGATAGGGGACCTATTTGAACTATCAATCACCCCTATGCCTGCATATAAAGAAACATCAGTATCAAAGCGGTCTCTATCAGAGTTTGAGAGCAAGAAAAATAATAAAGAAACGTCTAACAACATTAACGAGTTAGAACTATTAGAAATGGAGATAGATTTATATGAAAACTAAAGAAGAACTTCGTAAAGAAATTGACGAAGCTAAAGAATTTATTCGTTCAAACGATAATAAACAAGAAGATAAGGATAAAAAGGTCAATATTCTTAAGGATTTAGTTAGAAGCTTTAAACAAACACAAGACTTAGAGAACTTGTCTAACGAACTAAAGGATGACGATGAGGATAAGGAGGACCGCTCTAAGAAGTTTCCGGAACAAGGTGCTAAGCGTTCTAAGGTAACTGAAGATAAGGACCCATTGAAAGAAATGCGTTCAGCTGTAAATAATTATCTACATTCAGGCGGTACAGTTCGTTCAGACAAACTTCAATTCACAGAAGGTAAAGACAAGGATCTAATTATTCCAAGTGAACTTACACGTGACGCACTAGATGGTATTAAGTCAGCCGATGTTAAACCAACTATTCCAACTGCAATTTCATACATTCCTCAAGATGAAGTTAAAACAGTTGTTGATTTAGGAAAATTTGTAAATCACAAGTCTGTTGCTACTGCCACAGGTTCATATCCAATTCGTAAAAAGGCTACTGCTAAGTTAAACACAGTTGCTGAATTGGAAGAAAACCCTGAACTTGCTAAACCAAACTTTACAGATGTTAAGTTTGCTGTTGAAACAAGACGTGGAGCTGAACCAGTATCACAAGAATCAATTGATGATTCAGCCGTAGATTTGATTCCATTTTTAGTAAATGATGCCAATGAACAAAAAGTTAATACAACAAATGCAGATATTGCAGCAATTTTTGAATCATTTGCACCACTAACAATTAAGACACTCGATGACTTGAAACATATTAATAATATTGATTTGGACCAAGCCTACAATCGTTCAATTGTTGCCACTGGTTCATTCTATCAATGGTTAGACACATTAAAAGATGGGAATGGTCGTTACTTGCTACAAACTGATGTTAAATCTGCTTCTGGCACATCCATTTTAGGTATCCCTGTATTTAAGATTGACGATAGTTCATTCGGCGCTAAAGGTGATGCACATGCATTCATCGGTGATTTAAACCGTGCTATTTTCTATGCTGATCGTGCTCAAATCACAGCTCGCTGGGTTGATGATCGTATTTATGGTCAATATCTACAAGTTGGTACTCGTTACGACATCGTTAAAGCAGATGAAAATGCTGGCTATTTCCTAACTGTGGATACTAAGACTGCTACTGCTGCTGATACATCAACCGTAACTGCTGGTAAGTAGTCATGGCTAGTTTATTAGGTGATTTGAAGCTTAGTTTAAGGATTGATGCCGATGATACAGAAGACGACACGATTTTGAATCGTAACTTGACTGCTGCTGAAAATTATATTAAAGGTGCTGTTGGTAATGATGATGATTTGATGAAGGGATTTTATGATCTTGCAAATGTTAAAAGCTCGTATGAAATTGCTGTTATCGCCTTAGCCAGTTCATATTACACATTTAGGTCATCGGGAATGACTGGACGTGTAAACAATGTTGATATGAACAATGGTTCAATTATTGCTCAATTGCGAGGTAAGTATTTAAAAGAAAAAGAAAGACGTGAGGCTAATGGTTCAGAATATCAATCCTAGTAGATTGAAATATCGAGTTAGTTTAGGTAAGGCGGGATTTGTAGAAACTCCGCAAGGAACTAATAGACCTGACTTTGAAGAAATAAGAAGTCTTTGGTGTGGTATTTATACAATGTCGATGACACAACAAATAACATTATTGGGTTCGCCAAATTCATTTGATTTAGTTCTTATCATTAGACATCAATCCGATGGATTAAAGGACGTTAAATACGCACGTTTTAAAGACCAGCTGTATCAATTAGCTGGTAGTTCCCCAGACTTTGATGATTCACCACGCTCATTTGACTTAATAACTTTAAAAAAGGTAGATAAAATTGGAATTTCTTGAAGGTTTAGAAAAATTAGACAGAGAATTATCCAGTCTATCCCTTACTCCTAACCAGAAAAAAGCTATGACTAAAGCTGGTGCAGAAGTATATAAGGAAAGCCTTAGAAATAACTTGAACAATAGTTTACACAAGGGTCCACATTCACGCAGGTCGAATATTAAGTTGGCAGATGATATCAGTCTTAAATATAAGGGTATCGATGGTGCAACCTATGTTGGCTTTAAAAATACAACCGGTCATTATGGTTATTTAGCTAGATTTTTAAACGACGGTTATATGGCTCATGGTGGTAAAGGTTCCAGAGAACATACCACTAAATATGTTCCGGGATTGCACTTTCAAGAACGAACAATCAATGAAACTAAGACTTTAATATTAGCAGCAGAGGTTAAAAAATATAAAGAAATGTTAGGAGACTAACATGATTGCAAAACAAGTTAAGGATATTTTGTTAAAACGAGCGGATGAGTTAGAAATTAACCCGTCCTATTTTTTTACTCAAAATATTCCGCAAGACTATACCGAAGTTGATGAGACGACTGTACTTATTACTGAAATTAGTAGTGTTTATTCTGGTCGTGCAAGTGATATTAGCACTACTAAGGATAGTCAAATCGAAATACAAATATTCTATCGTAGAGAAACATTACCAGATAGAACTGAATTAATTATTAATCAAGAATTAGAAAAACATTGGTTTTATCAATATGACTCGTATCCGGACGTTGATCCAGATACGGGTTTTTTGACGAGAACTATGAAATACGAAAAAACGGAGGTCATTTAAATGGCATTATCAGGTTTTGAATTAGCACGTATCGGTATTTACACAGATGATACGGAAACAATTGATAAGGATAATATTTTTACAGTTGAACCTAAGAAGAAGGGTTCTGTAGTTAGTGCAACAATTTCAAATATTTCACCAACTATTACACCAATTTATGGTTCAGACCAAGAATGGAAAGCTGGTTCTAAAGGACATGGCGCTATTTCAGTAGCGTTTGTAGCCAATGCTATTCCACAAGACATTAGACGCAAGATTTTAGGAATGGCAACATTTGACGGTGGTATTGCCGGTATCGGTAAGAAGACAGAATCACCATATTGCGTATTTGAGATGATTTCTCACGATGCAACAGACGAAAGTGTGGGTGCTCATTTAGCTTTAGTTAAAGGAACATTCCATTTAACTACTGTTGCTCCAAAGACTAATACAAATACAACTGTGTACGATCAAGAACAACTTACATTTAGTGCTACTGATCGTGATTCAGATGGTTTCGCATACTTTGAAGCTTTAGAAAATGAACCAAATTATGATTCAAGTAAGTGGGAACAATTAATTTATGGAATGCCACTAACAACAGATGGTTCTGCATCACAACCAGCAAATAATACAGATACAACAAAATAGAAGGGAAGTTTTAATCAATGTCTAAAGATATCGTGTACATTAATGCGTTCGGCCGTCGCTTTACGGTCAAAAAAAGTAATAAAAATATGAGATTGTCATATGCCTATTACACAAATTTAAGTAACAAGAATAAACATATGATGGCTGTGGCTGATGAAACTGATAATGTCGAAACAAAAGATATGGGTGATAGAGAAATTGCCGAACAAATCATGAATAGTTTTGATTCAGCTTCAAAGGCTGCTTTGGATTTACAAAACGTTCCTATCAATTACATTAAGGAAATTTTGAAATTAAATCCTAAACAAGTATCAATGCTTGATGACATGACGGGTCCTGAAACTGGAGCGCTAGCCGGTCGAATTGCTCATGGTATTACATCGGATGATGAGGACATTGACCCAAAAAAGCCACGGAGACGGAACAAGTAGACCCGTTTACCGTCTACCAAGACTTTTTAAATTATGAAAAAGAAATAATGCAACAAACAGGTTGGGACTTGGAAACAGTTGAGTCTCAGCCATTTTTTGTACTTGCAGAAATCTTAGATGATAAGCGCGAGTCCAATAATCCTAATAACAATGTTGGTCCTATGAGTTTGACTGACTTTATTAAAACGGGTGGTGTTTCTTCAATTTTAGAGAAAGGAGGTTAATACATGGCAAAAGATATGGAGCTAAACACTGGTATTCATATTGATTCAGTTCAAGCTGAGGGTTCAATTCAATCTTTAAGAAACCAAGTCAAGGCTCTAACATCTGAATGGAAAATCAATGAGCAAGTCCAACGTGCCAATGGCAACTATCAGTCAGCATATCAAGCAAAGACCGAGGGTTTAGGTAGAGCTATCGAAGGACAGCGTAACTACATCAATAGATTACAGTCTGAAATGAGTAATCTCGATAGAACTACCACAGAGGGTAGTCAGAAATATACTCAATACACAAATACTGTTAATACAGCTACACGTCAATTGAACAACATGGTTCTGCAACAAGAGCGGGCTAAATCAACCTTAAATCTCTATACCACGGGGATCAAAGAGCAAAAGCAAGCTATAGAAAGCGCTAAGGCTGTTTCTGAATCATTAGTTCAAAGGTATCAAGCCGAAGGTAAATCTATTAAGGCATCAGCGACCGAAAGAACGGCACTGAAATCACGTATTCAAGAACTCAACTCACTATATTCTAAGGAAGCCAGTGAACTAGACAATGTTAAAACTAAGTCTGGAGCAACTTCTAAAGAATATGCTACTCAGGCTAAGCGTGTGAATGAACTTGGTACAGAAATTGCTAAAAGTAGAACTCGTTATCGTGAACTTGGCTCTGAACTAGGTGGAATGGGAACTCATTTCACGGGAATTAGACAAGCTGCTGCTAGTTCTAAAACGGCTATTGGCAACATGAATCAATCTGTAAAAAATAGTATTGGCAATTTGAAGAGTATGGCTATGACAGCAGGTATAGCAGGCGCAGCAGTAACGGCTATGTTTGTCAGTGGTGCTAAGAAGTCCGTTGACCTTGAAAACAGTTATAAGCAAATTACTAACTTGGCTGAAACTGGTGGCGAAAAAGTAGCTGAGGCTACTAAAAACGTATCCAAAATGCAAGAAGATGGTCAGAAATATGCTTTAAAGTATGGTAAGTCTCAACAAGAAATTGCTGATGGTTATGAAGACTTAATAAAGCGTGGGTATGACACCAAGCAAGCATTAGGAGCTATGAAGTCAGAATTACAAGGTTCTGTAGCTTCTGGTGATGATTTTGCTGATGTCGTTAAAGTATCATCTCAAACACTAGAAGCTTTCGGTATGCGTACAACCTCTACATCAGGAATGGTTAAGAATACCAAGATTGCCGTTAATGATTTAGCTTATGCTGCTGATATGACTGCCACAGGATTCAGTGACTTGGGTGTCGGAATGAGTTACGTTGGCTCAACTGCTCATCAAGCTGGATTTAGTTTGAGTGAAACTTCTAGTGCAATGGGTATTCTTTCGAATAACGGATTGGAAGCTGATAAAGCTGGTACTGGATTACGTAAAGCAATTAATAGTTTGATTTCACCAACTAAAGGTGGTTCCGAAGCACTCCAAGAATTGGGATTAAGCACAAAGGATTTTACTGACAATCAAGGTAATATGAAGTCTATGACTGATATCTTTGGATTGTTACGTGAAAAATCTCAAGGTATGGGCAAGAACAAAAAGACTGACATTTTTCATGATCTATTTGGTACAACTGGTCAACAAGCTGGTTTGATTCTTGCTGAAAACTCTAAGCAATTAGGTGAATTGAATCAAAAGGTAGCTGATTCAGCTAAAAATGATTATGTCGGAAAACTTGCTCAAAAGAACAGTGAAACAGGCAAGGTAGCATTAGATAGATTGAAACAATCTGCTGATGCAATCACTATGACTGTTGCTACTGCTGCATTGCCAGCTATTACAGAAATTGGTGATAGATTAGCTAAAGCTGCTAGCTCTAAAGAGTTTGAGAATACTATTAAAGGCATTGCAAAATGTGTCGGACAATTAGCAGATAATGTGTCCGATTTCTTTAGTTATTTAGGAAAACACAGCGATGATTTAAAAGGTATTACAGGTTCATTAGGAACTATTGTTAAAGATATTGCTGTGGGAGCTTGGGATACTTTTGCAGGAACTATTAAGATAATTGGTACAGCTTTTGGATTAGTTCACACTAACGGAAAGAAAGCAGAAGATCCATTAAAGATTCTAAATCAGTTTGTATCTGGAATTGCTAAGCATGAACAGACACTTAAAACTATCGGTGGTTTATTAGCTGGCATTTGGGTGGCTGATAAAGCTGCTAATTTTGCTGTAAAAATTAATGATGTTACTGATTCTTTGGATGGTCTTAAAAAGAAATTAAATCATTCTGGTATTGAACAAGCCGCTAGTGAAGTCGGTGAGAATGCTGGTACAAATATTAATAAAGGTATTACTTCTAAACTTGGTTCAGGTACAGTCGGGAATAATATTTCAGAGTTAGGTACAACATGGGGTGGTAGATTATCACTTGCTATGAGTGCTGCAATAGCAGGTAAAGATATTTTTGACTCATTAAATACCAAGAGTAAAAGCAAACAGGTTGAGGGAATAGGTGGTGCTATTGGTACCACATTAGGAGCTGGTATTGGTGGTATTCTAGGCGGAGCGCCAGGCGCTACTTTAGGTGCAACTATTGGTGACCAACTTGGTAAATCGGCCGCACCTGCTTTTCAAAAGTGGCTTTATCATCCGGATGATCCTACAGCTAAAAAGGGAACTAATAAGTATTACGACCAATTAGCCGAATCAGCTAAGAAACGCGCTGATAGATTTAAGAGCAGTATGCTAACACCCGGTATTAGTGCTGATGAACAAGGACAAGATTTAAAGCAGATTAAGAAAGCTGAGGCAGATGTTAAAAAGTACGAAGCATTAGCCAAGCGTGCGAAAAAGGCTAAAGATAGTATTAATTCACCATCTACTAAAAAAACTTCTACTTCAAAGGCTATTGAGGATGTGGCAACCACTCACGTATCTAAAACAGACATAAAGAATGTTAAAGATATGGTTCCGGCTATTAAAGATTATGAAGATGCTCTTTCTGATTTAAAGAAGTTTTTAAAGAATAATAGCCCTGCTAAAGAACTTTCTAAGATTGATAAATCTGTTCAAGGTTCATCTAAAAAATGCTCTGGAATTGCAAAGCCAATTAAGGATATCGGCAATTCATTTAAAACTTTGAATTCTTTCACTAAGTCAATGAAGGATGATCCATTCAAAGCCTTAAATGCTGATATTCCTAAACTTAAAAAGACGCTAAAGGATAACGACGTAGCCGGTCTTTTAAATAAGATGGGTAAAGACTTAAAGAAGAATAATCTTGCAAGTGAGCTTAAAAGCATGACTACGTCTATTAAGTCTGATACTAAGACATGGAATAATTTCGCTAAACCAATCAAAACGGTTCAAAAGGCTTTTGAAGAATTAAACAAGTTTACTAAGACATATGCTAAGTCTGATCCATTCGCAAAATTGAACGATGATATTCAAAACCTAACTGATACTTTGAACAAATATAATATCGGTAAGATTTTGAAAGCCCAAATAACTGATGCAAACAAGGCTACATCTAATGTTACCTTTGACAAGGATTTCAAGACTGATACAGATAACATTGTGGACGCTTTAAAGTCATTCAAAACTAATTTTGATAAGTCATGGAAAGATGTTTGGGCTAATACAGCTTCTGATGAAAAGGATGCATTAGCTAAAGTTGTAAGTAATTACAGCTCGAAAATGAACTCCATTTCAAAGAAAGAAACTAGTTTTACTAGCGATTATTTGAACAAATGGAGTGGGTGGCTAACATCTGTAACTAGTTCATTTAAGAGTGCTTTCAATTCACTACCGGGGCTTGCAAGTAAATCCCTAAGTAAGGTTATTTCAGAAGTTAACAAAGGTATTGGTGGAGTTAACTCTGTTATCACTGATTTTGGTGGCAAGTCGCTCAACCTAGCCAAATATGCTGTTGGTACTGCTGGTACTCCCGGCGGCAACTTAGCTGTTGTTGGTGAACAAGGATATGAACTAGCCTATGATAAGCAAAATGGAATTTATCCAGTTGGCTTAAAAGGTGAAGAAGTTCGTTACCTTGGTGCTGACACAGCTATCCTTCCACACCATTTATCGGAACAATTTATGGGAATGGTTGCTAACCTCCCACACCATGCTACTGGTAAAGGTGAAACATCAAAGACATCCGAAGATATGACTGACTATGTTTTTGAACATTTAGATGAACTAAAAAAAGACCCAGTTCCATTTTTAAAGAAGCCGTATTTTGCAGCTGTTTCTTTTAATGGGAATGAGTTTATTAGTCGTTTCGGTAATGCTTTGTCAAATGGTTTTCTAAAGGCGATTGCTGAACCATTTAAAAAGACGCTTGCAGATATGGACTTTTCAGGTGGTGGAGGTGCTAGACCTGCTAAAGCCTACGGCCCAATGATTAAAGCAGCTGCTGCTTATATGCACCAAAAAATAACTGATTTTAACGTTGATATGATTGAACGTATCATTGCTAACGAATCAGGTGGTGATCCTAATGTTACTAACAATTGGGATAGTAATGCTAAAGCTGGACATCCATCAACTGGTATTTTGCAGTATATTATGCCAACATTCTTAAATTACGCTATGCCGGGACACACTAATATCCACAATCCTTTAGACCAATTGATTGCATTGTTCAATGATGCAACTTGGCGCACAGATATGGGGATGGGTTACAACGGCAAGTATGGCGAATGGAGAGGTTCAGCCAGTGGTCCTAGTGGTCCAAGATTGATGTACGACGGTGGTTTTATTACTAAGCCAACAAGTATTATCGGTGGCGAAGCTGGACCAGAAGTTATGATTCCATTGAACAATAAAATGAGAGCTATTCAGATTCTACAACAGGCTAAGAATACAATTGGTGGAGCTGATGAAACAGTCAATAACACCAATGTTGATACAACTAGAGTCGAGAGTAACCAACAACAACAATTAATGATGACACAAGTCATGGTTAAGCTATTGGGCAAGATTGCAGATGGTTCCTTAGCAACTGATAGTTCAAATGGTGGAACATCATTGAATGACATATCTAATATGCTAGATAAAGTAAGTTTACAAAATCGTAAAATGACTAAATTCCAAGGAAAAGGAGGTACAGCATTTGCCTAAAAGATTATCAGACGGGCATTATAGACAGAATTCATTATTAATTAAGTCTGATGGACAAAATGAATTTGAGATTAGTAATTATCATGATTTGATTTTTACTAGACTAACAATTAGTTCACCACAGACGGTCTCTAACTTAAAGACCAATACAGGTGTTGATGGACAAGTTCAAACTGGTCCTGTGTTGTACACCTCACGCACCGCTAAAGCTGACTTTTTGATGAGAGTTGACGATGGAACTGACTTAGAAAGCCGATTCCATGAATTTTATAATAAATTCTTTAATCGTGATTTGGTAAGAGTTCGTCAAACATACGATATCGGTCGATGCTTTTATGGCATACCTAAGCCATTTTCTTATACAGATGTTGGTTTTTACGATAAGACTTTCTCTGTGGAATTTGATATTCCTAGTGCCTATGTTTATTCAGTAGTTAGATCAACTGATTTTCCAATTGATTTAAATAAGGAAGATTTGATTTCTAACAATTTAAATCTTTCAACTACCAACCTTAATTACACTCACTCTCAAGGAACTTTAAAAATTTACAATCCTAGTGATTTTGACATACAACCGTATGAACAGAATCATGAGTTGAATATTATTTTTAAAGGTTCAGGGAGTCCTACCTTAACCAATACAACAACAGATGATGTTTTCTCAATGAACTCGAATATTTCATCAGACGATTCTTTGATTTTAAAAGGTGTGCACCCTTTGTTAAATGGAGATTCCTGTGAAATAGATACCAATCACGGCCATATTAATCTAAAGAAAGGCTGGAATGATTTAAATTTGACAGGGTTTAGCGGCACTGTCACGTTTGATTTTCCTTTTATATATCTATGATTAATTTTAAAAAGTATAGAGTTCAAGATAGAGATGGAAAGTATGATGAAACACTTACTTGTATTGATAGAGATTCGTTAAGTAATTCAGAAGAAATGAATAAGACAAATCAAATTGATTTCACGGCTATCAACGACGGCAGTATCGGATATCAATTGTTACAAAATGAAAATTACATTGTGTTTGATGGTCAAAAATATCGTATTAAGCAAGCAGAGAAAGATGATGAGGGTTATGACTTGAAACGAACAGTTTCAGCAACTCACATCTGGTTTGACTGCCAATATGTTTATCAATATGACAAAATCAATGGAACCAAGAAACTTTCAGCCAACGATTTGATGAGCTTCGTTTTTGATAAAAATGAACTCGGTAATCATGGGTTTACTTGGAAAGTTTCAAATAGCACTGAAACTGTTACGTTTACAGATTACGGCGAGAAATCAGGTCTTGAATGCATCAATGATTGTATTGAAAAGTTCAATTTAGTAGTAGTTGCTGACAACAAATTTATTACTTTAATGCCATTAAAAGATTGGCAGCATAAAGTTAATAAGTCGTTTAGATATATCCACGATACACCTACCTTTACAGCAAATATTGATACAACAGAGATTCAAAACATTGCCCGTGTGTATGGTAAGACCAACGCACCAGTCACATCACCGGTTGGTACAGCCATTGGAACCATTAATACAATGGAGGCTAATGGAGCACCTGTCGTTGATGATCCTAACAAGCCTACTAATACAGTTCAGAATTTACCAAATGGTACTAAATGGGTTATGGATTCTAAGGTAGTGGCCAATGGAGAAATGTGGTACAGAGTTTCAACTAATGGTTGGGTCAACGAAAAATATATTGTGTTTGATAAGAATGGGGATGTACAACCTGAAAATCACATCATTACGGAAGTGACAGGACAAGGAACCATT
This sequence comes from Companilactobacillus nantensis DSM 16982, assembly GCF_001435815.1. Lineage (GTDB taxonomy): Bacteria > Bacillota > Bacilli > Lactobacillales > Lactobacillaceae > Companilactobacillus > Companilactobacillus nantensis. The sequence continues at coordinate 24,097 of NZ_AZFV01000018.1, read as the reverse complement.
AAGACTTCCACAGATTCATTAAAAGAAGACACTTCTGGTGGTAAAGTTCTACCCGTCGGTAATGCAGTAGGTACTGTAAACACTATGGTAACTGGTGGTGCTCCTGTACTTAGTGACCCATTGAAGCCTGATTCGGTAGTTAATCATTTAAATAATGGGACTACATGGGCAATTAATAATAAAAAAGTTGTTAATGATATAACTTATTATGAAGTTGCCACTAATCAATGGGTCGATTCTCAATATATTAACTTTGATAAAGATGGAAGTGTGAAACCGGAAGACCACACTATTACTCCTGTAAGTGGACAGGGAACTGTTAAAGCTCCTGAAACTGATAAGGATACCGATTCTAGTAAGGACAGTGACAAGTCAGATGAGTGATTCTAAGGACGATACCTCAATTGTTTATGTATACGATTCACCGTTTACACCGCAAAATAAAACGGGTAGAACATTACCTGCCAGTTCGCAATGGTTGATTAATGCTTCCGTTTCAGATGGTGCACAGGGCAAATCTTGGTATCAAGTCGGAACTAATCAATGGGTCATTCAAGATCAATTAGATTTTTCCGGTAAGTCAGATGTTGAACCATCAGAAGTAACTCCAACAGAATCAATTATCTATGATTCACCATGGACTCCACAGCATGAAGTTGGTCGAAAATTAACTAATGGTACTCAATGGAAAATTAACGGTGAAATCACTGATGGAGCAGGTGGGAAGACTTGGTATAGAGTTGCTACGAATGAATGGGTTTGTTCAGATGATTTTGTATTTACGGGTGACACAGATGTCGAACCGACAGAGGTTAAAAAATCCGATGATGATACAGCTGACGACCATTCTACGGACTACTTTCAACCATTCATTATTAGAGATGAAAAATCAATTCAAGAATGGGGCGAACGTCCGGGACCGGCAATAACAAATAATGATATTGAAGACCCGGAGGAGATGAGAAAATACGCTTTATCTCAGATGAAGATAGAGCCGACTGTAGATATCACATTAACTTATTCTGGTGATGATACTTTTAAAATTGGAGATATGGTTTATTGTGATATTCAACCTGAAAGCTTTACTACTTGGGTAACAGTTGTAAGTGTCAAATATAATCCTTTAAGTTACTCCAATATGTATGAGGTAACTTTAAATAACACTACTCAGACGCTATCAGATTACGAGTTATCTATTCAAAATTCATTGTCCAATGCAAGATACAATGGTGCTATTTCTATTTCAAATGGTATTATTGCTAGTCCGTTTTTACCTAGAAAGATAGGAGAAGTTTAATGGAACCAATATATAGGCTGCCAGATGAAAGTGGTCAATATTATTATCCACAAACGCATTACTTAGCAGTTGTGGATTTAGATAAACATATTAATTCATTGATTAATAATCAATATGCAACATACATTAAGGACATGAAGTTAGTTAATACTTCTGGTCCTTTTTATTTTGACGAGAACACGTTGAATAAGCCCGCAAATATTCCGAAAGGATATTTACAGGCTGTTTTTGTAGATTCGAAGAATGGAGTTATAGAAATATTAACTACTAATTATTATTACGAGATTTCAGGCGGAGTATTGTCTGATATCAAAGAAAGGGTGTGATTAATTGTATTTACCAGATAAAGTAGTGAATTCAGAATTTCCAAATCTCAGTTTGAAATCGAAAGATGGGAAGACCTCAGCTTTAAGTTTAGACAATGGTGAAAAAGTAATTATTTCAAAACAAAATAGTGAGGGCAACACTGATTCAGAAGTTTTTAATTTTACAGCTGTAACTGATGAAACAGTATTTCCATCAGTACCAGACCTTCCGAATTACTGGCACAATGTTGATTTGGATAAATGGAATGGAGTTATTGATAGCAATTCTAAAGACAGTTTCAACAACAACAGTGATCAGATTCAAAAATCTATTAATTCACTGTATGAATATGAAACTAATCAAAGAAACTTCTTTGTAAAGCTCAAGGATACTTTGAGTGACTTTAAAGGATTTGTTGAAACTATCATTTCAGTTAAAACCGCAGAATTTTTAAGTAAATTCTCAACTCAATATTATAAAAAAGAAGAAATTGACGAAATGTTTAAAAATCAAGATACCCAAATTGGTAATATTCGAAGACGATTACCTAACGATACTGTTATTGGAACATTTCATAATCCGTCTCGCAGTGATCAAATGCCGACAAATATTGATGTTAACGATAAGGTGACACCAGAAGCACAACAAATTTTAGATGATTGGAATAAATAAAAGGAGGTAAATAAATGACCGATTCAGATATTAAAAATACACAAGCACAAGATTCACAATTACCACCTTTGAATTATTCAGACAACAATGCTGAATATGAAGAACCATATGACAAAATTGAACCTGATATACCATTAGAACAGCCTTTGCTATTTAACCTACAACATAGCAAGGCTTTTTATTTACCACATTCCCAAACTGATGACGAGAGTGACCATATTACGCCTCAAACCATTGTTAATCCTGCTACTAAAGCTAGAATTTTACCAGTAGCGTTCTTGAGACAAGGTGAAGCAAGTTCATATGAAATTAATATGACGGTATTGGATGGAGCAAAACCAGCTGACTTTTCTCAATACAAGATGTTTTCAATTCGTGGATATGATTCACAATGGCATTTGATTTCAACAGATGAAAATATTGATACAACTGACGCTAATATTGGCGAACTTCATTGGAAACCAGAAGAAGCAGTAGCTTTAACGGCTGGTAAATATCATACAGTTCAATTAGTAATTGAAAGCGAAGACAGAACTACCACGGCTATGACATTAGATTTTGATTTACACATCATTCCTAATAACGTAGCATTCCCACGTCCTATGGCATTTTACATTTCAGAAATGCAAAGGTCATTGTTTAATATTGGCCAATTAACGAATGCAGCGTACAAACACACTGGCTATATGATTAATTTTATTGACCAAGTTGTTATGAAGGCAATCGCTGATTTTAAGAAAAAACTTGATGATGAAATTGCTGAATTAACAACTAAGTCCGATGCTATGAATACTAAACTAAATGATTTAAATACCGGTTTAGATGGACTTAAGGGTAAAGAATCAGATTTTGAAACTAGTTTGAATACTTCACTAGCAAATTTAAAAGCACAAATGGACCAACTCAACTTAATTAGTAAAGATAATTTGAAATCATCAGTTATTGAACTTATTAAGTCTGGAGATATTGATGTTAATGATCCTATTAGTGATGAAGCTCAAGCAATTTTGGATGATTGGAATAAAACGGAGGTAACAAATGACGGAAAATAAACTAACTGAAACCATTATTGGTTTCAATAAAGCAAACAAGAAAAATATTAAAGTGATTCGAAGCAATGATAAAACGTTCTTGCCCGATGATGATGGTGTTGTAACTATGAATATTTCTGGAGGTAGTACAAGCGGCGGTGGAAATATTCCTGATAACCCATCAGCTGGAGTAGATTACTATGCTGGCTCATTAGCAAACGGCGAAATTACTGAAAGATATCTATTGTATTCTGGTCCATCTGATCCAACGACAGTGACTAAAGCAACGCTACTACGCGATGTGGGCTCAAAGATGAATATGGTAGGCGATGGTCTTACATTCTTTATTCATTTAAAAAAGACATCTTTTGATAAGGGTACAAAGGGCGATTCAACCGATATTCAATTAAATTATGATCCCGCAAATATCGTTAAAGATGGTTACTTCACAACAACATCTCCATATCCAATTTATATTAAAGCCGGTGATTTTGGAGTTGGCAAGCAAGTTACGGTTCCAATCAATGGTATTGGTGAAAATTTGAGTGGTAAAAATGTAAAGGTACCTAAATTATTGCTAACATTTAACGATGATAAAACCATTGAGATTGAAACAATAATTGGCTATGACAATGACGGCGATAGTGCAGGTGCAACGGGTGCCAATTATGATGTTGTTGTTGATACAATCGCTACATTTTCAGTACAGCCAGCAGTAGCACAAATTCCGGAAACAGTTAATTTCTTTACCGGTTCAGCTAATGGAGAAATTTCTTTATCGGGTGCATTAGATTTTCTTGAGAATTCACTAGATGGTATAGAAATTACATTTGATGAATATTTCACTAATTCTATTGGATCTACAAGAATTCCGGCGCTTAATGCCTTATCTACACGATCAGTTAGAATTCCAAAGGAAAAGCTTATAAATGGATTCCGATTTGATTTGACAGGATATTTTAATCCAATTGGAACTAAATTGACATATACGGTTAAAACTAATACAGGATTGTGGCAAGATGGTGCTAATTATTTTGATTATTTATCAACGCCAGCTGACGCGTACATTGAAATTTCTAAGGCATCAATTAATATTCCAATAAAACTTGGGGTGTCAAACACTATATCGGGAAGTCCAATTAATTACAATTCTTCGTGGATTCCAACAATTTCAAAAATCACACCATACAAAAACTAGCAGGAGGTAAAAAATGAAAATTGCAGTTACATTAAATGACGATGGTACTGTTAACCACGTCAATGATACAAATGAGGATGCAGCAATTAAGCAATCTAAGTATGATGGCTGGAAACTGGTTGAGAGTGATCCAGCCTTTTTAGTTGAGCAAGCCTATATTTGGACTGTCAGACAGTCTGATAATAAATTGGTTCATATCGCAACAGGTTTAACACCTGATGAAGAAAATCAAAAGTCCAATACAGAACTAACAAATTTGGTTATTGCTCAAGGTACTGATATCGAACAGATTAAGCAATCCATTACAGCACTAACTAATATGCAACTTGGTACAGATACAACTAAATAGGAGGATACAAAATGATTTTTTTATTAAAAATTCAATTAGCATGGGGAACAAGAACAAAAGACAGTATTAAAGATTTAGTTAAAAACAAGAATATTACTGCCGATGACTATAAGCAAATTACTAATGAGGATTACACAGAAGAAGGAGCAGCTTAATTTGGCTGCTCCTTTTTTGGTATAGGGAGATGAATGTATATGTATTATGCACCACAACCAACACCACATTTTGGCCTAATGGAATGGTGGCTTGCAGCTGAGAAACTTGGCGAAAACCCTTGGTTTTTAACTTTTATAATTATTATTTTGGTCGATTTGGCTACTGGGTTCTTGAAAGGCTTTTTTAAAAATTCTGATGAACGAGTAAACTCGACAACTGGTAGGCAGGGACTAATTAAGCATACTGTAATTGCTGGTATTGGAGTTATTTTTTATCCATTAGTAGACTGCTGGGGATTGGCTAATTTTGCTAATTTATTTTTGATGTTTTTTATTGGTCAATATGGCATTTCAATTGTTGAAAATTTAGGAATTATGGGGATTCCTTTGCCTGACTGGATAACTAATAATTTGGAAAAATTAAGAAATAGAGGAGGCAATAATGAAACTAAAAAATAAATTGATCTATGTCGTGGGCTTGCTAATTGCAAGTCTATTTTTATTTGCATCCCCAGTTCAAGCAGCACGAACTGATATGGTCGATGTAAGTAATCATAATGGTTATATGACAGTAGCTAATTTTAGAGACATGCTTAATAACTATGGTGTTAAGTCAGTTACTACTAAAATCAGTGAAGGTAATTATTACCACGATTACACATCAGCTAATAACATTGCCACAGCACAACAAGCAGGCTTGTACATCAATGGCTATCATTTTGCACGATACACAACTTTATCCGGTGCAATCAATGAAGCTGATTACGCTGCTACAATGGCTAAGATTGATGGATTGCCTGTTGGAGCCGTATTAATTTCTGATGTGGAAGCACAAGAACAAAATGGATTGTCACGTGCAACTAACAACGCTAATAACCAAGCGTTCATGAATGAAGTAGCTAAATATGGTTATCGTTCAGCTGTGTATACCATGAGCTCTTGGCTAGGCAATAAGATGGACGTATCAAGTGGTTGGATTGCAAGTTATCCATATAATGCTAGTGATAAGAATTGGTATTCTAACCATCACAGCTGGCAATGGGGTAGCACATATCAATTTAATGGTAGTTATGGTAATTTTGATGTATCTCAAAACTACGATGATTTCTTTACGGGAGGGCAAGCTCCACAAGTTGACCCAACTGAAACTATTAACAATGTAGTAAGCGTCAAAGGCAACAAATATAAAGCCTACACGACGTATAATAATGTTGGTAAAGCAAACGTAGGTACTGATGTTATTAGTGGCTCACAATGGAAGTCAGCAGGTATCACGGTGATTAATGACATCCCTTATTATGTCATCGGTGTAGACGTATTAATTCCACAAGGCACAACGACACAAAAGGGTATTGTTACCGTCAATTATCGTTCTGATTATGGTGTATTGGCATATGATGGCAAAGGTGATTCTATTGGTGGTAGTAATAAAACTTTTAAAGGTGGTACAGTTTGGAAGACTACCGATAATTTAATTAATTTGCCAAACGTTGGATATGCTTACAAAGTGGCTAATAACATGTATATTCCTATTGAATATGCTGTTGGCTCAGGTTTCAAAGGTTAGTATATTTTGTAGCTAGAAATTTTAGCGATTGTTATATTTAAATAGCGTCAAAATCGGGGCGCACAGTTCCTCTGCATAGATATTCTAAAAGCCCATCATCTATATTAGTTTATAGGTGGTGGGCTTTTTTTTATTTGTCATCATTTTTAAGATTATTTTCACGAGCATTTAACAATTCTCTTAATTCTTTAATATCATCAAAAGTAGCCCTATTATTAATAAAGCTTTTTGCTGACGATCGTGAGCGTAAATATCTCATACGTTCCTTATTGTTATCGTTCCATTTTTCGTTTGCTTTAGCACGTGATTCTGGTAATTTATCTGTCATTATTTTTTACCTCACAATTAAATAGATTATCCCCAAAACGAATAAGCCAATCACTAACCATTGATACCATTTAGTGGGTTTGTTGATTTCAAATGTCATTGTTGTATTTTTGCCTTTATAAACTTTTTTCATGATGTAAAACTCCTTAAATGTTATAATTTAAGTACACAAAGGGTAAGCCCCCTAAGGGCTTTCCTTTGTACTTTTAATGGAGAACTTTATCAATCCGAAAATGTTTACCGACAGTTCGATTGTTAAGGTTCTTTTTGTTTTCCATAGCTCCATTCTTGTCATCTTTATCACCTCCTCTCTACATTTATTATAATACACTACATGTAGTGTATAGTCAAGCACATTTGCAAAATAAATAAAAAAAGCTACCAACCGTTATTGGCTGGTAGCTTAAATTTACGCTCTCACTTATTTTTTCGTGACTCATTCGTGACTCACTTTTAGTGAGCCATATAACATTCTTTAGAAATTGAATTAAAATAGAATCCTATTTTACAGGCGTTTTGAGCCACATTGAATCATATCGAAAGGGAAATAATAATCCCCTAAAATTATTTACTATTCACCACCAAGTATATCAAAACTTTCTTATTTATATGTGCAATTATTAACATATTCTTCCGTAACTTGGTAAAATCTAGGTAAAGGATACAAATAGGAGGAAATAAGTTATGTATAAAAAAATATTAGTAGCTATCGACGGTAGTCAAAGTGCATACAATGCCTTGGATGCTGCAATTGATTTAGCTAAACAATTTGACTCAGAACTCTATTTGGTATCAGTCGTCAATACGGCCAATTTACCAATGAATGTCGGTGTTTCATACGCTCCGGGATTGATTGAAGATATGGAAACTGCTTCAAACAATGATTTGAAGAAAGCTCAAGATATCGTGGCGAAAGCTGGGTTAACTGCTACAGCTAAATTATTAAATGGTGAGCCTCGTGAACAATTGGTCAATTTCCCTAACGAGAATGGAATTGATTTAATTGTAATGGGTAAGACTGGGACAAGTGCCTTTACAAGAGTCTTCGTTGGCTCAGTTACACGTTATGTTTCTGAACACACCAATATCAATATTTTGATTGTGGTTTAAAATAGGTATTAAAAAAGTCGGCTGTGAAAAGTCGACTTTTTTAATTAGTTATTTAACATTTTATTAACTTCACGTTCATTGTGAGCTAACCAACCGCAAGCGGCAGCGGCAATTGCTCCAACTAAATCATCTAAAAAGACATTAATCTTGCCAGTTGATTTATCGTTTAGTTTACCAAGAATACCATGTTTTAATTTATCTACATAGCCATAGTTTGTAACTGAAACTGAACCGTAAAGACTGGCTAAGGTGATGGCCATATTCTCATCAATACCGTAAGTTGATTCATCGGTTTGCATGATACGTTGCATTGGAGCAGATAGGAGACCCTTTTCAGCCAAAACATCCAATTCAATGCCAGTCATAATAGCGTTTTGAGCTTCACGTTTATGTAAAACTTTATTGATGGCATAAATGGAAACTTCTTCATCCAAACCTTTGACGTAATCTTTTTCCAAGAAAATTACGATTTCAGCGATATCGGTCAGTTCAACGCCACGGTCTTTCAAATTTCTAATAATGTGTTGATAATATTGTTTATCTTGTTCCTCATATGATACCAAAATGATCTCTCCCTCAGTCTTATTTTTCTGCATCCCATTCAGCTTTAAATTCGTCAAGGAAGTCCAACATATATTGGTGGCGTTTCTCAGCAATCTTTTTGGCTGTTGGGGTATTCATCATAGCAGTTAATTTCAATAATTTCTCGTAAAAGTGATTGATAATTGTTTCGTTATTTAAATTACGATATTCAGCCTTGTTCATTTTTTCGCGAGGCTGAATATTTGGGTCATAAATCGTTTCTGAATGAGCACCGCCGTAATAGACAGCTCGAGTAATTCCAATTGCACCAATGGCATCTAAGCGGTCCGAATCTTGGACAATTTGACCAGCCAAGGATAACTTAGGCGGATTTTTGGAAAGTGATTTACTAAATGATAAGTTGTGAGTAATGTAGAGTACCTCATTTACTTGTTCTTCGGAAAAATCGATACTATGTAAAAATTGTTTGATTTCTTGTTCCAGAGCAGCGGGGTCGGAAACTAACTTATCATCAGCAACGTCATGTAAGTAGGCAGCTGCTAAAGTAATCAACGGATCGGCTGGTTCTTCTTTTAAAATACGTTGAGCCGTTTTAATGACACGTTGAATGTGGTCAAAGTTGTGTCCGGTTGCATCGCCACTCATTTTTTGGAATGAAAAATCTTTAATGGCAGTTAATTGTTCGTCATAAGTCATAAAATCAATCCCTCTTTGAAATTAATAAGTATATTGTGACACAAATTATTTTATAGCAAAAGGCTGAAGGGTATAATGTTGATTATTTGTGGCTTGTAATAGAAGAAAACAAATAGTCTGTTATAATGAATATGTATAAACATCAATTTGTAGATTGACGTAGTAACAAAGCTTGCATTATAATTAAGATATATTTTAGGGAGGCCTAATAAATGAATTATATTAATAAAGAAATTCCAGATTTTCAAGTCGATGCTTACCAAAAAGGTGAATTGAAACAATTTACGAAATCTGATTTGCTTGGTAAGTGGTCGATTATCTTCTTCTATCCAGCTGATTTCTCATTCGTTTGTCCAACCGAATTAAGTGATTTGCAAGATGCATATAAAGATTTTCAGGCTGCTGATGCTGAAATCTATTCTGTCTCTGTTGACAGTCAATTTGCACACATGTCTTGGGCTGAAACAACGGATACAATCGGTAAAATTGAATATCCTATGCTTTCAGATCAAAAACATCAATTAACAGACTTCTTCAATATTTTAGATGAGCAGAGTGGGCAAGCTTATCGTGGTGTCTTTATTGTTGATCCTAAGGGCTTAATTAAGTCATACACGGTCAATGCAATGGGTATCGGTAGAAATGCTCAAGAGATTCTAAGAACGTTGCAGGCAGCTCAATTTGTAGAAGCTCATGGCGATAAGGTTTGTCCTGCTAATTGGCATCCTGGGGAAAAGACATTAAAACCTGGTGTTGATTTAGTTGGTAAAATATAATTTATAATTCCAAACTTCGGTTTGGAATTTTTTTGTGTCTAGACCATCTATCACATAGCGACAAAAGTTCGAAAGTATGTCGTCGTTATAACAATATATGGTGTTATGAATTTGAATAAAACTATATATTGTATCAAATGATAAATTGCTAATGTGGTGGGTACAGTAAGCGCTTTACAACGATATGGAACCATTACGTCTGAAATCATAACTAACAATTCGATTGCAATTGGTGGTATGATTTTAGCTGTCGATTAAATTGATATTTTTATAAATACAGTTTGAGGGATAAATAAAATTTGATTGATTCAGAATATAAATGCCAAAATCATACATTCTGTTTTCAATCCAGAGGAGAAGAAACATATGAGTATTTTCGATCCAAGATGGTATGTTGAACAAATGAAACACTGGAGTTTCAGAAGTTACATGCTATTAATGTTTGGCTTGGGGGCCATCACTGCATCAACTGTTTCACACGCTATTACACCCATCGCTATCTGGACATGGTTAGCTGCCGTGTTAGGTTTCACATGTACAATTGCTATTACCAACGCTAAGCCATTAAATGGTGTTCTAGGATTAGTTTCCGCACTTATTTATATTTTCGTTGCTATTAACGCTAAGAACTTCTCAGATGTTGTTCTACAACTTAGTTACATTGTTCTTTTGGATATCCCTGTTTTGATCAGTCCACAATGGGCTAAGGATGCTGAAAAACATATCCATGGTCTAACAGCTATGAAGTGGCTTAATACAGCCGTCTTCTTCTTTGTTGCTTGGGGTCTACTATATTTGATGGATACACATCTATTTATTAGTCCTCGTCCTATTACTGATTCCGTTGCTGCTGCTATTGGTTTCACAGGTGCATTGCTATGTACATTGCGTTTCCGTGAACAATATTATTTCTGGACAGCTCAAGGTATCATGTCAATCGTTCTTTGGGGTATCACAGCTACACAAGGTGATGCTAGTCCTGTTATGTTCTTAACATACATTATGTATTTTATGAACGATATGATTGCATTTTTCGATTCACACATTCACTGGTTCCACAAGGATGCCAGTGCCAACCGTGCTCGTGATGAAAAGTTGTCTCAAGAACAAGCTTAGATTTAAATAGTTGCAAATAATTTACCAATTAGCTTAAACTTATTAAGCGTTGAAATAATTTAAGTAGGGTAAGTTATAGTTATGCGATTAAAAAAGTATCTTAAAGTAATTCTATTAGTAACAATCGGGGTAGTACTAGTGGCAGATGTTGCCGCTGGTGGTTATATGTTCAATTATGCTTTTAGTAAAAGTGGTTATGCTAGTAAAGCTAGTGGTCCTTTACAAAAGAATGATCGATGGTTGCTCAACCAAAAGCAGGATATTTGGGAACAGACTTCAAAGGATAATTTGAAGTTGAAGGCTCGATATTTGCCGGCTGCTAAAAAAACTGACAAAACGGTGGTCGTTGTCCACGGCTATGGCAGTGCCAGTAAGTATATGGGCTCATCAGTTAAGATGTTCCATGAGGCAGGTTACAATGTTTTAGTACCAGATAATCGTTCCTTTGGTATGAGCCAAGGAAAATACGCTGGTTATGGTTGGAAAGACCGGAAAGATTTAAATAATTGGATTAAAATAATCAATCAAAAGATCGGTGCGAAGTCACAGATCGGTTTGTATGGTGTCAGCATGGGCGCTGCCACTGTTATGTATACCTTAGGTGAGAAACCTAAGAACGTTAAATTTGCAGTCGAGGACTGTGGTTATTCCACTATTTCAGGTGAATTGGATTACCAGTTAAAAGAAATGTTTGGATTACCTAGTTTTCCTATCGTGCCAACAGCAAGCCTTTTCGCAGATGTACTAGCGGGATATAACTTCTACCAAGCTAGTACCCAAAACACTTTGAAGAAAAGCAAAGTGCCACTTTATGTAATTCACGGTTCGAAAGATACCTTTGTGCCAACAAAGAATGCTTACTTGAATTATGATTATGCAAAGGGTCCAAAGAAATTATGGATCGTTAAGGGTGCAGCTCATGCAGGGGCAATGAAGGTCGCTGGCGATAAATACAAGGTTAACGTGCTTGATTTTGCTAAAGAATATTTTAATAAGTAGAATAGTTTTTTTGAAAGTGACTTGGTTTTCCATTGAGAAAATCAGGTTATTTTTTTATTTATTCTAAAATATTGTAACGATACGTATAACGATGCAGTAGAGATATTAAAGACATTAAAAACGGGCATCTGCGAGGAAACTAAAGTTTCTTCCAGATGCCCGTTTTAAATTATAATTTTTTTATTTTAAAAGTTGTTCTAAAGGTTTTCTAGGAACAGAAGACTTCTCAACCTTTTCCCAAGAAATAACTTGTTGTTTTTTATCGTTATATGTCACTTTGAGATAATTATCTGCTTTAATGGGGCGACCAAGTGCACTGTTGAATTTGAGTAACTTTTTATCGCCACTCTTATCATAGCCATCTTGATTATAGTAGTATTCGCGATGATCATTGCCAGCATCATCTTTTTCGATAATTTCCTTATAGGATTCGCCAACGTATGTATAGTAATCATCACCACGATAATTTGGGACATACCAGAATTGATAGCCAGCCAGTGGTATTAATAAAATAATAATGGTTATTAATCCAATCCAAATTTTTTTGCTCATAATCATTCCTCCATAACACTATTGGAATGATATCACAGTCGAATTAGCTTTTGTCCTAACGGTTTTGTAAGGTCTGTAAGTCCGTTGGCATAAAAGTATTTATATCAAGGGATTTCGATATTTAAATTGTTAGTTTTAGAGATTGAAATTGGCTTGATAATCGTTAATATCGTCGTGATAAGTGACCGAAATAGTCAGTTTATCGGTATCAGTTAGATTGAAATAAAGACTTTGATTAGGATAAATTAGTTGCTGTTCTAAGCCAGATAAATCAAAAGTGGATTCAATTTTATCAATGGTTACGGGAACTGAACCAAGATTTTTGAGAAGTAGTTGTTGGCGATTTCGTTGAAAAATCAAGTAAGGTCGAGTTGCCTGTTGTAACATTTGATTCCGTAATTTTAAGGCATGAGCAATCCTAAAAAGAGCAATTGATCCTAGAATTACACCGACGATAAGTGTAACAGCGATAAAAATACTAGTAATGTTGAAAATCATTTGTGATGTGAAATTCATCTTTGCCACCTCCTATCGTCTCATTAATTTTCTAGTTACTATTATAAGCTATCTCGTTAAGGTGTTTTCATAAAAAAGAAATTTCGTTAATTTACTATCTTGGTATTTTTCTGTTAGGTACACTTAAATTAATTTCTCGAATAAAGAAAAAATCGGAGGTTGATATCTAATTAAGCATTATCGGAAAAATAAAGAAAATCCGTATTTAATAGTAGCATTGATATTGTTTTTGTTTTTGAAGTTATCTGTTCTTAATGATCCACTGCCAGTTTCAACGACAGTGAGAGCAGAAAGTGCTCAATCAAAATCAGAGGGACGTGTAGCAGAGTCAAATCCTCCAAAACATGTTTTTTTATTGGGCTGGATAAGAAGTGGATTCAATCTTCAACCAAAAAGTGATTATTATGTTAAGTTTGGTGAATCACTTATGATCCAGACTAACTTTGTTCCATCAAATAAACCTGAAGGTTCTAGTCAATGGTGGATTAAAACTAATAATGATAATGGAGAATGGACGCCAGTGGAAAACAATAATTCTGGTGATATAACTATTGAAACACAAAAATATAAGGGAGTATCAGAAATTCAATGTCAACTTGTCGTCACATACTCTAGTGGCAAAAAGAGTTTCGAGAAAACTTATGGGTCCAAAGTTGCTCATATTCACGTAACTAATACTGAAAAGCCAGCAACTGATATCAAGATAAAATTGAATAGTGATTATATTTATAGTATCAAAGAAAATATGCTTTTTGATAGTTCTACGTATGCGAGTGCAATGATTGAGCCGTTCGATACCACAAATAAGGTTCATTGGACGCTAGGTGAATATAATAGTGACACTAATGTTCCGATTTTGGAAAATGAATTAGCAACAATTAACAATTCTGGGTTAGTCACTGCCCAAGAAAATGCAGAAGGCGAAGTTTCAGTTACTGGCTATATTATCAATGAAGACGGAACAAGTTTTTCCGATACTAAGAAACTCAAAATTGGCGGTGGCTTAGAAGACAGGACAAGTCATGTTGGTCAAAGAGCAACTTTTCATATTGAAACTGGAGGTTCTGATCAAAAGGATGATGAACTTAAAGCAGCAACGATTAAATGGTATCGTGTCGTTAATGGAAAAACTAAGGAAATTTCTGGCAATAAAGACAATCATTTAGAATTAACAACTTCGGTTTTAACTGAGGCAGATGATGGAAATCAATATTATGCTACCATTGGTAATCAAAATAAAAAGGTTGAAACAAGACACGCAAAATTAACAGTATTACAAGCAACTGATTCGAAGATTCATGTAACCACTAAGCTAAAGAATTTAGATTATGAAGATAAAAATAATAGTGATAAAACGATATTGAAAAAAGTTGCACCAGGTGATCGTATCGAATATACTTTTACACTTCAAAATGGAAGTTCAAAGGATTTAAAGGAATCAAGTCTAAAGATATATTTAAATCAATTCACAAAATGTAAAGAAGTGAAATTAGAAAATAAAAATGTCGATAAGTTTAGCTTGGATAATTCTGATAAGAAGAAACAAAGCTTGGAAATTCCAATTGGTCAATTAAAACGAGGCCAAGAACTTAAGGTAACTGTTTTAACCGAGATATCCGACGTAAGTGAAGAAAGTTTTTCATTCAAACCAATTTTAGTTGGTAAATACGATGATGATAAAGGTAATGGTTATAAAAGTGAAGGCAATACGGTAACTTTAGAATATACGTCAAATAATATTCGAGCAATCATTCATCCGATTAGGTTCAAACCAATTTCACTTTTCGAAAGGAACAACCTAAAGCGCCGAACAATAGAAACTAATGATCCTAATGCAATTGTTGAGGTTAAAGATACTCGTCGCAAACGTGTCCCTGCTAGAGTTACCGTTAAACAACTAGGCAATTTTACTAATGAACGTTCTGGTATATTGGATGCAAACTTATTATTTTTCAGTTCTCAAGTCACGCCCCTAACAATTGGAAAAGCCATTTCAGTCGCATATTCCGATGAAGGTAAAGCCTTGGAATCTATCAAATGGAAAGACGATGAGGGTCTACTTCTTAAAATAGGGAATAGTTTTCCAAAATTAGGCAATTATCAAGCTGATGTAGAGTGGAGTATCGAGAATGTTCCTACCTAATTAGGCCCATCTTACAGTTCTGTCACATGAAACTAACGGTTTAGTTATAAACCTGATTATTTATTTACTTTTTATTGAGTAAACGTGATAATGATAACTGATAGATGTCCAAGATATTTATCAAAATAAAAAAAGTACATGCAATAGTTATGTTGACTCCGTAACTAAAAAAAACCGTCCACAATGTCTGGACGGTTTTTTTGATGTTTCAAAAAGTAACGGGCATAATGATGACGATTAGAGGTGATATTATGCACGCATGGATGATTTTCGTAAGACAATTGCCATTTGATTTCTATCTCCCAAAGTATCTAGTATGGGCATTTCTTGGAGCTCTAATTATCAGTTTATTTATTTTTAGTTTTGTTAAAATTAAAGCAATCAAAAGTCACAAAGCGCAATAATAAGAGCTAGTGGTTTTGTGGTTAGTATAAGTTAGATTAGAATTCAAAAAAGAGTAGAGAAATTTTGTTCATGAAATTTCTCTACTCTTTTTTGCGTATTTATTTAGGCCGAACGTGTGTAATTATCGTTTGGCAATTTTAAAAGACGAGGTCTACCGAAATAGTAACCTTGTTTGAAAATTATTCCCATTTTATCGCTTAGTTGATCATCATCTTGATTTTCAATACCTTCAAGAACTAATCGCAGATTGTATTCATTACTCATTGCCCGCCAAAAGTGAACCTTGGTTTGCATTTCTGGATCAATTAATCTCTTGTGAAAGTTTTGTAAAGCAAATTTCAATTCAGATGCAAAAGGCAACAGTTGTTGAATATCATCAAATTGATTAATTCCTGAGCCAACATCATCGAGTGAAATCTGAATGTTATTATCCCAAAATATCTTTAGTCGAGAAAAAATTTCTGCACGAGAGTATCTTTTTGAATTGTCATCTTCAGTTAATTCAACAATTAGCTTAGTAGGATAAAGTAACTTTTGACTTTGGACAATAGCATTAGAAATGGATGTTGTCATTAATTGGCTGCGATTAATGTTGATTGAAAGGCGTGGAGATTTGGTCGAAAGTGCCTTAGTTGTCTTAATCAATAAATCAGCAATTATTTCGGGATCAATGGCTGAAAATGATTCAGGAATACGCCAGCCGTTGACCGTATATTCCTTTAAAAGTAATTCATAACCAATGATTGATTTAGTTTGTGATCCAATTTGTGGCTGAACGAAAAATCGATAAATATTTTTCAATAAAATGACCTCCCAAATGGGCTATACAAATCTCTAAAGAATACTATACTAAAGATAAATCACATAATAAAGGAAAAAGGCATGGAATCATGAAAGTTGTTGTAATTGGATGTACTCATGCTGGAATTGCAGCGATTAGACAAATTTTAAAAGAGTATCCTCAATCCGAAATATCAGTCTATGAGCGGCAAAACAGCATCTCGTATTTATCATGTGCAACCTATTTACACATCGAGGGGATTATTAAAAAACTTGCCGATGCAAAATACGCAAAACCAGAAGAATTTACTAGTCAGGGCGTCGATTTAGAATTAAATCATGACGTCATAAGTATTGATCATCAAAAGCATTCCTTAGTTGTGCAGAATTTAATAACTAAAGACATCGAGACAACGACGTATGACAAATTAATCATGGCAACGGGTTCGTTAACGGCTATTCCAGCGATTAGTGGTGTTGAGAATCCCAAAGTTTTGTTATGTAAAACATTTGAACAGGCGAATGATTTGTTTGTGAATACTGCTGATAAACACAGGATAGCAATTATTGGCGGTGGTTACGTTGGCGTCGAACTTGCTGAAGGTTATGCAAGGTCAGGACATGAAGTATGGTTGTTTCATAATAAGCCACAATTATTGGAAAAATATGTCGAACCAATTATTGCTAAGAAAATTGAGACAACGTTAATTGCTAAAGGTATTCATATAATTATGAATACTCGAGCAAACGCTTTTTTAGATAATGCAGATGGAGGATTGACCATTACAACTAGCAACGGTGACGAGTATCAGGTCGATAAAGCGGTCGTTAGTTCAGGTATTATTCCACAAACGGATCTACTGCAGGGTCAAGTAAAGATGCTGAATAATGGAGCAATCATAGTTGATCTGTATATGCATACATCAGATCCCGATATTTTGGCAGCAGGCGATGATGCAGTGGTGAATTTCAATCCGACAAATGCGATTGAATATTTTCCGTTAGCATCACATGCAGTTCGCCAAGGGATGTTAGCTGGAATTAATGTTTTCGAACGAAAAGTTAGATCAATTGGTACACAAGCTACGACAGGCTTAAAAGTTTTTGATCAAATAATTGCTACAACAGGGCTAATTCTTCAAGCAGCTCAGAACACATCATTTAATGTCAAAAGCGTCACGTATGAAGGACCGTATCGTCCGGAATTTATGCCAAACGCTTTTCGAGTGACGATTGTCTTAATTTACGACCAAAATAGTCGAAAAATTTTGGGTGGTCAGTTGATGAGTCACCATGATGTTGCACAATCAGCAAATATTATTTCAAGTTTGATTCAAAATGGTGGAACTATCGATCAATTAGCTTTCTTGGATATGTTATTTTCACCAAACTTCAATAATCCATTTGATTATTTGAATTTAGTTGCCCAGAAGGCAGTTGATCAAGAGAAGGGATATTTAAATTCATAAAATAAAATTATTCAAGCTAGTGTCATTTTGTGAAGGGGCAAAATGATGCCAAATAGTGGGAAAAGGTTTTTATAAATATATAAATAGAGAAGGGCAAAACGATGAGGCAAAAAGTATCTAGTTTTGATGAAAAGAAACGGTTTATTTTATATAAAGGACACACGGGTTGGAAAATCAAGACACGAATATTTGGGAGTTTGTTAGTCACTTTTTCAGCTTTTGCTTTTGCTGGTCATGCAAATATTATTAGTGTTCATGCGGCTGATGCCATACCAACTTCAACTCAAGAAACTGGTGGTACTTCGGCAACTGTAGCAAAAGAATCAGATACTCCTGAAAAGCCAGTTGCCAAAAATAGTGATGACGGTTCTACAGATGAAGGTCAAAGTTCTAATATAGAACCAACCGGAGATTCAACTAATAGTGCAGTAAGTGAAGATACTGAGGCAAAACAAACGGTGGGTCCTGAAAATGGAACTACCTCGGAATCAACTACAAAACTAGCACAGGAGGTAGTAACACAACCGGCGGATACTCCAATCGCTAAAACAGGATTAATGAATTTTGCCGCTGTTCAAGGTAAAAACGCAACTCCTGAGTCTGAGACACTGCAGTCCACACCTCAAGTAACATCAACTCCTGACGCTTCAAGTGCTGATAAGTATCCAGTTCTTTCGCCTGATAAAGATGTTAGTGTTGGCGCAGATACTACTCAAGTAGATTTATCAGCAGATCAAATTGCAGGTCATTTTACAGCCACTGTTGAAAATCGTGGTGGTTCCGATCAAGATGATGATCCAGCAGATAATATTAAGCAGATACCAATTGGAGCAGATGGTACCGTTGCTTTAACAAGTAATGATTCACATACGTATTACACTTCTCCGGGTAATCCCACTTCTATGACTGGTCACCAAGCAGCTCACGTATCATTTGAACATGAAATTGACTTCAGTCATGATTTTTCTATGTCAGGAGCTTTAGGTATTGGTAGTAAAACATCTGGTGGTGCAGATAGTGTTGGCTTTATTTTTGCACCTGGTGATCCATCCAAAGCCACTCAAGGTGGATCTGGTGGTAAGTTAGGACTTCAAGGCTTGAACGATGCTTTTGGATTTGTTTTTGATGAACATAGTAACCCAGAATATAATGATCCAGGGGCATCGAGGTATTACGATCAATTTGTACCATATGTTGGTTGGCGAACCACTGATAAATACGGAAATCTTCAAGGGGTAAGCAGTAATGCTGAATGGAAGAAGACCAGTGATCTTACCTTAAATCGTAGTCAAAATAATTCGTTAAATAATTTCACACTTGATTATAGTGCCGCCACAAAAACATTAACTGTTAATTTGGGTGGAAAACCATTTACAAGAACCATTTCTGATGTTAGTTCAGGATACTCTATATCTGTCGCAGCATCTACTGGTGGGGATTGGAATGATTATTCAGCCAAAATTGATAAATTCAGTTACACACCTAAAACTATTCCGTTAGGGGTTAAATTAGTTGATGCGGCTGATACCGATGCATTATTAAATAATGTTAAAGTTAAAGCCATTGCTAATATTGGTGATACTGTCTCAATCTTCTCAACTCAAGAAGCGGCCGATCGTGCCGTAAAGGAAGATAAGCTTGATCCTAACTTGGTAGCAGTTATACCACCTGATTCAGCGGGCAATATTTACGTTATTGATGGTGATCAAAATGTTGCGGGTGAAACTGGAAAAGTTAACCATATCGGTGGAGACGCAACTGTTGGTGATGGAACATATTATAGTTATACGGTTAAAGATGGTGATGGTCAGGGTATGACTGTCCCAGTTAGATTAGCCTATAAGGCTGTTGTTACTCCAGTGGATTCTAAGACTCAACAACCAATTTCTGGTCTAGATCCAGTAACTGTAGTTGCGGTCGCTGGTAAACCATCATTAGTTCAAATTCCTGGATATACTACAACTAAAGTTACCTTAGCCACTCCAACTGATGGCGAAAAAGTTGCTCAAGATAATTTGGTAATTGATCAAGGTACTACTGGTACAGACGCGACGACAACTACAGATCAATCGAATCCAATTGGTCACTATTATACTGGTGACGGCAAAACTGTTGATGGGCATGAAGTAGTAGCAAAAACTACTGTTGGAACTGGACAATCTGTTGCTGATGATTTAAATCAACAGCCTTTAGATGATGATAAGGGCAATTCAGTTGTCAGTGGTCAGAAAGCTGATGACGGTACGGGACTAAAAACTATTACTAATACAGATTATTATTGGTCAAGCGTAGGTAATGCTACAGCAACGGACTCAACGGATGAAACAAAACCTAAAGATAGTGGCAGTGTCTTAGTTCCAACAGCATCAACCTTAGATTATTGGAAGGGTGTAGCTGCGGCTAATCAGAACAAAGCTGATACATATAAGCAACAATCGCAAGATATGTATGATAAGTTTGTTAGAATCACCGGTTTGACGACAGATCAAAAAAATGATGCAGAGAATCTTTTACAATCCGTTAGTCAGATTTATACCAATATTTCTACAAAAAACGGTGATGCTAAAGCTGCATTTGAAAATGCAGAAACAGCTACAGATGCTTCGGCCATATATAATGGTGGTCAAGACGGTTATGCATCACTGCAAGAAGTTCAAAACCTATTAGTAAGTTTTCAAGCAGATTTGGGAGCACTAACTAAAAAAAATGTTGACGTTCAAAGTAGTTTAGCAACATTTGAATCTACTAAACAAACATATGGTGATCCGGTTAATTTTCCAGTTGTCAGTTTTGGTAGTGGTTATGGAACAATTACAGCTGATGAATTACAAGGATTAGAAAATCCCAATAATTATTATTACTATAATGCTGATACAGATCCTGATGGCAAAACTCCAATTCAGACACCTAAAGATACAGGACACTATATGTTTAAATTAACCGAAGCTGGTAAAAATTATTTGAAGAATTTACCTTCAAGTAGTTCACAAACAGGTCTTTATGTTTCTTCAATGCTAACAATTAATCCTAAAGACATTGCAGTAAGTGTTGATGGTGCTACTGTAACTTATGGTGGGGATGCTAATGGAAATATGCCTGCTTTCAACGGAAATCTTGGCAGTGCGTCAGAGGATCATCTTGATGATCAGACTAATCAAAGTGATTTTGAAGTAACCGATGCTAATGGACAAAGTGTTTCCGCAAAACAATTGAAGGTCGGAAGTACATATACAATTAGTTATACAAAGGCAGCACAAGATAAATTAAATGCTGATAAGAATTATAATTTTACAAGTTTTGGAACAGGAACCTTAACGGTAATAAAGAGACAAATAATTGTTACAGCACAAGACCATGGTAAAACATATGGTGATCCAACTGATCCTGCATTAGATTTAACAAGTGATTCAACAAAAGGACTTGTTAATGGCGACACTATTAAAAGTTTAAATGTCAATTTAAGCAGAGCGGCAGGGGAAAATGCAGGCAAGTATGATATTACTGGACAAGGTGATAATAGTAATTACACGATAACAGTTGACAAGGGTACATTTACAATTGCCCAGAAGCCAATAACAGTTACCATAAGTAGCCAAAAAATTAATTATGGCGACATCATTTCAACTCCAACATATACTCTTGACGAGGGTTACTCGTTGGTTGGAAAAGATAAAGATTCTGCTTCTGATTTAGGATTGACTTTAAGTACTCCGAAGGATGCTAAAAATGTTGGACAATATGGTATAACTGGTGTCGCTTCCAATAAAGGAAACTATCTTGTTACAGTTAATCCTGGAATTTTAACAATTGATTCTGAAGATGCAAATCCAACATTCCAAACAAATGAAATCACATATGGCGATAAATCTTTACCAGAGATTACAGGTAACCTAGATACTGCATCAGGTGATCATAAGCTAGCCCAATCGGACTTTGAAGTAGTAGATGGTTCAGGCAAAGTAATGGATCTAAGTAAAGATAAATTACAAGTTGGAGGTACATATTGGATTCAGTACACCGACGCCGCCCAAGCTTCTTTGAAATTAGATAAGAATTATAATTTTAATTCATTTGGAAAGGCCAAATTAACAATCAACGCTAAGGATGCCAACCCAACAATTCAGACCAGCCAAATTACATATGGCGATAAAGTATTACCAGAAATTACAGGTAGCTTGGATACTGTAACAGGAGATCATCAATTAGCCCAATCGGATTTTGAGGTGGTAGATGATTCGGGCAAAGTAATGGATCTAAGTAAAGATAAATTACAAGTTGGAGGTACATATTGGATTCAGTACACCGACGCCGCCCAAGCTTCTTTGAAATTAGATAAGAATTATAATTTTAATTCATTTGGAAAGGCCAAATTAACAATCAACGCTAAGGATGCCAACCCAACAATTCAGACCAGCCAAATTACATATGGCGATAAAGTATTACCAGAAATTACAGGTAGCTTGGATACTGTAACAGGAGATCATCAATTAGCCCAATCGGATTTTGAGGTGGTAGATGATTTGGGCAAAGTAATGGATCTAAGTAAAGATAAATTACAAGTTGGAGGTACATATTGGATTCAGTACACCGATGTTGCCCAAGCTTCTTTGAAATCAGATAAGAATTATAATTTCAAATCATTTGGCAGAGCTTTATTAACGGTCAATGCGGAAAATGCAAGCCCAACAGTTCAAACAAATGAAATCACGTATGGCGATAAAGACTTACCAGAAATTACAGGTAGCTTGGATACTGCATCGGGTGATCATCAATTAACCCAATCGGATTTTGAAGTAGTAGATGATTTGGGCAAAGTAATGGATCTAAGCAAGGATAAATTACAAGTAGATAAAAAGTATTGGATTGAGTACACTGATAAAGCTCAAACTACCTTAAAAGAAGATAAAAATTATAATTTCAAATCATTTGGCAAAGCAGAATTAACAGTCAATTCCAGAGATGCCAATNTTTGGGCAAAGTAATGGATCTAAGCAAGGATAAATTACAAGTAGATAAAAAGTATTGGATTGAGTACACTGATAAAGCTCAAACTACCTTAAAAGAAGATAAAAATTATAATTTCAAATCATTTGGCAAAGCAGAATTAACAGTCAATTCCAGAGATGCCAATCCAACAGTTCAAACAAACCAAATTACATATGGCAATCAATCATTGCCGGAAATAGTTGGTGATTTAGGTACTGTATCGGGCGATCATAATCTAAATCAATCGGATTTTGAAGTAGTAGATGATTCAGGTACAGTAATGGATCTAAGTAAGGATAAATTACAAGTTGGGGGCACATATTGGATTCAGTACACCGACGCCGCCCAAGCTTCTTTGAAATTAGATAAGAATTATAATTTCGAATCATTTGGCAAAGCCAAATTAACAGTCAATGCAAAGGATGCCAACCCAACAGTTCAAACAAACCAAATTACATATGGCAATCAATCATTACCTGAAATAGTTGGTAATTTAGATACTGTGTCAGTTGATCATCAATTAGTTCAATCAGACTTTGAAGTGGTAGATGATTCGGGCAAAGTAATGGACCTAAGTAAAGATAAATTACAAGTTGGTGGTACATATTGGATTCAGTACACCGACGCCGCCCAAGCTTCTTTGAAATTAGATAAGAATTATAATTTTAATTCATTTGGCAAAGCCAAATTAACAGTCAATGCTAAAAATGCAAATCCAACAGTCCAAACAAATGAAATCACATATGGTGATAAATCCTTACCAGAAATAGTTGGTAACTTAGATACTGTACCTGAAGATCATCAATTAGCCCAATCAGATTTTGAAGTGGTAGATGATTCGGGTAAAGTAATGGATCTGAGTAAAGACAAATTACAAGTTGGTGGCACATATTGGATTCAGTACACCGACGTTGCCCAAGCCTCTTTGAAATCAGATAAGAATTATAATTTCGAATCATTTGGCAAAGCCAAATTAACAGTCAATGCTAAAAATGCAAATCCAACAGTCCAAA
Source organism: Companilactobacillus nantensis DSM 16982 (assembly GCF_001435815.1). GTDB lineage: Bacteria > Bacillota > Bacilli > Lactobacillales > Lactobacillaceae > Companilactobacillus > Companilactobacillus nantensis. Next base: position 91 of record NZ_AZFV01000018.1, on the reverse strand, counting down.
CAAATGAAATCACGTATGGTGATAAATCCTTACCAGAAATTACAGGTACCTCAGATACTGTATCTGGGGATCATCAATTAGCCCAATCGGA
>NZ_AZFV01000017.1 GCF_001435815.1 Companilactobacillus nantensis DSM 16982 | reverse complement strand
GATTCTGGAGACGGCATATTTAAATTCCCCCCAGACCCTAAAATTTGTTAGAATGTAATCACAATTATAAAGAGGGGTTGACTATTATTTTTAAAGAAGTAGCTGTAGAAAACTTTACTAAAATTCCCACCGCTGTTCTAAAGGGTGCTAATCGAATCGAACTGAACGATAATTTAGCCGTTGGAGGGACAACTCCTAGTCACGGTGTCTTGCAAGAAGCCACAAAGTACTTGCAAGAAAAATCAGTTCCTGTCGTCGAAATGATTCGTCCTCGTGGTGGCGATTTTGTCTATAACGATTTGGAAATCAAAATGATGGAATCCGACTTGTTCGAAGCTCAAAAACTTGGCGTTGATGGTGTTGCTTTCGGTGCTTTAACTGCTGATGGCGATATTGACGAAGAAGCTATGGAACAATTAATTGCAGCTTCTGCTGGTATGCAAATCGTTTTCCACATGGCTTTTGATGCTTTGGCTGAAGACAATAAGAAAGCTGCCATTGACTGGTTGGTTGATCACGATGTTGACCGAATTTTGACTCATGGTGGTCCATTGACTACACCAATTGACGATACTTTGGATAATATTAAAAAGTATATTGATTACGCTGATGGTAGAATCGTTATTTTACCTGGTGGTGGCGTTAACTTTGAAAATGTTGATGCCATTGCTGAAAAACTTGGGGTTAAGGAATTGCATGGTACTAAGATTATTGATGGTGTTAATAATTAAATTTGGGTAAATAAATAGGTTCGAATTCTTTGGATAATATATATATCCTTAGGATTCGAACCTTTTTTATTAAGTTATTTTTTAGTGCGGTTGGACATGCAGTGGCTCTGAAACGAGCTTCACAGGCCAATTTCTTCCGCTTTTCATAGTTTAGCAAATCACACGCAAAACCAGCGTGCAATTCACTAAACTACGAAAATGCTCGGAAATTCCCGGGCCTGCTCCGCTCTCTCAAAACGAGCTACGACAGGGCAACTCCTTCCGCTTTTCATAGTTTAGCAAATCACACGCAAAAACCGCGTGCAATTCACTAAACTACGAAAATGCTCGGGAGCTGACCGCCCTGTCTCCGCTCTCTCATGCTTTAACAAAATACTGCATAAACATCCCTGCAATACTGAAATAAATCAACACTGATGTTAAATCACTCAATGTTGAGATAAATGGTCCACTGGCAACTGCTGGATCAAAACCGAAGCTTGACATCAACATTGGTATCAAACTTCCGGCTAAGTTGGCTACGGTAATGGCAGCACACATTGCTAAGCCGATAACCATTCCGAGGACAAAATTATGTTTCCAAATTCCGACTAATAAAAAGACGGAGATTCCGGTTACTAATCCGGTCACAAACCCTGTTACTAACTCTTTACCAATTAGCTTCAAAAATTCATGGCGATTAATTTCTTCAATGGCTAATCGTCTAACTGCCACGGCCAAACTTTGGGTTCCGGCATTACCCGCTGTACCTGTAATGGTCGAGATAAAGACAGCTAAAATGCTAGCTTCTGCTAACAATCCTTCAAAATGATTAATCAATGTTGCCGTAATCATACTCAATAACAACAAGGTAATTAACCAAGGCAATCGTTTGGAAGCGGCTTTGAATGGACCGTCATTGTTGGTCTCATCCATACTAACACCGGCCAAACCAGAATAATCTTGTTGAGCTTCGTCATCAATAACTTCAATAACATCATCAACGGTGACGATACCGACTAATTGATTGGAATGGTCAACAACTGGAACGGCTAAGAACTCATAATCTCTAAAGACTTGCGCAACTTCTGCTTGTTCAGCATCAACATTAACCGTAATAATATCGCTATTCATTTTTTCGCCCAATGTATCATCATCATCAAGCAAAATCAGGTCACGCAATGACATAACACCGACTAAATCATCGTGATGATCCAAAATGTATAAATAATAAATCGTTTCAGCTGTTTTAGCATATTCCTTTAAAGCACGAATCGCTTGAGCAGCTTTTTCTTCTTCATGAAACTTTACATAATCAGTGGTCATAATACCACCGGCTGTTTCAGTATCATAATGCAACAAACCACGTAGGTTGTTAGCATCATTCTTTGGCATCTGCTCTAAAAATCGATCAACATCGACTTTATCCAAATGTTCCAAAACATCGGCCGCATTATCATCGTACATATCATTCAACATTTTTGAAGCATAATTGAGATCCATTTCCTTTAAAAGTTCAGGAATCATTGGATTATCGTCTTCAATCGTATCGAACATATCACCCATTTCGTCTGGTTCTAAAATTGAGTATAACGTTACACGCTCAGTTTTATTTAACGTGAGGTAAAAAGTACTCTGGTCATAAAAATGCATATCCAAATAAGTTTTTCGGAAACGTTTTTTATCACCATTATCAAGATAACCTTTTAATTGCGTAAATTTATCTTGGAGTCTTTTTTCGTTTTCATCCATTCTTCTCACCCCTTAACACACTCTTTAACATTACCATATCTGCTGGCAATGGTGCCCGCAAATTTAATAGCTTTTTGGTCACAGGATGAACAATGTTTAAACGATAACAGTGAAGCGCCTGACGATTGATTCGAGCATCGACTTTGCCACTGTACATATCATCCCCAATAATCGGATGACCAATAGCAGTCAAATGAACCCGAATTTGATGCGTCCGACCAGTTAGCAATTTCAACTTCAACAAACTGGCATCAGGAAAGTTTTCCACTGTCTCATAAATTGTTCGGGATGGCTTACCTTTTTGGTAGTCAATATTGCGCATATAAAAAGCGTTCGGATCAATTCCAATCGGCAGATCAATCAAGCCACTCTCAGGTTTTACTTGCCCATAAGTCATCGCTAAATAAAACTTTTGAAAGTCTTCACTGTGCAAGATTTGGTCTAACAAAGAATGAGCATACGAAGTCTTGGCAAAGACCATTAAACCAGATGTATTCCGATCCAAACGCGTTACCAAGTGAATTGTAGTATTCTCTTTTTTCGCTAACAGATAACCTTTGACCAAATTAGCCATCGTCTTCCCAGACTTTGCTTTGGCTGGTAAACTGGCAATCCCAGGTGGCTTGTTCACAACGAGGATATAACTATCTTCATAAATCACATCAACCGGACCTGAAATGGGAGCAATCAAATCGGACGGCTCCTCTGAATTCAAAATGACTAAAATTTCATCACCTATTTTCAGTTTGAAGTCGAAATGGCGCTGCTTATGATTAACAAAGATTAGCCCACCCTTATTTTTTAAATTGTGTAATTGACTTGAAGAAAATTTGTGTTGGACTAAAAACTTACGAACATTTCTCTTGTCATTTTCACCAATTGTGAACTTTAAGATACGATTATTTTTGTTCATCTTGTCCCAAGAAAGCTGTTTCGACTCTAGTCCAGAAATGTCTGTGTCGATATTGCGCAAATTGAGCACGTTGATAATTCAATTTAATCGTAATCTTCTTAACATTCTTTAATTTTGTTGTAATCCCATCACAACTAATTACATAGTCGTCCGCAGTTTGTGGATAAAGATCGACTTGTTGGTTGTGAGGGATAATAATCGGTGACGAAATAGTCCGGTAAACCCTGTTATTGATTGACGCAATTTCAATCATTTGGAAAACACTAATTTTGGGATGAATCAAAGCTCCACCGATTGACTTGGAATAAGCAGTTGAACCAGTTGGCGTTGAAAAACAAAGTCCATCCCCACGAAAACTTTCAAAAAATTCTTTGTCTAAATCAACACGTGTCTTCATTGTCAAAGATGACAAACGTCTAACTACGGTTTCATTAATGGCAATGCCATGGAAAAGTGAACCTTCTTTATTTTCGACCATCACATCCAAAAGTGGATAACTTGTGGAAGGAATATTATCTTGGCATTCGATAATCCGGTTAGCTAAATGATCGATTTCCGTATCAGTCCAGTCAGAATAAAATCCTAAGTGGCCTGTATGGAGAGCTAGAAATTTAACCTTGTCTAAATGGGCTGCATACGCATGAAAAGTACTCAACAGCGTACCGTCACCACCGACACTGATAACCAATTGCGGGTCACGACGATCCAAAACTAGACCAGCATCAAGCAATTTACTGCGCAACTTATTCGCTGCAGCAACTGATTTTTCTTTACTATTATTATTAATCCATAATTTCATTTTTTATCGTGCTCCGTCGGGTTATTTAAATCACGTTTTCGATCAGTGAAATATTGTTGTGCATCTTGAATTTCTTCACGAATCTTGGACATCTCTTCGTCCAACATGAAGGAAGCTTCAGCAGCACGTTTGAGTCGTTCATTAATTTCTTCAGGAAAATCACCCTTATATTTGTAGTTCAAAGAGTGTTCAATCGTTGACCAGAAGTTCATTGCCAAAGTTCTAATTTGAATTTCTGCTAAAATATTTTTTTGACCAGTTGAAGTTTGAATTGGATATTCAATGACAACGTGATAAGAACGATAACCACTGGGTTTACTGTTAGCAATATAATCACGTTCCTCAATCACCCGCATATCTTCTCTGATATGAAGCAGTTTAGCAACGTCATAAATATCTTCCACGAACTGACATTGAATTCTAATTCCGGCAATATCTTGCATATCTTGTTCTAGTAATTCTTCACTAATAAAACGACGACGCATTTTTTCGCGAATACTATCAACTGTCTTAACACGGCCAGTCACAAATTCAATTGGCGAATGTTCATTTTTTTCAAGAAATTCCTTACGTAAATTTCTAAATTTAATTTTTAATTCGTCAACCGCCTGTGAATATGGTATCAAAAATTCATTCCATTTAATCTCTGACATAATGACCTCACTTTTACTTACTAAAGATTGTACCCCGTTCACTTCTATAGGCTCTTCTATACTACTATTAATTTATTTATGAGACATAAAATTTGCATATACTACTACTGACACATTAGTATGTATAGAAACTTGCTATACAATTTGAAAATTTTTCAAATCGTTCGTAAGTTATGTATAATCATAACGTGATCACTTATGATAATTAATATGCCCCAAACAATGATTCAATAAATAGCAGCTGCTGTCGTTTTAGTGCTGACAATCACTACAACCTTTAGTTACTTATTAAATATATCGTATATCCGTTTAAGATTCACTCAATTCTAGAATTATGTTCATGAGTTTATAATTTTACCTTTTGAAAGATTGTTGGTAGAATGACTATGCAATAGAGATATGGAGGGAAAAAGTAATGTGGGAAATATTCTTATATATTAATCCCTTATGTTCGTATTGTTTAAAGGTGGAACAAGCATTCATCGATTTCACTCGCAAACATGACATTGATACACAATATCATTTCGTAACGAACTATAATATGGCTACAATAAATGATTACATGCATTTAAAAGGTTTCAAAATTTCTGATATTGAGGAACGCACCACTGCTTCACAAGAAGTGCTTGAAGCCGCTAAGCTATATAAGGCTGCCTCTTGCCAAGGAAACAAAAAGGCACGTAACTTTTTAATGAATCTTCAAGAACAAATAAACGTTCTAAACAATCCCTTTGATGATACCACTATCAAACGTGCAATTAACAATAGCGGGCTTGATTACAAGTCAATTATGACTGATAAAGAAAGTCAATGCGTTGTTCAAGGTCTAAAACGTGACCAGCAATTATCAATGGAAATGAAAATTCAAAAAGCTCCCACAGCTGTGGTCTTTGATCTCGACAATGAAGAACGTCCTGGTATGATGATCAACGACTTCGGCGACTCACGTTCTCAAGAAAGTATTACCAATAATATTAATGCGATGTTGGAACGAGAACTTCCACAAACGCAAAGTTATGCTAATTCTTGTTCTGTTATCAGTTTGGATAAATTCAGACGGTAATTTGAAACAAGCGAATATAAGCGTCAAAAAAGCCTTCACAACTGTGGAGGCTTTTTTATTTGGTCATGTCTTAGTAATGGCTGTTTTAACAGATTTATTTCTATACCACAAACCTGTTGCCAAGCTGGTGTCTGATAAATTGGAGCCTGTGGCACAAAAGCATAATCTTCCAAATAAGCTTCAACCGTTTGTCCATTTTGTTGATAAAAATTCATTTTGACCCATTGCGATTGAGGATCATTTTTTTGACGTAATTTCTTCAGTAAATGGTTTTGCATCATCATCGGATTAATCGGATATTCGCTAACTTGAAGTGTGAAAAGATTAGGCAAATTATCCTTTGAAAAAATTTCTCGTTGATAAAAAATTTTATTGAACGGGCCTATAAATTTTATGTGATGGAACAAAGTTAAACGCTGGTTCAAGGAATCTAACAGCAATAAAAAATAACCATAATTTTCACTATACGAAATAAATTTCAAATGTTCACGTCGTACCCCTACTTCTAAGTAAGCTCCTCCTAAAATCCAGATACTTTCCAAGCCTAACTTTCGATATCCTGCAACGCGTTCTTCCAAAACAGACTCATCAATCCGAGCACACTGATACTCAATAACTAATTCCCGATTAATAAAAATATCTGGTCGTTGTTGAATATCAGCCAAATAGTATTCACTTTCAACCTTCTTAAAATCATAATTGGCCAATTCATCTAAAATCAGCTGCTTGCCTTTTTGGTGAATCAATCGTTCGTTAATACTGTTATTCGACTTATTAGCGTGGCGAAAGTATTTCCGGCTCTCAGTTAAAATCAGCTTAACCTGCTGATCACAGTGACAACAAAAATACTTCTGACTTTCCACTGCCTCCTGTGCATAAATCAAAGTTCCACGTTCATCTAACGCTGCATACATTTTCATCACCTCAGATAAAAACTACGCAAAAAACGTTTAATAAACTAGCCTAGGAGCAAGAAATACTACCAACCAATCCCCATACCAAAGAACATATCATTACCTAAATCTTTCAAACACGAGACATCCCAAAAACGAGCCTCTTCAATTTCATTCAATTCGATATTTTCATCGTGTCGCAACATTGAAGCCTTAATAATGAAGTACTCAAATGTTCCAGTAAAAGCTTTCTCATTTTCCTTACGCAAATTATTCAACGTTTCCTGAACATACTGTGCCGTTTGGGAATTTGGATGATATTTATTTAATTCAAAGCTCAAATTTTCCATTGCTTTGATAACTTTTTCTTGATCTGCTTGTTTCATAATAATCCACGCCATCCTTAATTTTAGATGTTCGCACCCCACAGATTATTGCCTAATTCATTAAAAGATAGTGCCTGATGCCATAGCTTCTTTTCTGTTTCATTTAACTTGATACCGTCGGATAATTTGACTACTGGAGCTTTATTCAAAAAATATTGCATTGCACCTGTAAAAGCTACCCCTTCACTATTTTGTAATTCCACTAAACTCTAATTAACAAATTGTGCTGTCAGAGAATTAGTATGTGCCTGATTTAATGCTTGATTCAATTGTTTCATTACATCAATAATTTCTGCTTTTTCTACCATATTATCCTCACCACCTGATTAAATTTTAGCAAATCAATGTATGCGTTTCCATAAAGTTTGACGAATTGGCCTACTTTATTAGAACCTCCAATATACCAAATTTTAATAACCATGCTAAGATGAGTAAAAATCTTTACCGGAGGCACCAAAATGATTAATTTTATCGCTATGTGCTTAGCAGCTCTATTCATTGGTTTAATGGGAATCATTAGCATTTTAAATTTTTCCAATTACATGAAAGCAAATACGTCAATCAAGTTAAGTGGTTTCTTAAACATTACGAGTTTGATCATACTGGTCATTACTCTGCTATCTTTCCACAGTCAAATATATTTAGTAGAAACTATTTTACTATTAGTTATTTGGTTCGCTGCAGTTTTACATGGTTATGGTCAAGGAAAAATTCATTGGTCACATCATTTAGTCAGATTCCTAGTTATCATATTTTTGATATCAATGATGTTTGAACCATGGATTTAATTGGAACTTAAAAAGCCGTCTACCCAATGGATATGACGACTTTTTGATATTAATTTTCATGTTCAGCTTCTGCTTGGGGGATAGATTCATCAAGCGCCGCTCTATTTGCTTCAGTTTCTAATAAATACAAAGTTTCTTTCCAAGAATTAAATTCCTTTTCCGACATAAGAACCACATTTCTATTTTTAGGTTTTGTAATTATAACGTAATCATCATAATTAACAACATCATCAGTTATTTTCTTAAGGTTCTTTCCTAACTCTGAGATATAAATTGCCGTAGTTGCCATCGTATCTTCCTCCAAATAACTATCTTTTATTTTTAAACATATTCAAAAAAAGATCAACCTAACGGTTGATCTAATTATTTTGCAAAATAATATCTTGTTAATTCCAAAGCAGTCTTTGTCATAATCTTTTTACCATACTCAGATAAGACAGCTGCGGTAACCTTAGTCTTAAAACTATACTCGCTGAGTAGTGCTAAGACATCGCTGTAAGTCATTTCATGCATTTCATCTGTGAACAGAATCAATTGCAAGTAATACTTATCTTTGTATTCCCAAAGGTTTGAAATTCCACTTTCTAAGTGTAACAAATTAGCCAATTGGACATAATCTTCAAAGTCTTTAAATTCAACGATAACAGTCTTTGTAGGTGTATCTGGGTCATTTAAATATGGAGCAGTATCGCTGTCATATTCTTCAGTTCCAACTTTTTCATCATCAAAGTTATTATCATCATTATTATCGGCTGAATCTTGTAGCCCATTTAATGGCAATGAACCTGTGCCGTCAGAATCATCACTCTTGCTAATCAATAGCTCCAAGCCGGCCTTGTTTGGCATGATTTGGAAAGTAACGGGTTCGTTGTTTGTAAAAGCATGATCCTTATCAACTTCATCCAAAATACTGTAGAAGAACGTTTCAATCTGTTTCTTATTGCCAAGCAAATCCAAAACAGTTACCCCGCGTTCTTGTAAATCTTCTGTACTAAGAATGACTCTGATCGTGTTCTCATTAAGTCGATCCATTTCCATCATAGTCACCTCAATTCTGTATCTACATTTTAACAGTCTCAAAAACTATTTCAACTATCATACATCGATATTAGAAGTCATTCGAACAATATACTAAAAGTTGAAATAGTAGTCAAAGATTATGTCCTTTTTAGAGACTATTAGTTAATGTCCAATTCAGAGTGGTTGAGTAATGCCCATTTTGCGCGAATCGATCATTGTTCATGTTCAATAAAATTCCATGGTCATTATCCCATGATAAGTCGCTAGAACCATTAGCAATATCCCCATCATAAATTTCAGTATCGGTAGCGGATAAAACTTTCTCAATATTATCTTCACCCTTAAAAATAAGGACATCATTTAACGTCTTGGAAGAATCCACACTATCTGTTAGTGGTCTCTCCATTGAAACTTCAATTTTAGCTGGAATGGCATCAGTTGGGTAACTATTGTTATTCACATGAATTTCGAAGTTGTCATTACGTTTTACTAATCCTGCTGAGTTGTAAGTTCTTCCAAAATCAATATCAGGAACGCTCATATTCATATCAATTTTAGGTTGTTGTTGCCAGACGTAGGTTTCAGTTGGACCACCAGGTTGATCATATAGATCCATTAACTCGTCAGCAGATAGCAGTTTTCCTTGTGGAGAGTGATCAGTTCCACCGTTATCAGAATCAACTTCCTGCCACTTATCACTGATAGCTGAATAAGTTGTGTCACCAATAGCAGTACCTGGTTTAGGATTACCTAACATAATCTTATTTTCATTTGTCATCTGAACAGGCTTGGGAAGTGAAAGAATTGACTTCGGACCAAAAGTCACTTTCCATAGTTTAGGAGTAGAATAAAATATATAAGTAACATCTGTAGCATTAGTCATATCAAAATTCGATATATCAATTGATTCCAAAGCCCGTGCATTATTAAACATTAGATAATAAGTCGTAACATTTGAAGTATTCCATCTTGATAAATCCAAAGTTTTAATACCTGTAGTACTTCTAAACATCGATCCCATGTTGGTTACTTTAGACGTATTCCAATCGGAGATATTCAATCCACTAAGGTCACTTATACTTGATTGATTAAAGAGAGCATTCATATTATTAACATTACTGGTATCGAAATTTCCAATTATTTTTTGTAGTTTCATTGTACTTTCAAACATACCATTCATAGTTGTAACTTTTGACGTACTAAAATTGGTCAAATCTAATACAGTGAATCCTGTATTACTAAACATACTCGTCATACTTATAACATTTGAAGTATCAAATTTATCTAGGCCGATTAAATTATTCTCATTTAAATTAGTGTCACCACTAAACATACCCGCCATATTCGTGACATTGGATGTATCCCACTCACTTAAATCTAAATTAGGTAATACCTTACAGTAACTAAACGTATACGACATATTCACGACATTTGAAGTATTCCAATTAGAAATATCTGAAAGTGACAATAATTTATTATCATTATTGAACATACCATCTAAGTTCGTGGCATTTTCAGTCTTAAATTTATCTAGACCATTAATTACACTAAGATTAGTGCAACCTGAAAAAATATTGGTAAAAAATTTAACTGAAGAGGTATCCCAATTAAAATCTAAACTTGTAACACTTGAATTGTATGTAAACATCGAAGACATACTGGTAACTTTGGATACATCCCAGTTCTTTATAGGAGAAAAATCCGTTATTGTCGTGGAATAAAATATAGAATCCATATTTGTTATACTTGAAGTGTCCCATTTTTCCAATTCTGAAATATCTTTCAATGATTTTGCATTACTAAATAAACCTGAAATGTTTGTGATTCTTGATGTATCCCAATTCCCAATCCCTTCTATCGATGTCAATGCTGAATCAGAGTCAAACATATGACTAATAGAAGTAAGATATGGTATATTCCAATTTTCTAAACCAATGACTTCAACTAGTTTTGAATCTTTAAGGAACATATATTCTGCAGATTTCATTATCAAAGTGTCCAAATTACTAACGTCAATGCTGACAACATTTGGAAGAGTAGAAAATAAATAATCAGATTGGGCGTTAGCCCCAACATTTTTACCAACATATACACTTTTAATTTGATTAGTATAGTTCTTCCAAGGTAAATCGGTTGGACCACTATTGATAGCTGTCAGCTTCGGTAACATTGTATATCCGTCTTTTGATGTAGTAATACTAAGTTTCCCATTAGCATCAATACTCCAATCAGCATCTCCAAAAGTACCACTAGCAATATCAGTCGGATCAGCCGCACTTTCCACAGTTAAAGGCATGATTGTGTTAGTTGAATTAGTAACAGTTGTACCATTATCCTGACTCAACACATCTTGAATATTCACATCGTCAGCATGGACCACCTGACCACCTAAAAACGGCAAAAAAGCCATACCCAATAAAATGACAAGTCTTACTATATAACGAACAATCTTAGGCTTGAAAAGTACTCTCGACTTTACCATAATTTCAACCATCCTTAAAAATTATGTAATCTTGTACTATAAGTATATCGATATATTAATATCGTATTATTCCAATATATATAAAACCATTTTCCCAAAGCTGAACCTTAGTGCGCCAAGCATTAGATAATATCCACTTTAATGAAATATGTGTATTATTTCTCGATTTTTCAATAAAAATTGCAGAATAATACAGTAAAAATAAGACACTTCAAAAAAATTGTCCGTTCTTTTTCAAAATCAAATTAACTAATTAATTATTACTACATAGGAATACAAAATTAGTTGAGTGCCGTTTCCGTATTTAGAACTCTTTTCCAGTTTTTTCAATTTTATTCCTAACAAACCATTTAAAATAACTATCAAACTAGCCGGAGATGGGTAAAAAAAAATCACTATACCAAAGTATAGTGATTCTAGTTTTATTTTTATAAGCCAGCCATTAGTTGAGCCTTTTGAAGTTCCATAGTTCTAACACTTCTAGGCAAGAATCTTCTAATTTCGTCCTCATTAAATCCAACTTGGAGACGTTTGTCATCCATGATGATAGGACGCTTCAATAGACCTGGGTTTGTTTGAACTAAATCTAACAATTGATCAATTGTTAAATCGTCTAAATCAACCTTAAGGTTTTGGAATGCCTTTGAACGAGTAGAGATAATTTCCTCTGTACCGTTTTCAGTCATTTGAAGAACTTGTTTGATTTCTTGCTTATTTAAAGGTTCTGAGTAAATGTTTCTTTCTTTGTAAGGAATGTCATGTTGTTCGAGCCAAGCCTTGGCTTTACGACATGAAGTGCAACTTGGAGATGTATAAATGGTTACCATATATAATCTCTCCTTTCCTGTGTAGTATCAAACTCTTTAAACACATAAATATTGTAACTTACTATCATAATAAAATCTATACTTTTTCAATAAAAAGTTACGAATACTTGTTCGAATTTTATATACTTGTGAAAAAATGTACCCGACAAATAGCCCTTTATGTAAAGTGTTCACAAATTACATAAATATTAGTTTATTTATTGTATTAGTTAAATTTTATAAAGCTTTCATTGAAAACTAATCGTTGTTAGACCGTGTTTAAACTTCGATCTCTAGTCCTTGGAATGCATGAACAACAGGAATATCCCCTGCATACTTTTGTGATTGTGCTAACATAGTCTCCAAATCGACTGTTTGAGGAAGATGACTAATCATCAAGCGTTTCACATTAGCTTCTTTAGCTAACGTTCCAGCTTCTTTGGTATTAAGATGGGCTTTGCGTCCCGTGACATCTTCTGGGAAATTAGTATCAGCAATCAACAAATCTGCATCCTTGGCGAAATCAACCAAACCGTCAAAGTAAGTTGTATCCGCTGTATAGACGAGTACCTTACCTGCTTTATCAGTAATACGCATTGCATAAGCAGGAACAGGATGAACTGTTCTGAGAAATTCGAAAGTTAAACCATCGATTTCAGTTGGTTCATAGTCGTTATAAGCGATTCCCTTTGTGGCATTTTCAACTGTTAGTTGTGCATAGTTGACAAAATCTTGTGTATGACCATAAATAGGAAGTGGACTTTCTTTCTTAGCGGCAAGCCATTCGTACTGCAAAACACCGACATCTGCTGTATGATCATGGTGATAATGAGATAGTACGACAGCATCTAAATCAGTTGGTTTCATATATTTAGAAAGTGCATTTAAAACGCCACTACCACAGTCGACCAATAATTTTTTATCATCGGCCTGTAATAAGTAGCCAGATGTACCATTTCCATTATGTGGATAACCACCGTAAAAGCCTAAAACTGTAACTAACATGGAAAACCTCCAAAAAATATTTTAGTTGAAAGGATTTCAATAATTATGAACATAACATTAAAGCTAGGCACATATAATTTTTTAAAGAGTCAGCTAACATCTGCTGATACTTTATTAAAACCCTTATTTCATGCAAATGCTGACCATCTTTTAATAAAAAGGTTATCAACATTTGCACAATATCGCAGTATCAATGGAGTTTACGACCCTCAGAAGAATCTTTATTCTTTGACTTATTTGAAATTAAATGCTGACCAAGCCAAATTATTCGAAGATAAACTCTTTGGTACCCACCAATACTCCTTTAATTCTAACGCAACTGCTACCTTGCAAAACAGGGAAAGTCCAAGAGAATATTTAATTATTCGCACTTTCACTGAAACAAGCCAAATTAAAGCCTGGCAATTAATGCTTCAAGAAGAAATTCAAAAGCAAATCCAGGGCACTACCGAGGAAGATTTCGGTTTCTTCTCTAAAGCCTACTCGCTGGCCGATTAAAAATTAAAACAAAATCCAAAAAGAACTAGATAAAATTTACATCATCGTAAAAATTTATCTAGTTCTTTTTTATTATTAATTCAATTAACTAATATTTGGAGAAAATTCTAACTACCCTACAACTAAAAAATTTAAATTCATAAAAAGACCCTAGTCGGAAGAATCGAGAATAGTTACTGACTGTGAAAGTGGTGTTAGTACGGGCGATTTTCCCGTGCTTACAGCACCGGGCGTGTTTGGAGACTTGCTTGCAAGGCTTCAAACCGAAGTCTGAGACCTTGGCTCAGGCCGGTCCGCATAGCCAGTAACTATTTCTCGATTCTGGAGACGGCATTTTTAAAGCTTAAACTTCTGCTTAACCCCTCGCCATGAAACTTGGAAACTAATAACTCCAAACATTCCATACAAAATAATATATCCTGCATATATTAAAACGATATTCTTCGATATATGACGACCAAAGTCAAACATGGCAATAGCTGCAAAGGACTGTATCAATGCAAAGACAATCGGAATCAAGAATGTTAAGGTATTTTCACGTCTGATGATTCCCTTAATTTCTGATTCTTCGACACCAATTTTTTGTAATGTCCGCAATTGTGTTGATTGATAATCATCCCGCAACAAAATTCTTAACGTTAAGACACTACCTAACGCCACTAATAACGCAATGCTGAACAGTGCTACGATAAATAAATAAAATCCGCCACCTTGTCTGAATTGTTTCTTCAAATTACCTTGGCGTAAGAATCCAGCTTGAGTATAGGTTGCTGCCTCATACTTGTTGGGTTCTTTTTTCATGACCTCAATTGTCGAATCAGCTAATGACGACTTGAAATCAACTTTCATATAGTAAGCATCCCGATAATTACCAAGTTTATGTAACTGCTGTTTACTTAGGCGATCACCCTTTTTGAAGTCCCAGCCATAGAAAGTATCTTTCACTTCACTTGGCATGTTTTTATAGTATTTATTCGGCACAATCATCATTGGTCCAAAATGCATCGAACTACCATAAGGGAACGAATGCCCCTGCTTTGCGGTCTGAATCATCGGCGCGTCCTTAACTTCAATATCATGCTCCTTGGAATCATTGTGATACATAATCGACGAATTATAATCAATTTTCAAAAATTCATGTCCATTGATTTTCGGATTATATTTTCGCATTCGTTTGGGCAAAGATTTATAGTCTGAATAAGACATAAAAGTCATTGGTTGGCGAATATACGATTGACTCGACTTACTATAGTAGGACACCAAATTGATTTTGACATCCGTTTTATAGCTCCCTTTGACCTTAGCATCACTCTTCTTTAACTCCCCACCAATAACCTTAACCGTGTCCTTATTAGCCGCTAATTCGAACGGATAGGCACTGTTATAGTTTTGGTGGACTGCTTGATAGCCAAAGTAACAAAACGTCAACAGAGCTAAAGCTAGCGCTGATAATTCAGTTACAAACCACAAAATAGAAATATTTTGAAAAAGTCGTTCTTTCATATACTTGAATGAGAATAAGTTAATACCTGAATAAGAAACCGACCGCATCTTTTCCATGACATTCAGAATAGTTGGCAAGAAACCGTAATAAACTAAATATGTTCCAAAAATATCAGCCACCATAATATAAGCCACTTCCATAAGTGGGCGTGATGAATAACTGATTGTTCGCATATCTTTAAATAAATATAACGTTGCAACTTGAGCACTCAGCAGTAAAACAACTCCGAAAAGTCCTGCTGGAATCCGCAACCACCAACGTGTTTTAACAATTGTCCGACGTTGTTTCTTTTGCAAAATCCGCATCGTCTTAATTGCATTGATTACGCTCAAAATCAAAGTTGAAATCAAGAACACTTGGAAAATTAACCACAAGTCATCCCAACTTAAATACATTCCAAAATTAAAATGGACTTGCATCAAATAAAATAACAGCATTCCCATAAATTTTTGAAATACCAGCATCAACATTAACCCAATCAACCAAGCCACTGCTTGCACAATAGCAGTTTGAAAAAAGCTGATAGTTATAATGACCCAACGTTGCATACCTAACTTTTCAAACGTCAAAAATTCATTCCGCTGCTGCTTAACAAAAAAACCACCAACATAAATCATGTAAATAAACGCGAAAAAGGCGAATAGACTACTCATAATATTCGTAATGTCATAAATGAATGAATCCCACCAATGCAGCGCAATATAAACTGAGGGGCTATCCCCAATTGACAGCAAGATTCCATAAATCCCAATAGCAAAACTACATGCCAAAATATAAATCAAATAACTGTCACGCATATTGGAAAGACTACGTTTAATAATTTTTCGATACATTGAAGTAATCCCCTCCACCAATCGTTCGTTGCATGTTGATTATTTGTTCAAAAAATTTATCACGATTGCCCGGATTAACAATTTCCGAGAAAATAACTCCATCTTTAATAAAAACGACCCGACTGCAATAACTAGCTGTAAAAGCATCATGAGTTGCCATCAAAATCGTTGTCTTCTCTTTTTCATTGACCATTTGGATATAGTTCAACAAAATTGTCGCTGATTTAGAGTCAAGTGAACCAGTTGGCTCATCCGCAAACAAAATTTCTGGACGATTAATCAACGCTCTGGCCGCCGCTACAATCTGACGTTGTCCTAAAGATAATTCATCAATCGCCCGATCAGACAATTTCTCAATGTTTAATAATTGCATCATATAATTAAAACGTTCTTCAATTAGCTTTTTATTGGCTCGATTCAAAGCAAGTGGTAGAATAACATTTTCTTTTACATTCAAAGAATCAAGCAATTCAAAACTCTGATAAATAAAGCCCATCTTGTTACGACGATACTTAGCTTGATCACGATCATGTAATTGCGTTAAATCCAAACCATCAATCACAATTTGACCATGATCGGGACGTTCGTTAGTTGAAATCATATTTAATAAAGTCGTTTTACCAGCCCCAGAAGGTCCCATAATCCCTAGGAACTCCCCATGGTCGACCTCAAGACTGATATCCTTAATAGCGTGAACAGCATTACGCTTACGCCCAAAATCTTTCGAAATATTTTTTACAGCAATTTGCACAGTTAACTCTCCTATGCTGCTGGTAGATTGTAAAACCAGCTATTATATTTTAATTTTTTTATGCATGGTAATAGTTACCTAAAAAATAAGCTATATTTATACGTCTATATTTATACTTTGAATTTAATAAATAACATAACGACTTAATTAGCACCACGTGTACTTTCTTATATAATCTTATTTGAAAGTTAATTATAAAACCTTTTTTAATTTCCTATATAAAGTAAAAACTAATGACATCAAATCCACACAATACCCTAGCCTGTGGGTGCTATGAAGTTAACCAGCAGTGACAGTGGTGTTAGAGCTTTAGCTCTTACTCCACGGACGAGTTTTGAGATTCGCGGTCCTTGCGAAGCTCAAAATCGAGCCTGGAGACACAATGCTTGCGGCGGTCCCACAGCAGGTTAACTTCATAGCACCCACAGGCGGCCCCACCAAAAAAATTAACTATCACCATAGACTTAATTATTGTTATCATACTATATAGTGTCTTTATTCTAGCACGGAGGAAATTTATCATGGCTAAAATTATGATTATTGAAGATGACCCATCTATCTCCCAACTAATCAGTGAGAATCTCGAAAAATGGCAAATGAATTCTTATATTACCAAAGATTTTAATAATATCATTGAACAATTTAATGATTATAAACCCGATTTAGTTTTACTCGACATCAATTTACCAGTTTACGACGGTTATTATTGGAACCAAGAAATTCGCAAAGTTTCCAAAACACCGATAATTATCATCTCATCCCGTAATTCTAACATGGATCAAATCATGTCTATGAACATGGGGGCAGACGATTTCGTTGAAAAACCTTTCTCAGTCGATATTTTGATTGCTAAAATCAATGCCCTCTTACGTCGAACATACGATTTCACAAAGAGTACCAGCGACGTAATCGAACACAATGGTCTAAAGCTGAATCTCTCCAGCGGTTCAGTTGAAATCGACGACAATAAAATTGATTTATCAAAAAATGAATACAAATTATTACAACGACTTTTAAAAGATCAAGGTAAAATTGTGACACGTGAGCAACTTTTGAACTTCATGTGGGACGACGAACGTTTCGTTGACGACAACACATTAACAGTTAACATCAATCGTCTACGTGGTAAAATTGAAAAATTTGGTTTGAAAAATTATATCGTTACTAAAGTTGGACAAGGATATATTATTCCTTAACCATCCAGAATCAAAAACAACGAATAAACTAGCCGGATGGAACAAGAATTTAGATTGCTGTGAAGGTGGCGTTAGCACTTTAGTGCTTACACCACGGGACGAGTTTTGAACCTCGCGCACTTTGCGAGGTTCAAAATCGAGGTTCGAGACCGCCCTTTGGCTCGAACCGGTCCCCATAGCGACCTAAATTTCTTGTTCCTGGAGGCGGCAATTTAACACGAGGTAAAACATGACATTTTTTAAATACTTACGTGATCATATCTACTCCATTTTGATTGTTCTAGTAGGAATGACTTTCGTTGAATTAGTGCTCTTCTTAGACCCTCAAGTTAACTTTCACATTGGAACCTTAATTTATACGTGGGTTCTAGCAATGGTTTTTCTAGTCGTCAATCTGGCCATCTCCTACATGCACAAAAAAGCTTGGTATCAACAACTGGAAAACTACCAAGAGGATTTATCAAAAGAGTTATTCGGTGCCCGCAACAATGAACAAAAGTTTATCCAAACAAAGATAAATAATATCTCCATGGAATACCGTAATGAGTTGACTGAACTTTATCAAAACCAAAAAGATCAACGTGAGTATACCGAATCTTGGGTTCACGATATCAAAGTTCCGTTGGCTGCGTTGAAGTTGTCACAAGATGATGACTTAGACCCAGCTTTAATTGCTGAAGAAATTGATCAGATTGATTATCTCGTTGACCAAGCGCTCTACTTTGCCCGTCTGAATAATTTCTCAAATGATTATTTGATTCAAGAGCAAGATTTAAACGACATTGTCAAAGCTTGTATTCGAACAAATAAACGCCTCTTCATTAGTAAGCGTATCGGAATTAATTTTGATTTGACCGATAAAAAAGTCTTAACCGATGAAAAATGGTTGAGTTTTATTATTAACCAAATTTTGGCAAATAGTTTGAAATATACTGACAACGGTGGCAAGATTTCCATCTTTACGACAACAACGAACAATAATATCGAACTACATATCAAAGATAACGGAATCGGGATTGCGAACCAAGATATCAGCCGTATCTTCAATAAAGGTTTCACCGGTAGTAATGGTCGACAATCTGGCAGTAAATCAACTGGTATGGGTCTGTACTTAACGAAAAAAATGGTCGATAAACTTGGCCATGCGATTACCGTTAATTCCCATCCCGGTGAAGGTACTGAAACAATTATTACGTTTTTAGATTTACCATATTATAAATAGAGAGTGGAACAAACCATGTTCAGCTTTCGAGCATTAAGGCAAATAAGAGCAGTAATCCGATTTTGGATTGCTGCTCTTATTTGGTTTAAGCGGAAAAAGCTATGGTTTGTTCCACGTTTATGCTGCATGTTTAGGAAAAATCAGTTATGCCATAACGATTATTTTTTAATAGCTGTAATAATTAACTTTTCAATCTCAGCGAGATCTTCATCAACTTGTTTTTGATCTCGAGGTTCAAAAATCTTGTGATTTTGTAAAAAGTAAACCAAAACCTGGGAGACGATTAATCGAATCACCGCCTCTGGTTTAACATCTGATCTAATCTCCCCACTCTTTTCGGCTAAATTCGTAAACACTTTGACAATATCGCCACCACGTTCTGCTAGCATCTCAATAAACTTGGCTTTAACTTTATCTTTGGTCAAAATCTCTGCAAGCATAATCGATGCTACTTCACTATTATCTGCCAAAAAATTATATCGGCTGCGCACCACATAGTGAATGAGTGCTTCCAAATTGTTCTGACGTTGCTCCATGGCATCTTTAAAATCGGCGACATACACTGGAATAATATTTTTCATTAACGGTGTAATTATGAAATACAATAAATCTTCTTTTGTTTTGAAATATTTAAAGATTGTTGCTTGGCTCATACCAGATTCAATCGCAATTTCTTTGGTTGCTGTTCCATCAAATCCTTTTTCCGAAAAAAGCCTTAACGCTGCTAAAACAACTTTTTTCTTTCCAGCTGGCATGTCTGATGCTCCTACCCATGCTTTAAAGTCTTGTGATATCTGTTGTTCTGCCAAAAAATCAAGTCCCTTCTACACCTTACGGTAACGTTTAAGTCCGAGTACATTCAAGATAGTTAATACTACCAAGAAAATTAATAATGCGCCAATTGGTCCCAAAATTTGACTAAGCCCAGAACCACTCATCACAATATCAGTCGTTGCTTGTCCTGAATATTTCAATGGCAAAATGTAGGCAATTATTTGAACCCAATGTGCCATAGTATCCAGAGGAATAATTCCTGAGAAAAATACTTGGGGAATAACGATAATAGGAATAAATTGCATCATTTGGAATTCAGATTTGGCAAAGGTTGACATTAAGATACCAAAAGCCAAGGCAACCATTGCTAAGATTACATTTACAACCACAACATTCCACAAACTACCAAGAACTTCGACCTTTAAAACATAAATAGTGTATAGAACTATGATCAATGTTTGAATAATGGCTAACAAACCATAACTAATCATGTAGCCAAAAACAATTTCTGAACGTCTAACTGGTGTTGCTAAAAGTCGATCCAAGGTTCCAGTTGTCCGTTCCTTCAACAAAGCCATCCCTGAAATCAAGAAGACGAAGAAGAAAACGAAGAATCCCATCAAGATAGGCAAGATTTTATCAAAAAATGATGTGTCCTTGTCACCATAAACATATGAATTATGAATCTTGGGAGCTTTCTTTTGTTTCGATTGCATCATTGCAGCAGCTTGCGGATTGGCCGCTGTCATTGCAGTTAAAGTTGTTTTTAATTCTTTAATATTAGTTGCGACAATTGAGGCATTTAAGGCAGCTTTCGTAGCAGCAGTTTTGCTGGCATCCGTATTGGCATTTTTAACATAAAAATTACCATTCTTGTAATGCACGATACCATCGACCTTTTGGTCTTTCAAAGCTTTATTAGCTTTCGTTTCAGTCGAATACTTGTGGACTTTAATGTGGTCCACTTTCTTAATTTGCGTAACTAAACTGCTTTGAACATTAACCGTCGCAATATTGACATTGGTCGTGGAATTGGCAGTAAAGACAACTTTCATTAAAGTTAAAACTAAAATTGGTGCTAGAAACATCAATGCTAAAGTTCTTTTATCACGTAATAATTCTTTTAAAACACGTTTAGCGATAGACCACGTTCTTTTCATTTTCGTCCTCCACCTTTAAGAAAACATTCTCGACTGTATCTTCATTATATTGAGCCTTTAAATTAGCTGGTGTATCATAAGCAATCAATTTGCCACCCAAAATCAAGGCCACATCATCGACCAACTCAGCTTCATCCATAACGTGAGTTGTAACTAAAATGGTTTTCCCTTCATCACGTAATTTATGAAGTTCAGTCCAAATTTGGCGACGTAACGCTGGATCAATCCCAACAGTTGGCTCATCTAGAATTAAAATTTCACTGTCACCAAGCATCGCAATTGCTAGTGACAAACGACGTTTCATACCTCCAGAATAACCACCGACACGTTTATTCAAGTCATTAGTTAGTTCAACAACTTCTGCCACATGCAAGATTTGACGACTAGCCTTTTGACCGGCCACACCTTTCATATCGGCATAAAACTGCAAATTTTCACGTGCAGTCAACGATTCATACAACGCATCAGTTTGTGCCATATAACCAATTCGATTCAAGAGTTGACGGTTAGGCATGATTTTACCAAAAACAGTGGCAGTGCCCTTTTGCGTCTTTTCCATCCCTAAAATAATCTTAATAATAGTTGATTTACCAGCACCAGAAGGTCCAATCAAACCAATGATCTTACCTTGAGGAATATCAAAATCAATATGATTCAAAACAGTTTCTTTACCAAACTTTTTAACAACATTTTTCATCGAAATAATTGCGTTTGTCATAATTTACTAAGCCTTCTCACTGTTCATTAATTAGGTGAGTGTTTAGTTACTCACTTGATGGATAAAGAATAACCCCTGCCGAAAACTTTGTCAATAACTTTGCTATTTTTTTACTGCCGCCGAAATATTCAAGATATTTGATTGTTCTTTTATTATTATGATTAAATACAAAGCAACGAATAAACTAGCCGGAAGGAACAAGAATTTAGGTCGCTGTGCAGGTGGCGTTAGGACTTTAGTCCTTACACCACGGGACGAGTTTTGAGATTCGCGGTTCTTGCGAAGCTCAAAATCGAGGTGCGAGACCTTGGCTCGTACCGGTCCCCATAGCGACCTAAATTTCTTGTTCCTGGAGGCGACGTATTCAATACATTAGCCACTGGAAGCGAGGGAGCCCACCAGCAGTGACAGTGGTGTTAGAGTGGCGGCCTTCCACTCTTACTCCACGGACGTATTTTGAGATTCGCGTACTTGGCGAAGCTCAAAATCGAGCCTGGAGACCTTGGCTCCAGGCGGTCCCACAGCAGGTGGACTCCCTCGCTTCCAGCGGCGGCCAGCAAACAAAAAAATGGCTGTGAAGTCAAAAACCCTTCACAGTCACCTATTCCCTATCATTGCTTCGAATGCTCACAGCAATATGCCTCCATCTCTTTATGTAGCTGGTCTAAAGAAATATCATGCTCGTTGTTTTTCGACTCACTCACTGCTTTTTCATAGAGTTGGTCATCTAAGTCGTCTTCAATTGATTCGACAGCTATTGAACGAAGAAAAGCAGAAACACTCATATTTTTAGATCTCGCATAATTTTTGATCAATTTTTCATCTCGTCCATCCAAATAAAACGATATAACTGCCATTTCTCGTCACCTACCTTATTTTCAACCCCATTTTATAGTGTCGAATAACTTTTGGCAATAGTTAATGTCTTCACAATTCAACTTTATATAAAAGATATTCTGTAATTTGATTAGTAAATATTTAATTTGTAAATAATTACTTTTGTAATCAAATCAATTTTTAAACAAAAATCAAAAAAATAGGATTGCCTTTTTGATTGGCAATCCTATTTAGAACAACATTTTGTAAACTTTTTACGTTTTAATCAAATAGTCAATTTTTTTGCTTAGATTATTGATTCCAATAACCAACAGCTTTGTAATCGATTAGTTAATTTATTCAATCACTTGTTCGAACACCTTACATCTTGAGTGTCAAAGCGTTCAAAGCAACAACGACGGTAGACAATGACATAATCACAGCACCGATGGCTGGGCTAAGAACGAAGCCAACACCTGCTAGAACACCAGCTGCTAGTGGAATAGCTACAATATTGTAACCAGCTCCCCACCAGAGGTTTTCGATGGTCTTACGATATGTGTTGTGTGACAACTTCAAGAATTTGATGATATCGCCAGGGTCTGAATTGTAAAGAACAACATCGGCTGAGTCGATAGCAACATCAGTACCAGCACCGATAGCAACACCGATTGTAGCAGCAGCTAAACTAGGTGCATCGTTGATACCATCACCAACCATCATGACATGGTGACCATCACGTTCGAGTTGTTCAACAACCTTGTGTTTATCCTCAGGTAGTAATTCGCCTCTGAACTCATCGATACCCATTTGTTTAGCCATAATAGCTGCGGCATCTTTATTATCACCAGTTAACATGATAGGTGTAATATTTCTAGCCTTTAATTCTTTGATAAATTCAACTGTATTCTTCTTGATAGTATCGCCTAAAGCAACGAAGCCTAAAACTTTACCGTCATTAACCAAGAAACTAATTGTATTACCTTTATCCAAGTATGTTTGAACTAATTGTTTATCGACAGCGATTTTATTTTCGTTGAGGAACTTCATGTTAATCAAGTAGTAATCGTGACCTGCAAGAGTTCCGCTCATACCATAACCTTTAAGTGCTTTGATATTTTCCAAAGCAACAGGTGTAACTTTTTTATCTTGAGCATATTGAACGACACTATTGGCAATTGGGTGACTTGAACCACTTTCAATACCAGCGATAATTGCTAATAACTTGTTATCGTCAATTGATTCATCAGTACTTTGAAGTCCGTTAACGTTAAATTTACCTTCAGTCAAAGTACCAGTTTTATCCATAGCGATGTAGTCAATCTTACGACTGTTTTCCATTGATTGGTTATCACGGATGATCAAACCATTTGTGGCAGCGATTGAAGTACTACGTGACATAACTAGTGGAATTGCCAAACCTAAAGCATGAGGACAGGCAATAACTAAAACAGTAACTAATCTGTTCAAAGCAGTATTCATATCATCGAAAATCAACCAGTAAATGAAAGATAAGATACCAGCAACTAAAGCAGCGTAGAACAACCAACTAGATACTTTATCAGCAAGCATTTGCGTCTTAGAACGATTATTTTGGGCATCAGATACTAGTTTACTGATTTGTGACAAGTAGCCTTCTCCGGCTGATTTATCAACTTTCACCTTAATTGTGCTATCACCGTTGATTGAACCACCGACAACTTTACTACCAAGTTCCTTTTTAACAGCTTTTGATTCACCAGTAATCAATGATTCGTTGATGTAGCCAGAACCAGCGATAATGTGTCCATCAAGGGGAACTGATTCACCAGCACGAACTTCAACAATATCGCCTGATTTAACCATTGAAATATCGTGATCCATTGTTTCTGTGCCGTGAATCATGTGAACCTTGTTTGGTACCAATGAAGCAATTTTTTGTAAAGCATTCCCAGCACTCATAGTAGATTTCATTTCAATCCAGTGACCTAGCAACATGATGACAATCAATGAAGCTAACTCCCAGAAGAAATCCATGATTTTAGTTGAGGAATGTAATAAATCGTTCATAACAAAGGCATAAAGACTGTAAATATAAGCAACACTGATACCCATGGTAATCAAGGTCATCATCGCTGGTTTTCTTTCAGCTAATTCACCTTTAGCACCAGTTAAAAATGGTTTCCCACCGTAGAAGTATAGGCCTGTGGATAAAATCAAAACAATCCATTCAGAACCTGGAAATTGAAATTGAAATGGTAGATTTACTCCCATAAAAGGTGAAAGGATAAATACAGGAATGGCTAAAGCTAGTGAAATCCAAAACTTTTGTCTTAAATCACCCATATCCATCATCTGACCACCGTGCATCATCATATCATGGCCACTCGACATGTCCATTTTCATGTCTTCCTTCATATCTTCGTGTTTCATATTCATATCTTTCATAAGATCATCCCCTTAATCTAAATCAGCTTCCAGGCAGTCACATTCGACCTCTTCTGGCGCTGTTTGAGCTTTTTTGTTTAATGTTTCGAGTATCTTAGAAATATCTTTTTGCGAAATATCTGAATTTTCAATTAAGTCATTAATTGCGGTACCTTTGCGCATGCAACAAATGCTATCGAATAATTCATTAACACTTTCATGAATAGCATCGTCTTCTTGAATCATTGGTTGATAAATGTAAGGACGCTTGGTTTCTTCAGCCTTCAAAAAATGTTTCTTTTGTAGCCGAATCATTAAAGTTTTAATTGTTGCGGCCTTCCATTCAGTCTTTCGTTCTAGGATTTCAATGACCTGTTTACTCGTGGCCTCACCTAATGTCCAAATGATCCGCATCACTTGCCATTCAGCCCGGCTCATTGATTCAACTTCTTTCATGTCATTTCCTCCTTTGTTTAAGTTTACATCTGTAATCTTCTTAACAATTCATAGTTTACGACTGTAAATTTAAAAAGTAAAGTATTAAGATTATTTTTTTGTGGGCCGCCTCCAGGAGCAAGAGATTTAGGTCGCTATGGGACCGGCTCGAGCCAAAAAGCGGTCTCGACCCTCGATTTTGAACCTCGCAAAATACGCGAGTTTCAAAACTCGTCCCGTGGAGTAAGGGCTAAAGCCCTAACACCACCTGCACAGCGACCTAAATCTCTTGCTCCTTCCGGCTAGTTTGTTGACTGGTTATTTTATGTTTCCTACGGATATATTGAATTAAGAAGAAAAAATCAGTTCAAAAATTATTGATTATTAATAATGGAAAAAACTAAATCGGATGACAAAAAAAGAGGCACCCTATTATGGATGCCTCTGGACTAAATTACTTATTCAAATATATTAAATCAAACGACGACCCAACTAGTAACTATCTAATTGGACAAGCTCCACCAGCACAATCTGACTGATCGACTAGTTCAATATCTTTCTTATCGTGATTATCGTTTTGTTTAGCGAAGACATCAGCAACGTTTTCGTTTACTTCTGCTTCACGTTCTTGATAAATTTTCTTGTCGATTGGTTCCTTAGGTGCTTGTTTAAAGTCAGCTCCACTATATGGCAACAATGAAGTTGATTTTGTGACGTGTCTGTATTGATACATCAATGATGCAATTTGGTCGGCTTCCTTTGGTTGGAATGTAATCGTACAACTAACCGCATTATCTGACCAATATGTTTGTAAGAATGCCTGTGTAGCGAATTGTTCAGCAATTGAAACTGAACCAGCTGAGGCAAAGTTAGGGTCATCAGCGTTGGCCGCTTTAACTGGGAACTCAACACACATTGTATGCTTTGTATAAACATCAGGTTCAATCTTATATCCACAAGCCTTCAATGCTGGCAACAATGGGTCAGTATCTTGGAATCTAATTCTTTGAATCAAGTAACCGGCATAGTGGAAATGCATTCCTTCAGAAACACCAGCCAATTTAGCAACAGTACCAGATGGTTTAACTGTTGTATGCTTGATTGATGGTTTACAGCCTAGGGCCTTTGAATATTCTTTATCAGCTTCAACAACGGTGTGATACAAATCATCGAACTTCTTTACAACACGTTGGTCATAAATAGGTTTTTGAATTGTTTCGCCTGATTCAGAATCAGTTGCAGCTTCAAAACCAGTTACGACACGATTACCAAAGGTTGTCAAAATCCAATCTTGGATACCTGACATTGAAACACCAATCCGGCGATTCTTTTGAATGACATCACGTGAAATTTCCCAATCATAGTTACTGAATGTAACACGTTTTGTATAACGGGCTGCTAAGGCAAAAGCTTCTTCCAAACTCCAGCCTTGTTCGGTAGCAATCAATGGAAAGACTTCGAACAAGTTACATGGTTCACCATTACTTAGTGAAATTTCTCCACAAGGATTGGTACCTTCAACGCCATCATCAATTCCTGCTTGATAGCCATCAATGGCACGACCATAGTTACGTGATAATTCCAAATTAACGATACCAGGTTCACCATTGTGAGTAATTGAGTCAGCAATTGGAGCATAACGTTTGAACTCTGAATCAACGGCCACACTGTTATTAGAAGCCCAACGGTGGTGATAAAGTTTCTTTTGATCTTGTTTCATTGTAATGAAATCATCATCAGTTGATCCGCCCAAAGCAAGTTCAGCCGAACGACGGACGTTACCAGCAACAACAGTTTTACCAATCAAGTTACCCATATCGGTACAGTCAACTGAAGTCAACTTACGACCAACGGCATTATTTAAAACTTCATTAATATCAAAGAACATTTCAATCAATGGTACGGGACCAGAAGCAGTTCCACCGAAACCTTTGATTTTTTCACCTTTGGCACGGATATCAGTAATATCAAGGACAACATCCTTGAAACCATCATTCGTATCGTTAAAGTGAGCATCAATCATATTGGCATTACCGATAACCCAACCTTCACGGGTATCTGGTAATTCATAGTGACGTGTATCGGCAATATCATGCTTTGCCAACCAGTCGTCACGGTCTACGGCACCAGCAGCGATAGCATCTTTGTATGAGGCACTGTCCTTACCGATAATGACAGTTAAATCAACTTTGTTATCAACAACAGGCATTAGTTTCATGTTGCTAGGAACGACAGAGAAACCAACCCCGCCACCCTTCATCAATTGATCAAACATGAATGAGAAAGGCATTGATACAGCAAGTTGTTCTTTTTGAAGATAGCTTGGCACAATATGGCTATCACCGTATTTTTGGGGTCTGATGGCAACAAACCAACAATTGTTGAGGGCATCCCCATTACGATGTTGATATTCAGTCCCAGAGATCCAAAGGTTTCTCCCTGAAGGAGTGGCAGCTAAACCATAGACCAATTTATATAAATCTTGAGCTTCTTTAACTAATCCGGCATATTGTTCATCAGTTAAATTATTATCTTTCAAACGAGGGTCAAGATTGATATTTCCTTCGACCACACGCTTAACAGTTTCGGACCAGTTTTCAGTCCGACCAAGTTCATCAATATAACGCGCATAAGTACGCTTGTATGTAACCCAGCCTAATTCACCCCAGTGGGGTTTAATTGTTTTCTTAACTTCGTCGACGAATTCGTCGGATAAAATAACTTTATTAATTACGTCCATTAATAATCACTCCACACTTTTTAATAACACAATATATAGTACCTTCAATTCGGATTAATAACAATATGTAGTATTGAATTATTATTATTAACTTCTATAGAACCATTTTGTGTCCCGCCATAACGGCAGTTTAATGACAAAATTTACATCTTGTACCTTAAAGAATTCTGCAGAATTCAAAGCGAAAATCGAAGTCGCAACTACTATTCTAATATCGAACTCGAAGACTTAGCAATGGTTTTTTCAATTTAAAGTATGGAGAAAATTTCAAGTGGATAACACTAAATATTTTGCTTGACACGAACATATGGTTGTCACATCAGGTGTTCCACAAGATAAATTATTTTTGATATAAAAAGGTCCAACGATTTAAAAATAAACCATCGGACCTATACCAATCTAAAAAAGTTAGTATTCTTCTACGTTACCAATCGAAACAAATTCATCTGTAGCTACTCGATAGTAAGTCTCATGATCTAGGAAAATCACTCGATCTGAATACCATTCACTGCCTGGAGCTAAAGCGCGGTCAGTAATTAATTGTCCATTATGGTCGTACAAAGATGCTGGTCCTTTGGAAATGACTTTTACATCTTGGACCTTTGGCGTATAAACATAGCCTGCATACAAATTAACCACTACATTGGGTGCCAATTGAAAGAATGTCTGGTCACCTTTATCATATTCGGTATTGATTAGCCATGAAGACCCTTTGGGTAAAACTGTTGAGGTCAAGTCGCCCTTTTGATCGGTTGTTTCAGTTGTCCTTGTTACAGCAAAGGCATAACGTCCTGCAGGCAAAACTGAATCCGCCTTAACTGTTGTCACGTTAGCTAAAGTTGATAATCCGAATAGTAAACCCATTGAAATAGATAAATATGTCATAACTTTTTTCATTATATTTGCCTCCTAAACATATTTATTGACCCAATTATAGGTTCATTAAATTAAAAAAAGCAGACACATAGTCTGCTCAAATATTTAACCAAGTGCATCAGCTAATGAAACAAATTCATCAGTCGCAACACGATAAAATGTCATCTTATCACGGAAAATAGTTCTGTCAGTATACCAAGATGATTTTGGTGACAAAGCACGGTCAGTAATCAATTTTCCATTGTGGTCATACAACGGTGCTGGTGTTTTAGTGCTAATTGTTACTGTTCCAACACTTGGTAAATATAGGTACCCGTCATTTTGATTTACTAATAAATTGGGTGCCAATTGGAAATAAGTTTGATTACCGTGAGTATATTCACTGTTGATTTTCCAAACTGAACCAGCATCCAAAACAGTTGCCGTAACATTGCCTTGCATATCGGTTGTTTGAGCTTTATTCGTTACTGCGAAACTATAACGACCTGCAGGTAGCGGTGAATCAGCTTTAACGGTTGTCGTATTTGTTAATGTTAAAGCGCCAAATAATAAACCAACGAAAACTGCTAAATAAGTTGTGATTTTTTTCATATCGAATCCCCCCCCATAAACTATTTATTAATTTAATTGTACTCCTTTAGGTACAAAAAAAGCAGACCCGAGAGTCTGCTAAGCCTGTTTCATATCAACCGTACTACGGGATTTATATTGCATAACTGGACCTAAGCGATGTTCTTTGCGGTATACATCCCAGTCCATCTTGCGAACCCAAATCTTAGTATTTTTATCCCCAATATCTGATACTAAAACTTTTGAATGACTGAATGGATAAACAACAATCAATAATAATGAAAGTAAAAATCCATTCGTAAAGAACAGCAAGCCTATTATCATCAAAATAGTTACAATATCGAGTGTTGTGATACGACGATAATATGATTTTGATTGATCCAATGTTTGCATATTAATATCTCCCTTAGTAGATTCCCTTTTACGACATCCACTATACTATCAGAAGATTATTTTTAGCTACTAATTAAATAAATCTTAACTATTTATTTAACAATTCTTTTTCAATTTTCTTTTGGAAAGATTCATGATTTAAAGAAATTGCTGAGTAGTAGGCAATCTTTTGGTACTTTTGAAATTCTTGATTATCAGTACCTTTTGGTTTGAGTGCTAAAGCAATATTATAGTTTAATTCGTCAATAAAATATGACAAGTGTTTTTCATTAGCATATTTTATTCCACGCTTTGAAATCTCAATTGCCAAATCAATTTGATTTAAATCCGCATAGATTTTCCCAAGTGACTTACATATGAAAAGAATTTCAATTCCTTGTGCATTAGCAATATTTAAATTTTCTTGTAACGAGTCAGCAATTGTTTTGCAGTAATAAGCAGCCATATCAGGATGGTTTTGTTTTAAATAAATCATTGCCTTAATTAAATATGCCATCAAAGTATAAATATTGTCATTATCTGATTTCGTTTCTTTAACAACTTTATCTAATTCAAATGAACTTCTTTCTAAATTAGATTGCCAAAATTGCAAAACACCTTCGATAAAGCTAAATTGAGCCATATCTTTGGAATTGATATCATCTTTAACTAACGATAACTTCGTATCAATCTCAGAAATGTCATTCAATAATACATTCTCTTCAATTGAATCTAAAACAAAAATTTGTTCCTGCTTAGAATCACTTGAAAAGTCACTGAAAACATCATTTAAAGATAAGTCCAATCGGTGACAAATCTTAATTAAGACATCAATCTGCGGTGTCATATTATGCTTTTCCATCTTACTAATTGTATTTTGATTGCAAACACCATTAGCGAGATCATTTTGAGTTAAATTTAAACTACGCCTTTTATCATAGATAACTGATCCTAAAAACATATTTCTACCTCAACCATGAATATTCAAATTAGTATTAAGTATACCATTCAAGAATATAATTTACCGTTCACGTATTCCCCACATCATAAAAACGTCCTTTATGATAAAATCTTCAATATTGTAATAAATAATTATAATATTATATAGGGGGATTATAATTATGTTAAATATATTAAGTTTAACTATTAAAAGCAACAGTTCTTATAGTTTAACCAGGTACCAATTGTGTTAACTTATAATACAGCTTGGGCCATCAACGATTTTCTAAATACATTATTATTATTTATAATTTACTTTAGTATATTACCTAAGTCTAAAAGTAAGTTGAATTATATATTAGTTTTTATTATTTGCATACTTCTCACATTATTTGATACTCTTTCATCTAATTATCCTGATTTAAGTTCTTTTCTAGTAGTTTTCATAGCTGCATTTTTTATAAGGTCAAACCATAGTCTTACAGATAGACTATTAGTTTGGTTATTTTCTTTACTACTAACAACAGTTACTCAAGGATTAGGGAGTGTTGTTATTATCGGAGTTCTACCATCTTTATCCGATCCTAAAACTGCTGGTCAATCAGTTATTTTATTTACAACCCTTTCAATATTAAATTACTTCTTTTCATTAATAACGCTTAATATATTTCAATCATTTGATAAAAGATATCATTTGAGGGCTTTCATAAAAGATAATGTGATTAAAAGAATCATTTTAATTACATTAATTATATTGAATTTATTTTATTTATCATTAGATAATTTAACGAAATACCTTAACATTGAACAAAGGTATTTTAAAATAACTACCTTAATGATTACCGTAACGATTATTTTCATGACTGTTAGTATAACAATGCTAATTTACAGCCATTTTAGAGAAATGCAAACTAAGCTCAAACTTCAACAAATGAATGAGCGCGATGCATATATCAATGAACTAGAAAAAAGAAATAATGAATTACGCAAGCTCAAACATGACTATAAAAACCTTCTATTATCACTATCTGTATCAGCTAATGACAATAAAAGTTTAAAACCTTCTATCGATAAACTATTAAATTATAAACGCATGAATCTAACATCCGATAGTAATAAAGCAAATTTATACAGCATTAAAGATAAATTGATTAAAGGAATATTAATTTCCAAATTGATATATGCTAGTAATAATAGTATAAAGGTCGATTTCGAAGTTGACACCAAAGCCAATATTCCTTCTAATTACTCTGTTGATATAACCAGAATTTTAGGAATATTGTTAGACAACGCTATCGACGCCAGTCACGAAGCTGAAAAACCTGAATTAAACTTTGCCTTAATATCTTTTGACGGATATATAGAATTCGTCATCAAGAATAGTTTAAAATCATCAAACACCATTGAACTAAATAAAATCTATACCGCAGGTTACTCCACTAAGAAAAATCATAGTGGCTTAGGTCTTGCGACTGTGAATGAGATTGTCAACTCAAATAATAATTTGTTATTACAGACAAAAATAAAGGATGGTTATTATTCAACCATCTTAACTGTATTGGAAGATCAATAATGTTATTAAATATAATAATTTGTGAAGATAACGAAGAATTACGCATGTATTATCAACTGATGATAAAGGATTACATAAAAAAGCACCCAAATATTAGTATGAAAATCATTCTCTCCACTGGTAATCCCAATGACGTAAGCATATATATGGAAAGCCATCCCAATGATATTAAATTCTTCTTGTTAGATATAGAATTTCCTGACTCAAAAATTAAAGGTATTGACTTAGCAACAAAAATTCGACAACAAGATTTAAATTCTAAAATTGTATTTATAACTACTCATGAGGAACTAACTACTTTGATTTTTGATCGAAAGGTAGAACCTTTGGACTATATCGCCAAAGAGATTGGTTTAGATGGTATCAAAAAGAAACTGTACCAAGATTTAGATATAACGATTGAACGACTTATTCCCTCTAGTGACCAAAATGTCGAAAAGTTCAACTTCAAGATCAGTTCCAAGAAGTATGCTTTTGACATTAATCAAATCAATTATTTTGAATCATCAGAAAATAATCATAATGTCTTTTTACACTCAACAAATGAAATAATTGAATTTCCTGATACTTTAAAAGCTATCGAAGATCGACTTCCTAACTTCTATCGTGCTCACAAAAGCCTTCTAGTGAACCCTAACAACATTAAATCTGTTGACAGTAAGGAACATAAGTTAGTCTTTAAAGACGGCACTACCTGTGATGTTGCCCGTCGTAAACTTGCTGCATTAAAGAAGTGCCTCAATAAATAATTATATTCTCGCTAATTGGCGAGAATTTTTTTATACTCTCATATTATTATTTGCCTTTTAAGGATATCATCCTAAATGCTATTTAAAGATAAATTATCTTAGTGTAGTATATTTCTTGAGGGTATTTTCTCCTATTGGGGATATATATAACAAAACAAAAGCAGCCGATATTTTGGCTGCTTTTGTCATTTAACATGAGTATTAGATTTTTAGGCAAGACAATCCGTAATATTACGGCATACTGACTCGTAAATGGATTCACTTTATGCTTAAACAGACATATTCATTGTAGGATACCCACTTTTTTAAGGGGGAAAAACATTATCGAAAAATTTCAAAGTATCATCAGTAAAACCATTCTAACCTGTGTCGCCATCTTTACTTCTGCGGCCTTTCTATTAATGTTAGTCTTCTATCACCAAAACTTTTTATTCCAAAATTCTCATAATTCCATAATTGTCATTGCCTCTATCCTACTAGTCCTGCTAGTTGGCTATGGGCTGACGCAAATAAAGACTGACGACAAAACACTCAATTGGCTCGTTGTTATTACGATGTTAATGATTTTTACAATTACAGCACTGCTATGGATTTCCAAAGTACCGTCAGTGCAATTAAGTGATTTCGGTAATTTCTGGGATCGGCTACTTAATTACAAAGTTGGTGATCCACTTTATCAAACTGACAATGATTATTTTTCCAAATATGCCTATCAGTCAGGCTACTTTGTTTATGCAATGATTGTTTCAAAAATATTTGGCTATCATATCTTTGCTATCCAATTTCTCAACGTTATTTATCAGGCATTAATCCTGTTATTTACTTACCTCTTCGTTATTAAAATTTTCCACAATATCAAAATGGCCCGTTTATCCATTCTCATTTTGATGATTGATCTCGATTGGTTCGCCTTAAATAGTCAGGCTAGTAACCAATACTTAGGTTCACTTTTCTACTTGATAACTTTCTACTTAATAATGCAAAATAAGTTAAAATATTACATTTTAGCTGGGATAACTTTGACCGGTGGTTGCTTAATTCGCCCGATTGGACCAGTTATTATCGCAGGTATCGTCGTCTATGCATTGATTTACCTACTATTAAAGAAGAAAGATTATCACGCTACAATGAAAGTCTTCTTAACACTCGTAATTTATTTCGTACTCTTTTCTCTTTCAAGTTGGGGTATCAAAGCTACTGGCATCAACGCCTATGGTTTGACCAACAATGACCCTGAATGGAAATTTGTAACTGGACTAAATTATCAATCCAACGGAACTTATTCACCTGATATGGACAAGTTAATCAATCCTAATAAGACACGTCACCAGATGAGTAAGGTTGAGAAAGCTCAGTTACATAAAGAAATTGCCTATCTCAACGAAAATCACGCTTGGTTATCCCTCTTCATTCACAAAACACAAGGACTCTGGTCTAGTCGAACTATGGCGACTGACGCTGCTAATATTCGTATGACGCACTCCGTTAAAACAGTTGATCGAATTAACTTTCTAGCATATACAGGTTCAATTATTTTGATCATCTTCTCATGGATTGGTTCCTTACAACTTTTCCGAGCTAAATTCAGTGATAATTTGTATCTCTTGTTATTGCCATTAATGGCTTTTGCGGTCGTTCAACTGTTGATTGAAATCCAAGGTCGTTACCGAATTGAATTCTTACCTGTGATTGCAATCGTTGGTAGTCTAGGGTTGTATCAAGTATTACATGCTCTCAGTTCTATTAAGTTACATTCTAAGAAAACAATTAATATTAACTATAATCATAATTAAGAAAATCCAGACAATCTCTAGTGGTTGTCTGGATTTTTTTAGTTGTAACGGTTCTGTAAACTTTCCTAACTTTCTTATATGCTACTCTTAATATTGGAACTTATAGGGGGAATCATTATCACAAAAAAGAAACTATTTTTTATCACATCTTTTATTATGTTATTTTCAATCATCGGC
Source organism: Companilactobacillus nantensis DSM 16982 (assembly GCF_001435815.1). Taxonomy (GTDB): domain Bacteria; phylum Bacillota; class Bacilli; order Lactobacillales; family Lactobacillaceae; genus Companilactobacillus; species Companilactobacillus nantensis. The sequence continues at coordinate 32,728 of NZ_AZFV01000017.1, read as the reverse complement.
TTAACGCACATAACGACTGTTAAAGCTGATTCAAAAATCAACGATTACATCATTTCCAACAAAATCAAACCGGCTGCGATTCAAAACCAAGAAGGTACTTTCAGCGAATGGACTGGCTATCGCAATGGTGTTGGTCATCCCGAAGGTGTCGTTGTCCATGAAACTTCGGAGGCTAATGTTACTGCTCAACAATTCACTGACCGTTTCAATGCTAATTGGCCTAAACTAGAAACTTACGTCCACGCTTTTGTTGATGATAACAAGATTTTAAACATTCATAATACCGACTACGCTGTTTGGGGAGCTGGTCCAACTGCCAATGCCCGTTACGTTCAAGTTGAACTTTGTCGAGTAAATTCTTACGATGCTTTTGCCCGCTCACTTTCAAATGACGCTTATTACATTGCTTCAAAATTAATTCAATACAATTTACCAGATGTCCCTGGTCAAACTGTTATCTCCCATGCTCAAGCCAGCAACACGTGGCATGAAACGACGCACCAAGATCCTGTTTATTACTTCAGTATTTGGGGTTACAACATGGACCAATTCAATGACTTGATTAAAACTTACTATAATAATTTAAAAACTTATGGTGATGTTAATGGTCAAAATGATCACGTCATTAAAGTTCATAATGCCCATGGCGACTTTGTCCCACTTGTTGGTATTAATACTGACAATCAAGTCGTTCCAATCGAAAATCGTGCTGTTGCCAATGATTCTGTTTGGTATACTGACCAATCTAAAACAGTTGATGGCGTAACTTATCGTCGTGTTTCAACGCATGAATGGATTGCCGAAACTTACAAAGCATAACAAAAATGCCACTTCAAAAATTAATGAAGTGACATTTTTTTGTTTTATCTAAAACGAGTTCCGAAGTGGCAACTCCTTCCGCTTTTCATAACTTGATAAATCACATGCAAAATCGGCATGTAATTCATCAAGCTACGAAAATGCTTGGGAGCTAACCGCCACTTCTCCACTCTCTAACTATTTAGCTAAATCGCTACCTTTAACCCATTCATTTGTAGCAACTTGATAATAAGTTTCTCCATTTAAAGTCATCTTATTAGCTGTTTGCCATGGAGTACCAGGTCTTAGGGCACGGTCAGTAATAGCTTTGCCATCTTTAGTATAAAGAAGAGCTAGATTTGACCCTACTGTTACAACACCCGTTGAAGGTGTGACATTGTTGTCAGTACTTGTTTCGCCAGCAACAGTAACGGTACTTGCATCAACCCATTCGTCAGTAGCAACTTGATAGTAAGTGTGACCGTTTAAGATCATCTTGTTAGCAGTCTTCCAGCCAGTGTTTGGACCCAAAGCACGACCAGTTAATAGCTTACCTTCTTTGTTGTACAATTTTGAAACGACGCTACCAGTTGTAACGGTACTTGTAAATGGTGTCACTGTGTTAGTTGTGTCATTATTGACAGTTACAGCACTAGCTTCGACCCATTCGTTTGTAGCAACTTTGTAATAAGTCTTACCCTTGATAACCTTAGTATCAAAAATCTTCCATGATGAGTTAGCTTTCAAAGTACGACCGGTAATGGTATTGCCGTAAATTGTGTAAAGTTGAGCTGGTTGATCATTAACAGTAACGGTACCTGTAGCAGCTTCTGCATCCTTTGTGACAGTAATAAATTGGGTATTATTATCTGTTTGAAGTGTCAAACTAGTTGTGTCAGCTTTGTAGCCAGCAGGAATTTGACTTGATGTTAAGTTAATTGCATCGCCAACTTTGTCACTAAAGACTTCGGTACGACCAACTTCAGTATTATCAGCAGTCTTAAAGATAACTGTGTTGAAAACCTTCTTAGTAACAGGTACGTTGTATTCCTTGCCATCAACTAAAGTAATTGTTTGTTCAGCATCGTTGACCCAGTTGCAGCCGGCTGGTAAATCAGTCAATTTAGCTGTATTACCAACACCACCGTTAACAACTTCGGAGTTAACTAATTTGTTATTTTGATCAACATAGTTGACCTTAACAGAAATCATTTCGTTAACAGTAACTCTAACAGTAGCGGCATCGTCACCGAAAACAGCTTGGTTGTTAGTTGGAATAGCAAATCCGTCTGGGGCAAATGTAATTGGTGAACCCTTTGTTCCTTGTTCATCCTTGTTAAGGATAAATTTACCATTTTGATCATAGTAAGAAACGTTGTTTGTAACGTTAGCTGTGGCTTGAGTAGTAGCAGTATTGTCAGCGTGAACTGTTGTTGATGTAACAGTTGCACCTAGGACCATACCTGAAACTAAAAGTCCACTGAATAATAGTGATGTACTTTTTTTCAAAATTAATCCCTCCATATTGAAATATTCATAATTAATTATAATTCTTAGGTTTTTGGGGTGGCTGATATTGGGGAAGGTTTAAGAGTAATTTAACTATTGGGGCCGCCTCCGTGAATGAGGGAGATGTTACCTGCTGTGGGACCGACTTGAGCCAAGGTCTCAAGTCTCGATTTTGAGCTTCGCAAAGTACGCGAATCTCAAAATACGTCCGTGCTGTAAGGCCGGAAAATCACCGACCTAACACCACTTTCACTGCTGGTAACATCTCCCTCATTCACTCCGACTAGTTTATTCGCTGGTTTAGGATTTATTGTCTCAATTAAAAAACTCTAGCAAGCTTGAAACTCACTAGAGTTAATTCAAATAATTACGATATCTTAGCAACAGACCTACCATTTTTCAAATAATTAAATGTGACGAAAACTGCCATAAGTACCCCACTTATAATTAATAAAATAAACGGACTATATACGAACACTGTTCCAATTATTGTTCCAACTGGCATTGCTATCTGAGATGCTCCAAAGACAAATGAAAAGACTTTTCCTTGGATATTCTTGGGAACTGACGCCTGCATATATGTGCTCATTGGTATTTCCATTGCAACTAGGGATGCGCCCATAATTGTTGAAACGGTTAGGAATACTACCAAACTAAATAAGTGAGAAATATTCACGATTCCTGTTATTCCAAAAATCATCAATGAAATGGATATGTTTATCATCGCAATCATACTTACTCGAACTGGTTTTGATATATTCTTCCCCATTGAGAGAAAAGCGCCTGCCAAAATCGAGCCGACTCCGACCATTGTTTGTTGCAAGCCATATTGACCATTCGTGAATTTCAAAATATGTACCATTAAAAATGGTAGTGCAATATTAGATATTGCTAAAAAGATATTAACGCCAATGGACATGATAATCGCATATAACAATACCCTATTGCCTTTTAATATTTCGTGAATTTTTAGATTAGTCTGTTTTGTTACTTTTTCTTTCGCATCTATTACGTCATTTGCTGCTGCTGAAAAATCAATCATTGAAATCAAAATTAATGACATTAGAACCGTCACGATTCTAATTGAAATCATATTGTGCATTCCTAATAAAGAATATATCGAAGCTCCAAGTGCTGGTGAAAAAATTTGTGAGCATGACGCTGCTAATCGTTGCATGGAATTCAATTTTTGGATGCGATCTTTCGGCACTAAATTAATAACCGATGCTTGATATGATGATTGCTCAACTAAATTAAATATATTAAGGAATACCAATACAACCAACGTCATTAAGAACTTTACCGTCATTGATACTTTAAGTTGCAATAAGAAGAAATAACTTAGGGTCACGATAATTTCTGCAATATACGCCAAACTAAGTATTTTTTTGTGAGGGTATTTATCTATCAAATCTCCCACTTTACGAGAAAGAAAAAAGGCGATTAATGGCGAAATTATTTGAGTTCCAGCAAACCATAAGGGCGATGAGGATTCTCTTAGAACATACAAATCAATGGCGAAGGAGAACATCCCATTGCCAAAACCTGATATCAGGGATGCCGATGTTGCTAAATATATTTGCCTCTTAAACTTATCCATATTCCGCCTTCTTAGATTAGAAAATTATTATATTATTTTTAATAATACTTCATCAATTTAATCTACACAACACAAAAATCATGATAAGCTAGCGGATAATAACGTACATTTTGTAAAATGTCATTTCTGATCTTAATAAATTTATAGAAAAATTTTCTAATCAAAAAGAAGTTGAATGACATTTAATCATTCAACTTCTTTTAACTTACGGTATGAATTTTAACCATTTAGATGCTGATTAAAATATTTAGATAATCCATTCAAATTAGGATATTTCTTGACATTATCCCGTTTCGAAAAGGCTGGATTATTTAGCTGATATTTTCCATCACGTTTAACCCAATAAGTAACGTCGGGATTATTAATGACGTAAAAATTCTTGGTTGTTAAACCATTTTCTTGATGTTGTTTAAGATCATGTTCATTCTCTGGACGAAATGGATTTAGTCCAACGATAATTGTTTGACCAATCTTTGGTAATGGACTATTGGGATTATCATTATAAACTTCAGTTTGAGGATTTTTGACGCCATACTGTTTACCGATGTATTCACCTTCTAGACTTGTATATTTAAACTTTGCGGTCGTAAGTCCACCTGACAATTCAGTTTTGATGGTCTTTCCTTGATAATCCTTGTTACCAGCCAATACTTTTTTGATATAAAGTGTGGTTTTGGTTTCTGTTACCAACGTTGGTTTTTCAGCCTGCAGATTAACTACTTGTGCTTGAACGACTAGCTGACTGCCATTTTTAAAACGTGACAATGACATATCTTCATCATGATAACCGGTCGGTATGGTCGCTACGAATGGTGCTAAATCTTTTTGATTAACATTAACCGCAGCTGACTTCTGTTTTTGCCAAACTTTCTGATTCTTTCGAATCGTCTGTTGAAGTTTTTGTGCTTGTTGCTCTGTTTGATTATTTTTAACACTACAACCGGCTAATAAAAGAACTCCCAATCCCAAAATCAGCCATGATAATTTTCTCATTTAACGTGTTCACCTTTTTTAAACTGATTTCCAATGAAATACGTTATCGCACTCATAAACACTGACATCATCGCAAATGTTATTAGTGATGTCCAATTATAATACCCACCTGTTAACAACATAAATATAAAGAAGACTACGAAGTAAATGCCCCAAATAACTTTACGTGGATAATTGGTAACAATTTGAATTAGTGATAGTAGGAAGATCAACAATACTTCCCATGGAAAACTGTAAAACAATGGTCGTTGCTGCATAATATTCATCCCTAGCGTGATTAGTAACCAGAAGATGACAAATATTAAAAAATTACGAATAACTTTATTCTTCATATGTCCCCTCTCATAAAAACTCTTATATTAGGGTAACATACATTGAAAAATTTCTTCCATGATTGAAATCAAGCTGGAATTGACTTTAATGGATATTTCAATGATTTGCTAATCTTTCTAGAGTTTACTTATTCCTATCTTCAGTAATATACTATGACTAATAAGCAACTTAAATTAGGAGGGATTTTTATGTTCATGCAAAAATTTCGCAAAAACACTCTTGATTACTTGAAAAATCATACCATTGCCTTTATATTCCAAGCTATCGTTCTTTTTTACATCGGTAATATGAACCTTGCTCTCGAAACCAAAAAAATGTTTTCACTAAAGGGTTCACTTTTTGGAATCCTTTTAATTCTCATTGCCCTAATTATCAACACCTATTACGAACAATACAAAAGTCAAAAATAGCTACCACGAGAAATGAAATTCTCATGACAGCTGTTTTTTTATGCTTTGGAATCCGCTACATCACTAGCATCATCATTATTTTTCTTTTTGTCTTTAGGTTTCTTAACTCTAAACAAGCGTTTATCATGCCATGTAGTCAAACTAATCAACGATGACATTGTCAAAGGCAAGATTATTACTAGAATAATCAATCCGAAGATAACGCCTAATGCAACTTGAATCAATGTCGTGACACCTGATGGCATCAAGGCTGCGAAGGTACCACTCAAAATGATAGCTGCGGAAATAACAACCGTTCCTATTGATGTAGCCGCATTTAACATCCGATCTTTCAAATCAGGCATTGGTTCATCCTTAAATCGAATCATCAAGAAGATACTGTAATCAACACCTAACGCCATCAACATGATAAATGTAAAGAACGGTGTATTCCAGCTCAACATATTGTCATGCAAAACTAGTTTCGAGAAGATTCTTGTGATACCTAACGAAACTTCATAGGCTAACAACAATGTTCCGATAATCGTCATTGGTTGCAAAATTGATTCAGTTACAACAATCAAGGCAATGCCAATACCAATCGTCATAATTGTTGCTGTCCGACCAAAGTCACCGTTAGCCAACGTTCTCAAATCATTATTTTGTGATGTTTGACCACCGACAGCGACTTTCGCATGCTTCAATGGACCATGCTTTAATTTAGCTTTCATGTCAGATTGAATCGTCTTTAATTGTTTCGAAGTTGTCTCATTATTAGGGTCACCCTTGAAAATAATCGTCAATGAAGCTATCTTTCGATCATCATTCATATAAGCATCAAGTGCTGGTTTGAAGGCTTTACTCTTGATTGTATCCTTTGGTAGATAGAACGTATCACCAACATATGAGGTCCGTAAGCCATCTAAATAATTCTTCATTGTTGTATTACCTTGAGCAATTGTATCTAATCCATCATTTGCTGAAGATAATCCACTTTCAAGCTGAGTAACTTCCACAGCCATTTGTTGCAACTGCGTATTCATTTGTTGAACACCACTATTAACAGTCGTTGCACCACTGGCAACACTTTGGCTACCAGAATTTAAGGTTGAACTAGTTGCAGCTAAGGTACTTGTGCCACTAGCCAAGGTTGACATACCTGAAGTTAGTCCAGGCATTGAACCTGACAATTGTGAAATTCCGGAGGACAAAGCTGTTGAACCAGCGCTCAATTGGCTGATTGAACTTTGTAATTGTGATATCTCACCACTAGCAGCTCCTGTATTTTGACCAGAAGCTTGCATCAAAGCTAACAATTGAGTAGCTTGACCAGACAATGAACTAACTTGTGATTGTAGTTGTGACATACCAGTTGCTAGCTGAGCTGAACTACTACTCAAAGTTGAAACACCACTTGTCAACGCTGGCAATTGGCTATTAGCACTTTGAACACCACTGTTAACACTATTTACTCCAGCAGTATATTGATTAATACCACTTGATAACTGTTGAGCTCCACTTTGTAATTGACTTGTACCGTTAGCTAATTGTTGAACTTGAGCGGTACTGCCGCTAATATTGGCACTCTGTAATTGCGAACTAGCTGAATTCAAACCGGACTTAATTTTCTCAAGTCCTTTAGTTGAAGTTGTTAAACCATTCGTAATTGTAACTAATTGGTTCTTGAGATACATACTTTGAATTTTATTACCACCAGGTTCAGTTGCTGATGTAACTGTTTTAACGCCTGGTTCTTTTTGTAAGTAAGTTGTTAAATCATCAATGGCTGCCAACTTAGCTTGTGTTGTCATCTTGGAATTATCCTCAATTTCAACGTTAGCTGGAGCAGACATCCCTTTACTGAAATGCTTTTGAATAATTTGATAGCCTGCTTTAGCTTGATAGCTATCAGGCACTTCATCGGCATTATTGAAGTTCAAGGTTGAATCTTGATTGATGAAAAATGGCACTGCACAGACAGCAATGATACCGAGCATGACAACTGGATAGGCTAAGGCCGATCTCGATAAACCATACCACATCCGACTCTTGCCACCGCCAGCAGTAACTTTGCTAGGCCAAAACATTTTTTCACCTAACGTTTGCATGAAGAACATGTTGAGCGTCAATAAAACAGCCAGCAATACTAAAATACCGATGGCAACGCCGACAGCACTTTGATAGAACGAGAACTTGGCTAGAGCCAAAACTGAAAAACCGATGAAGACGGAAACACCACTATAAAGAATCGTCCGACCACCGTGAATCTGAGCTTCATGTGAAGCCTCTTTAGCCGAGAGTCCCCTAGCTAATGCTCCTTTGAAGTAGTTATAAAGTAAAATATTGTAATCAGTCCCAATCCCAAACAAGACAACAACTAGGAAGACTTGAGTAAAGTTGGAAATTGGAAAATCAACTTTTTGTGCTAAATTCATGACGATACTCAATGAAGTGGCAAAGGCTACTCCGACATTGAGTAAGGAAATCAAAGGTACGATTGGTGAACGGAAGACTAAAATTAAAACGATAAAAATAAAAATCACCGCAATAACTTCCGTCTTTTGAATCCCCTTTTCAGTTACAGTTGAAAAGGCATCGTTCAAGGCGTCAACACCAGTGACATAAGTCTTGATACCCGAAACACTTAATTGTCGTTGTAACTCTTTAACTTGTTGCCCGACATAGTTGTTCTTTTTGACCGTGACCTGAGCTAATTGGGTCGTCTTGTCTTTAGCAATCAATTGCTTTTTAGTTTCAGCGTTATCGCTCGGACCCATGACATTAGTGACTTTGAGTAACTTTTTGTCGCTCAATTCGTTTAATTTATCATTGATATCAGTTGCCTGTGAAGACGAAAGTTTGCCCCCACTATCATTTTTGAAAACAACTGTATAAGTTCGAACGGCCTTATTGCCATTGGCTTTCTTTTCAATATTGGAAGCTTTCTGACTTTCAGCAGTATTGGGTAATGTGAAATTCCCCTTATTTCTGACCAGTTGCGAAACATTCGGCATCGCTACTAAAGCAATAACAACCACAATGATCCAACCAATCAAAGCTGCAATATATCGACTCAACTTCTTTTGCATAGCTCTATCTCCTTACATGAATACCATCATAATACTTTCTGAAAATTCACTGATAATAATAAAATCAATGAAACTCTTATACAAGAGACAAATTTTATATATTAGCCTATATTTAGACACTATTTATATTTTGTAAAAATTTAGACACTCATTTATTTAAGTAAAACGTTTACAATATGCTAGACTAAAACTAATGATTAAATGTATAAATGAATTTTGGGGGAAACTAGGAAATGAAGATTGACATTACTCAGCACCTGACACTTGGTGCAAAAAGAACCCTTAAAGCTTTTCGAATTGCCATGTTTGAAGCATTAGGTGAAAAGGAATTCGATAAAATTACCGTTAACGATATTTGCCAAAAGAGTGAATACCCTCGAGCCACCTTCTATAACTATTTCGATGATAAATTAGATTTATTGCAGTATCTTTGGTCATACATTGGACGCGATATTTTCAAAAAAATACCTGACATTACCCGTAATGAAGATGGATTAATTGAAACTTTCAATCTCCTACTCGACTTTTTCCACAGTAACAAACCTTTATTGGAAAACATTAAGAAAAGTAACGGTGTTGACTCTCATTTGTGGCACAATACAGCAGGCTATTTGAAACGAGAAGCTAATAGAATTATTGTTGAATACTGCTTACCTAGCACTTCAAAACGAGTTCCACCTAAGTTGTTAGCTCGTTTTTATAGCGATTTGATTGTGGGGATGCTGGAATGGTGTCTTTTTGAACAACCCGATGTGGATAAAGAAACTGCTGATAAATATTTAACTACTTTGTTGCATGGCGGATTGTAAAATAATATTTTATAAAGGAGTTACTCTATGGCCCAAAATAATACTCTCGATAATCTACTTGAAAAAGAGCTACAAGATCCAGACTTTAAATTAGACTTCGAACGGGAAAGTATTTATTTAGCAATTGCTGTTTCCATTCATCAATGCAGAACAAAATTGCAATGGACAAAATCTGACCTATCGAAACATTCAGGTGTTCCAGTTTCCACCATATCTAAAATTGAAAATGGCAATAATACTAGTATTGATACGCTCACTAAGTTGGCTTCTGCCATGGGTAAAAATTTAAAAATTGAATTAAAATAGGAACATTAAAACCAACCGATGGTTTCAATGTTCCTTTTTGGATTAAAGCATCTCTTCAAAAGAGTTCATATCGAATAATAAATACGATGATAAAAATTAATGCAAATGCTATTGATATATACTTTTGGCCCTCAATTATATTCTGATTAGATGCAATATACTGTATAATTCTCTGTTGATTTTGTTCATCAGAACTTTCTTTCAGATTCGTTTGCATTTTAATCCTCAACAATAATAATTTCCGTAAAAAAATCATTTCTACTATTATCGACACAAAGGCTATTAGAAAACCTACACTAGTAATCGTCTGATCACTATACATAAACTCCATGTATAAGCCGGCAATAATGGCAGCTAAACTCATAAGAATGACCAAATAAGATATTAAAAATATTAGATATATTTTTTTTAAATGGCGAAGTTCTTGAGGATATTTTCTAGCCAGATTAATTGAGAGTTGCAAATTTTCAATATCACTAGTACTTTTTTTGAATTTAGTCGACTTTCTCGTTATTTTAAAACCGATAATACAAAGTACAATTGCAATAGCTAGCAATAATAAAATAATAAATAATGGAGCAATAATCATGTATTCATCCCCACTTAATCGTATTTTTATGACCTATACTACAAACACATAATACCTGAATCCCGAAATTTTAGTGGTAAAAAAAGGCTAGTAAAACAAATACTAGTCTTTTTCGTGAGTTATTTTTGCTTGTTGATATTTAAGTATTGTTTGATTCAACACTACTACAATTATTAATGCTAAGATATCAAATGCCGCTCCACCAAGTCCTAACTGCTTTAAATCACTGTTAGCTAATATTAAGGCTGCTGTTGCCGAACCTGCTGAAATACCGATATTGAAAAATATGGCATTTAAAGATGAAGCTAACAAAATTGCTTGTGGATAATCAGCCTCAGCTACATCTAAGAAGTGAATCTGTATTGGTGAATTTACCACGGTAATTATCAACGTCAATACAATCAACAAAGCAAAGCCAGTCACAGCATTATTCATTGCCAAGGGAAATAATAATAACAAGACAATATTAACCACGTAAAACTTTGGCATACTCTTTAAACCACTGCGTTTTGCGACCGTGCCGGATAATTGATTACCCATAATACTGACCAGTCCGATGGCAAATAACAACCAATTTAATGCAACTATTCCAAACCCCAAGCCAGTTGTCAGTAGTGGTCTAATGTAAGTGTAATAAGAGTACATTGCCGCTGCCGAACAAAGTATCAAGGCTGCACCCAAATAAATTCGTTTATCCGTCAGCAAAACCAATTGATCTTTAATACCACCTGACACTTGCTTAATATTCTTGGGCAACAACCAAGCCATAACTAAAACTGTCAAAAAACTAAGTACCGATATCAAATGGAAAGCCACATGCCAACTAGTTGCTGTACTAATTGCCGTTCCAATCGGTACCCCAACAACTGAGGCAATACTAAAACCAGCCGCAATCCAAGAAATCAACATTGCACGTTTACTTCGAGGGGCAATATCATTGGCAAACAAAATCACCAACGATTCAATCGAACCAGCTACAGCTGCGGTCAACATTCGCGAAACCAAAAACCACCCATAACTAGTGGTAAAACCGCTCCAAGTATTACCAATCAAAAATATAACCAGCAAGACCATCAACGTTTTATAACGGTCAAATCGATTAGCCAAAATCGTAATAATAGGCGTACTAATCGCATAGACAATCGCAAAAATCGTCACCAAGTACCCCGCCGTCGCAACAGTTACCGACAAAGACTTAGCAATATCCGAAAGTACCCCGACAACCATAAATTCATTACAACCCAGCATGAAAGTAACTAAAACCAAAGCACTAGCTTGCCACCGATATTTTGTCATTCAATAATCCCCACATCATTTAGTATTCATATGAAAAGGTTACCACAAAGACGGCAAATCTATATGTATTCCAAATACAATTAATTATTTTCATAGAATAAAAATTACTTTATTTATTAATTTGGAACTTATGTATTAGCACCTGACTGTACAATACTATTTCAAAAAATCAGTTAACTTAGTCGGAGGGAGCAAGCAAGAATACCAGCAGTGACAGTGGTGTTATGGCTTTAGCCATTACAGCACAGGACGTGTTTTGAGATTCGTGAACTGTGCGAAGCTCAAAACCGAGTCTGGAGACCTTGGCTCCAGACGGTCCCACAGCAGGCATTCTTGCTTGCTCCTGGAGACGGCATAAAAAAAAGAGGCCTGCATTTCTGCAAGTCTCTTTTAATTTACATTATTACTTGTTCAAGTATTCTTCAACAAGCTTCTTGTTATCTTCATTAGTGATTGATTCATTAACGGCACGATCAGCCAATGTAGCAAGATCCTTAGTACTCAACTTCTTCATCAAGCTTCTTACACGAAGAACTGATGTAGCACTCATTGAGTATTCATCTAGACCCATGCTCAATAGCAATGGAAGCATTGTGTTGTCACCTGCGGCTTCACCACACATGCCGGCCCATTTGCCTTCTTTATGAGCTGATTCAATAACATGCTTGATCAATCTTAAGATTGAAGGGTTGTATGGTTGGTAGAGGTATGAAACGTGTTCATTACCACGATCAGCAGCCATAGTGTATTGAATCAAGTCGTTTGTACCAATACTGAAGAAGTCAACTTCTTTAGCAAATTGGTCTGCAAGAACAGCAGCAGCTGGAACTTCCATCATCATTCCTAATTGAATGCTGTCTGAAACTTCAACGCCATCTTTAACTAACTTAGCCTTTTCTTCTTCAAAGACCTTCTTAGCATCTCTAAATTCTTGCAAAGTACCAATCATTGGGAACATGATACGTAACTTACCAAAAGCAGATGCACGTAGCAAAGCTCTTAGTTGAGTTCTGAAGATTTCTTGTCTATCCAAACTGATACGGATAGCACGGTAACCTAAGAATGGGTTCATTTCTTCAGGAAGTGGTAAGTAAGGAAGATGCTTGTCACCACCGATATCCATAGTACGGACAACGACTGGCTTACCTTTCATACCTTCAAGAACCTTCTTGTAGGCCTTGAATTGATCTTCTTCGGTTGGAAGACTTTCTGATTGCATGTACAAGAATTCTGTACGATACAAACCGATACCTTCGGCACCATTTTCAATAACACCTTGGAGATCATCAGGTGTACCGATATTAGCTGCAATATCAAAGTGCTTGCCATCAGCAGTAACTGAAGGTTCGTCCTTTAATTTTTCCCATTCTGCCTTTTCGTCAGCAAAATTCTTAGCTAATTCTTGATAATGTTTGATATCACTATCTGAAGGATCAACGATAGCAGCACCATTCAAACCATCAACGATAACTGTATCTCCTTCTTTAACATCAGTAGTAATTGTATCAGTACCAACAACAGCTGGTAGTTCTAGTGAACGTGCCATAATAGCTGAGTGGGCTGTACGACCACCGATATCAGTAACAAATCCCTTAACATAGCTGTTCAATTGAGCTGTGTCACTAGGTGTCAAATCATGTGCAACAATAACGACATCGTGGTCGATTAAAGCTGGGTTTGGAAGTGATACACCTAACAAGTGAGCCATAACACGCTTTGTAACATCACGTACATCAGCGGCTCTTTCTTGCATGTATGGGTTATCTGTCATTCCCTCAAAAATAGCAATGAAGTTCTCTGAAATATCGTGCAATGCTTGTTCAGCATTAACACTCTTGTCAGTAACTTCTTTTTCAACTGCACCCGTAAATTCTGGATCAGCCAAAATCATCTTGTGAGCATCAAAGACTTGAGCTTCTTCTTCACCAAGAGATTCTTTAGCGATATCTCTGATCTTAGTAAGTTCATCATCTGATGTCGAAATAGCACCCTTTAAACGACTAACTTCTGCGTCAGTGTCTGAAATACTTTTCTTTGTGAAAGACAAATCTGGTTGAACTAAAAGGTATGCTTCAGCAGTAGCGATACCATCACTGGCTGCAATTCCCTTAATAGTCTTAACCATTATTCTGCCAAACCTTCTTTTGTCATAGTATCAGCAATAGCTGCAACTGCATCAGCAGCGTCATCACCATCAGCTGTAATTGTAACGTCAGCACCTTGGCCAACACCAAGTGACATAACACCCATGATTGACTTCAAGTTTACTGATTTACCAGAGAATTCAATGTTAATATCTGAGCTAAATTTACTTGCTGTTTGTACCAACATAGTAGCTGGACGTGCGTGGATTCCTGTTTCTGCAATAATGTGAAATTCTTTCTTTTCCATAATAAATACCTCACCATATAATTATAAAATTCTGTAGTAACACTACAAATATTCACTAATTAACTTACCATTATCTTTAAATTTTCACAAGTGGTTTATCCAAAAAAGCTTAAGATAAGTCAAGATCGATAAGACGTTTAACGCTTACAACACTAGAGCCTGAAAGCGTTTATATTATCAATTTTTTTCACATAAATTTGAAAAATTAATTTTCCTTACTATTATTTTGATAAATTTTAAAAAAATCCAAGACTTAGCACTTGCATTACTCGAGTGCTAATTATATACTACCGTTGTATCCTGTGATTAAGGAAAGGTGGGGTGCGAATGTTATGTCAAAATTGTCATAAGAATGAAGCAACAATTCATCTTTATACAAGTGTTAATGGTCAAAGGACGGAAATCAATCTCTGCCAAGACTGTTATCAAAAGTTAAGAAATCAAGCTAACGAAGGTATGAATAATATGGCACAAAATCCAAACGGTGGATTTTCTAGTTTTGAAGACTTGTTCAACGCTTTGAATGGCGGACAACAACCTAATGCTTTCGAGCAACAAGGTCCCCAAACCCAAACTGGTAACGGCAATGGAAATGGCCGCAGACCTCGAGGTAACGGAGTCTTAGATCAATACGGTGTCGATCTTACTGCCCTTGCTAAAAAAGGACAAATCGACCCAGTAATTGGTCGTGACAAAGAAATCAGTCGTGTAATTGAAATATTAAATAGAAGAACAAAAAACAACCCTGTATTAATTGGTGAAGCAGGTGTTGGTAAAACAGCCGTTGTTGAAGGTCTTGCCCAAAAGATCGTCGACGGTGATGTACCTGAAAAGTTGCAACACAAACGTGTCGTACGTCTTGATGTTGTCTCACTTGTTCAAGGTACTGGTGTTCGTGGTCAATTCGAACAAAGAATGCAACAATTGATCAACGAACTTCAAAAACAAAAAGACATTATCTTATTCATTGATGAAATTCATGAGATTGTTGGTGCTGGTAATGCTGAAGGCGGTATGGATGCTGGGAATGTTTTGAAACCTGCCCTAGCCCGTGGCGAACTTCAACTTGTTGGTGCAACAACCTTAAATGAATATCGGACAATTGAAAAGGATTCAGCTTTGGAACGTCGTCTCCAACCAGTTCAAGTTAATGAACCTACTGTTGAAGAAACTGTTCAAATCCTTAAGGGTCTACAACCTAAATATGAAGATTACCATCATGTAAAATACTCTAATGAAGCAATTAAAGCTGCTGCTGAATTATCAGCTCGTTACATTCAGGATAGATTCTTGCCTGACAAGGCGATCGATTTGATTGATGAAGCCGGTTCTAAGAAGAACTTACAAATCAACCACGTCGATATGGAAGACTTAGATAACAAGATTTCTGATGCCGAAGTGCAAAAGCAAGCTGCCCTTCGTAATGAAGATTACGAAAAAGCTGCCTACTATCGTGATCAAGTTACTAAATTCCAAGATATGAAGAATAGTAATAAAGACGAACCTGCTGGTCAAAATATTGTGACTGACAAGGAAATCGAAAAGATTATTGAAGAAAAGACTAATATTCCAGTTGGTGAACTTCAATCAAACGAACAAGCTCAATTGAAGAACTTGGAATCTGATTTGAAAGGTCACATTATTGGACAAGACAAGGCTGTTGGTGATGTAGCTCGTGCTATTCGTCGTAACCGTGTTGGTTTCAATAAGTCTGGTCGTCCAATTGGTTCCTTCCTATTTGTCGGACCTACTGGTGTTGGTAAGACTGAACTTGCTAAACAACTCGCTGAAGAACTCTTTGGTTCTGAGGATTCAATGATTCGTTTCGACATGTCTGAATATATGGAGAAACATTCAGTTTCTAAGTTAATCGGTTCGCCTCCAGGGTATGTTGGTTACGAAGAAGCCGGTCAATTGACTGAAAAGGTTCGTCGTAATCCATACAGTTTGATTTTGTTAGATGAAATCGAAAAGGCTCACCCAGATGTTATGCATATGTTCTTGCAAATTCTCGATGATGGCCGTTTGACAGACTCTCAAGGTAGAACTGTTAGTTTCAAGGATACTATCATTATCATGACTTCTAACGCCGGACAAGGCATGCAAGAAGCTAATGTTGGTTTCGGTGCTGAATCAGCTGGTACAACTAATTCAGTTATGAACCGTTTGTCAGAATTCTTTAAACCTGAATTTTTGAACAGATTCGATGGTATCGTTGAATTCAACTCATTAACAAAGGACAATCTATTGCACATCGTTGATTTGATGTTGACAGATACTAACAAGATGATTGCCGATCAAGGTTTAAGCATTCATGTAACTAAGGATGCTAAAGATAAGCTAGTTGATTTGGGCTACAATCCTAAGATGGGTGCTCGTCCACTCCGTCGTGTGATTGAAGAACAAATTGAAGATAAAGTTGCTGACTACTTCTTGGATCATCCAAAGGATAAGCAACTAGAAGCACATCTCGATAAAGATGAAATTAAAATTTCTAAGTATAGTGCACCTGATACTGAAGAATAATTAGTGGTGCTGATGATAAAAGCTCGACCAAATCCTGATTGGATTACTGGTCGAGCTTTTTTTGTGATTGTTTGCTGCCGCCTCTGGGCGTAGGAACGAAAGCCTGCTGTGGGACCGTCTCGAGCCAAGG
This sequence comes from Companilactobacillus nantensis DSM 16982, assembly GCF_001435815.1. Lineage (GTDB taxonomy): Bacteria > Bacillota > Bacilli > Lactobacillales > Lactobacillaceae > Companilactobacillus > Companilactobacillus nantensis. The sequence goes on along the minus strand of NZ_AZFV01000017.1, from coordinate 15,970 downwards.
TCTCGAGACTCGATTTTGAGCTTCGCAAAGTACGCGAATCTCAAAATACGTCCTGTGCTGTAAGCACTAAAGTGCTAACACCACCGTCACTGCTGGCTTTCGTTCCTACACCCGGAGGCTAGAATTATTAGCCCTTTTCCGTGGATATGACTAATTTTACTGTTTATTAAAACAAATTGTGGTCAATCAAAAAAACAAAACACATTTATTTTAGTCTGGTAAAATTTTAACGCTCTGTAACAAATCGTCTTTAACTTCCATCTCAAAAGGACTTACGCCATTAAAACCATTGCCTGTCACTTTTAGATTAACGATCCATGTGTTGTCGTTCTCCTTTTTGGCATCAACTACTTTAAATTGTGACTTCTTCCCAATATTATCGGTTTGATTCCAACTGGCAATGCCCTTCTGACCTTGATATTCTGTTCCCCAGTCATTCAAAACTGCATCTTCGGTAAATGATTTGACGAAGTTTTCTGAATCGGCTGAATTGGTGTAATTCACGAAATTATTGATTGCTTCTGGTAATGTTTGTTCGCTCATGTTTTTCTCCTAAATGTACATTTTGGATATATTAAACATCTTTCTTATTCTAATGTCGAAAATTTAGAATCAAAAAAAGTAGTTATGAGAAAGTTTATTTCAACTTTTCATAACTACTTTTTTACTTAAATTTCTAAACACTATCGGAGATTGTCCAACTCAAGGTTGTTTTGTATGTTCCTGCAACGTTTAGTTTCGATTGGAGATATAACAGAATTCCATTATCTTTGTCCCAACCAAGTGAGAGTAGTTCTTCATCCTTTTTGGTTGTAGCAACGACTGCTGGTTTTTCTAACAAATCAGTATAATCTCCATCTTTATAAAAACGTAGATTTCCAGCAAATACATCCCCTGTCTTGGTTTGTAGAGGTGCGTCTTGAGAAACAGTTACTGTTAGTGGTTCTTTATTACGACGCATGTCTTCCAGTTCCATCATATTATTTGGCAAGTTCAATTCATCTTGACGTGCCAATGTCTTTCCTGTACCTACGCTATTAATCGTTCCATAATCAATATCTCTAACTTTGCTTACTACAACAGAGTTAGTTGTATAATTCAATGTCTCATCATTACCAAATTTTTGATATGTATTGTTGTCATCATTTTTACCTGTGATATACGGTACTGATGTATAGCTTGTCTTGGAATCAATTCCGGATACTGTCGTGTTAACTTCAATTGAATGGCTTTCATTTATTTTGAAATTTAAACCTGAGATAACTAAATCGTCACTATTTGTGTCATCGTTTGCAACAGTTTCATAATCAGTTGTATCTTTTCCATCAACTTTAACACTCGTAACTTGAGTCCCTTTACGTAAAGGCAACGTATATTTAGCATCTTTCAAAGTTCCCGAAGTACTTTCATTTTTAACGGTATCGGTATACTTGATTGAATCACCGTTGTTAACGCCAAACAATACTGTATCCGTATTATTATTATCTTTATAAGTTTCATTACTCAAAGTATTTGTTAGAGATAAATCCGGTCCACCTTCTGGTAAAACGTGTAAATAAGCATCAGCTGTCGTGTACGAATATGTCTTACCATTATACTTAACTTGTACGATAGCTAAGAAAATCGTCCCATCATCATCCAAAGTGGTCTCTGGTGTTGTGTATGAAAGTGCCTGTGGATTATCCTTTTGAATTTGCGTTCTGGAGTGAGTTATTGGATCTTCTTTGTACCATTTAACTGTGTATTCACTATTACCATCACTATCGTCCTCATCATCATCGTCTAAATCACCGACGTTACCACGAAGGTCAAAGGTAGCTGTATTTCCGGCATGGACTGTTTGATCTTCTAGCCCGCCACCAATCGTAATTTTTGTTGAACCCTGAATATCATCACCAATTGGATTGTGCATAGTAGCAGTGACAGTTAAATCACCACCCAGTCGATTTGTATTAGCCGTAATCAACCCAGTTTCTGAATCGATTGTTGCTAAGTTAGTATCGTCCACACTCCAAGTAACCGTACCTGTAAAATTGGCTGGTATTGGAGTTGCATGGGCGTATGTTTCAGTATTAACGATATCATTAACTGAATTGTACAAATAATCGTCATCAGTAGTTACTTTTACATCTTCAGCGTCAACCGGTTCTGGCACTGTATTAACTGTTGCTACATTGGAATACAATTGTTTATTCCTAGTGAAGCCAATCCAGTCTGTCCAATAAGTATTTAATTGATAATATGTTGTCCCAACTTCACTTGGAGTTAAAGGTAAGGTATTTTTAGTTCCTGATTCTTTGCTAGATACCTTGGACCAGTTTTTCCCATCAGTTGATTTATACCACTGATAACTTCGATTAGGGTAAGGTATTCCCCAAACCAATTGAGCTGCCAAAGATCTTCTCGCATCCGCATAAATACTTTTCGTCTGACCAAGCTCAATATATGTCTGCTCAGCTGGTTGTAAAATATAGCCACTTCTAGTACGTAGTCCTAAGAATGAACTAGCATCACCACTTGGTTTTTTATATGGCGTTACCACTGTCGTCTCCGCATCGTCAGCTTTTACTTGTTTATATCTTTGATTGAACGAAGAGGCAGATAATAAGGAAATAAATATAAGTATAATTAACCAACGTTTTTTTGATTTCCGCATCATTAAACCCCTTACATTATTTATGTATAAAAAGTATATCATCAGACAATTCGTCAATATTATCAGTTTCTATAATTATATCTTTGCTAAAATGATTTAACTTATAAGAAAGATTATTTGACTTTTAATGAAATATATAAACTAACAGGTGCAAATATGCCACTTTTAGATTAATTAATATTCCAGTCACGACCTATCTAGAAAAAACTGGAATCAATTCAATAGTTTTCTGGACGACATAAAATAGAAATGTTTAAAATTTTCTTTACTCTTTGTTAGGTTTCTTTTAAATATCTTTAAGATACCTATATAAAGGCGATTCGGGGATTTTTTTCATGTTAGAATGACACTAATTTAATGTTAGAAGGGATTATTATGGGAAATAAGAATACGCACCGCTTTTCCCATAACGGGGAAAGAACTATGGAAAATAATGTACTCTCACCTAAAGTCAAAAAAATAGCTCGCGATGATGTTAAAATCAAAGTTCACTATGTTGACTCACTTAGCCAAGAAATCGCCGAACCAACTACGATCAAGGGACATTATTTAGATAAGCTAGATATTCCTTGGCAAGAAATTCCAGGATATGTTTTGTCATCAGTGACTAATTTCCAACAAACATTTATCCCTAATTCTGACGGAATCTATCTAGTTTATGCGAGTCAGTTATCTGCTCCTGTTATCGTTTATCACCGCAATACCGACGGTAACTTGATTTCTGATCCACAATATCTTGAAGGCGATTTGAACCGTCAATTCGACACTAAACCGCTTGAAGAAGCTGACCATTTCTTAGTTCACTCACCAAGAAAAGCTAACGGTCAATTTACTTCACACGTTCAAGAACAAGAATACGTTTATAATGTTTTGCCAACGAAAGATTACAAGATCAATAAAAACTTGTTTGTTGAAACGACTAATAATGTTCACGTCTTCAGCAAGCCTTTAAGCAAGAATCCACTTGAAAAAACATTGCCTTATGGAACAACTTGGAAAGTTTACCGTGCTGTTCAAGAAACTTATAACAGTACAATTTGGTACAACCTCGGTGGCAACACTTGGATTCCTACGACAGAAAGCATTAAAACTCGTGTAATCAAACAAACTTCGCCACGCCAAGAAATGCTAAACAGTCCTCTAGCTGAAACGGCTAGCAATATCAGCTACACCTACTCAGTTATCGACCAAATGCCAATCAAGCGTTCAGTTAAAGTAATGTACTACCAAGACCAATACATCACAGCTTGGAAAACACCTTATGGTGACATGGATAATCAACGTTATCGTGGTGGTCAAAATGTTTTCGTTAAGCAAATTGTCCAACTAGACAACTACAGTGTCTGGGCTGAATTGAGTGATGGTTATTATATTGAAAGTAAATATTTGAACTTGTAAAAAAAAGACGTCAAACTCATGTCTAACATGGATTTGCGCCTTTTTTTGTTCCAAAAAATGGTATAATGTAAGCGTATACAAAACGTGGGGTGTTAATGAGGAAGATTTGCGCTCGGCTTCAAAGGAGAGATTATTATGGAACACAAAGAAAACGAAACAGAAGAATTGATCGGTCTGGTTGTAATTTATATTTTTGCGTTCGTGGCGGTATTCTTGGGCCTCTTCGCCCTCTACTTCCACCTTACGACCGATATGTCAGTCGCCTGGATGATTAAACTGTTATTCGTCGATTTGACCTTGATGATTGTTGCCATCCTTAAGCCTTTGTTTGATATTACTGTGGAGTTCTTTCATGACAGCTTAAAGGGGTAACCGGAAGCTAATTTATTCAATATTATGTATATATCAACTTAAAATGAATAATCAAATTATTTCCAAATAAGTAGGAAATAATTTGATTATTTTTTTGTTTACTGGAGTAACTTATCGACTGATTTTTTATTGCAAATATTAATGGTGGTTGTATTATATATGTTGTATATAACATATGTTACCTATAACATGTATCTTTAGGAGGCTTTCTTTGAATTATTGGATTTTAGCTTTAACTTTTTTAAGTGTTAATTTAGATTTTTTCTTCATGTTAATTTTTTTACTCAAGAAGTATAAATTATCTCATGTCATGCTGGGTTACTTGCTGGGAAATATTATCCTATTAACTGCCAGTTTTGTTGTTGGTAAAGCTTTGGCTGCTTTTATGCCAGAATGGATTTTAGGTATCTTAGGTATCCTGCCTATCTACATGGCTTTTCATGACGATGACGATGTGGATAATCAAAAAGCCACTCGTAAATCAGAAACTATTAGTACTCTGATTACCTACTTATCAGTTTGTGCTGGTTGTAATCTTTCTATTTTCCTGCCTGTTTTAGTTGGTGAAACGATTCCTAATTTTTTCATTACACTCTTATTTATTGGTACTTTAACTATTTTGGTTGTTCTCTTAATCAAAATAGTCGCTGACATCCCTGCTGTTTCGAAAGTCATGGAAGCTCACGGTGAGAAGTTGATGAAAGTTTGTTACGTGCTAATCGGTTTGTACGTCTTCTGGGACAGTGGTTTAGTTAGCCACCTTATTGCCTTATTCTAAGCTTTTTCTGCTGTATACTAGATGTAATTACATTGCAAAGGACTTATAACAATGGCTAAAGAAGAGCAAGTAAAATTGATTGATTCAAAACATTTGATTGAATCGGAACGAATCTTTAAATTATTGAGTAACCCCAACCGTTTACAGATGTTAAAGTTATTAGAAGACAATACTTTGAACGTCAATGAAATCGGTCAAATGCTTAATTTAGAGCAATCAGTTGTTTCCCACCAATTATCAATTTTAAAAAAACATCAGCTAGTTAGTTCTGAAAAAAAAGGTAAATTTAATTATTATCGGCTAGATGATCCACATATTTTGGACGTTATTAACGAAATGCTCGAACACGCTGATCACGTTATTCGTGGCAAAAAACATGGTGAATGAAAAAAGTTATCAATCCTTAAATGAATTGATAACTTTTTTGTTTTTATATCAGATTTCCTAAAGCAAACACTAACGGAATCGTAATTAAACTTAAAATAGTTGATAAACTCATCAACGAAATGGCTGGAGCAGTATCCCCGTCAACCTGCAAGGTAAACAGTACAACTAGCCCTGCAACTGGACAAGCTGCCATGACAACGGTGGTATAAAAGGCAATTCCTGTCACGCCGATAACTTTCAATAACACGATTCCAATAATTGGGAACAATAAATTTCTTAATAAAATCGTCAAGCCAATTTCTTTATTCAACATATCACGACTAAATTTGATATTTGCCAAACTGTTACCAATGACAATCATTGAAAGAGGCGTATTAATAGACCCAACATATTTAATGACTTGATTTGGTGTAGCTGGGATTTTAATTGAGAAGATAAATAATAAAATACCTAGAAAAATAGCAATAATATTAGGATTTAACAACACTTGACGCCAATCAGTTTTCTCGACTGTTCCATTATCATTATCTTTGAACAATGAAACTCCCTGTGTCCAACTGAAAATATTGAACGCTGCCAATGACACGACGGCGAAGAAAACACCCTCAGAGCCAAATAATGAACTAATTAGTGGTATCCCCATGAAGCCAGCATTTGAATAAATACTGCCATACTGGGCAATTCGTCGTAAATTTTGATTCTTCAAACGTCCAAAGACTAATTTAGCAACAATAATCTCAATGATATATAGCAAAAAGACACCCGCAATAGCCAATAAAAATTGTTTGATTCGGCTACCAGAATATGGTTGTTCAAAAGCATTAATAATCAAACATGGTGAAACAATGTACAATAATACGTTTGTTAAATCACTCGACGTCTGTGAATGCATAAATTTTAATTTATTAATTAAAACCCCAACTAGCATTAAACAAAACATCAAAACGATTTGATTGATCAATTGTCCAATATTCATATAATGTACTCCCCTCGGTTAGTTCATTATACAAATATTTCGTGCCAAAAAGAAAGAGTGTAAGAAAACATGGTTAGTTTTCGAGTATTTGGGCAAAAAAAATACTAGTAATCCGATTTCATTCTGAACTGCTAGTATTTTTTGGTTTATATATTCAGTGGCTCTAAAACGAGCTACGGCAGGGTAACTCCTTCCGCTTTGCCTAACTTCCCAAATCATCCGCAAAGTACGCGGATAATTCGTGAAGTCATGCAAATGCTCGGGAGTTGACCACCCTGCCTTCGCTCTCTAACTAAAACGAGTTTCAGGCGACAGATTCCTGTGCATTTCTACGCTCCCCAAATCATCCGCAAAATACGCTCCCCAAATCATCCGCAAAATACGCGGATAATTCGGAGAGCTAGGAAATTGCTCGGAATCTAAGCGGTCGCCTTACACTCTCTAACTAAATTCGACGGCGACTAGTCGATGGGTAACCCAACTGCTCACGATACTTGGCTACGGTTCTTCTAGCAATTTGCAAACCATCATCTTTAAACATATCGGAAATCTTTTGGTCACTCAAAGGCTTCTTTTTATCCTCAGCATCCAAGATTCCTTTGAGTTTATTCTTCACTTGATCAACTGATTGATCCTCACCCACAGTTACTTTACTGCGACGTGAGAAGAATTGTTTCAATTCAAAGATACCAAAATCAGTTTGGATATATTTACCATTAATTGTTCGACTGACTGTTGACTCGCTCATTTGAAGTTTTTGAGCCACATCCCGAATCAACAATGGTGCCAATGATTCAGTTTCTTGCATAAAGAATTTATACTGATTCTTCACAATGCATTTACCGATAATGGAAACAGTGTCGATTCGACGTTGTAAGTTATATTCCAAGGTTTGATATTGATTATATTTATCTCGAATATACTTCTTAACGTCTTCGTCAGTAGATTTAACTAAATTGTCATAAGTTTCTTCCGCAAAGATCAATTGTGGTTGACCATATTTAGTAATTGATAATGTTAATTTATCGCCATTCTTCTTCACGGCTAATTCCGGTACAACGTATTGTTCATTTTGTGATGTATAACGCTGTCCAGGGTTAGCTGATAACGATTGAATAAAGTTAATATCTTCTTGCAAATCAGTGTTGGACAATTTCAAAGCACGTTTTAACTTTTTCCATTCATGCTTAGTAAATAAATCAAAATTATCACTCAACATTGACATAACAGCCTTATCAGCATTGTCTGCCTCAGCTTGTAAATAAAGACATTCTTGTAAATCACGAGCCCCTATCCCGGGAGGATCGAGTTGATGCAATAAAGTCTTCGCATCCAGCAACATAATTGGTGTGATATCGTCTACTTCTTCAAAAATTTCTTCATCTGATAATGTTAAATAACCGTTTGGGTCAAGTTGCTCAATTAAATAAACAACTAAATCACGCAACGGAGTTTTCCGCATTGTCAGCTGGACTTGGTCCAACAAATATTCAAACAACGACTGTTGCTCATCCTTAATTTGATATGAACCACTACCCTCATTATCGATAAATGGCATATCCAAATTGACCCGTACATCAAAGAGTGGATTTTCCAAACTTTGTTCATTCAAATAATCAGCCAAATCAATGGCATCCGATTGCAAAATTAAAATTGATTGCCGCATTCCTTGCGTTAAAGACAACCCTTGAACTTGTTTTTGATTTAAATTCTGTTTAAGTTCCATCAGGTTCCCTCCCCTCTATTAATTAGTAAATTAGAAATCATCAGACTAATTGTCTATTAAAAGCGTTTCCAACATAATAACTACTATAATGATAGCGCTTTTTTATTAATTTGTATTTATTCTAAAAAAATTTATTTTCTTATATTTCTTTCAACATCAATAAAGGAGCTTAGTCCACTGGAATCAAGTCGAATCAAACGGTCTCGAAACTCATTTCTTTCAAGGTTCATCCGATCACCATTATAAATTCGAAACAGCATCATAGTATTCCGAATCAAAAAGTTAGCACAGACAAACGAATCTAATTTGGAAATATCAAAATCCTTATAAATTGCCTCTGATAAACCTTTTGCTAACTTGGTTTCCACTTTCCGTGCAAGAAAACTGTAGTCGTCTGAAGTCATCATGATGGTATAAAACTCTCGTGATTCTTGGAAAAAATCTAAAACTTTGTCAAAAATAAAACCTGGTTCAGCTAATCCTTGTCGCAATGGTTTCTCCATCATCAATTGCAATAATTTATCAGCAATTTCATCCACCACAGTATCGGAAAAATCTTCAATTGAATCGTAATGTAGATAAAACGTCTTGCGATTAATATGTGCTGTTTCTGTCAGTTCCTTAACCGTAATATTTCGATAGCTCGTTGTGCTAGCCAACTGCCGAAATGCCTGTTGCAAAGCCAAATTAGTTTTCTGAACTCTAAGATCAACTTTTTTCATTCTTTCTCACCTGATTATGTTTTTCAAAGATATTACACACATTGTGGATTTATGTTGTGGATTTGAAATTATTTTGCGTTATTATTTAAGCCACAGTTGTGTATTATTATTTTTCAAGACAACTATAACATATTTTCCAAAGGAGCAAACCTATGATTAAAGCAGAATGGAAATACATAGCAAAGCACAAATTAATGGTCATCGTATTCGCAGTTATGATTTTTATTCCATCAATTTATTCGGTCACGTTCCTGAAATCAATGTGGAACCCTTACGGAGAACTGCAAAATCTCCCAGTAGCGGTTGTTAATCACGATAAAAATGTTAATTATCAGGGAACAAAATTAAAAGTTGGACAGGATTTAACCAAAAGCCTCAGTCAATCTACTGCAATGGATTTTCACATTCTGGATTCAAGCATTGCTGCCAACAAAGGCTTGTCGGATGGTAAATACTACATGGTCATTACTATCCCCAAGAATTTCTCAAAAAATGCCACGACTTTACTCGACAAAAAACCACAGAAAATGGTATTAAACTACGAAACAAGCGCTGGTCATAACTTTACAGCTTCCAAAATGACTGCTCAGGCCGCTCAAAAAGCTGCTCAATCCGTCTCCGAACAAGTTACAAAGACTTATTCCAAAACCATGTTCAATTCCATTAAACAAGTATCTAAAGGAATGCATACGGCAGCAACTGGCAGTCAAAAGTTAGCTACTGGTGGCACAAAAGTTGAAAGTTCCAATCAACAAATTACTAATGGCTTAAATACTTTATCTAAAAGTTCTTTAACCTTTGCAAGTGGAACTAAAACTTTGAATCAAGGCCTCAACCAATACATTGCCGGTGTCAATCAAGTATCATCTGGTTCTCAGACATTGAGTAATGGTCTAAATCAACTCAACAATAAATCTAATAGCTTAGCTAATGGTGTCAGTAAATTAAATAACGGTGGACTAGCTTTAACATCTGGTCTTCAAAACTACACGACAGGTGTAGCTTCTGTTAATTCTGCTGCTGGCACCTTGAATTCCGGTGCTACTGCTTTAGGAAATGGTACTAGCCAACTATCAGATAGTGCCAATACATTGAACTCTGGCTTGTCACAATTACACACAGCTAGTCAGGATTTGACTACTAACCTTCAAAAAGTCAGCTCTGGTTTAAATACCAATTCCAGTCAACTGGACGATTCGATTGCAAACATGAAAAAACAATTAACTGACAATAGTTCTACACAGGCTCAAACGATTAAAACTGATTTAACTAATCTGCAACAAGCTATTAGTGATCAAAATGAGACAACAACAAGTAAAATTTCTCAAGTAGCTGATCAGCAAGGTTTAACAGCTACACAAAAAAGTGCGATTTTAACAGCTGTTAATAGTTCAAATAGCGATGGCTTAACTAAAGCCGCTAATACCCTAAGCTCAGATATCAATGATTTAATGGCAACACAAGCCACTGCCGCAACCCAACTAAATACGCTTCAAGCAACAATTGGTTCATCTCAAAACGACTTATCCACCGTTATTGCACAACTAGCTACAGGTTCCTCACAATTAACTACCCAATTAGGTACTGTTGCAGGAGGAATGTCCCAACTAAACTCAGGTATCACCGATATCAATGCCAATACTTCCAAATTAGCTCAAGGTACTAATCAATTAAGTTCTGGGACAAATCAATTGGCCAATAATGGCTCGGCCTTAACTAGTGGTGCTAATTCTTTGAGTAGTGGTATCAGTCAAATGAACTCGCAAATGCCAAGCTTAACTTCGGGAGTCAACCAATTAGCAACTGGAGCTACTAGCTTGAATGGTGGCATCAATCAGTTAGTTTCCAAAGGTTCACAGTTAACCAGTGGTGCCAGTCAACTAACTAACGGTGCAACCCAAATTGCTTCCGGTTCTCAAACTTTAGCCACAGGTTCTGCACAATTAGGAACTGGGGTTAACCAAATTACTTCTGGCAACCAAACATTGACGAACCAATTAGCACAGGGAGCTAAAAAATCTAATATCAAGGCTACCAACCTAACCTACGATCAAATTGCTCAACCAGCAACAACTAAGCATACGGAACGTGACGATGCCCCTAATAACGGAACCGGCATGGCGCCATATATGTTGTCCGTTTCCCTCTTCGTTGGAGCCCTCGCCTTCAATCTCATGTTTGACATTTATACACCAAGAAAGTTTCCTAGAACAGGTATCGCTTGGTGGGCAAGTAAAGCTACGACAACTGGTGTCTTTGCCTTAGGTGAATCACTTGCTGTCTTCATTTTATTAAGTTTAATTGATGGTTTAGCACCCGTGCAATCATTTCCAACGTTTGTCGTTTTATTACTAACCAGCTGCATGTTTATGTCAATTGTTTGTTGGTTGAACTTAGTCTTGGGAAAAGTCGGTTCATTCCTCAGTATGATTTTATTAGTCTTTCAACTAGGTGGATCAGCCGGAACTTATCCAATTCAACTATCAAACAACTTTTTCAACGCCATTCATCCCTACTTACCAATGAGTTATAGCGTTGCTGCTTTGAGACAAACTTTAATGATTGGTGATTCTGCCATCCCAGATATAATGATTATCTTATCAATCACCCTCGCCTTTATCTTGTTAACAATTATTTTCTTCATCATCAGAAAATCGCGGTTCAACGAAATAGATTTCACGAAAGAATCCGCCGAATATTCTGAGGTTTAGTCAGATAATTCATCTGCTTACAATCTATCTTGACTACAAAATATATAGAATACACTTAGTACTAGTTAAATGTTCTGTGGAGGTTGTAATAATCCGCCTCCAGAAGCAAGAAATTTAGATTCATAAAAAAACTTCAGTCGGAAGAATCGAGAATAGTTACTGGCTGTGAATGTGGTGTAAGTGCTTTAGCACTTACACCACCGGGCGTGTTTGGAGACTTGCTTGCGAGGCTTCACACCGAGGTATGAGACCTTGGCTCAGACTGGTCCGCATAGCATAGCCAGTAACTATTTCTCGATTCTGGAGACGGCATATTAAACTACAAAAACAAAAAGTCTTAAAATCAGCAGATAATATGTCTGATGATTTTAAGACTTTTTTCTTGCCTATTTAAAATTGGTATATATTAAAAATGTTGATATACCAGTATAAAATATTAAATGGTTAATTTAGTTTACTTTCTACCACCTTAGGCCATATAATTTCGGCGTAATAGCGAATAAGGATATTACATTCTAAATAAATAATTTACTCCATTCTTACTGGAGGCCTGAAAAATGAAATTAATAAAAAGAGAACTGATGGCTATGTCGTTAATTGGTATAGCTATTGTAGGCCTATTCATTGCCTTCTGGTTTCTGATTATGCCGAACGCACAAATTGTTGAGGCGGCAACAACTTCTCCACCAATTACTGCCACTACAGCGACATCTCCGCCAGTAACTAGTAGCAGCAGCGCTCTAAAGAGTCTCACGACTACCACAAAAACTGCTCCGCCTGTAACTAGCCCCGTTGCTAGTACGACTAAAACGGCAGCTCCTGTGATCAACACTGTTGCTTCTACAACTAAAACTACCACAGCAACAATCAGCACCGTCGATACGACACCTAAAGCTGAACTTATAGTTTCAGGTTTAACTGGTAAAGATGCCGTCATTACCGATATGAAAGGGAATCCGGTTGATCCTTCAAGTAATCTCTACAGTTGGGAGAATTTCAATATCAATTACAACTGGAATATTCCTGACGGTGAAAAAATCAACAGTGGCGATACTGTAACATTTGAACTTCCTAGTGGTATCACAAAAGTAAATGATTTAACATTCCCAATTTATGATTCAAACAACGTTCAAATCGGTACTGCTTCCATCAAAGCTGGTCAAACGACTGGTACAATCACTTTTAACGATGCTTTATCTAATACTACCAAAAATCGTCATGGTACCTTATCATTCATTGCTAAAGGTTCTAATAACGGCGATGGTAACGACGGTAGCAATTGGATGTTCAATAAAAATGGTTGGATTTCCGGCTACGCTATGACCGAAACTTCCGGAAAAGTTCCAAATGAATTAGCTTGGAACCTTGCTTTTAATCCAAACAGTCAGACTTTAACAAATGTTGTTCTTACTGATACGCTTGGCCCTAACCAAGAATATATCCCTGGTTCATTGACAGCAATGGCCGGATCGTTTGTAAATGGCAGTTTCCAAAGTAATGGTCAACAACTATCTCCGACTGTTACAACTAGTGGTAACAAGGTTATTATTACATTCCCTGGTACCATTACTACGGCTGTTGACATTTACTATACCGTCAGAGTAATCGATCCTAATCTGAGCGGTACAAACACTTGGACAAACCATGCCACAATGGGTTCAAGTGAAGGTGAACATACGGTTGACTCTTCAACTTCTTGGGGTGGTTCCGGTACAGGTGGCGGCGAACCAGATACTGGTTCAATTACTTTAACCAAAACTGATGTCACAACTGGTAAAGTTTTAGCTGGTGCTATCTATGAACTAAAAGATAGCAAAGGCAATGTTGTTGACTCAGCTATTACAACTGACGCAGATGGTCAAATAAGAATTAACGACTTACCTTACGGCAGCTACACCTTAACTGAAGTTAAAGCTCCTGATGGATATGTTCTAAACTCTACACCAATCGAAATTACCATTCCTGATAATGATAAAGTTGATGTCAGTGCTGAACAAAAAGATACACCTGAAAAAGGCGCTGTCATTCTAAAGAAAATCGATGCTTTATACGGAGACACAATTGCCGGAGCAACCTTTAACTTGCTTGATAAAGATGGCAACGTAATCAAAGAAAATCTTGTCACAGATGGTGAGGGCGAAATTGCTATCACCGATTTAGCACCTGGCGAATATCAATTTGTTGAAACAAAGCCCGCTGCAGGATATTTACCTAGCAATACACCAATTCCATTCACTGTGGTTGCTGGTCAAACAACACCTATTGAATTAACTAAACTCAATAATCCAATTTTGTCTGACTTCGATACTGGTAGTGTTGTTTTTACTAAATATGGTGCTACATTACAAACTCCTTTACCCGGAGCAGTTTATGATTTACTAGATAGCAACAAAGACGTTATGTTAGTTGATTTAAAAACTAATGCAGATGGTAAATTTACAATCCCTAGCCTTATGGCTGGCGACTATTACTTTGTTGAAACAAAAGCCCCTGACGGTTATGAACTTAATACAACTCCTATTAAGTTCACAATTACCAAAGATCAGGAAGCTCAGGTAACAGCCACAGACAAGCCAACACCTACTGAACCTGGTGTTACTGAACCCGGTGAACCAAAACCTCCCGTTACTAACCCTGGCCCTACCGAACCCGGTAAGCCAAAGCCTCCTGTTACTAACCCTGGCCCTACCGAACCTGGTAAACCAAAACCTCCTGTTACTAACCCTGGCCCTACTGAACCCGGTAAACCAAAGCCTCCTGTTACTAACCCTGGTCCTACCGAACCTGGTAAACCAAAACCTCCCGTTACTAACCCCGGTCCTACCGAACCCGGTAAACCAAAACCTCCTGTTACTAACCCTGGTCCTACTGAACCAAGCAAACCTACACCTCCTGTCACAAATCCTAGTGAACCCGCTAAACCAAGTCCAAATCCTGGTCCTAGCGTAGTTTATCCTTCGACTGACAACAATGGCAGCTCATCAAGTGTTGGAACAATGCCTAACGCAAACACAGGTATTGGTTATGGCAAGGACAAGTTACCTCAGACTGGTAATGAAAATAACTTACTCTTGATTATCGGTGGTTTCTTCCTAGCATTACTTGTTGTGCTAAAACACTGGATCAAGAAATTAAGTTAATAAAACGGAAGTACGACGAAACATAGTCAACTTTCAATCACTAAAGCAAAAGAACCTAGTAATCCGATTTTGGATTGCTGGGTTCTTTGTTGTAATGCATAAAAAAAACTACTTTTCTTTGCAGTCTCTTTTGTATAACGTGCCGTGCTAGTTGATTTATAGCCACCAATTTAAATTATGCATATGATTTATTTTTTGTCATAACTTGATATGTATCTAAAAATTAAAAATTTCTAAATCGTCTTTAAGTTTCGATACTCCAATAATTCGGAATCAAAAAAGCCGAATAAACTAGCCGGAAGGAACAAGAATTTAGGTCGCTGTGAAGGTGGCGTTAGAGCTTTAGATCTTACACCACGGGACGAGTTTTGAAACTCGCGTATTTTTGCGAGGTTCAAAATCGAGATTTGAGACCGCTCTTTGGCTCGAATCGGTCCCCCGACCTAAATTTCTTGTTCCTGGAGGTGGCATATTTAACTAGCACAACGCGATTGTATACTGAATGGCTACACGCCAAACACGACATTCAGTTTCCGATAAGTTATGATATTTTTTGATAACAGGATATTAATTATTCTAGTTATTGTTGAAAAGACATTTTATTAAAATATCTAAGAAGGTAGAACTTATGAAATTAACACAAAAGACACTACTTTTAACTTCTCTATTAGTAATTGGTACAGGCGTAACAAGCATCCCTGCACTAACTGACACTGTTCAAGCTGCAACAACGACATCATACAAAAATCTAACGCCACAAGGCTTTTACTATCGTCTATCGAAAGATGAATTCGTCAAGGCTAGTGATATTAAAATTTTAACTAAAGACACTCAAACTGATGACAGTATGATTGAAACGGCATCTCCCAATGATTTCCGTCTGGAAACAACGACAACAGCACACATTTATAACCAAAAGGGACAAAAGCTGTCTAAGACCTTATCTCAAGGAACCGTTTGTTCTATTGGTAGTCAAGATGCCTTTACACAAAGCACCTATTACAAGACTTCCGCAGACAAATTAACACAAGTTAATGACAGTACTTGGCTTTAAACATATAAACGATAACTTTTTCTGCTTAGTAAATATCCACCAGCTTAGCT
>NZ_AZFV01000016.1 GCF_001435815.1 Companilactobacillus nantensis DSM 16982 | reverse complement strand
GGACTTTTGTCACAGCCCCTTTTGATGTATACGTTTAAATATCTTTTGATTTATATATGCAGTGGCTCTGAAACGAGCTGCGGACGACAGATTCCGAGATGTTGCCTAGCTTCCCAAATCGCACACAAAACCGGTGTGCAATTCGTGAAGCTAGGCAACGTCTCGAAATCTAACCGTCGTCCTTCACTCTCTACCGCTCTCTACTTCCAATTTATCTTCGAGAAAACTCTTCTTCCTAATACTTCCCGCATAAACATGAATAACGGCCATGATATCAACAATAATGCTACGTAAATGTAAGTGTATTGCCAATTCAAAATGCTCTGTAAGCCAAAAGCATTGCCACTGAAGATGAATGTCACAATGAATAGGGCAAAAGAAATGCTAATCATGACTTTCTTACGAGTTATCAGTGGGTTACTAATGGAGATCAATGCACAATAGCCGATTAATCCAAGTGTAAAGACGGCTAGTGTTGAGGTTGTATCATAACTGAAGTTGAGATGGTTTCCTAAAATGGAGATGGTCATAATCAGTAGAATATTACAGATTGCTGCTGGCAAAGCGATTTCCATAACGTTTCGCATGAATCGGCCAGCGGGTGGGGTGTAATTTGGTTCCAAGGCTAGAATAAACGTTGGAATACCTACAGTTAAAGCATTAATAGGCGTTAATTGAGATGGTTGGAATGGATAGCCCGTTCCTAAAATGATGAAAATGATTGATAAAACAACTGAATAAATTGTTTTGATCAAGAATAAGGAGGCTACTCGTTCAACATTATTAATAACTCGGCGGCCTTCGTTTAGCATGAAAATCATCGAATCAAAATTACGATTCAATAAGACAAAGTCAGCTGAGGCTTCGGCGGCGTCACTTTCACCAGCAATTGCGATGCTACAGTCGGACTGACGCATGGCTAAAACATCGTTGACACCATCCCCAGTCATACCAACTGTTAAACCATTATCTTGCATAGCTTTAATCAGATCAGCTTTTTGACTTGGACGAACACGACCGAAAATTTTATATTTTTTAACTAAATCATGATAATCATTTTTTTCAGTCACAGTGCTCATATCAATATAGTTTTTACCGGAAGCAATCCCAGCTTGAGCCGCCACGTTAGCGACTGTTACGGGATTATCCCCAGAAATGATTCGTAAATCGATACCTTGGTTACGTAAATAATTGAATGTATCAGGGGCTTGTTTGCGGACTTCATCGGAAATCATCAATAGTCCCAACAAAGTTTGTTGCGGATCTTCTTGCAAAATAGCAATGACACGAAAGCCATGTTCGGCTGCATCTTCGACTGTTTTAGTAACTTCTGGTGTTGGATTTTTAATGATAAATTCAGGAGCACCCATAATATAGCGGACATTGTCATCAGCCACGAATCCTGAGTATTTAGTTTCAGATGAAAATGGGATAACTTCTTTAACATCTTTGGACAGTGGAGTGGCCTTTAAGGCACGGACTGCTAAAGCTGTGGCATTTGTTTCTTGCGTTGCATCAACAATCTTTTGGGCGATAGCCTGGACTTGTTGTTCGCTAGCTCCATAAGTTTTCGTTTTCTTAACAGTTAATTTTCCGGTAGTGATTGTTCCGGTTTTATCAAGACATAAGACATCAACACGAGCCAATGTTTCAATAGCACTGAGGGAACGAACTAGGATACGTCGTTTAGTTAGGTTGTACGCTCCGGTCGCTAGGGCAACTGAAGTTAGCAAAACTAAACCTTCAGGAATCATCCCAATAACGGAAGCAGAAGTACCTAAAATAGCTTTCGAAATATCGCCACTCTTCAAGAATGAACGGAAAAATAACATTAAACCGACAGGAATAATTGTATATGTTAGAATCTTAATAATGTTATTGATGATTTTCATTAGAACACTGACAGAACGTTTTTCCTTACCGACTGCGGCAGAAATTTTGGAAACAAAACTCTCTTGACCGACTTGAGTTAATTGAACTTTAGCCTGACCGGCAATCGCAAAACTACCAGAAAAAACTTCGTCGTCAACTTTTTTACTAATGGTATCTGCTTCACCAGTGATACTTGATTCATTTGTCTGTAAGCCATTAGAATAACGGACAATCCCGTCAGCGGGAATCGTATCACCACGTTTAATAGATACAATATCATCTTCGACCAGGTCAGCAATATCGACGTCTTGTTCAGTTCCATCCCGAGTAACGGTAAAAGTAGCTGCGTTGACAAGACTGATTTTATCAATGGTTACTTTCGCACGGATTTCTTGGTAACTACCGATAATAATATTGGCAATCACAGGACCCAAGAAGAACAAGTTCCGATATGAGCCAGTCCAAAAGATTAGGATGGCAATGACTAAGTTGAGAAAATTAAAAAGTGTAAATAAGTTATCGGCCAGAATCTTAGGAATAGGTCGTGATAGCTTCTTGATCTGAACGTTTGTAAGTCCAGCTTTGACCTTGGCATCAACCTGTGCAGCAGTTAAACCGGAGTCGAGACTGGTGTATTCATTAGGCTTTTTTATTTTTACCATACTCTACCTACGACTGTTAGTTATTTTCTATTGAATGCTATATACTCTTTACATAACGTGTTGTGTTAGTGATTAGTTAACATATGCCTGTATTACTAGTTATTTATTTAAAAATTGGATAATCAATCCCAATCAACAAATAAATAACCTAGTCGGAAGAGCCGATAATGTTTAACAGGCAGTGAAAGTGGTGTTAGTTCGAGTGATTTTCTCGGACTTACAGCACCGGGCGAGTTTGGAGACTTGCTTGCAAGGCTTCAAATCGAGACTTGAGACCTTGGCTCAAGTCGGTCCGCACAGCCAGTTAAACATTATTGGCTCTGCAGACGGCATATATAAAAAACCACAACACGTTTCATAACTTAAATTTAACATAAAAGGATGAATTTAATTTGAACAATTTATTTTTTGATTTGGATGGGACAATTATTAACTCTGAAAAAGGTATCATGAAGAGTTTAAAATACATGTATAACCATACTTTAGGCTATGTTCCACATGATGACGCAACACTACATACTTTCATTGGTCCGACAATTGGTGCTTCTTTAGAAAAGTACGATCACGTTGCTCCAGATGACCCATACATTAACCAAAGTATAAATGCCTTTCGTGAATATTATCAAGTTGAAGGCTGGGAAGAATACGAAGTTTTTGATGGTATTTATGATATGATGGAATCCTTAAAACATGCTGATAAAGAGATTTTTATCGCAACTTCGAAGCCAGAAATTTTTGCTAAAAAAATTATTGACCAGTTAAATATGAAAGAATACGTTCGACACGTTTTTGGAGCTGCTGAAGATGAATCAATTCGTTCTTTAAAAGAAGATGTCATTTCTTACGGAATCGAAAAAACTTCTGTTGACTTAGATACGAAGAATCTTGTTATGGTTGGGGATCGTAGCAGTGATATTGTGGGGGCACATAAGAATAATCTCAAAGCTATCGGGGTAACATATGGTTTTGGTGATTATGATGAATTAAAAGCTGCTAACTCCGAATGGATCGTTAATAATCCACAGGAGATTGCTAAACTAGCTATGGAGAATTAGAAATTATGAGCAAGTCATTGGCGTACAACAGACACGGATTTACATTAGTCTTATTATCAATTTGCCTGATGGTGATTGTATTTCTAGGCATCACACTGTCGACTGTTTTGAACAGTAATTATGTCAAAAAAGTGGTCAGTAGTGAAACAAATGTTACTTTGATCAGAAACTATACTAACCAAAGATTGGGACGTTTAGTGAACAGCTATTCTGCGTCCGCAAATCTTTCGTCAGTTACGTTGACTAATAGTGACGTTAAAAAAATTATTAGTACATCCGTGGATGAAGTGTACAGCGATGACTCCAAATTAACGGTTGGTAGCGCCATTTTAGCAACTATCAGCTCAAAGCTCAAAAAAGAAGCCAGGCAAAATGGTCTAAATATTGATGGAGAAATTGACACGGTGATTCGGAGTAATGAAGTTATAATGAATCAAATTGTCGATAATGATTTAGGTCAGATTGAACAGGTCATTGAGCAAGTCCAGACGATTAAACGTTTAATCAAGATGATAATGATTGTTGCGGCAGTTATCTTTGTCCTCTTGGCGATTCGTTTAAGGATAAAAGTTGGCTCAAGTATGCTCTTTTTCCATCACTTAGGGACAGTGGGCATTTGTACGTCAATCTTGTTTGCTTTATTGCTAGGCTGTACGTATTATCCACTGCAAGATTTAATCGTAAGCAACATCGATTACAATATTCGGGATGTCCTATATAATGTATTGAATGGTATTTTGCTCAGTTATATCTCAATCATTTTCATGGTCTTTATCGTGAGTTTGCTTGATTGGGGGAGCACAACCAAATACAAGTATTAAACGAGGATACGAATGAAAATCGAAATTACGCAACAAGCACAAGCTAAGTTAGAAAAATATGTCAAAGCTAATCAAAATATCTTGTTAGATTTAGATGACGGGTTTGGACGCTTTTCAGATGAAGGTACCTGCGCTTTGTTAACCAAATTTCGGATTCTAATCGTTGATAAAGCAGCAAATTTGGTCGATTATACAGTTCATTTAGATAGTGAATTAGGAACAATTTATTTCAAAGATAGTGCTAAGGATTTCTTAGACGATGGCATGTCGTTACGCGTTAATCCTAAGACACAGCTGTTAGTATTTGCGAATACCAAAGAGACAATTGATCGTAGTGTTAATATTATTGAATATGATGATGTAAAGTAAAAATATGTAAGAGCCTAAGGACAAATGTCTTTTGGTTCTTTTTTTATGCTTATACTTAGTGGTCAATGATATAAGAATATAACTGATACTTTAGTCTTCGAGTGTGAGAAATTTTGGCAGCAGTGCAGGTGGCGTTAAGGCTTTAGCCTTTACACCACGGGACGAGTTTTGAAATTCGTGTACTTTGCGAAGTTCAAAATCGAGCCGAAAGACCTTGGCTTTCGGCGGTCCCCACAGCAGCCTGAATTTCTCACACTCAAAGACGGCATATTTTCAGAAAAGTTTGCAAAATAAAGTATCATTGTTTCGGAACTAGTTAGTATAATAGGAGTTATTGCATGTATCAAAGGAAGGTATTTAATTTTATGCAATTAACTCTTTTTAAGAATCAAAAAACTAAAAAAATTGCTGTAATTGTTTTTACCATCATTTTATTCGCACTTGTCAGTCTATTAGCCATTTATCAAACCGAAATTTATCAAGGCAAGATTTGGTCATATTTAGGCACAAGCGATAATCGGTTCCACATGATGCGAATCGAGGGATTGTATCACTCGTTACAACGGCACCAATTTTTCCCATTCATCAATATGTCGTTTATGAATGGTTTTGGATATATCGTTAATATTTTTTATTCTGATTTCTTGCTCTATCCGGCAGCATTTTTACGATTACTTGGGTTTACTAGTGCTCAAACTATCGTGATCTACTTCTGGTTGTTAAACTTTTTAACCTTTGGGGTAGCGTTTCTTTGTTACTACAAAGTTAGTCCCAAATATCTCAACAGTTTAGTTTTCAGTTTTGTTTATACGTTATCAACTTATCGTTTACACGACATGCTCTTCCGTCAAGATATAGGTGAAGTAGGGGCGTTCATTTTTCTACCCATTGCGGTTTTAGGAATTTATGAAATCTTCTATGGAGAAAGAAAGCATTGGTTGTATTTAGTATTTGGTATGACCGGCATCATTTATTCACATGCTATTTCGCCAATTCTCGTTGCAGTCTTTATCGTTATAGTGGCGCTGGCACAAATCAAGACTTTGAAGGCGGAACCACAACGCTTATTGTCATTGTTATGGGCTACATTGTGCTCAGGATTGTTGAGCTTAGCTTATTTCATTCCGATGATGGAACAGGTACGTCATACTAAATTTGTGCTAACTCAAACAAGCAGCTTGTTACCAAAGGGTGCAACTGACATGGCCGATATGGTGACATGGAGTTTGAACAATAATATCGGACAACCTAATATTGGATTGTTAATGATTATAACGGCTTTTGTTTTGATCATATCGTTTACTAAGATAAAAAATCCGATTCTTAAGCAATTTTCTGTGATTGGAATTTTGTTGTTATTGGGTGGCACAAAGGTTATGCCTTGGGTGATTTTTAACAATACGCCATTCAAGATGATTCAATATCCTTGGCGGTTTGATATGATAGCTACGATTTTGTTAGCCATCGTTATAGCGGCCGACCCATTGAATTTCTTCACATCTAAGTACGCCAAAGTTGGTTTGATGACATTAGTTTTCCTATTTGCAATGTCATCCAGTTATCGTTTAGTTAACGGCGCACCATTACAACGCAATACATATGCCGAATATAACGAACAAGAGCCATTTAGTATCGGTGCTGGTCAAGAATACTTACCTGTTGGAACAAACCTAGCTAAGCTACAAAGAGCGTCACATAAGCCGAAAATTATGGCAGGTAAAGCGCAAGTAACAAACTTTAAACAATATGGAACACGTTTGAGTTTCGATTTCAAACACGCTAAAAATGCCAAAGTTGATTTGCCAATTATTGCTTATTATGGTTTTGAGTCCACACAATCTCGAGGAAGAGTTTCGAAGGTTGTCATGGATAAGAAGAACAATAACCTAGCACAAGTGACAATCAATGGTAGCGGCAAGGTAACGGTCGATTACTTTGAAACAATGGCTCAAAAAGTCAGCCGTCGAATGTCATTCTTAACGTTATTAGCAATTATCGCAATAGTCTTTATTAACAAGTTACACTTAGTTGATTTTGATAAAATTGAGGGATTACGTAATATTAATCGTTCTAAATAATGTTTTTTTAAAAGGTTGTCAGAAGGTATTTTTAATCCACTCTGACAACCTTTTTTGCATAAAAAATTTAGTTTTAAAATATACTTTAAGTCCTGCTATTCTAGTCATCATATATTGAAAAATAGTCAAACCAAACGGTAACAAGCCAATTTATTTACGTTTAATCAAAAATAAAACATAAACTAGCCGAAAGACCTTGGCTTTCGGCGGTCCCCACAGCGAACTAAATTTCTTGCTTCTGGAGGCGGCCTATTATTCGTCGTAGCATATTTAACAACAGTTGCACACAACAATTAATATAACTATACTTATAAAAACTTGTTGCTGAAAAGAGGATTAGATATGAAAGACTATACAGATTACAATGCAAAAATTATTGATGGTTGGGTCAACGAAGGCTGGGAATGGGGCAAACCAGTCAGTCATGAAGAATATATGGCTGCCACTAAAGGTGATTTCAAACTGGTTTTAACTCCTAATGTAGCAATTCCTGATGATTGGTATCCGAATCCTATTAAAGGCCAAAAGATTCTTGGTTTAGCTTCCGGTGGTGGCCAACAGATGCCGATTTTAACCGCTTTGGGCGGAATCTGTACAGTCTTTGATTACTCGCAAAAACAACTGGATGCTGAGAAACTGGTAGCTGAACGTGAAGGTTATCAAATTGATATTGTTCGTGGCGATATGACGAAAGATTTACCATTTGGGGACAATAGTTTTGACATGATTATTCAACCAGTTGCTAACTGTTATATTGAAGATGTTCAACATGTTTGGGAAGAAAGTTATCGGATTTTAAAGCCGGGTGGTCGATTATTAGTTGGACTTGATAATGGTGTGAACTATATTTTCGATAAAACGGAAACGAAACTTTATCACAGCTTGCCATACAATCCCTTGAAGGATCCTTCAGTTAATGAGGAATTTCCGCCTGAAGAAGAAGGTGTTCAGTTTTCACATACGTTGAATGAACAATTACGTGGTCAAATTAAAGCTGGTTTTCAAATTGTCGATTTATACGAAGACACCAATAGTGAAGGTAAATTACACGATTATAACGTGCCTACATTTTGGGCTAGTTATGCAATTAAAAAATAAATAGGTAATCAAAAAGGACAATCCCAAGTTGCTAGGATTGTCCTTTTTTCAATGTGTTATTATTCTTTCAAATCATCGACGTCTGTCAATGATGCTAAATTATCTTGTTTAGTAACAGCTGTTTTATCAATTGAAACTTTGAACCAGTTAACAAAACCATGATCGAATTCAGCAACGATAAATTTGAAATTACCTAGTTGGATTTCGGAACCTTTTTGTAGGTTAGGATATTTCTCAATCAAATAACCACCGACAGTGATAATATCTGATTTTTGGAATTCCTTAACATCAGTTCTAAAGTAACGTTCGAAATCATAAAGCGTTGTTTTACCGGAGACATTGTAAGAATCATCATCATTTTTAACGATATATTCATCGGAAACATCATCGATTTCATCTTTAACGGTTCCGAATAACTCTTCGTAAATATCTTTATCGGTTACGATACCACTAGTACCACCATATTCATCGACAACAACAACGATAGGTGTTTGTTTCTTGATCATCTTATCCAAAATATCTTGAATAGGCATTGTTTCAGGAACAGTATTAACAGATCTTAAAATCCGGCTGATACCAACGTCGCCATCGACCTGATTTTGACGAACGATATCGTATGCATAAACATAACCTAAAACTTTATCCTTATCATTATCGGCAACAACGGGGAATCTTGAGAATCCTTGTTGTAAGTAATCCTTAATGACATCTTTAACTTTATCCGTTATATCGACGACATAGAGACTAGTCCGATCGACCATGATATCTTTCGCGACCTTATCATTTAATTCAAAGGCACGTTGCATAAAGATAACGTCGTCAGGTTCCATATCGCCACCCTTAATGGATGATTTGGAAAGTCTTAGAATTTCTGACTGTGAGAAAACTTCATTTTCGGAATCAGCGGGTTTCATACCTAACAGACGAACGATACCGGAAGCTGAAACATTCAACAACCAAACGAATGGATAAACTGCTAGATGGAAGAAACGTAATGGTGTAACGACTAACATCAAAGTTGTCATGGGCATATCGATAGCGATATTCTTAGGCACGATTTCCGTTATAACAACTTCGAGGTAAGTTAGTAAAAGCACACCAATGATGGAACTTAAAGCGTGGAGACCACTGCTACCACCAGCAGAGAGGTGAACGACACCGAAAACTTCTACTAAGAGATATTCAATAGTACTTTCACCAATCCAACCTAAGATGATACCAGCGATACTAGTACCGACCTGTGTTGTAGACAAGTATTCATTCAGGTTATTGACCATCAGAAGTGCTCGTTGTAATTTCTTTTTGTTACCAGTACCCTTTTGGATTGCATCTTCCAATTGACTGGATCTTGTTTGCACGAGGGCAAACTCAGCAGCCACGAAGAAGAAGGCAAAGATAAAGGTTATCAGTATGATAATAAAATTAGTTGTAATTGTAGAACTAGACAATATATGATTTCCCCTTCTATTCTTGTAAGACGAATTATACACCAAAGAAAAACCGACTGTGTCGGCTAAGAGTAAATATTTTATTTTTTACATCTTTAGTATATCCAATTTTATGGTTAAAATATAGCTATGACGTTCTAAATTTAGGAACGCTACAATTTTGTAGTTGCAGTTAACCATCATTATTTTTATAATGAAGAGAATGAAACAACCTTGGGGGAATCCTTTTGAGTAAAGTAAAAACGAACAATTTATTAACTCCTGCACAAGCTGCTAAGGACTTAGGAATCAGCGTTGCAACGCTACGTAAATACTCTTTGATAGTTGAGAAGACAACCGAGAATAGCAAATATTTTGAACGTAATAGTCAAAATAATCGTCTATATACTCAAAAAAATATCGAAGACTTCAAAGAAATGGTTAAGTTAAGTCATGGTCCTAAGATGACGCTCGAAACAGCTGCCGTTCAAATTTATCCAGCCACAGACGTTAAGCCAGAAGCTGACGCCAAACAAAGTGATGAAATCTCTGCATTACAGACGACTGTTGCTAAATTGGAATCTGAAAACAAGAAGCGTGAATTAACTATTAAAGAGCTTCAACAAGAGTTAACAGATGCTCAAAAAGCTAAAGAACAACTTCAGGCTGAATTGGCAACGTTGAAACAACAAGCTGAAGAAAAAGCTGAAAATACAGACGTTAAAAAAGATGAAAACATCAAAGAGCGTGTAAATGAAAAAGTAAATGATGATAAAAAAGGCCACTGGTGGAACAAGTTTATGGGCTAGTCAGCCAATTAATCCTATGATATCAACCTTTTACGTAATCGGGTCGTACCAAAATGTTAGTTTTGGTGCGGCTTTTTTATGTATAATTAGAACTTGTGATAAGACAAATTAGGAGGATGAATTTTGAAATTAGCAATGATTGGGCTCGGCAAGATGGGAATCAATTTGACTGAGAATTTGATTCGTAATGGTAATGAAGTGGTTGCCTTTGATTTGAGTGATGGGGCAAGAAATGATGCTTCAACGCTTGGGGCACAAGTTAAAGATAACTTGCAAGATGCCATTGAAGCTTTAAGTGCACCACGGATTGTTTGGGTAATGTTACCAGCGGGGGACCCAACAAACCAAACCATCGATACCTTGAGTGAAATTCTTGATGAAAATGATATCGTCATTGACGGTGGAAATTCATTTTACAAAGATTCATTGCAACACAACAAAATTTTGACTGACAAAAATATTAAGTTCTTCGATGTTGGTACATCGGGTGGTATGAGTGGTGCTAATCGTGATGGTAACTTCATGATTGGTGGCGATGATGAAAAAGCTTTTGAATATATTGAACCTATTTTCAAAGGAATTGCTCAAACTGATGGTTACTTGTACACTGGCAAAGCTGGTAGTGGTCACTACTTAAAGATGGTCCATAACGGTATTGAATACGGTATGATGCAAGCTATTGCTGAAGGATTTGACGTTTTGGAACATAGCCAATTCGATTATGATAACGAAGCAGTTGCCAAAGTTTGGGAACATGGCTCAGTTATTCGTGGATGGTTGATGGAATTAACACAATCAGCCTTTTCAAAAGATCCTAAATTAGATGAAATCAAGGGTGTAATGCATTCTTCTGGTGAAGGTAAGTGGACTTTGGACGAAGCATTGAAACTTCAAGTGCCAACACCAGTTATTGCCGCCTCATTGATGATGCGTTACCGTTCACTCGAAGATGATACATTTACAGGTAAAGTTGTTGCGGCTTTACGAAACGAATTCGGTGGACACGACGTCGATAAAAAATAAAATTCGAAACAAAGCACGATTTTTTTCGTTTAAAATAAAACCAGTAATCCCCCCAAAATCGGATTACTGGTTTTATTTATTTTAATATTGATTATATTTGGTATTATTTTTTTCAGAAGGGATTTGATACAGGTGAAAAGAAGGGGAGAGGTGTTCCTATTTTTGTTCATAGGGGCTTTTATCGGTAGTGATTTACGTTATTTGGAGAGTCTGATTTTTAAAACAAGCAATGGATTTCCATTGGGAACTATCATTGCTAATTTGAGTGGGGCACTAGTTTTACCATTTTTAATTCATTATTTACAAGACCGTTTTAGTTTATCAAAACGCATGATTTTGACATTAAGTACTGGCGTTTTGGGTTCCTATACAACTTTTTCAACATTTACAGCAGACGCTTATCGGCTATATAACAATGGCCAGTGGTGGTTTTTATTTGCTTATCTGACGATAACGATGATTGGCGGTTTCTTGGTCGCCATTCTAGGTAACTATTGGGCTGCTTCACAAGCATTCAATGATTACGCTAAAAAGGGAGATTCTGATAAATGATGACCTTTCTAATTGTTGGCGTTGGAGCATCAGTGGGAGCTTTTCTAAGAAATGAATTAACCATGATTCAAGCAAAGATAAAGATTGATTTTCCGCTTATAACGCTGCTGATAAATATTTCAGGAGCAATTATCTTAGGCATTTTAACTGCACAAATTCATAATGGTGCGATATTATTATTGCTAGGAACCGGATTTTGTGGAGGTTTCACCACTTATGGAACATTTAATATGGAGTTAAGTCAGTTATGGTTTCAACATCAAGTTTGGCGTTGTTTCTGGTACTTCGTCTTAACTTACGTATTTGGTATTTTAGGTTTCGTTATTGGTATTCACATTTAGGAGTATACAAATGCAAATTAATGGATCAGTTTGGAATGAAAGTTTTCGTCCTGGAATAATTTCTTCAACCAGATTATATTTTCAAGATTTATTTGTCGGTGCAAAAAGAATGAGTCGTAAAGATTTCTGGTGGGGCTTTTTCGGTATGACGATTGTGGCCTTTGTTATTACTAGTTTACTGGCTTTAGCAATTACCAAGATGCCGGTGGATGACTTTTATTGGAGTTCAATTCTTGGTGTCGCCTTGGCAATTACGTTAGGCTATTATTGGATTTCGGTTTTCACAGCGATGATTCGTCGACTTCACGATATTAAATTACGTGGTTGGTGGGTCTTGTTAAGTATTATTCCATTTATTGGTGAAATTGCTGTGATTGTTTTGATGTGTTTGCCACAACGTGATTTTGGCAATCGTTGGGCTAAACAGCTTTAAATTTTTTTACGATTGATACTGGTCATAACAATTATTTTTTGATTGTTATGATTTTTTTTAGCTTAAAAAAACTATCTATGTAAAAATAGATAGTAAAGTAGGAGGTCTATTGCGATGTGTGGCCGTTATATGTTTCAACCTGATAAGAATCCTGAGATTAAACGAATTTATCAATTGGCAGTTGATGCTGGATACACTCCTAAAACCGGTGAAGTTTTTCCAACTGATGAGACAGCTTTAATCGTTGCTGGCGAACGGCAAGTAAAAGTTGTTGGCATGAAGTGGGGATTCCCTGGCTTTAAGGCGGGACAATCAATTATCAATGCTCGTTCAGAGACAGTTCAACAAAAGTCGATGTTTGCTGATTCTTTTTTAAAACGCCGTTGTGTTTATCCGACGACTGGATTTTTTGAGTGGAGTAAGGCTAAACAAAAATATAAATTCAATTTTAGTAATGATACACAGACGTTGTTTATCGCTGGCTGTTATAATTATTTTGATGACGTGGCGCAGAGTATCTTATTTACGACGGAACCGAATGAGTCAATGATTCAAATTCACGATCGAATGCCCTTGATTTTGGCCAAAAATCAAATAAATTCATGGATTTATAATGATGATTTTGCAAAGGATTTCCTTCAAAGTTCCATGCCACAATTGATATCTCAAGTAGAAGAGTAGGTTTGTATGAATAGTAAAATTCAAAAATTTAGTAACAGTCATGAATATTTTCAATGTCCTATCTGTGGAGAAAGATTAGTTCTCAACGGGAATAGTTTAACTTGTGAGCAAAATCATACCTTTGATATCTCCAAAAAAGGCTTTGTTGATTTTGTCTTAAATAATAAACAACAAAAAAATTATGATTTAGCATCGTTTGAAAATCGTCATTTGATTTTGGAACACGGTATGTATGACCATATTGCTGAAAAAATGTTGGCTTTGATTGAAAAGTTGAACCTAACTAGTATTTTGGATGTTGGTTGTGGTGAGGGTTACTATTCAAAGAAAATTGCTGAAATGGCTGACCGTAAGGTTTTAGCATTTGATATTTCCAAAGACTCAATTCAATTGGCAGCTAAAGGTCCTAATACACCAGTCGAATGGTTTATCGGTGACTTAGCCCACTTGCCAATTCAAAACCAAGTAATTGATGGAATTGTGGATATCTTTTCACCAGCTAACTATCAGGAATTCAATCGAATTTTACAACCAGGTGGCTACGTTCTGAAAGTTATCCCCAATGAATATCATGTGCAAGAGTTACGTGAACAAGCTAAAGACCAACTGAAACAAGAAAAATATTCTAATAAAAAAGTCTTGGATTATTTTGAAGAACACTATGAATTAGTTGATCAAATCGACGCTACAAAAACGTATAACGTTTCAGATGAAGAACGGGCAGCGTTTATCAATATGACACCGTTATTGTTTAATGTTGACAACAGTTTGATTGATTGGGAAAAGGTTACTCAGATTACGGTTGGTTCAACTATTTTGGTGGGGAGAACCAAGTAAGGTTAAAAATCCAAAGTTCTAAGTTTGTATTGTTATTTTAAAAGAGGATAAGAAGTAAAAATAGAATTTAAAAGGGATAGATAAATTTGAAAATAATTTATCTATCCCTTTTATTGTGCATATTTACGTAGTGCTTTTTGAAAATCTCCTTGAACTAAAACACTAATTTGGTCAACGATATCTTTTGGATCTTCTTTCATATCGTTACGGACCCATTCGAAGATGATGGAAATGAATGCCAGACTGTAAAAGTGGGCAATGAAATTCTTATGACTTTGATCAACGTGCATCCCCTTTGCTTGGCTTTCCACAATTTCGATGATGTAGTTGTAGATAACTTCATAGATATACTTGTGCATAACGTCGCGATAAACGGACAGGTAAACATTTTTGGTAAGTCGTTGATTCTTTTGAATTAAGACCATGACTTGATAGAATCCTGCTTGCCAGTTTTCATAGTCAGCAGTCTTCAAAACTTTATCGGCTACTTGGCTGGCAGAGTATTCAACAAGGTCGTAAATATCGGCGAAGTGATTATAGAAAGTTTGTCGGGTTAAATTACATTCACTGACGACGTCTTTAATGGTGATTTTATCGATGGTTTTATGGTGCAGAGCTGCGCATAAAGAATCTCGTAAGACATTTTTTGTATCAGTTGTCATGAAAATTAATTCCCCCCCAAATGATTCAGTGCTTTTTATTATATCGGTTTTTCATGAAAACGTCATGGCTAAATCGAAAATGTTTAAAGACAAAATCGAACACATGTTTTACAATGTTATTTAGTAATTTGAGGAGGTAGTCTATGACGACTAAGATTGGGATTCGCCAGCTGGTGGAGTTTGTGTTGCGTAGCGGTGATTTGAATGAAACAAAAAATAGTCAAAATACGGCGCAAAACGGTGCCCGAATCCATCGTCGACTCCAAAAAGAACGTTCCAAAAACCCTGACTATGAAAGTGAAGTTTACTTAAAAACTGATGTAACGATGAATGACACTCAGTATGCCATTTCAGGTCGGGCTGATGGAATCACGTTAACCGATAATAAAGCTTTGATTGAAGAAATTAAAACATCAGATCAATTGTACGATGAGTTGAGTGATAACACGCTGGAACTTTATTGGGGACAGGTAAAAGTTTATGGTTATATCATTTTACGAGAACATCCTGAATTAAAGCACGTGACGTTACAACTGACATATTTTCAAGTTAGTACTGAAGAGATTACTACCGATGAAAAAACACTTGATCGTGAAGAGCTAGATAAATTTTTCCAAGATTTGATTACTGAATATGAGTATTGGTTAGTATTGCGAGCTAAATTACGTAAAACACGCAATACTTCAATCAAAAAATTAGATTTTCCGTTCCCCGAATTTCGAACTGGTCAACATGAGATGGCTGCGGCTGTTTATAAAACAATTTTATTGGAAAAAAGGTTATTTGTGGAAGCACCCACCGGAACAGGAAAGACTATTTCCACACTCTTCCCAGCTATTAAAGCGATGGGGGAAGAAAAGGTTCAGCGACTCTTTTATTTAACGGCTAAACAGAGCACTCGACATGTTGCCGAAGAGACAGTCGCCCTAATGGCAAGTAAAGGATTGAAACTGAAAAGTATTACTTTGACTGCCAAGGACAAGATCAGATTTCCGGAAGAACAAGATGTGCCGCCAGAGGAAAATCCATATATGGTGGGCTATTATGACCGTCTGAAACCGGCCTTAGCGGACTTGTTGACGAATGAAGATGCGATTACGCGCGATGTGATTGAGAAATATGCTAAGAAACATACCGTTGATCCCTTCGAGTTTTCGCTTGATACGTCATTATTTTGTGATTTGATTATTTGTGATTACAATTATTTATTCGATCCATTAGTTTATTTACAACGTTTCTTTGTTGAGAAGGATACCGATAATTTCTTCTTAATTGATGAAGTCCATAATTTGGTTAGTCGTTCACGTGACATGTATTCGGCAACTATTACGGACATGCCGATTGCTAAATTATTAAGAACTGCCAAGTCAATTGATACGAAATCGAGTGAAGATTTTCAAAAACAATTAAAAAAGGTCCGCCGGGTTTTCAGGCAAATGAAAAAAGTTCTTGATGAAGATAATCAAGATGAGAAAATTACCAGTGATGCTCCTGATAAATTGATTAACACCTTGGGTAAATTCAATGACTTTATGGGTGATTGGATGCAAGAGCAACAACCATCTGATTTCTTAGAAAGTGCCAAGGATTACTTCTTCGATTCATTAACGTTTGTTAAAATCGGTGCCCTATTCGATGACAGCTATAAAACACGGTTAGTCTTAGATGGCAAAAATTTAGTCGTTAAACAACTTTGCCTAGATCCAAGTCATTTTATTGATGAGTCACTTAACTTAGGACTAGGGGCTGTTTTATTCTCAGCTACGTTATCACCAATGGATTACTATCAAAGTGTTCTCGGTGGTATTGATAATAGTTTGGCTTATCAACTGCCATCGCCTTTTCCAGTGGAAAATCAAGAAATATTGATTACACAATATATTCAAACCACTTATCGTCAACGACAATACAGTCAAGGAAGTATTGTGGAAAGTTTGCATACTCTGGTAACGAGTAAGACTGGAAATTATTTAGTCTTTTTCCCATCGTATAGCTATTTGAGTCAAGTTAAAGACGCCTTTGAAGCAACATATCCTGATATTAAGGTAATTGCACAAGAAGGTGAAATGGATGCCTCAGCACGGCAAGAATTTCTGAATCAATTTGTGGAAAAGCCAGATGAAACGATGGTTGCCTTTTGTGTTCTCGGCGGTATTTTCTCTGAGGGAATTGATTTACGTGGCGATAAATTAATTGGCGTGGCAATCGTCAGCGTTGGCCTACCAGGATTGAGTGCTGAAAATAATTTGATTCGAGATTATTATGACGCTGATAATGGGCATGGTTTTGAATATGCTTATCAAATGCCTGGTTTGAACAATGTTTTACAAGCGGCTGGTCGTTTGATTCGTAGTAGTCATGATGCTGGAATAATTTTATTATTGGATCAAAGATTCGCCAGTGCCAGATATACACGCCTTTTTCCACAACATTGGCAAAAGTATCGTCGGATTAGTTCGTTACCACAATTAGACACAGCTGTGCATAACTTTTGGAAGGGAAGAGAGCAATGAAAACTAAATTAACTAAGGAATTAGAAAGTACGCTCTATCAATATTGTTTCGAGCAAGGTTCTTACGTTGTTGAAGAAGTTTCCATGCCTGACAAAAAAGGAATCGTTGATACTTTAAGTTATCAACAATTAGCCGATGACAAGATTGAATGGCGTTGTTATGAATTAAAGGTAACTAAATCTGATTTTCATTCGAAAGCTAAACTGTCATTTATCGGAAATTATAATTACTTTGTCTTGCCACAAAAGCTATATGACGAAGTAGCCGCTGAAATTCCCACTCATATTGGTGTTTTGATTTATCGTGCTTTTGATAAAAAGGCAATCGAGGCATCACCTCAAACGTTGCGAGCACCCGGATTTTTGACGGTGGCCAAAAAAGCTCAATATCAAGATCTACAAGTTGATGAAAAGCAATTGACGAGCCATTTTGTGGCGTCATTGTCACGTGAAGTGGACAAGGCCAAACGTGTTGAAAAGGGATTGCAACTGTATTCAGATGATAAATTATTTAAGGAATTACAAAAACGGGCTAAAGCAGGTTACGACGTTTACAGCCCAGATCATAATTTATATGACCGATTTGTTGATGATTTGCAAAATGATGCCATAACGGCGTTACAAGATGAATTGGATGCACGAAACGCAGAGTATCAAGAATTGAAATTACAAGTTCAACAACTACAAAAGCCCAATTTGGAGGATAAGATATGATTTATTATCCTTATTTACGTGGGCGGATGTATGACTTGCTGGCAATAAAAGAGCTGGTTGAACAAGGACAACTCAGTCCTAAGATTGTGCCAATTATTGAGCCAGTCCTCGATTCGAAGGAATTACAACAAACAGTCCAAACGTTGATTGACCATCAGCAACCATTCAGCGTCATTGCTAATCCTCAAGTTAGTGTGTACGGCTTGAATGATACGAAACTTTATCCACTGCCAGATGTTGATAACTTGAAATTTTATTATCCAAGTGCAATCTTGGCTGCTGATTTTAGTAGTGATTTTTTAAAAACAGTGGATAACCAGCAATCATTGTTAATAGTTAAAAATTATGAGTTATTAAAGGCTTATCAAAATACGAAAGTTTTACAAACTGTGGATAAGGTGTTAATTCCTGATGTGGCAAGGATCCATCGGTTAGTTAAAACCAAAGCGGCGTTATTAACTGATCCATTAACTTTTGTACGCCATGTAGAAGATTATGCTGATTTAGATGATGAGTTTTTTGAACCAGCTGATTGGTATCATCAGGTGGGTAACTATGATGGTTTTGGTGATTATTCGATGGTGGGACATGTTTATTTTGATAAGGGGATGCCTTCGCGTGCTATTGCGTTACATCTGATTTATGTGACCGAAGATGGCACTTTACGAATTCATCATTTTGTCTCTGATAGCAATGAACATATGAGTGGGCAAAAGGATAAATTCTTTGAAGCGTTACAAAAAATGGTTACGTGGTGTACTGAAAATATCCATGGATTAAATGCAACACCTGCGTTAGAAGAACTACTTTCATACAATCAACAAGCTAAATTTCCGGGACTGGGTATGATTAAAAAATTATCACTGATGCATCATTTTGAATTGATGAATCGCTTACTAAATTTAAAAGAAAACTGAGCTGGGATATAACTATTTTTGTCTTAAATATGCAGCATAAACGTGCAAGAAAACCATGTTTTTTCCGCTTAAAATAAATTAGCTCCGCAATCCAAAATCGGATTACGGAGCTAATTTGCCTTAATACTCGAAAGCTACCACCATAGTTTAATTAAAGCTTGAGTACCATCGTTGCCAAGCTGTTTTTCATCCACTAACGTTTCATAAAGCTTTTTAGCT
This sequence comes from Companilactobacillus nantensis DSM 16982, assembly GCF_001435815.1. GTDB lineage: Bacteria > Bacillota > Bacilli > Lactobacillales > Lactobacillaceae > Companilactobacillus > Companilactobacillus nantensis. The sequence continues at coordinate 54,250 of NZ_AZFV01000016.1, read as the reverse complement.
TGTTTAGTGGCAGGTAAATCTATGCCCATTTTCTCACTCTCATCAAGCGCAATTCGTAAATCCTTTAAGAAATGCTTGGAATAAAAGCCGGGTTTAAAATCGCTATTAAGAATACGTGGTCCATAATTTTCCAAACTCCAATTATCACCGCCACCACCAGTAACAGTTTCTAAAACAGCTTGAAGATCCAAGCCAGCGGCTTTGGCATAAACAAACATCTCAGTTAAACCAGTCATCGTGCCAGCAATCATAATTTGATTAGCCATTTTAGCATGTTGACCGGCGCCGTAAGTACCAAAGTAATGATAAGTTTTACCGATAATGTCAAAAATAGGTTGCAGTGTTTCATAAGCTGATTTATCGCCACCGACCATAATCGTTAATTTACCGTCACGGGCCCCAACATCTCCACCAGAAACTGGAGCATCAAGACATTCAACACCCATTTCTGTAGCGTGTTCACCAATCTTTTTGGCAAGTGTAGGCGTGCTAGTCGTCATATCAACGATGATTTTGCCATTACTAATTCCAGCAAAAATACCGTTATCTTTGAAATAAACGTCGTCAACATCTTGAGGGAAACCGACCATAGAAAAAATAATTTCAGCATCTGCCGCAACGTCTTTAGGATTGGCAAACCACTTGGCACCTTTAGCAATTAAAGGTTCAGCCTTTGATTTAGTTCGTGTATAAATATCTACGTCGTAGTTAGCTTTGAGCAAGTTATTAATAATGCCACTGCCCATAACGCCAGTACCAATAAAACCAATTTTTTGCATTATATTTCCTCCAATTATTAGTTAACGTATTGTGTTAGTTAAATTCTTGTTCCTTCCGGCTAGTTTATGTTTTTTTGATTCTGACTTGTTAAAGTATCGATATCTAAAAATACATCATAGACATAATTTAAATTGCTGGTTATAAATCAACCAGCACAACACGTTTGATTTAATAAAGATTACAACGAGTTAAGTATATTTCAATTAGGCGATTTGTGACAATTTCAGCTGTTATTAGAATCTGTTTTAATGTTTATTGATTTACTTTCTCGAACCTAGAGACGCTAACAATAAAATAATCCGTTTAAGCTATTTTTTAATGCGCCTTGTTTGCTATAATTCAGGTGATGCGAAATCAAATTTAAATGGACACGGGAGGGGATTTCATGACATTCATAAAGGACTATTATAAAAGCATTTTAGCAGCTTTATTTTATGGAATAACCTCGGCTTTGGGTATTCAATTACTTCTACAGCCGGCAAAGCTTTATACCAGTGGTGTTACTGGTGCTTCACAATTGATTGTTAACTTACTAAATGAGTTTGCACATACGAGTACGCCAGTGTATTTGTGGTTTGCGTTGTTGAACTTGCCATTAGTGATTTTGGCTTGGTTCAAATTAGGTAAAAAGTTTACAATCTTATCTATTATTTCCGTTGTTTCAGCTTCACTTTGTATTTTGATAGTGCCACTATATCCAATTACTAAAGATCCACTATTATCAGCCGTTTTTGGTGGGATTTTATCAGGAGCTGGTATTGGTTTATGTTTCCGTTATGGATTCTCAACTGGGGGAACCGATATTATTGCTTTGATTGTTCAAAAGAGTACAGGTCGTTCAGTTGGACAAGTTAGTTTTGCCATCAATGCTGTAATCATTACGATTGCAGGATTTACGTTTGGTTGGGAACTAGCTTTGTATACAATTATTTCAATTTACATTACTAATGTTGTGATTGATAAAATGTATATCCAGCAACAAAAGATTACCGTGACGATTTACTCACACAAGATTGATGAAATATCTAAAGAGCTGTTGAAATCACTTAATCGTGGTTTGACTTTGGATTACCATTTACGTGGTGCTTATTCAGGCGAAGAAATCGGTTCTATTACAACAGTTTTAACAAAGTATCAATTATTCTTTGCTAAGAAAATTATTATGAATGTTGATCCTGAAGCATTTATTAATATTCAACCAACAATGTCAATTTCTGGGAAGTTCAGTGATAATTAGGCGGTTGTGGTTTTGTTAGTAAGTATCCAAAGGCTAGTAATCTGATTTTGGATTGCTAGTCTTTTTTTGCTACATAATAAAAAATAAATTTGGTTATGGCATAACGACGTCTTTATATATATACAAAAGGTATTTATTCTAATACTAAATAAGAATATTTCAGAAACGAGTAAATAAGCAAAAATCCTTGATGCTACGCGCTTTGTGGAATCAGCGACTGGTTCAAATTAGACCATAATTATCACTGGTAATTGGGTCTGGAAATCCTTGAAAACATAATATACTGTGGGTATGAAGTGACAAGGAGATTTTGAATATGAAAACAATTATTTATACTCATCCATATGCAGGGAGTTTTAATCATGAGATTTTAAATCGATTGACGAATTCTTTTTCAAAAAATGATCAAGAGTTTGAAATAATCAATCCATATGCCGATAACTTCAATCCTACTTTGACAGAAGCTGAATTGAAACTTCATAGTAAGGGAAAAACAGATGATGAGTTGGTGAGACGATACCAGCGTAAGATTGCGGCATCTGATGAATTGATTTTCATTTTTCCGATTTGGTGGCAAACGATGCCAGGAATGTTAAAGGGATTTTTAGATAAAACAATGTTAAATGGTTTTGCTTATAACGAAGATAACGGTTGGAAGGGACTACTAACTTATATTAAGCACGTAACTGTTATTACGACCTCGACCGTTACACAGTCATATTTGGAACAAGAGTGTGGTGATCCAATTCGGGAAGTCTTTATCAAGCGGACATTAGCCGATTTGGGAATTGATCCGAAAGTGGTCAATTGGATTCATTTCGGTGAAGTGAATGTAACGACTGATGAGAAACGTGCCAAGTTTTTAGACAGTGTTCCCTGCCTTTATGCAAATAAGTAATTAATATAACGCCTACCGAAGTTGCTATTATTTGGTAGGCGTTATAATATTCCCCTAGATATTAAAATATTTTGGTTTAGAATACATAGTATGATTATATGATGAGGATGTTTTATTTAATGCATAAAAAAAACAGAGTGGTAGGAGTTTTGCAGATACTATTTATGATAGCGTCGTCTTTTGCCCTTGGGATTGTTTTAAATTACGCTCAAACCAATGATTTGATTTTTACATTTCAGATTGTCTTTGGAACTAATTTAAATACCTATTTATTAACAGTATTAATTTTATTCATAATTTATCTTGGCATTTACGGAATATTTAATCGTTTCTTCTATGCATCAGCGTTTTACTTCATTTTCTTTCTAATTTACGCTGTTGCGGATCGTTTGAAGGTTACTTATCGTTCAGAACCAATTTTGCCCAGTGATCTATTATTATTGAAAAATTTAAAAAGCATAATGTCGATGGTGACGACACAATTAATTTTGGCTGTCGTGGTAGTTTTGATTGTCGCTATAGCATTATTCGTCTTTTTAGAACGTCGTTTTGGCAAGTTAACGATGCACTTTCATCCAATAACGAGATTGGTTTTTATCGCGTTGACAGCTTTTAGTATCGGCATTTTTTATACGGCTAGTGATACAAATTCAGCCACGTATAAAATTTTAGCGGCTTCTGGGTACACTAATTCTGATTCCAATATTAATCGTTCAGCCAATAGCAATGGGCCAATGCTGACATTTTTAGGCAATATGTATGTGGATATCATGGATAAACCGGCGGGCTACAGCAAACAAAAAATGTTGGAAATTGTTAAGGAATATCAACAAGAAGCCAAATCAATCAATCGTGATCGTGATAACAATGATTTGAGTAAACAAACTTTGATTTTTGTTTTAAGTGAAAGTTTTTCAGATCCAACACGTGTGCCCAATATTAAATTGAACCAGGATCCAATGCCCAATATTCGTGGCATTAAAGACTCTACGACATCTGGTCTAATGATGAGTTCAGGTTATGGTGGCGGTACTGCCAATATGGAATATATGGCTTTAACTGGCTTAGCAATGAATCAATTTTCCGATACATTGCAATCACCATATACCCAAGTCGTTAATAAACAAGAAGACCCTATCAATATTTCTAATAACTTCAAAACTTCTGCTGCAATTCATCCTTATCACGGGAATTTTTATAACCGTAATTCTGTTTACCGAAACTTCGGGATTCAATCTTTTAGAAATCTTGATACGAAAGGTAAATTAGCACTCAAATATGATAATACTTTGCCAGGCATGGAGTACATCAGTGATGATTCGGCTTATAACGATGCGCTTTGGCAAATTAATCAAACTAGTGGCGGTCAATTTATTAATTTAGTTACCATGCAAAATCACATGCCATATTCAAACGACTATTCTAGCAATCAATTTACCAATACTGGCGCTGGTGTTACCGAAAAGAGTCGTAGTCAAGTTAGCAATTATGCCAAGGGTATAAGTATTACTGATACTGCAACAAAGGATTTCTTAAACAAATTGGATGCAATTGAAAAGCCAATCACGATTGTTTGGTATGGTGACCATTTGCCAGGGATTTACGATAATAATGACATGTACACATACAATGTTCAGGAACATGAGACAGACTATTTCATCTACAGTAATAAGTACGCTCGTGATCACAATTACGGAACAACGAAATTAGATGACGCAACCCAAGTAACTGATCCAAACGGATTTATTCCGCTAGCATTAAAGCAAATGAATCAAAAAGTTACACCATACTATGCGTTATTAACAAAGATTCAAGAGGATGTTCCAGCAATGGCTAAGAATATCTCGGATAATACAAATTCCTTATATGTCGGCCAAGACAGTAAAGAAGTAGCTGAGAAGGACTTAACTGCTAAGCAAAAGAAATTAATTGATGATTATAAATTAGTTCAATATGACTTAACGGTTGGAAAGAATTATACAAAGAAGTTAATAAACAAATAGTGATGTCTGCCTCCAGTAGTAAAGCATGATTTTCTTTTTAGAAAAATCATGCTTTTTTATTATGTTAATATTCGAGTATTACTAAAAATGGGTTAGTATATAAGTTATTGAATTATCAAATAAGGGTGTTTTTAATAATGCATAAAAAAAGATCAACTGTTTTATATATTTTAGAATTAGTTTTCATTGTTTTATCGGCATTTCTTGTCGGTTATTTGTTGAACTATTCGCAAACTGGTTCTTTCCAAACAACAAATGGTATTTTGTTCAAGACAAATGTTGTACCGTATTTAATTACCGCACTGATATTAACGTTGCTTTATTTAGGGGTATACGGATTATTCAATCGTTTCTTTTATGCAACGGCTGTCTTTTACATATTCTTTGCAATTTACGTCGTTGCTAATAAGTTGAAAGTTATTTATCGTTCGGAACCAGTTCTACCAAGCGATTTAAGTTTCTTATCGAATGCTAAAGCAATGCTTTCCATGATTAGTGGAAAAATAATTTTACTAGTCGTTGTTGTTATTTTATTGGTCGTCACAGCTTGTGTAATTTTGGAAAAGATTTTCTCTAAAGAATTGCTGCGTTTTAATATCGTTACACGAGTGATCCTCGTTGGATTAGCGATTTTTAGTATTGCTGGATTTTATAACGTTAATAAAGAAGGTTCAGTGATTAATAAAGTAATGACCAAAGCTGGTTATTCTAATTTCACGCCCAATATTAGTATGACTGCAACGACGAATGGTCCATTGTTAACTTTCTTAGGTAATATGCATATCGACATCATGGATCAACCAAGTGGTTATAGTAAAACTACGATGGATAATTTGGTGACAAAGTATCGTAATGTGGCGGACAATATCAATGAAGATCGTCCCAATGATAATTTAAGCAAACAAACTTTGATCTTCGTTTTGAGTGAAAGTTTCGCAGATCCTAGTCGTGAACCCAATATCAAGATTAGCCAAGAAGCTGCACCTAAAATTATGAATATTAAGCAGGAGAATACATCTGGTCTGATGCTTAGCTCTGGCTATGGTGGTGGCACAGCTAATATGGAATATATGACATTCACTGGCTTAGCGTACAATCAATTTTCTAAATCATTGCAATCGCCATATACACAATTAGTCACGAAACAAGACAAACCAGTTAACATCGTTAATAGTTTCAATAAGTCAGCCGCAATTCACCCTTATCACGGAAACTTTTACGATCGACAAGCGGTTTATCCTAAATTTGGATTCCAAACGTTCCGTAATATTGATACAACAGGCGATTTAGCTTTGAAATATACGGATACGATCGGCAACAATCCTTATGTCAGCGATGAAGCGTCCTATAAAAATACCTTGTGGCAAGTTAATCAGACAAAAGGTGGACAATTCATCAGTTTAGTCACGATGCAAAATCATATGCCATATAACGTCATGTATGATGATAATCAATTTACTGTTACTAACGGAAAAGCAGCTGAGATTCCTTTACAAGTAGGTAATTATGCCAAAAGTATCAATTTTACCGACAACTCAACCCAAGAATTTTTGGATAAATTAGATACAATCAACAAACCAATTACCGTTGTTTGGTATGGCGACCATTTGCCAGGCTTGTATGCGAAGAATTCAATGCAAAAATACAACGTTGTGCAACATGAGACCGACTACTTTGTTTACAGTAATAAATATGCCATTGACCATGGTTATGGAACTAAGAAGTTAACTGATTCGACTGAAGTAACCGATCCTAATGGTTTTATCCCACTAGCGTTGAAACAAATGCAGCAACAAGTAACACCTTACTATGCCTTATTAACAAAGGTTCAAGAAGAGATCCCGGCGATGGCAAAAAACAGCGTTGGCAAAAATGAGAATCTATATGTAAATGATAAAGGCAAGCAAGTTTCAACGAAAGATTTAACGAAGAGCCAAAAGAGATTGCTCCATGATTACAAGTTAGTTCAGTATGATCTGACAGTCGGAAAAAGTTATAGTAAATCTGCAATCAATAAAAAATAATATTATTTGACGTATGGTGCTAGTTAAATATGTCGTCTCCAGTAACTATTCTCGATTCTTCCGACTGAAGTCTTTTTATAAATCTAATTTTTTTGAAGTGATTGAGGTATATTCAGTTATGGAAAGTTTGTTATTGAAATTGTTGGTAAAAAAGTCAACTAGCACCACACGCATTATTTGGAACAAATTCAATCGTAAATAACGAGAGGATTTGTTTTTTATTTGTGATATAAAAACGAAGGTAATTAAGATAAGTGCATGAAACAAATACACTAGTCGGAGGGAACCAGCACAGATGGGGGTCAGCAGTGATAGTTATGTTATAGCTTTAGCTATTACATAACGGACGTGTTTTGAAATTCGCGTTTTTTGCGAAGTTCAAAACCGAGGTGATAGACCTTGGCTCGAACCGGTCCCACAGCAGACCTCCATCTGTGCTGGTTCCCGGAGACGGTCACTAAAAAAATAATTATAATTTTGTCACTTGAAAACACTTTCATTTTTTAGACCCCAAAAATGAGAGTACACTGAATATATTCACTTACAAAAAAATTGGGGATGACATTAAGTTTTGAATTTAAAGGGTTTTCTTTATATATTGATACCAACATTCTTATTCAGCTCGATGGAAATTGCGTTGAAGATTGCTGGAGGACAGTTTAATCCAATTGAATTGAATTTTATTCGATTCTTGATTGGTGGATTGGCTTTATTACCATTTACAATTCTTTACCTAAAGAAGAACAATGTTCAAATAGATAAATCAGGTTGGGTTAGAATTGCCTTGACTGGTTTTGTAATCGTAGTTTTGAGTATGACACTTTATCAACTATCAATCGGGATGACAAAAGCTTCCGTTATTGCTATCATGTTGAGTGCCAATCCAATCTTCGGTTTGATCATTGGCTTCGTATTTCTCAAAGAAAAATTATCCAGAACTAATGTTTTAGCATTGATTTTGACACTGGTGGGTCTCTTGATTATTATCAACCCATTCCATCTATCCGGGGCTATGGGCATCATCTTAGGACTTTTGTCCTCAATTATCTTTGGTATTTATGGCGTTATGTCACGTGTGTATGGTGGCAAGATTGGTTTAAACGGTCTTTCAATGACTTGTTTAGCATTCTTGTTTGGTGCAACTGAATTAGGAATTTTGATGGCAATCACTCATATTCCAGCAGTTGCCAACGCTATTCCTAGTGGCTTCTCTGAATTCAGCAGAATCCCATATTTCCAAGGTATCAGTCTTCAAACATTGCCATTGATTCTTTACATTTCAGTCCTTGTCACTGGTGTGGCTTTTGGATTGTACTTTGTTTCAATGGAAAAAGTTGGTATCTTACAAGCATCATTGATTTTCCTTGTAAAGCCAGCTTTAGCTCCTGTCCTAGCACTCTTCGTCTTGGGCGAGGCTATGAACGTTAATACCATTGTCGGTATTGTCGTAATTCTATTCGGTTCATTGATTACACTTATGGGCGAAAAGATTGCTTATGGTGTGATGGCTATCTTCAGACGTAATAACCCTGAAGCACATCCACAAGTTGATGAATTAGAAGTTGTTAAAGATAAAATTGAAAATAGCGAATTAGCTAAACGTCGTAAAGCAACGGAAGAAGCTGTTCGTAACTCCTTAGAAGAAAAACGTGAAAGTCGCGAATTATCTTCTGAAGATTAGACTATTAAGATAAGATTATGCGAAATATGCATAATCTTATTTTTTTTGGTTTCATTGAGCTATTATAAAGGTAACGGTTTCAAAACAACCCGTTTGTAATGAGGAGGTCTGATGTTAATGGATGAATTAATTAAAATTGGTAACACAGACGTGACAAGCAAGAAAATTGGTTTGGGAACTAATAAGGTCGGTGGACATAATCTTTTTAAGAATCTCAAGGATGAAGATGGTTATGCCGTCGTAAAGGAAGCTATCGACAGTGGAATTACAACGTTAGATACCGCTTATATGTATGGTGTCGGACGTTCTGAGGAAATCATTGGCGACGTGATCCAAAATTATGACCGGAGTAAATTAGTCATTGCGACTAAGGCAGCGCAAGACCCTGATAATGATTTAAAGAATAATAATGATCCAGAATTTTTGAAAAAGGCTGTGGATGAGGCATTGAAACGTCTCAAAACAGACTATATTGATATTTTCTATATCCATTTTCCAGATGAAAGTACACCAAAGAACGAAGCAGTAGCAGCTTTAAATGAACTCAAACAAGCTGGCAAGATTAGAGCCATTGGTGTGTCTAACTTTTCATTAGCTCAAATTAAAGAAGCTAACAAAGATGGCTTAGTTGATATTGTTGAGGATAATTATAGTTTGTTGCATCGTAATGCAGAAAAAGAGTTATTCCCATATTTACGGAAGAACAATATTTCATTTGTACCATATTTCCCATTGGCATCAGGTTTGTTAACTGGTAAGTATAGTGCAGCTGATGCTAAGAAATTCAGTCAATATACACCAGCTCAATTTGACCAAGTTTTGGCAGCAATCGACCAAGTTCGGAAGTTGGCTAAGAAATATGATGCCACTGTGGCACAAGTTATTTTAGCTTGGTATATGAAGAATCCCGACATTTCAATCGTCATTCCAGGAGCTAGAAAACCAGCACAAGTTGAACAAAACGTTAAAGCATTAAACGTAGATTTAGGAAATACCGATTATCATGCAATTGACGAAGCATTTTCCGATTTCGAATAGAGAGTATTTAGAATAAGGGAGAAATAGTATTATGGCAAAAAAAGTAGTAATTTTTGGAGCAAACGGATTTTTGGGCAGCGAGTTTGCCAAAGCTTTTATTGAAAACGGTGATTCAGTAACAAGTGTTTCCAGAACGGGTGAACCACTAGGTAATGAGGCTTGGCACAAACAAGTTGATTGGAAAATCGGTAATGCTTTATCAAAGGGCTTTTGGAGTGAAAATTTAAAGGGTGCTGACGTTGTTGTTGATACGATTGGTGAATACAAAGAACAACCTAACGAGAATCTAACATTTGAAAAAGTTAACTATCAAAGTGCCTTGAATATTGCTGATGCAGCGGAAGAGAACAAGGTTCCAGTCTTCGTTTATATTTCAGCCGACGATATTCCTGGTGCTAACAAACGTTATATTCAAACAAAACGTGATGCCGAAGATAACTTGAACAAACGTAGTTTCAGAACAGTTATTATGCGTCCAACAACCATGGTAACTAGCGATGATAAAGTTGATACAAGCGAAAAGTATCACAGTATTGGCGTTGATATGGTAGCTTTAGTCGGAATTGATGCTGTGGAAAATTCTAAAGAAAACGTTACATTAGGCATTGATGAAATTGATAATGATGAAGTAAATGAATAATTTAAACTGAAAAAGAACCTTTGTGTAAGGGTTCTTTTTCTGTTTAAATAAGACCATCTCTGAATCTGAGTATTTTTGGAAATCAGTATAGTTTTTGGTTATATATAATGAATACATCATAATTTATATATATAATCATAACCCTAGCCTTCAGGAGAGAGAACTACCGGCAGCAGTGCAGGTGGCGTTGGCGCTTTAGCGCTTACACCACGGGACGAGTTTTGAAACTCGAGGGTTATGCGAGGTTCAAAATCGAGACGAAAGACCTTGGCTTTCGTCGGTCCCCACAGCAGCCGGTAGTTCTCTCTCCTGGAGGCGGCATCCCCAAAAAAACTGACATTATTTCAAGAAAACGTTTTTAAGCTCTATGTATAGAATTTAATAAGTTGTAAAATATATCCTTGTGTTTTATAACTTTTTTTATCGGGGAGCTTATTATGGAAGATTTGGAACCAAAAAAGAGCTACATTAGCTGGCCAATTCTTGCCTTAATGGATTTTGTTACTGTAATTGGTTTTGATGATTTAACTTATAACTTTCAAAACCAAGGTATGGGTGTTATTACTTCATGGATTATCATGCTATTTTTATATGTTATTCCTTATTCATTAATGGTTGGTCAATTAGGATCAGTTTTTAACCATGAAGGTGGTGGTTTAACTTCATGGGTTCGAGGAACAAGCGGGGAGTTCTTGGGTTACTTTACAGCTTGGACTTACTGGGCAGCATCAATTCCTTACGTAGTTGATACAGCAAACTCAATCGTTGTTGGGTTAGGCTGGGCTTACTCTGGAAATGCTAGTTTACAAAGTCATATGTCAAATGGCTGGTTTGCCTTTTGGACTTTGATAACTTTCCTAGTCTTTATTTTTGTTCAATCACGTTTCAAACGTTCATTGGAAGTATTGAGTACAATCGGTGGAATTGCAATGTTTGGAATGACCGTTTTATTCGTTCTGATGACATTTACAGCTTTGGCACGTGGTGGTCATATCGCAACACAACCAATGAATATTCATACGATTATTCCTAAGTTTGATCTGCATTACTTAACAACTATTGGATTGTTGATCTATGCAGTGAATGGTGCGGAATTAATTGCACCGTTTGTTACTAAAATGCGTCATCCTAAACGTGAATTTCCTAAGGCAATGATTATGTTAGCCGTTATGACGGCCTTTTTAACAATTTTCGGATCATTCTCATTGGGTGTTTTCTTTAATGCTTATCATTTACCAAATGATTTGAAGATGAACGGTTCATACTATGCCTTCCAAGCACTAGGTGAACAATATCATATGGGTAATTTGTTGATGTATATCTTTGCCTGGACAGAAGTTTTCTATTTGGCAGCTTTATTAGCAGTCTTGTTGGACGCAATGACAAGAATGTTGATTTCAGATACTGGTGCCAAGTACATGCCAAAAGTTTTACGTAAAACTAATGGTAATGGATTACCAGTTAATGGTTACTTATTAACTTGTGGTTTGAGTGCTTTTATTATGTTACTAGGTATTTTCTTGCCAAGTATGAATGATATTTTCAACTGGCTCTTAAACTTGAACGGAATCATTTCACCAGGTGTTACTTGCTGGATTTTCTTTGCTTTCATTAAGATTCGTCAAGATAGCAAGAAGTACCCATCAGATTACGTTTATATCAAAAATGATAAATTAGCATTGTCAGTTGGTTGGTGGTGCTTGATTGTTACAGCTTTGGCAACTATTTTTGGAATTGGACCACAAGATGTTAAAGTCGGTGGACCAACTTGGTGGTATGAATTAGTTATCAACTTTGTCGCAATCATTGTTCTAATCGGTTTGGGTGCACTATTGCCATACGTTACTCGTCGTGAAGGACGTAGTACAACAGGTTCAGCCTTTACTCGTCTTCAATGGAGTGGGATTTTGGCAGCCTTGTTCTTAACAATCGTTGGTGATTTGTATTTAGGTGGTTCAAATTATCAACATAATATTATTTCAATCGTGGGAATTAGTATTTTAGGAATTATTCTTGTAATTGCTTTTGGTTGGAAAGAATATAATTTGATTGAAGAATAGGATGCCGCCTCCGGGTGCGAGAAATATAGGCTGCTGTGGGGACCGGTCGGAGCCAAGGTCTCCGACCTCGATTTTGAACTTCGCAAAGTACGCGAATTTCAAAACTCGTCCCGTGGTGTAAGGGATAAATCCCTAACGCCACCTGCACTGCTGCCAATATTTCTCGCACTCGAAGGCTAGTGTATTGGTTATATATTTGACCTTTACTAATCTTTAATCTGAAATTTAAAAAGCACGTGATAAATTAACATTTATCACGTGCTTTTTTGAATACAGTAATCTTGATATTATATTTTGTAATCATTTGGATCAGCTGCAGCTGGTTCGTAGTTGTCCATATCTGAATCTCGATAATCCCACCATTCATTTTCATAACCGATGAATCCAGCATTTTGCATGGCAGTATGGAGGATTTGATAATTAATTTCTACTTCTGGTGAACGATGTGAAGAGCGGTAGGCTTTTTCACTGAAATCGTCGAATGGTGTTGGCATCGTTAGTTCGTTGCCGTTTAAATCACATAACGTTAAATCAAAAGTGACACCTTTTTGATGGGAAAAATTAGGGTTAGGCTTGGCGACAAAGGTTGGATCTGGATAAACTTCAAATAGTTTTTCTTGAGCCTTAATTGGTCGGTAAGCATCCCAAACTTTAATTCGATAACCTTGATCCTTTAGTTCTTTACTAGCAAGAGCCAACTTTTCGGCAGTACCGGTTCGAGCAATAGCTGTAGTAAAATCATAGATCACTTGCTTAGTAAAATTGTTAGTAGTGGCATAACGCAAGTCGACAATAATGCTGGGGTCTAACTTTTGAATATTAGTAAAACCAGTTCTTAATTGTGGCATGTGACACCTCCATTTGATATTAATATCATTATATCGAATATAAGATGGATAAGCTGTTAATGTCTATGCCATCTCTAGAATCGAAAAATTTTTATGGATTTATTTGTTAAAACATACTGATTTTATTTTAATAGAAAAGGAGTAATTAGGACAATGTGTTTTATCAATGACTATTTTAACTTGAAAGGGTTATTAAAAGATTCCATTGAGGTTTATATTACAATGACAAAGATATTCAGAAATGATAGACGCTTTGTATATTCTAAAATAGCTATGAACATTTTGTATTTAATAATCCAAATATACGAGTATTAACAAAGCATCCAATCAATTAGCCGGAGGTAAGAAGCAGGGAAACCAGCAGTGGTAGTGGTGTTAGGACTTTAGTCCTTACAGCACAGGACGTGTTTTGAAATTCGCGTACTTGGCGAAGTTCAAAACCGGGCTTCGAGACCTTGGCTCGAAGCGGTCCCACAGCAGGTTTCCCTGCTTCTTACCGGAGGCGGCCACATCTTTCTATATCATAGCCACTTCTTTTATGGTAAAATATTTCGAGTTGCTTAACTTTCCATAATGTACACTAAAAGGTCAATCCTAGGATTGCGGTCATGTCGGGTAAGTAAGCGCTTAAATTTTTTGATATTTTTAAATCATTTTCCTTCTATTTATTTTTAAATATTGTATATTTGAAGTAACCGTTAGGTGAGTAAATTGGAAAGTTGATTTATTTTCACTTGAGGAAAACGCCATGACAGAACTAGATACTAAAAAGAAGTATATCAGCTGGCCAGTGTTGGCCCTGATGGATTTTGTGACAGTTGTTGGGTTTGATGACCTGACTTACAATTTCCAAAACCAAGGAATGGGCGTTATAACGTCCTGGATCATTATGATTCTCCTATATGTTATTCCATATTCGTTAATGGTGGGCCAACTTGGTTCTACGTTCGACGACGATGGTGGTGGATTGACATCATGGGTAAGAGAAACTAGTGGGGAGTTTTTAGGTTACTTTGCGGCTTGGACATATTGGGCTGCTTCAATTCCTTACGTTGTAGATACCGCGAATACGATTGCTGTAGCGATGGGCTGGGTCGTTAATGGCGATGCCAGGCTCCAGACACAAATGTCTAACAGTCACTTTGCATTGTTCACGCTATTGATTTTTATCTTCTTCATAATTATTCAATCCCGTTTCGAGCGTTCGCTTGAAATACTGAGTACAATTGGTGGAATTGCCATGTTCGGGATGACAGTCTTATTTGTATTTATGACGGTAGCTGCTCTGTCAATGGGTGGACATATCGCTACGAAACCTTTGACTGTTCATACGATTGTGCCGACATTTAATCTACATTATTTGACGACATTAGGATTTTTGATTTTTGCTATTAATGGTGCTGAAAGAATTGCTCCATTTGTAACGAAAATGCGCAATCCTAATCGTGATTTTCCTAAAGCTATGATTATGTTATCGATCATGACTGGGTTCTTGACGATTTTTGGGTCATTCTCATTGGGAGTCTTTTTCAATGCTTACCACTTGCCAGATGATTTGAAAATCAATGGTTCCTACTATGCATTCCAAGCTTTGGGCGAACGATTCCACATGGGTAATACGTTGATGTATCTCTTTGCCTTTACAGAAATTTTCTATCTAGCTGCTTTGTTAGCTGTGTTGCTGAATGCGATGACGAGAATGTTGATTTCTGATACTGGTAATCGTTACATGCCAAAATTCTTGCGGAAAACTAACTCTGCGGGATTGCCAATCAATGGGTATTTATTAACGGTTGGCTTGAGTGCGTTCATTATGTTCCTAGGTATTTTGTTACCTAATATGAAAGATATCTTTAATTGGTTACTGAATTTAAATGGAATCATTTCACCCGGTGTTACTTGTTGGATTTTCTGGTCCTTTATTAAGGTCAGAATGAATGATGACAAGTTTAGTTCTGGATATGTTTATATAAAAAATAAAACGATGTCCTTGGCAGTTGGTTGGTGGTGTTTGATCGTGACAGGCGTTGCGACGATTGCTGCGATTGGTCCACAAGACGTTGCCTTTGGTTCATCGATGTGGTGGTATGAATTAGTAATTAATTTTGTAGCCATTATTGTTTTAATTGGATTAGGTTTTGTATTACCATACATAACAAAGAGAGAAAGACGCAGTCAAACTGGAACTGCCTTTACGAGAATTCAACGTCTTGGAATTGGTATAGCAGTTATGGCCACGTTATTAGGCGATTTATACTTGGGTGATGCCAACTTTAATCGCAACATTGGTTATATAATTTTATTAACATCCGCAGGCCTCATACTAACAATAGCTATGGGTTGGCGCGAGCATGATTTAAAGGAGAGTCTTGAATAAGTATATTCAGGGCTTTTTTTGTACAATTTTGAATATTTTTACATCTGGTTATCAAAACTAGATTGAATAGTTAATATAACTATGATAAATTATAACAGTAATTACAAAAGGAGTGCGTACGTATGGATGAATTGCAAACATGGCTTGATAAGATGGAGGCCTATCGTTTACCAAGATTTAATGAACTACCAGAGCTAGATTTATATCGTGATCAACTATTAACATTGGTTGATAAATATATCGGTCCAGTTTGGTTAGAAGATAGTCCTGTTGTCACGACATCAATGGTCAATAATTATGTTAAGAACGGTCTATTGCCTCATCCAGAAAAGAAACGTTACACTCGCGAACATTTAGCTTATTTGATTTCCATTACTTTTTTGAAGCAAGTCGTTTCCATTAACGAAATTCAAGAAGGTTTGGAAGTTCAAACACGACTAAATGGTGGAATCGCTAAAGCATATGATTTCTTCTGTGAAAAGCAGGAGCTAGCTTTGAAGATGCTGAATCACCGTGAAGAGGGGCAAATAATCTCTGAAAAAGATCAGTCCGCAGCTTATTTGTTGGTTGAAATGGTGACAATGGCTTTTGCCACGAAATTAATTACTAAAAAAATATTAATGATAGAAACGCATAATTTAGACGAAAAGAGCTAATTAAAATGGAAAAGATTGCTGTATTGGTAGATTCCTGCTGTGATTTACCGAAAGAATATCTAGAAAAACCTGGTATCTATGAATTACCAATGCAAATTGCTTACCATGAAAAAACTTATCGTGATCGAGTTGAAATTTCAGCTGAAGAAGTTTACCAAAATTTACCTGTTGAAATTCCTAAGACTTCTTTGCCATCAGGTGATTCGATTCAAACAACACTTGATCAAATTGCCGCTGACGGCTATGATCACATAGTTTCAATTTCAGTTTCATCAAGTTTGAGTGGTACGTTTAATTTCTTGAAAGTTTTCCTAGACGAGGATGACCGATTCACATCAGCTTATTTTGACACGAAACAAGTCGCTGTTGCAGCGGGATTAATTGCCGTTGGTGCTAAAGATATGATCGATTCTGGCAGTTCATTTGCCGATGTTACAGCTAAAGTTGCTGAGATGATTACGAATACTGTCGTTTACTTCTGTATTCCCACATTAACTTATTTGAAGGCCGGTGGTCGTATTAGTGCTGCTGCCGCTGCAGTAGGTGGAATGTTGAAATTAGCACCAATCATCACATGTAAGACCGATGGATCATATACAATTGCTGCTAAGGCGCGTGGAATGAAAAAAGGTCAAAAGATGATGTTAGGATTTGCTCAAGATTTCTTGGACGATGGTAAGGATTATCTCTTGGCAGTTGGACACGGAGCTGATGAGGCCGGTGGTCAAAAGATGCTTGATTTATTGCATGACAATAATATTCATGGACAACAAGAATTTCTTGGCCAAGTTGGACCTGCATTGGGGGTTCACACTGGACCAGGATTAGTTGGCATTGGAATTGTTAAAATTTAAAATCAGGGTGTAATTACCCGGTTATACAAACAGACCTAGTAATCAATTTTATCGTTGATTACTAGGTCTGTTTTCGTATTGAGATATACTTCGATTATTTTGATTGGATTTTTAGTTCTTTTTTCCAAAGCTGAATATCAGACTTTTTATTTGCTAATTCCTTTTTTATAATCAATTCACGTCCCAATTGTTCTGGGTGATTGACTACTTCGGTTAGTTCCAATTCCAACTGAGCGATTTCCAAATTTAAAGTTCGTACTCTTAAAGTCAGCAACTGTCGTAGAATCGTGGGATGTTCATGCCCTAGAAAATGTAGACGTAGGATAAAATTGTCGTTATCTAGCATTGTTGTTTCAGGTGAAAGTGGGGTAGTAAGCCATTGTTCAAAAAGATTACGACCATCCTTAGTTAATTGATAAGTTTTTTTTCGTGAGTTAGTCGTGTCCGTTTTTAAGAGACTAATCAAACCGTCTTTAAGCATCCGATTCAATTCGGGATAAATTTGACTAAAAGGAGCTGTCCAAAATTCAGCTTTTTCTTTATCAAAAGTTTGTTTGATGTCGTAACCGGTCATTGGTTGGCGAGTTAAGAGTCCAAGAATCATATATTGCAATGTGTTAGAACGTGCCATAAAAGTCTCCTTTACAATTTCTCACTATGTATTAAACTATATATATTAATATATAGTATTGAGGGAAATTATGGAACAAGTTAAGAATAAAAATCTTACGATGATTCTTTTGGGAATTGGTATCGTAATATTCATGTCTACTTTAGATAGTAGCATTGTCACCGTAGCGCTACCAGTCTTGAGTAAGGCGCTGCATACTAATATGAGTTTAGTTAACTGGGTTGTGACAATGTATTTGATTGTGATGAGTAGTACATTGATGATCTTTGGTAAATTAGGCGACAAGTATGGCAAAATTAAATTTTTTAAATGGGGCACAATTATCTTTGTGGTCAGTTCAATGCTCTGTGCTTTATCAATTAATTGGTTGTCGTTGATTTTAGCGCGTAGTTTGCAAGCAATTGGAGCAGCAATGACAATGGCGACATCTAACGGAATTATTGTGGAAGTCTTTCCAGATAATCGTCGCGGACAAGCTTTAGGCTGGATGGGTTCATTCGTGTCTTTAGGTGGGATCATCGGTCCGAGTTTAGGCGGGATACTTTTGAATTTCTTCCCGTGGCATATTATCTTTTGGCTCAACGTGCCAGTTGGTGTGATTGCCACGTATATTTTGATTAAATATTTACCAAGTAATTTGGATAAAACTTTTGCTAATGATGGCTTTGATTTAACTGGTTCGCTGTTATTACTAGTCGGTTTTACAAGTATGTTCATCGGCATTCTTTTGAGTCAACAATGGGGGTGGGCCGATTGGCGTATTCTCAGTCTGACAATTGCCGGTTTGATTTTGTTAGTGATTCTCTACCGTTATGAATCGAAACAATCTGAACCAATTTTACCCGTATCATTATTCAAAAATAAATGGTTTACGATGCAATTATTGGCCTGTTTCATGGTCTTTATCGTTGATTTCTTCTTTGATGTTTTAGCACCATTTTATTTACAAAACGCTCGAGGGTTTAGTCCGCTATTTAGTGGCTTCTTCTTACTGATTTTTCCAGTTGTTCAGTTATTCATTGCACCAATGTCAGGTTCATTAGCCGATCGACATGATCCATTTAAAATTACGTTAGTTGGATTGAGTATTATTAGTTTCGGTCAAATTTTTTATGTAGTAAGTGGATTACACAATCCAATTTTGATTTTTGCGGTTGGAGCAGCATTAGCCGGATTAGGAAATGGATTATTCCATTCTCCAAACAATGTTTTAGTCATGAGCAATGTGGATGAAAAAGATTACGGTTCAGCCGGTAGTGTTTATAGTTTAGCTAGAACGGTAGGTATGGTTGTAGGGTCAGCCATGTCGACAACGTTATTATTTGGTTCAATGTCGATGTTAAATGGTAGTCGTGTTAAATCATATACATCAAACAATCCACAATTATTTATTGATGGCATGCATATAACTTTTGGCTTATCATGTGTGATCAGTGTAATTTTGTTGATTGGAATTTTTCTTTGGCATCGGAGTGCCAGTCGGGAAAATAGTTAAAAAATTCTGCCGAATGACGAAATGAAAAAGTCGCTGTGAGGACCGGCCCGAGCCAAAGTGCGGTCTCGACCCTCGATTTTGAACTTTGCACAGACCGCAAATTTCAAAATACGTCCAGTGGAGTAAGCGATAAATCGCTAACACCACTACCACTGCTGACTTTTTCATTTCGTCATTCGGCTAGTGTATTGATATGTTAGCTAAGTTTAATAAAATGATTATGATTAATTGGTTTAAAAATATAGAACTAACTATGAAAAAATAGACTAGATATTAAATGAAATTTATCTAGTCTATTTTTGTATTCTATTCTTATTTATTAGTTTTTGTTTTAGCAACCACTAAGTACAAGATTGCGGTAATTAACATGGCTGGGAAGGTTGCTCCAACTGTGTTAACGATGAAGTCAAGCTTGTTTAATACGAGATAACTAATTACACCGATAGCCCAAGTAGCGATGGCTACGAGATTAACGCCCTTTGTATACCAATAGCTACCGTTAGGTGCTGAAAATTGGGAGACGTCGTATTTCTTTTGTTTGATGAAGAAGAAATCAATTAAGAAAATCGCAATTTCTGGTCCCAAGAACATTCCAATCCCATCAAGGAAAGTCTCGAAGGTTGTTAAAAAACTTGCGATATAAACGGGAATAAATGTCATAACTGTGGCGACTAATGTAACAATCCACAATGCTGGTGTTAGTTTTAGTCGGTGAAAAATGTTTGTTAAAGCAGACCCTGCAGCCATTAAGTTAACGGCATTGGCTGTTGTACTAGTAATAACTATAACTAACATTGCCAAAATACCTAAGCCAAGTTTAGCCGCAATTGTACTTGGATCAGCATTGTTAGGGTCGAATTTGTTAATGGTAATGGCTGTAGCAATTGTTGCAATTAAACCGATAAAAGCGAACCAGAACAAACCGATATTTGCGCCCAAGAATGAAGCTGTTGTAGCGGCGTGTTTGTCTTTGGTGAAACGACTAAAGTCAGCAGCTGCTGTGACCCATGCCAAGTTAAAAGCAGCCAGAATATCAACGATTTTTCCACTAGGAAGTTGGAACTTAGCGGCTGGTTGATATTTAACGATGTCATGGAAAGGTACTGTCTTTAAAACAACAACTGATTCCCATGTAACCAAAATAATAACTAAAATAATTCCGATACGTTCGATCCATTTAACTGATTTTTCCCCTAATGAAATCGAGATTAGATGTAGAATGGACATAACGACAATGCCGATGATAATACTGAATTGATTGTGGAAGGAAGAATTGTCCCAACCGAGAATATCTTTCAGAATGAAACTAATTGACGTTGCAGCGATAAATGTATTGATAGCCGCCCAACCGATAAACTGAACAACGTTGACGATTGAAGGGATGATCGAACCTTTAACGCCAAAGGATGGTCGGGTTAGTACCATAGCGGGAAGCCCCGTTTTATAACCCATATATGATGCTAAACCCAATAGAATATAAGAAAGTGAACCGACAACAACTAGTAGCGTGGATGCTTTGATTAAACCAACAGCGGCGATAACACCACCGATATACCACGTCCCGTTATTAGCATTAGCCCCGATCCATGTAGCAAACATGTCCCATTTGGACATTGCTCTTTGGTCGGATGTAGTTGCTTGAATATGTTCTTTTTGTGCCATATTTTTACCCCCATAATATCTTGTGAGCAGTAAAAAAGGGGACTGCTTAAATGAGCAGGCCCCTCAATTTTCAAAATTTACCGCTCCCTTGTCAGCCTCGCTGGACCGCCCTTAAAAAGATCTATATTGCTGTAAGTCTAATTGAGAAATTTGGCATTGTCAACACAGAAATTGTATACTATATCAAAAATTCGAAGGAGTGTATCGCGATGTTATTACAACAAGTCAGAATTGAGAATCAACCTGCTCAAGATATCAGAATCGAAGATGGTAAATTTACTGAGATTGCCGAACATCTAACACCTAAAGATGGTGAAGAAGTTATTGCTGGTCATGAGAAATTACTTTTGCCACCATTCGTTGATCCCCATGTACACTTGGATAGTACTTTGACAGCCGGTCAACCAGAATGGAATGAAAATGGAACTTTGTTCGATGGTATTCGTATCTGGTCAGAACGTAAAAAAGATTTAACGTATCAAGACGTGAAAAAGCGAGCTATCTTAGCTTTAAAGATGCAAGCAAGTCATGGTATTCAATTTGTACGTTCACACGTTGATGTGACTGATCCAAGTTTGAAAGCTTTGAAGGCCCTAATTGACGTTCGTGAGACTGTCAAAGACTGGATGACATTGCAAATTGTTGCCTTTCCACAAGAAGGGATTCTGTCATATCCACATGGGAAAGAATTAATGGAAAAAGCTGTTGATTTAGGTGTCGATGTTGTCGGTGCTATTCCACATTTCGAATTTAATCGTGAATATTCTGTGGAATCGCTCCACTTTGCTTTTGATTTAGCACAAAAAAATGACTTGTTGTTCGATGCACACTGTGATGAAATTGATGATCCTAGTTCTCGTAGCTTAGAGACGATTGCCACACTAGCATATGAAAGTGGTCTAGGTGATCGTGTAACGGCGTCACATACAACCGCAATGGGATCATATAACGATGCTTATATGTATAAATTGATGCGTTTGTTAAAGATGTCTAATATGAACTTTATTTCCAATCCACTAGTTAATATGTATTTGGGCGGCCGATTTGATACTTATCCAAAACGTCGTGGTTTAACAAGAGTAAAAGAATTAAATGAAAATGGTATCAACGTTGCATTCGGTGAAGATGATATTAAAGATCCATGGTATCCAATGGGTAATGGTAATATGTACGATGTTTTAGCAGAAGGTCTACATGCTACACAAATGATGGGACACCAACAAATTATGGATTCATATCAGTTTATTACAACTAATAGTGCAAAAGTTATGCACGTTCAAGACCAATACGGTATTGAAGTCGGTAAACCGGCCAACTTTGTCTTGATTAATGCTCATAATTTCTATGATGCTTTGAACAAACGTGCCGAAGTCTTATTGTCAGTTCACAATGGAAAAGTTATCGGTAAGACTAAACCTGCTGAAACTGAATTATATATTTAACTTTTCACAAATAAGGAAATCTTAGGGGATTTTATTATTGTTTATTTGGAAAACAATAAATTTAAGTAGTAAAAGGATGAATGTATGATATTAGATAGACCGAGTGTTATCAATTTAAAGAAACTTCAAGCTGAATTAGATGGCATTGTAAATCGACCAGATATGGAAGAACTTGCCGACCTAATTAAAATGTATCAGCTTTACCAAGCAGGCCAAAAAGAAATCAGTACCAAATTAGAAAACCTAGATTCTGAATTTCAAGTTAATTATGACTACAATCCAATCCACCACATAGAATCACGCATGAAGGATATGCAGAGCTTATTACAAAAGGCTGAAAGGAAAGATTATGATTTAACTGCCAAAAGTATTGAAGCTAATATTTATGATATTGCTGGGATTCGAGTAATTACTAATTACATTGATGATATTTATAATGTGGAAAAGTTATTGATTGATCAAACCGATGTGACACTCTTGAAACGAAAGGATTATGTTGAACATCCTAAAGAGAGTGGTTATCGTAGTTTACATATTGTTGTTAAAGTACCAGTTTTTCAAGCGAGTGGTGCAGTTGATGTTCCAGTTGAGATTCAAATCAGAACTGTCGGCATGGATATGTGGGCTAGTTTAGAACATAAATTGCGTTACAAAACAGATGCTAAACCGGAATTAGTTGATAAATATGGTGACCGTTTGAAAGGTTACGCTGAAGAATTGGAACAAATTGAACGTGGCATGCAAGGCATTCATAAAGAATTGATTTAGGCTATTAACTGAAGGTTGAATATGCTGTGGAGAAGGTAATAGGTCCCCACAGCGACCTAAATTTCTTGCTTCTTCCGGCTAGTTTATGTTTTGTTTTTGATTAAATGTAAATAAATTTGATTATTTTTAGTAAATGATGACTAGAATAGCAAGACTTCAAGTACGTTTTAATTCTTTCAATCTTTAGCTATTAAATAAAAGAAGGTTCTGACCATCCTCTAGTTAAGGATGATTAGAACCTTTTTTACGTGGATAAGTTCGAAATATTTGTATCTTGATATAAAAAAATTTAAACAGCTTGTTCTTGATTATTGTTCAATAGCCAATCTGCTTTAGTTAATTCATAAGCCATAACTTGGCGAACCTCACCGGTGTGTGGAGATGGGAATGTTCCGATAGAACCAAGGTCGTTCATGCCCATTTTCTTCATAACTTTGCCAGAACGGGGATTGAGGCTAGCGTAATGTGCTTCGATACGGTCAAAGTTGAGCACATTGAAGCCGTAAGCCATCATACCGCTGCCAACTTCAGCGACATAACCTTTCCCCCAGGCACTTTGAGCTAAAGCATATGTTAAAATGCCAGTCGTTTCTTCAGGATGGAATTCATAGAAACCGATCAACTTATGTTCATCTTTTGTTTCGATTCCAAATGTATAAGCCGTATTCAAAAAATGGCTTTCAAAAATCGCAGTGAAATTAGTTGGCGTTTTGACGTCACGATAGCGTGTGTATCGAACGACTGCTGGGTCCAACAAAATCGCTTCTAATTCATCATGGTCCGTTACTTTGATCGGACGAATGATTAATCTCTCTGTTATAATTTGACGCATCCTTTTTTTCTCCAAATCTTAAATTAGAATTTGAATATAAACTATTATTCCGTCGCTGTAAACAATTTTATTTCGAAAAAAACGTTGACTTTGAAATTTAAAGAGATTAATATAGTTCGCATACGAACAAACGAGGTGAATAAAATGTTTGATCCCAAAGATATGATTGCTTTTAATATTAGAGATGTGTCACAACATATTTTTCATTATATTCATGATGAAAGAAGTAAACATGGTGATAATCCCTTCGTAGATAATCATGCCAGTGATCGAATCTCACGTTTGCAAGGGATGGCAGTGGGTTTTGTACATAGTCATCGAGACCAGGTCATTCAAAAGGACTTGGAAGAAGGTATGCGGATTAGCAAATCTACAGCCAGTGGATTAGTTCAACGCATGGTCAAAAATGGTTTGTTATATACGACACCTGATGAAAATGATGCTCGAGTAAAGTGTCTGCATCTGACAAGCTATGCAGAGGATATTATGCAAGAAATTGATAAGTCAGTTACCGCAACAGAGATTAAATTGCGTCAAGGCATTTCAAATGAAGATCTAGCCACGTTTTTTAAAGTGCTTAATCAGATAAAAGAGAATACTAAGTAACGTGTAGTGATAGTAGTTTATTGTTTAGTTTAGTGATTTTGTATGAGTATATCCTATTTTTCCAAGTGATTATGGAAAAACTACGACAAATTGTTATTCATTAATAAGAAACTAGCTGGAAAGAACAAGAATTTAGGTCCCCACAGCGACCTAAATTTCTTGTTCTTGGAAGCGGCATATTTAACTATCAAAAGCGTTTTTTTAATGTAATAGTTCGTATGCGAACTAGAGGAGGAAAATTAATGATCAAATTATTTAAACGATTGAATAAAAAAGAATATTCAATGATTGGTATTAGTTTAATTTTTATCATTTTACAAGTTTGGTTGGAATTAGCAATTCCTAGTTACATGTCTACAATTACCGAAAAATTGGAACAATCGGGTACAACGGTTAACCAAATTTTACAACCAGGGATGATGATGATCCTATTTTCAGTTTTGAGTGCTGTGGCATCAATCATCGTCGGGTACTTCGCGGCACACGTTGCTGCTGGTTTTACGGCTCGATTGCGAAAAGATGTTTTTAATCAAGTTATGGATTATTCCACACAAGATATTAAGAAGTTTTCTGTTTCAAGTTTGTTAACACGTTCAACGAATGACTTGACCCAGTTACAACAATTTATCGCAATGGGTCTACAAGTTATTATTAAAGCGCCAATTACAGCCATTTGGGCAATTACTAAAATAGCCAACAAAGGCTGGCAATGGACGACTGCCACAGCCGTTGCCGTTGTAGTTTTAATTGTCATGTTGACGTTTATTTTATTAATGGTTCAACCAAAGTTTAAAAAAGTTCAGAGTTTAACTGATCGTTTGAACTTGGTTACGCGTGAGAACTTGTCAGGTATTCGTGTGGTTCACGCCTATAATGCTGAAGATTATCAAAATCAAAAATTTAATAAAGCTAATAAAGATTTAACTGATACTAATTTATTTGCCAATCGTGTCTTGGCACTAATGAATCCAGGTATGAGTTTTATCTCAAGTACCTTAACGTTAGCTGTTTACGGCATTGGTGCCATTATTATTAATCAAGCAACTATGGGCAGTGCCCGTTTGACTTTGTTTAGTAATATGATTGTTTTCTCATCTTATGCGATGCAAGTTATCTTAGGATTCTTACTATTGTCGATTATTTTCATCCTCTTGCCACGTGTTACTGTTTCAGTAGCCAGAATTAATCAAGTTTTGGATGTTAAACCATCAATCGAACAACCAAAAGAAACAGCACAAGAGCCAACTCAAAAGGGTACTTTAGAATTCAAAAATGTCAGTTTCCGTTACCCAGAAGCTGAAGCAGATGCAATTCAGAACCTTAATTTCAAAGCCACAGCTGGTCAGACTATTGCCTTCATCGGTTCCACTGGTAGTGGTAAATCAACTGCCATGAATTTAATTCCACGCCTTTATGATGTGACTGCTGGGCAAGTTCTAGTCGATGGTGTTGATGTAAAAAATTACGCCACAGAGGATTTGAACAAACGGATTGGTTACATTCCGCAAAAAGCTGTCTTATTCAGCGGCTCCATTCGTTCTAACATTGATTTCGGAACATCTGGTACAAATGGTCAGAAGTCGGATGATGACCTTTATAACGCCTTAGATGTGGCTCAATCAAGAGACTTTGTTGAAGAAAAAAATAAAAAATTGGATGCTAAAGTAGCTCAACATGGTGATAATTTCTCTGGCGGTCAAAAACAACGTTTGGCAATCGCTCGTGCCATCGCTAGAAAACCTGAAATTTTACTTTTTGATGATTCCTTCTCAGCACTTGATTATGAAACTGATCAAAAGTTACGAACAGCATTGAAAGAACAAGCAGCTCAGACGACGAAAGTTATTATTGCTCAACGAATCAGTACGATTATGGACGCTGATTTAATCGTAGTTTTAGATGATGGCAAAGTTGCTGGCATGGGTACACACGAAGAATTATTGAAGAATAATGAAGTTTATCAAGAAATTGCTTACTCACAACTATCAAAGGAGGAACTAGCTGAATGAAAGTAATCAATGGTATTAAAAAATATGGTTCAGAATATTTAGTTCCACTTATCATTGCGATTGTTTTTGCAATGGCAGGTAGTATTTTAACAATTATTGGTCCAGATCAGTTGAGTAAAATCACTGATTTAATTACTAAAGGTTTGGTTGGTAATATCAACTTGACTAAAGTGATGCACATTGTTGTGATGCTAGCACTCATTTACGTTGCAGCAGCGATTCTCTCTTATGGCCAAGGTTTTATTATGGCGACAATCACTCAAAAGTTTACTCAAAAATTACGTACGAAAATTACTGAAAAAATTAATAACTTACCATTACAATATTTTGATACTCATAACGAAGGTGATACCCTCAGTCGAGTTACCAATGACTTAGATACAGTCGGTCAATCTCTAAACCAAAGTTTGGGAATCTTAGTTTCTGCCGTTACGTTGTTGATTGGTAGTATTGTAATGATGTTTACGACTAACGCTACTTTGGGATTGACAGCAGTGTTATCAGTTTTACTGGGTTTTGTTTTGACATTAGTTTTGATTACCCGTTCACAAAAATACTTCTACAATCAACAAAATAAACTAGCTGATGTATCAAGTTATTTGGAAGAGATTTATACAGGACACGCCGTTGTTAAAACTTACAATTACACTAATCAAGCTAAAGCAGAATTTAATCAATTGAACGATGATTTACAAGATAATGTTTGGAAGTCACAATTTTTATCAGGTATTATGCAACCATTAATGAACTTTATTGGAAATTTTGGTTACGTAATGGTCAGTGTCGTCGGTGCCATTTTAGTATTGAACGGTCACATAACCATTGGTGTAATTGTGGCATTCATGATTTATGTACGACTCTTTACCCAACCGTTATCACAAATTACTCAAGCATTTTCAAGTTTACAGTCAGCTCAAGCAGCAATGAATCGAGTATTTGGATTTTTGAATGAAACAGAAGTAGTTGATGAAGATAATGAAAAACAAGCTTTGTCAGGCACCAAAGGTAACGTCGAATTTGATGATGTCGAATTCGGTTACTTACCAGATCAAAAAATTATCAAAGATTTTTCACTTCAAGCTAAAGCTGGCCAAAAGATTGCTATCGTAGGACCAACTGGCTCTGGTAAAACAACGACCGTTAATTTATTGATGCGTTTTTATGATATGAATAGTGGAAAAATCAAAATTGATGGCGTCGATATAACGAAGATGAAACGCTCAGAAGTCAGAAAACAATTCGATATGGTCTTGCAAGATGCGTGGTTATTCGAAGATACTGTCCGCAATAACTTAGTTTATAATCAAACAGGCGTTACAGATGAACAAATTAAGGCTGCAACAAAGGCAGTTGGATTGGATCACTTTATTGAAACATTGCCTAATGGTTATGACACAGTTTTGAACGATGCGGTCAGTTTATCAGTCGGACAAAAACAATTGTTGACCATCGCCCGAGCATTAATCAGAAATGCCCCAATGTTAATCTTAGATGAAGCAACTAGTTCGGTTGATACAAGAACAGAAGAACAAATCCAGCAAGCGATGGATATATTAATGAAGAATCGGACATCATTTGTCATTGCTCACCGACTTTCAACTATTAAAAATGCTGATTTAATCGTAGTAGTTAAAGATGGTGAAATTATCGAACGAGGAACACATGAAGAACTAATGTCTGAAAAAGGCTTCTATGCCAATATGTACAACAGTCAATTTACTAAAGAATAGAATTTAAAAGGAACGAAAGCGTGTCCCAATGTGGTCAGCTTTCGAACATTAAGACAAAAAAGACTAGTAATCCAATTTGGGGGATTGCTAGTCTTTTACTGTTGTTTCGCTAACCAAGTTTTAGAACTGAAGATAGTCAGTAAGTTATACAACATATTGTGCAGGTTAATTCATTACTAAAATATTAGTTTCAATTACAATGGATAGTTTGGCCTAAAAAGCAACAAAATAGTCGGAAGAGCTGAGAAATAGCAGCTGGCAGTGAAAGTGGTGTTAGTACAGGTGGTTTTCCTGTGCTTACAGCACCGGGCGTGTTTGGAGACTCGCGTTTTTTGCGAGGCTTCAAACCGAGACATGAGACCTTGGCTCATGTCGGTCCGCACAGCCAGTTGCTATTTCTCAGCTCTGGAGACGGCAAAATTAAAAAAAATTAAAATCAACAAATTACGAAATAATAGCTATCAGGCCACCATTAAGAGCAATATTTTTAAAAATTTCAAAAAATCAAATTGTTGACAGGTGTCTAAACATATTATAAACTTGACCGCGTCAAGTAGGCTTAAATTAATATTGAGGAGTTCTGACTAAATGAAGGAATGGAAAAAAGAAACTGTTTATCAAATCTATCCACGCAGTTTCCAAGATTCAAATGGAGATGGAATTGGTGATATCAACGGGATTATTTCCCGCTTAGATTATTTAAAGGAACTAGGTATTGGTTTGATTTGGCTAACACCGATGTATCGTTCACCAGGCAACGATAATGGTTATGATATCGCCGATTATTATCAAATTGATCCAGTTTTTGGTTCGATGGATGACTTCGAGAGGATGCTAAACGAAGCACATAAACGTGGTATCAAGATTATCATGGATATGGTATTGAACCATACTTCAAATGAGAACCGTTGGTTCCAAGAAGCGTTGAAGTCAAAGGATAATCCTTATCATGACTTCTATATTTGGCGTGACCCTGTTGATGGACACGAACCTAATAATTGGGTTTCCAAATTCAGTGGCAGTGCGTGGGAATATGTTCCTGAATTAGATCAGTATTATTTGCATCTCTATGATGTTACGATGCCTGATTTAAATTGGCGTAATGAAAAATTACGTGCTGAAATTTTTAAAATGCTAACATATTGGGCAACCAAGGGTATCGACGGTTTCCGTTTGGATGTTATTAACAATATTTCCAAGGACAAGAATTTACCAAATGATACTTTCAAAACACCATTAGATGATGGTCGTAACTTCTATACCAATGGTCCACACGTGCACGAGTACATTCATGAAATGTATGAGAAAGTCTTTGGACCAAATAAGTTTGTTACTGTTGGTGAATTATCATCAACACCTATTTCAGAAGCAGTTAAGTATACCAATCCTAAACGTCAAGAACTTTCAATGGCTTTTACCTTCCACCATGTGAAAGTTGATTATACTGGTGGTAGCAAGTGGACGTTGGGACATTATAAATTAACTGATTTGACAAAAATCTTGAGTGATTGGCAAGTTAAGATGAATCGCCAAGGTGGTTGGAATGCCTTGTTCTGGAATAATCACGACCAACCGCGTGCCATTTCACGTTTTACTGATGATGATAAATATCGTGACCAGTCAGCTAAATTGTTGGCAATGGTCGAATTTGGCTTGCAAGGAACACCTTATATTTATCAAGGTGATGAGATTGCGATGAAGAATGCCTATTTTACTGATATTAGTCAGTATCAGGATCATGAATCAATTAATGCTTATCATGAATTAATTAATGAAGGTGTTGACGAAAAATTAGCAATTAAGATTTTGCAACAAAAGTCCCGTGAGAATTCTCGTCTACCAATGCAATGGGATTCAAGTAAGTATCATGGCTTTACAACTGGCCAACCATGGTTAAAACCACTACATCATGACGATTATTCTGTAGAAAAAGTCCTCAAAATGAAAAATAATGTCTTTAATTTCTATCGTGCATTGATTTTCTTGCGTAAAAATAAGGTATTATTAACAGATGGGGCGTATAAATTGTTAGATGCCCATGATAATAGCGTTTATAGCTATGAAAGATATGATGATAAAGGTAAAATTTTAATAATGGCTAATTTTACTGCTGAAACTCAAAAGAGAACAATTGCTGATAACTTCGACTTGTTGTTGGGGAACTATGAGGACGTTGAAATGAGCAAGGGAACAGTAACTTTACGACCATATGAATCTGTAATGCTACAAGATAAGTAACACTGTGAGGGGTGTTACATTATTTTCATCAGAGGGTATTTTAATAAATTGCAGGACCAATTGAGGAGACAACATGCCAAAGAACTTATATTCAGATATATACCATATACTAAAAGGTGAAATTGATAGTAACGTTTATCCACCAAAATCAATTTTGCCAGGCGAGGAAGATCTATCAGCTCGTTTTAGCGTGACCAGAAATACCATTCGTCGCGCTCTAAAAAAATTACAAGCAGACGGACTAGTTTATACCGTAAAAGGCCGTGGCGTAGTTGTTTTGGAGCCAATTGTTGACAACCGAGTTATTTTCTCAGCTGCCAATCATTTTGGGTTCCAAGATTTAATGAGTTTTCCACAAAATAAATTCATTAAACAGTTAACAACGAAAGTTCTGGAATTTAAAGAAGTCGAAATCGATGATTCACTTTCAAGTCATACATCATTTACAGTTGGTGACAAAGCTTATTACGTTGAGCGTTTACGAATGGTTAATGGAAAAGCAATGGCTATTGATACAAGTTATTTTAGAAAAGATAGTGTACCTAATTTGTCAGCAATTGATGCTGAAGGTTCAATCTATCAATATATTCGTGATGAAAATCTCTTCAAGATTGCCGCAGCTCGTTCAATTGCTTCTGTAGAAACAGCAACCGAAAAGGAATTTAAGAATTTGGATTTGGAAGATGCTAATTGTGTGGGTGTATTGAAAAAGTATGTCTATACTGATTTAGGTAATCTCTTTGAATGTACAGAAACAAAATATATTCCTAATCATTATTCATTAGTTGGATTTGAATCGTATTAGGATTTTGTCCGCCTCCAGAAACAAGAAATTTAGGTCGCTATGGGGACCGATTGGAGCCAAAAAGCGGTCTCCAATCTCGATTTTGAACTTCACAAAGTACGCGAATTTCAAAACTCGTCCCGTGGTGTAAGGGATAAATCCCTAACGCCACCTGCACAGCGTCCTAAATTCTTGTTTCTTCCGGCTAGTTTATTCTTTGTTTTGAATTTTTCAGTCTTTTAGTTAAATAAAACAAAATAAATACCAAGTATTCCTCTGATTTGAAGGATACTTGGTATTTTTGTTTGTTTAAAATAATGCGTTATATAATTTATGAATTCACAATTGTTTTGCATATAAAAGCAGATAAATTTCTCGACTCGGAAGATAGCATCCTAAAATTTAATAATTTGATTAAAAATAAAGTTGTCAGGAATAAAGTGTGACTCAGTGTATTCAAATTGCTTGCCGTCGTCATTGAATGCAAAACTGATCATATTGCCTACACAATTGTTGATACCGAGATTTAAGTTTTCATAATCGACTTGTTCAGCATGTTCAATTCTTAATTGACGTTTTACTACGGCAATTTTCATTTCCAGAGTACCTTTGATGTATGTGTAAATTGATGATTTAGCAATATCGGGTGTGATATTGGGAACAATTTGGGCATTGAAGTAGTTGATATCAAGGACCGCATTCTTATTGTTGATGCGGCGGACACGTTTAATTGCGTAAACAGGAATACCAACAGCAAAAGATGTCTTATGGCTGAGTTTTTCATCAACGATTACTTGTTGAAAATCAGCGATAATTGTTGTCCTGTGAACATCGTCAGAGTTGTTGAGTACATGTAAACTATCAATTTCTTTAAGACTCAAATTGATCTCCTGTGTTTGAGGAGTGTGCTCGAGGACAACAACACCTTTACCCTTGACGCTGTAGACTAACCCTTCATCCGATAATTGCTTGATAGCCTTGCGGATAGCGTAGCGACTAACATTAAATTCGTCAATTAATGATTCTTCTGTGGGTAAGCGCATCTTGATGTTATATTTTCCATTAATGACACGTGATTTAAGTTCTTGATAAATATTCTTGTTAGTAGTTTCAGCCATATTTAGCGCTCCAATAAAGTTTATATATACTATTTAATAATATATTATATTGAAAATGATTTAAACATAAATAATCAGAAGTTTTTAATTAAATTAATAAAAATATATTCCATTCTCATAAATAAAACGTAAAAGCTAGGAATATTTACAACATTTTCTTTCGTAGTAATTGATCTTTGATATATTTTGCAATGATTTTTCCACCATTAGCTGAAAAGTGAACGTGGTCGCCACAATCAAATTGTGGTTTTAAACGGACGTTATGGCTCACTAGGTCATCCAAATCAATAACGTGTGGTAGTTTTAATAATTCCTGATTGATTTCTTGACGTAAGGCTTCTTTTTTAGGATTCCAGCCAGCAATATCACCATCAATGCTGCCTTCAGCGGGTGTAATTGTCATTGGAACAAATTTAATTTCGTGTTCCCGACATTTAGCTTTTAAAATCCGAACAGCATTGACAATCGCTGCAGCAGAAGGTAATTCATCCATTGGACTGCCAGTTCCGGGATGTAATAAATCATTGATACCTTCCATAAAAATAACTAGATTGGGTTGATAATCAGCTAGCATGTGATCAAAACGCGTAAAGCCTGCTTCGCCAAAACTTTCTGACCATTGAGAAGTACTGTGGCCAGGGCGCAGTAAACGATTGCCAGAGATACCATAATTTGCTGTCATAATGTTATAGTTATTTTCTAAGTCGACAGCTAATGGTGCTGAGAAATTGCCTTGATTAGTTAATGAATCACCGAAGAAAGCAATCTTTTTATAGACTTGATCAGCCATGACTTGAATCCCGGAAATGCCAAAGAAGTATTTAGGAATATTAGGATAAGTTTGAGTTGTTTGAATTAAATCATTTGAGATAGTTAATCCGGCTGTATGAACAGTCTTATTTGGAGAAAAGAGATCAATGATTAATTTTCCTTGGGCGGGCAGCGATATGTCGATCCAATCAGACCATTCGACTAAACGTGGTTCAATGCTAAAGTGTTTTAGCCCATGCAAAGTAACGACCTTTTTAGTATCGGGATGAGCATAAATTTCTAGCTTGGAAATTTCTAGTGGAGTCTCATCATACAGATTATTCAATTGCAACCGAATGCGGTTAGTTGCTAGTGGCTGGATAATCTCGAGATGTTGTTGTCCCGAAAGGTTTATATTATCGATGTTTTGGTAATTGGTGAATGTGTGTTGCCATGTTGAGGTTGCAATCATAATCAACCCTTCTTTTTTTTAGAAAACGTCTTCATAACTATAATAACATGTTTAAACATTTCTAAAAGGCGTTAATAGTTATTTTATTGAAATTTTTTTATAAAAAAAATCCCATAAAATTCATTATTGAATTTTATGGGAAGTCATTAATTAGTTTGTAGTTACTGCAGGTGCGGCGTTCAAAGTCCATGTAACAACAGCATTCATATTTTTAGCTGAAGTCTTAATATTATCACCGTTACCAGGAATTTCAAGACTGGCTGAATCGGCAGTGTTGAAATTGGCTTTGATAAGACCACCCTTATATGAACCAGCGGTTAAGTTCATGACTGCTGCGGAATTGCCAGTTTCACTGTTTACAGAAGCTTTGTCAGTTTTCAAATCCGTTCCAGTAACTGAAACGTTGTTATTATTTTCGTCCAAAAGAGGCATTGGATTTAAATGCAAAATAGCGTTTAATGATGCATCACCATTAGCTGCATTAGTATTAGTAGGCTTTAACTGTCCCATTTTAGCTGAAAGAGTAAATCCGGGCATATCCTTGAGACTGTTACGTGAATCAATCACTGATAGTAAACCAGTGGTATTACCATCACGTCCAGCTGTGGCACTAGCAGTATTTGTACCATCATCAACTGTAAAACCAGTTGTATCGACTGTGTTGCTCTTCAATTTACCGATTGATCCAACAGTCATTGTTCCGAAGTTGAAATCAGGAACTGCTTCCAAAGTTAGAATACCTGATAGAACTGTAACGCTAACAGTAGATGTTGGATTGGTTGAATCAGAAGCTGCTGTAGTAGTCGTGTCACTTGCAGCAGCAGGTAATGTGTTAGAAGTATCTAATGCAGAGTAAGTAACTGCAAGTGATTTAGAAGCAGTTGCAGTAGTTGAGTTTTTTACTTGAATAGGAGAAGAAGTAACAGCTTTAGCTGTAGTTAAGGGTGTGAAGGACAGACTAAGGCTTGTTAGTACTAATAAACGAACGATATTTTTAAAGATTTTCATCAGCTGTCCCCCTAACTTAAATTAATTAGGCCCGTACGGACCTGCTCCATGGTTAAAGTTTAGCAAAATAATCTTTACAGATTGTATCGTAATTTATAAATGTTTTTTATCTAAACTGAAATAAGTCTGACGTATCGTTGTTCATAAAAGATTTGGCTGATATTTAAAAATATATTTTTTTAACTGCTTTCATCTTTTCGCAATGTTTTGTGGATAAAATTAAAAAGCATATCAAATTAACTCTAATAAGTAGATTTTGAGCAAATATTTTGTAAAAAGATTGATTGTTTGATATCGTTCTAAATTGCTGATAAGTTTGAGATGTAGATAAAAATTAATACTAGTAATTGACTTCCTGGCTCGTCATTTTAAAAAAAGAGGTTAGGAAAGATATGGCTCGTAAAGCTAAAATTGAACGTGAAAAAAGATTACAGGAAACAGTAGATCGTTACGCAAAGTTGCGTCATGAAATGAAAGTTAATCATGATTATGCAGGTTTGAGTACATTACCTCGGGATGCATCTCCAGTCAGATTGCACTCACGAGATTCCTTGGATGGACGTCCACACGCATATTTAAGAAAATTTGGTATGTCACGTTTGAACTTCCGTCAATTGGCACACGCAGGTAAGATTCCTGGTGTTAGAAAAGCCAGTTGGTAATAAAGATAGTGGGAGAGATCCACTAAGAATATAAGAATTTAAAAAATGGCACCTATGAGAAAAGTTAGTTTCCCACAGGTGCCATTTTTTTACACGAATTGTTTTTTAATTAACGCGTTGTGCTAGTTATATCGTCAACGGAATCTGGAAATAGACTGTAAGCTTTGTTACTCTTACAATTTGAAATATAAAAGAAACTAATAAACTAGACGGAAGAAACAAGAATTTAGGTCGCTGTGCAGGTGGCGTTAGGACTTTAGTCCTTACGCCACGGGACGAGTTTTGAAACTCGCGTATTTTGCGAGGTTCAAAATCGAGATTCGAGACCGCTCCTTGGCTCGAATCGGTCCCCATAGCGACCTAAATTTCTTGTTTCTGGAGGTGGCATATCTAACTAGCACAACACGATAATTAAATCTTAGTTCCAAACATTTTATATTCTTTCATTATATTAGTTATGTGAAATATTGTTATTAAAAAATTAGTGAGTAATTATCGGTTGATGTAAGCGCCTCATCTTACAAAACTGTCACATGAGACTAACACTTTGGTCATTGTAATGAAGAGTTATTTACTTTTATTTTCTATCGTTCAATAATAAAACACGGTAATAGGAAAAGGGTCAAAATTGACCAATATTATCACATTGGCAAATAGTCAATTGTTAAATAGAACAGTTACAATGCGTATATTTTGAAAAATCGCGAATAAATTTTTATAATGTATTTGTTTAAACATATATCTGTAAAACCTGTGTTATTCCTGAACTTATTTAAAAAAGATAAAATATTTTTACAAATAATGCCAATGAGTATGACACAATTTTTTATTATAATGTTTATACAGGTGATATAGATATAACTATATTTGATTATTTTGATCTGTTTTTCGGTTTGACACCATTTATTGAGAATGGTTATATTAGTTTTCGCATAAGTAAACTCTTTCAGTGAGGTGTAAATTATGAAAAATAATTTGCTGACTTTTTTAAAAAAACCAATCACGGTTTTTATTCTTAAAACTGTCGTATTTTTCGCTATTTTCTTAGTGCTCCTATATATCTATGGATATAACGGTGTTGGAAGTGCCAAATTTATTTATAACGAATTTTAGCAGGAAGAAGGGAAAAATATATGAATACAATCATTGAAAAAATTACCACTACTGCATTGCAATCACCCGAAAAAATTTGCTACAAGAACGGTGAAGAGACACATACATACCAAGAATTGCTGCAAAAATCTGATCGCGTAGCTAGTTTTCTACAAGACCAATTTTTACCTGCTAAAAGTCCTGTAATTATCTTTGGTGGACAACAATTCGAAATGTTAGTGATGTTCTTAGGTGCCATTAAGGCTGGACACGCTTATATCCCAGTTGATGATGGTTCTGATCCATCACGTGTTATCCAAATCAATACCGTTGCTGAACCAGCTTTGATTTTAAATTGGAGTGACATTAAAGATTTTGGTGTTGAAACTCCACAAGTTACTAAAGCTGAATTGGAGCAAGTTTTAGCTTCAGATAACAACATTTATGATAGCAATCGTAGTGTTGGTCCTGATGACAATTTCTACATCATTTTTACATCAGGTACAACTGGAACACCAAAGGGTGTTCAAATTAGTACAAATAATATTTTAGATTTCTCAGACTGGGCTAAAAATGAATTCAACTATTCAAGTGAGATGAACATGCTATTGCAAGCGCCATTCTCATTTGA
The DNA here is from genome assembly GCF_001435815.1 of Companilactobacillus nantensis DSM 16982. Lineage (GTDB taxonomy): Bacteria > Bacillota > Bacilli > Lactobacillales > Lactobacillaceae > Companilactobacillus > Companilactobacillus nantensis. Next base: position 17,224 of record NZ_AZFV01000016.1, on the reverse strand, counting down.
TCTATCCGTTTTCGATATCTACCCAGGTTTGATGAATGGCGCAACACTTAATGTTGTTGATAAAGATACAACTAAGAATTTTGGTATGTTGCAAGAGGCCATCATTAATTCTGATTTTAATACATGGGTCTCAACACCATCATTCTTTGAAATGTGTCTTTTGTTCAGAGGTTTCGATGCTGAACACATGCCACAATTAAATAAATTCATCTTCTGTGGTGAAGAATTAACTCACGCAACTGCTAAGAAATTATTGAAAAAATTCCCAGATGCTGAGCTTTACAATACATATGGTCCAACTGAAAATACTGTCGCTATTACATCAATTAAAATTGATCAAGCAGCTTTGGATGAATTCGACCGTTTACCAATTGGTTATTTGAAAGCTAATATGGATCACAAAATTATTGGTTCAATCGATGAAACTACTGGTCGCTTGACTGGCGAACTCTTAGTTAGTGGTCCAGATGTTTCCAGGGGTTATTTGAATAATCCTACGCAAACAGCTAAAGCTTTTGAAGAAATTGATGGAAAGATTTTCTATCACACTGGTGACATGATCAGTGAAGGTGCAGACGGATTATTGTTCTATCACGGTAGAACTGATTTCCAAATCAAGATGCACGGTTACCGAATCGAGCTAGAAGAAGTGGATTCAATGCTTGGAAATCTTAAGCAGATCAAGCAATCATGTACCGTTCCTTTGTATAACAACAAGAAACAAGTCAGCAAGATGATTGCCTGCATCGTACTTGAGAATGAATTTAACGAAGACGACGAAAATGATTTAACAGCAGATATTAAAGACTCACTTAAAGAGACAACAATGGAATATATGATTCCAAATGTGTTGAAGTTTGTAAAGCAACTACCAATTAGTAAAAATGGGAAAATTGATAGAAAGACTTTAATAGGCGAAATTAATGGCTAACATTACACCTTACAGTAGTCCGCATTACTTTATCTATTTACTCCTACTTTTATTACCAATAATCATTGGATTATGGTTTGGTAAAAGATTTAGAGCTTATGACTTCTTCGCAACAGTTGTTATCTTGATCACCGCTTTCTTTGGTGGCAATATGACACAGGGGATTTCGCTATTGTGTTACGTTCTGTACGAGATGTTACTAGTTTTCATCTTCTTGTCGTATCGCAAAAAACATAACAACTTCTGGGTCTTTACAATGTTCGTCTTATTGGCCATTGTGCCACTAGTTTTCGTCAAGCTGGATCCATTGCTTAAGAATCAAACGATTTCGCTCTTTGGTTTCATGGGTATCAGTTATTTAACTTTCAAGTCAGTTGAAATTATCATGGAAATTCGTGATGGTGTTATTAAGAAGATTACACCGTATGAATTTGGACGGTTCTTACTATTCTTCCCAACCATTACTTCCGGACCAATTGACCGTTTCAAACGTTTCCAAAAAGATGTGGATAAAGTTCCTAGCCGTGATGAATATGTTGAACTTTTACACAGTGGTGTTAATAAGTTAATGAAGGGACTCCTTTATAAATTTATTATCGGTTACTTCTTTGGAACATTATTATTACCAAAAGTTCAAATTTTAGCCATGTCATACAGATATCAAGCTCCGCTAGGCTTATCTTGGTGGGTTTTAGCTTATATGTATGTATATAGTATGTACTTGTTCTTTGACTTTGCTGGTTACTCACTCTTTGCAGTCGCAATCAGTAATTTCATGGGTATCAAGACACCAATGAACTTCGATGCGCCATTCAAAGCCAAGAATATTAAAGATTTCTGGAACAGATGGCACAAAACACTTTCATTCTGGTTCCGTGATTTCATCTACATGCGTTTGATGTTTACTATTATTAAACACAAGTGGATCAAGAATCGTGTAACGATTGCCAATGTTGGTTATGTTGCATTGTTCCTCATCATGGGATTCTGGCACGGTGAAACTTGGTATTACATTGTTTATGGTATTTTCCACGCCATTGCAATGATCACAAACGATGCTTGGTTGCGGTATAAGAAGAAACACCGCGAGAGTATTCCAAGCAACAAATTTACACATGCATTCGCCGTTTTCTTGACGTTTAATATTGTATGTTTCAGTTTCTTAATCTTCTCAGGATTTTTAAATACACTATGGTTTAGTTAGGAGAAATTATTATGGATGAAATTAAAACAAAGATTGTTGATATTCTAAAAGATGTAACAGGTTTGGACGACGCTGGTCAAAATGCAGATCAAGATTTATTCAAAGACGGTGTTCTTGATTCAATGGCAACTGTAGAAGTTCTAGTTAACTTACAAGACGAATTTGATATTACGGTCCCAGTTTCAGAATTCGACCGTTCACAATGGTCAACAGTTAACAAAATTGCTCAACAAGTACAAGAATTGGAATAGATTATGAAAAAAAAGTTATGGATGATTTTTGGACCTGTTATAGTTGCTATTGCCGCTTTGTTGATCCTTCTCTGGGCTCCAATCAACTTTAAAACCGTTACTCCACAAAAGGTACAACAAGCTGCTACTTCATTGGACGTACGTGTCTTAAAAGGCGAAAGTGTGAAGAATGCCGCTGAGAAGGAAAACTACATTCCTATTATTGGTTCATCGGAACTTTCTAGAATGGATCCGTTCCATCCATCTTCCATGGCACAAAAATATCATTGGAAGAATAAGCCATTTTTGCAAGGTAATCCCGGGACAGCTTCATTAACACAAGCTATGAACGTTGGTGGGATGACTAACTTAAAGGGAAATAAGGCTGTCTTCATTATTTCTCCACAATGGTTTACTAAATCCGGTGTACCATCTGATGCATTTAAATATTTCTTATCACCATTACAATTGACTGGTTTTATCTTAAATTCAAGTACCGGCGATAAAGCAATGAACAAATACATTGCTAACCGAATGCTCGATTTAGGTGTTGATAAAGGACCTATCGAAAATGATGCTTTGAAACGTATTTCCGAAGGTAAACAAATTACCGATTTCCAACGTTTCTATATTAAGAACTTTGCCCGTTCTAGTTTGCAAAGCCAAGATAATTTGTTCGGTTCAATCTCAATGAATGATCATGAAAATCAAATTAATAAGGCAGCCAGTCAACTACCTGATAAGTATGATTACAAAGATTTGAATAAATTGGCTACTAAGTTAGCTGCTAAACATTCAAGTGACAATGATATGCAAATTGGTAACTCTTTTTATAAGAAAGAATTGAAAAAGAGAATTGTTAGATATAAGAATGCTCACCGTCATGTAACTTATACACATTCACCTGAATACAACGATTTCCAAGCTGTTTTGTACATGTTTGCTCAAAACAAGACAGAAGTAATGTTTGTTATTCAACCAGTTAATCCACATTGGGTTAAGTATACAGGGATGCCAATGAGCAGTATTACTAACTTTGATACTAAGATTAAATATCAATTGAAGTCACAAGGATTCAATAACATTGTTGACTTGTCACATGTTAAGAACCCTAACTATATCGCCGAAGATACCATTCACATGGGTTGGCGTGGTTGGTTAATGCTTGATCATCATCTAAAGGGCTTCTACAAGGATAAGAAAGCAAATCCTAAGAATACCCAATATAAGATGGACAGCTATTTCTTGACTGACACATGGGCTAACAATACAGATTTTTCCAACAATAAGTAATTAAAAAAACTGTCGAAGTTGCAAATTCGGCAGTTTTTTTGGTTATATGCCGCCTCTGGGCGCCAAAGTTTCTTTTTCCGTTATTGAGATTCTAAAGTTATAATACGCGTGATGCTAGTTGATTTCTTGTGTGATTTAGTAAATTTAAAGTATGGCTTTAGCCATTACACCACGGGACGAGTTTTGAAACTCGCGGTTTTTGCGAGGTTCAAAATCGAGGTCCGAGACCGTCCTTTGGCTCGAACCGGTCCCCATAGCGACCTAAATTTCTGACTCTTGGAAGCGGCGTAATTAAATAGCACTACACGTAGTCACAATATATTAAAGTTATCTAGGTCTATATAATATAATTATATAGACAACCCTACATAAATGCTTTATGATGAAATTATTAAAATATCGTTTGGATATTTTTTTACATATATATGTGAAAAAATTAACATGTGAGGAGAATTCTGATGGATCAAAAACAAACTAGTAAAGAAATCCTTTTAAGAATGGTGAAGTCCTTTACCGAAAATGAAGTGGCACCATTTGATATGGAAATTGACCACACTCGTTCTTATGTCAATGACCTTCTGAATAAGATTAAGAAATACGATTTTCTCAGTACGATGTTGCCAGAAGAATATGGTGGTGCCGGGTTTGATGGCGAAACAACTGCCGCAGTGATTAATGAAATTGCCAAGGGCAATGCCAGCTTGGGTGTTACTTTGGAGGGGCATTTCAAATCGATTGATCAAATTGTGAAATATGGGAACCAAGCTTTGAAAGATGAGTATTTACCACAGGCTAAATCACGTATTATTGCTTTCTCAATGACTGAACCAAGTGGTGGCTCTAATCCTTTAGGAATAACCTCACATGCTGAAAAGAAGGGTGACAAGTGGATTATTAATGGTGACAAAATCATGATTACCAATGGTGGTTTGGCTGAAATCTACTGTGTCATGGTCAAGACTGCCCCCAAGGAGTTATCATTCTTTGTTGTTGATAATAATATGGAAGGTTTTGAATATGGTAAGCAAGAAAACTTCCTCGGCTTGACGGGTGTTCCGGTCGGTGAAATCGTCATGAACAATATTGAAGTCGATGAAAATCATCTTTTGGGTAAAGTCGGTATGGGTAAAGAAATTGGAGACAGTGCCCATAATGATGCTCGTGTGCTCATGGGAGCCGTTTTAACGGGAATTATGGAGCATGAGCTTGATATCGTGACTGATTATGCTACACACCGTAAGGCGATGGATACACCGATTATTCAGATGCAAGGTATTCAAAGAAAAGTGGCTGATATTGCAGTTGCTAAAGAAACCACTAAATTGCTTTATCAGAAAGCAACCTGGTTAAAGGATCACGGTCAAGATTATGAAGAAGAAGCTGCTATGGCAAAGGCTTATGGCAGTAGAAGTGCCGTTAAATCGGGTGACGATGCTCTACAAATTTTAGGTGGGTATGGTTATAGTTTGGATTATCCGGTTGAACATTTGATTAGAGACGCCAGAGCTATGGAAATCGCTGAAGGAACCGTAGAAAAGATGCGGACAGCAATTGCTTTAATTGAAGCAAGGAATCGGGCCTAGGAGGAAAGTTATGAAAATAGTCGTTTGTATTAAACAAGTACCAGAAACTACGAATGTCAAAATTGATGAGAAAACCAAAAATATTGATCGTCGTGGTCTAGGCGGTGTAATTAATTCTTATGACTTACATGCGCTTAAAACAGCTCTAGAAATTAAACAAGCTGTCGGTGGCGAAGTAATTACTTTAACAATGGGACCTGACGATTTTGCGGTTTCCTTACGGGAGACTTTGGCTTTGGGTGCTGATAGTTCAGTGCTCTTATCTGATCGTGCCTTTGCTGGTGCCGATACCTTAGCAACTGGATATGTTCTTGGAAAAGCAATTAAAAAAATTGCTGATGTTGATCTAGTTATTCTAGGTCAACAATCCGTTGATGCTGACACAGGACAAGTGGGACCAATTATGGCTGAGCTGTTGCAAGTGCCACAAGTTACATATGCTAACGAAGTAACTGTTAAAAATGACCACTTGGTGATTAAACGTAACTTGGATAACGTCGCACAAGAAATTACGGCACAATTGCCACTTCTTTTGACTGTCACTGATACGATCAACCAGCCGGAGTATACAAACGTTGTTGAAATAGCAAAGAGCTTTGCTAAAACAATCACAACTTGGCATGCTAGTGATTTACAACTTGATGATGATCGTGTCGGACAGGCTGGTTCACCAACAATTGTTCGTTCTATTTCATCACCAGAAAAAACTGTCAAGGTGGGTCATAAATTGGCCGATAATCCGGTGGATGCAGCTAAAGAATTAGTAACAGCGTTGAAGAAACAAAATATATTAGCGGAGGATGATTAAGATGGCAGTGATTAATGAAAATTGGGTTTTCGTAGAAACAGATTTACAAAAGATCAATCCTGTTACATATCAATTGCTTACCAAAATGAAACAAATCAGTCATGATCCTGTTGTGGCTGTTTTGATTGAAAAATCTGACGCTAGTTTAGAAACAGAACTTGCTGAATATGGACCTGATAAAATTCTTCTCATTAAAGATGACGAGTTAGTTGATGGGGATGATCTTGAATTAACTGATGCTTTAAATAAATTGATTCAAAAGCAGGGCACGCCAAATACCTTTATCTTTCCAGCGACTGTTGTTGGACGTTCTGTTGCTCCAAGACTCCAAGCTTGGCTAAGGACGGGATTAACAGCTGATTGTTTGGACTTGAAGTTTGAAGGAGACTTGTTGATTCAGACAAAACCATCATATGGTGATAACATCATGTGTGAAATTACGATTCCTAATAATCATCCACAAATGGCGACAGCCAGACCAAATGTTTTCGCTGCCGAAAAACAAACCAATTCCAACCTTAAAGTAGAAGAAATTGAAAATTTGGATTGGGAAAAAGACAGTAAACTAGTAATTAAGAGTCAGCTTTTGCCACCTAAAACAACTGACGATATCACCCAAGCAGAACGCATTGTTGCCTTGGGACGTGGTGATAAGACAGATGCTGGCATTACCGTCGCTAACAACCTAGCTAAGAAATTACATGCAACAGTCGGCGTAACTCGTCCATTAACCGATTTAGATCAATACACAGTTAATGAACAAATAGGTCAAAGTGGTCAAACAGTGGCTCCAGATTTATTGGTTAACCTGGGAGTTTCTGGAGCTGTTCAATATACAGCAGGAATTGCCAATGCCAAAGTAGTGGTTTCGGTCAATACCGATGAGCATGCGCAAATTTTTAAATACTCAGATTATTATTTTGTCGGAAATGCGCTAGAATTTTCACGTGCACTTGAGGCAATTTTATAGAAGTGTCGTTTTCTGATATAAAAATAGAAAATTAGTTCATATAAAGAGTGTGACAAAACGTGGTCAGCTTTCGAGCATTAAGGCAATAGGGCAAGCAATCTGATTTTTGAGATTGATTGCCCTATTTGTTTTAGGTAGAAAAAGCAATAATCTACGGCAGAAAATAAAAAAATCTAAAAATTTTTTTAATATATTTATCCCCAGGCAGATAAAACTCGCAATCGTATACTACAACTATCATTGAACGATAAGTTTTGAATTAAAAAATAAGTCAATTTTGTCAACTAAAATGCTTACACGAAAACTGATAATTTGCATAAGAAAATTATATTTGTTAGGGTTATATAGGTCGCTGTTATTTACATTGTTTAAATAATAGCTTTTTTATTTCCAAATAATGCATACTTCATAGCAAGTATGCATTTTCAATTCCAAGAATGGGGGATTTAATGAGTACTCAAAAAAGTACAAAACTAGAAGTCAAAAACTTAACTAAAATATTTGGTAAGCATCTTAATAAGGCCAAAGAGTTAAGCCGTCAAGGAAAAGATAAAGCAGAAATACTAAAAGAGACGGGTGCCACTTTAGGTGTTGATAATGCTAATTTCAAGATATATGATGGTGAAATTTTCGTTATCATGGGTCTATCCGGTAGTGGTAAATCAACTTTAGTAAGAATGATCAATCGTTTGATTGAGCCCACTGATGGTGAGGTCTTAATCGACGGTGAGAACTTAATGAAAATCGACAAAAAAGAGCTTCGTGAAGTTCGCCGTAAGAAAATGAGTATGGTTTTCCAAAATTTCGGTTTATTACCTAATCGAACGGTTTTGGAAAATACTGAATATGGTTTGGAAATTCAAGGTGTCGATAAAGCCACTCGTGAACAAAAAGCCAAAGAAGCACTCGAAACAGTTGGTATTACTGGTTATAACGACGAGTATCCTGATCAATTATCAGGTGGTATGCAACAACGTGTTGGATTAGCTCGTGCTTTAGCCAATGATCCTGAGATTTTACTAATGGATGAGGCTTTCTCAGCTCTTGATCCATTGAACAGAACTGATATGCAAGATCAGTTATTGGATATTCAAGAAAGATTACACAAGACCATCGTCTTTATTAGTCATGATTTGAACGAAGCCTTAAAAATTGGTGATCGTATTATGATTATGAAGGATGCCAAGGTAATTCAAACTGGTACTCCAGAAGATATTTTGACTCACCCAGCTAACGAATACGTTGAAGAATTTATTGAAAATGTTGATCGTAGTAAGGTTCTTACTGCGGGTAACGTTATGATTCGTCCAACTATCGTTAATATTGAAAAAGCTGGTCCACGTTTAGCCTTGAAGATGATGAAGGATACTGAAGTTTCAACTGCTTATGTAGTTGATAGCCGTCGTAACTTACTCGGAATCGTCGATGCTAACGATGTGATTAAATTAGTTCGGGAAAAGAATGGCGATTTAACATCAATCGTCCAAACGAAAGTTCCGACGACTTCAGAAGATACACCAATCTCTGACTTGATGGATGATATTTCACAAACAGGGATTCCATTTGCCGTTATCAATGATAAGAAGCAATTATTGGGAATTATCGTGCGTGGTGCCGTACTTGGTGCTTTAGCCGGAAATGAGGTGAGCAATTTTGAATAGTTTAATTTTTAGTAGTATTCCACAACTTCCATTAGCTCACTGGATCGACAACTTTGTCGACTGGTTAGTTCAATTTACAGGCTTTTTCAATGCTATAACTAATTTTATTGGCTCAATCAACAATGCCTTTCAATGGGTCTTTGATTTAATTCCGATTTGGTTATTTATCGTGTTAGTTTTAGCTTTAACTTATTATGTCAATCGTGATCAACAAAACTGGGGATTATTGATTTTTGAATTCCTTGGATTATTAATGATTTGGAACTTAGATTTTTGGCGTGATATGACGCAGACATTAACCTTAGTTTTAACAGCTAGTTTGATTGCTTTAGTTATCGGTATTCCATTGGGAATTTTGATGGCTAAGAGTCATACCGCCGAAGTTATCTTGAAACCGATTTTGGACTTCATGCAGACAATGCCAGCGTTCGTTTATTTGATTCCAGCCGTTGCCTTGTTTGGTATCGGAATGGTTCCTGGTATCGTTGCGTCAGTTATTTTTGCAATGCCTCCAACAGTTCGAATGACTAATATGGGTATTCGTGAAGTACCTAATGAATTGATTGAAGCAGCTGATTCGTTTGGTTCAACTGAATGGCAAAAGTTATTCAAGGTTGAACTACCAATTGCTAAAACTAGTTTGATGGCCGGTGTCAATCAAAGTATGATGCTTTCATTATCAATGGTTGTTATCGCCTCAATGATTGGTGCTATGGGCTTGGGAACAAAAGTTTACTTTGCCGTTGGTCGAAATGATGCCGGTAATGGATTTGCTGCTGGTTTAGCTATCGTTATCTTAGCTATCATTTTGGATCGTTTAACACAATCATTAACTAGATCACACAGAAAACATTAGGAGGGATTATTTGAAGAAACAAAAGTTTATTAAACTTTTCTTACTAGCTTTACTAATTATCCCAATTATTTCTGCCTGCAGCTCCCAAACTGCTTCTTACAACAGTAAAGAAAAATTGGGACCACAGATCAACTACACGATTACTGGTATCGACGCTGGTGCCGGAATCATGTCATCAACTCAAACGGCTTTGAAGTCTTATGGGTTGGAAAAAGATAACTGGCAATTACAAACCAGTTCAACTGCTGCCATGACAAGTACTTTGGACAAGGCAATTCAAGATAAACGTCCAATTGTTGTTACTGGTTGGCAACCACATTGGATGTTTACTAAATATCCAATTAAGTTTTTGAAAGATCCGAAAAATGTCTTTGGTAAGGCAGAACATATCAATACCGTTGTTCGTAAAGGTTTAAAAACCGATAAGCCAGAAGCTTATACGATTTTGGACCGTTTCCACTGGACGCCAGCACAAATGTCAAAAGTTATGTTGAATGTCAATGAAGGGATGGACCCTGAGAAGGCTGCTAAGCAGTGGATCAAGGCTAATCCTAAATTGGTCAATGAATGGACTAAAGGTGTTAAGAAGGTCCACGGTCAATCCTTAAAGATGACTTATGTATCTTGGGATTCCGAAATTGCTTCAACGAACGTGATTGCTCAAGTTTTGAGAAATCAAGGTTATAAAGTAACTATCCAAGCTATGGAGATTCAACCAGTTTGGGCTTCGATTGCTACTGGTGCCGCTGACGCTCAAGTTAGTGCATGGTTGCCAAAGACATCAGGACTGTTCTATAAGGATTATAAGGGCAGATTTGATGATTTGGGACCAAACTTAGAGGGTGCCAAGGTGGGACTCGCAGTGCCCAAGTACATGACGAATATTAATTCTATTGAAGATTTAAAAAATAAGTAACATGATTAAAAATCGGAAGAAATTCCGGTTTTTTTTGTTAAAATATTCCATTTTATGTATATTTGGAATATTTCGAAAGCTTTCTATTTTATATATCATATAGAATCGTATTTATATATAATACGAATTGTCCTCAGGCTCTTTGAGAACAATGACATGACATAAGGTAGGGTATATAATTAAATTCAAACAATATATAAAATTTTTATATAGGGGCGATGGCGTGGATATACAGACGTTTATTGATAAAAGAAAAGAGTTAGGACTATCTCAAAAAGAGTTGAGTAATGGAATTTGTACACAAGCAACTTTGAGTAAATTTGAAAATAACGGTAAGATACCATCACTAAAAATCTTAATTCAGTTATGTAATCGACTAGGTCTGTCATTAGACAGTATTATTGGTGTGACCGATAGTAAGAGTCAAAAAGTCATCAAACAAATGAATAAAGCGGAATTCAATCTAATTATTCAGGAGTATGAGGACTCATGGAAAATCATTAAAGCAATTGATCCAAGTGACTTAGAGCAAGATAAGGATGCCTTGATGCAGTATTACTATTTGAAGGGTTATCTGAACGTTTTAGACGATGGTGATTTGTTTGATGCTGTGTTTGATTTCAATCGGATTTTGTCAGAATTAGATGCTCATGGGGAAACCATTTTTAGTTTCTTATCCTTTGTTGGTATGGGAATGGTTTATGCCAAGCAAGGTGATGACAGTAAGAGTGAATATTATTTCAGCAAAGTCTTTAATGATATTTATACGATGTCGATTGATGATGTTTCAAAAATTTGGCGTTATATCAATATTATTTTCTACTGTGCTTTATATTACTCAGAACGCAATGATTTAGAGACCGCTAATGCACTGTTAAATTATGGTGTCAAAATTTGTGCCGAAAACCACGTGACGTATTATATTGCGCGAATTTATGCACAATTAGCAATGAATGAGAGTCGCGTAAATGGCAACAATAAAAAAGTTCGCGGTTTAATGAACAAGGCTTTGGTCTTTTCTGAATTTAATCAGAATGAAAAAGAGATTGAGGTTATAAAGCGGTGGGTGGCCAGCAACAAGATGTAGTGGGTCCGCCTCCAGAAACAAGAAAATTAGGTCGCTATGGGAACCGATTCGAGCCAGAGAGCGGTCGCGAATCTCGATTTTGAACCTCGTAAAATACGCGAGTTTCAAAACTCGTCCCGTGGTGTAAGGGATAAATACCTAACGCCACCTGCACAGTGACCTAATTTCTTGTTTCTTCCGGCTAGTTTATTCATGGAAATTCGTGGCTATAAATTAACCAGAGCAACATGTTATTATAGAAAAATAATTTGAATAAGAAATCCAGATAAATTTCGTTGAAGAAATGTCTGGATTTTTTTGTATTTGTAATATTTAGTCCTTACAGCACCGGGCGTGTTTGAAGACCTTGGCTCATGTCGGTCCACATAGCAGGTGAATACTCTCATCTCCGGAGACGGCAGTATTATGATATATTATTTAGAAAGAATTTGAGGGGGACAACTATGGAACTGACACGGAAAAATATTTTTAAATATGGTTCAATTACTGTATTAATAATCGCGTTATTAATCTATCCAGCCCAAATATACAGTATTTTCTTAAATCTATTTAGCATTGTAATGCCACTAATTTTGGGTGGAGTTTTAGCATATGCTTTGAATATTTTAGTGATTCGACTTGAAAAACATTTCTTTCCAAATACTAAAAAGAAATGGCTTCAAAATAGTCGGCGTGGCATTGTTATTTTAATTACGTTAGTACTGGTTATTTTAGCAATGACAGGTGTTTTTCGACTTGTCTTGCCACAATTTATTAGTGCGTTAACTGATTTCTTCAAGTCAATTCCAGCGTTTGTGACTGATATTTCTAATTTTGCGGAAAAAGTTAATAGTCATTCGGCTGTACCTGATCAATTAAAGGCCATTGATATCAATTGGACGTCAGTTCAAGCTAAAGTAATGAAGTTTCTCACATCCGGTGTCAGTGGTTTGTTTGGTTCTACTTTTAAAATCGTGACAGGTGTGGCTAAAGGTTTGTTTAATTTAATTTTGGCTTTCACATTTGCCATCTATATTTTGGCAACTAAAGAGAAATTGACTGCTCAAGTTAAAAAAGCCGGACGAGCTTTTATTAAAGAAAATCATCGGAAGAAAATTCAATATGTTTTTGATATTACCAATAAAATGTTTAGTAGTTTCATCGTCGGACAAGTTACTGAAGCAATTATCTTAGGAACTCTTTGTGCTTTAGGGATGTTGCTCTTCAGATTTCCATATGCTTTGCCAGTCGGAGCTTTTGTAGGTATTACGTCCTTAGTACCAATTTTTGGTGCTTGGGCAGGTGGTGCTGTTGGGTTCCTGTTGATTGCAGTCGATTCACCACTCCAAGCTGTGTTATTCGTTATCTTCATCATAGTTTTGCAACAATTGGAAAGTAACTTGATTTACCCACGTGTTGTTGGAACATCAATTGGTCTGCCAGGTATTTGGGTACTAGCTGCTATCACTGTTGGCGGGGGCTTAGGCGGTATTGTTGGTATGCTTTTAGGTGTACCAGTTGCTGCAACAATTTATCAATTGTTTAAGAATGAAGCAAATCGACGTTTGGAAAATCAACCTACGGTATAATTGACGAAATTACACGAGGAGCGATGAGTGTGTGGAATAATTATTTTGGATTTGTGATAACGTTCGTGGCAATTTTTACATTAGTGCCTTATTTGACGTCATTAATAACATCATGGCTCGGGCATTTGTCAAAAGTCACGTTAGTTAACAATTTGGGTAATAACAGTCAGTTGGTCGTTGGTGGCTTAGGCGTAATCATTCATGAATTAGGTCACGCTATTTTTGCTTATTTATTTGGTCATAAAGTGACTAATGTACAATTACTAAACTTAAATTATCGGCAATCAGGAGCCTTAGGGTCGGTCGATCATCGTTGGAATGACCGCAATGTTTATCAGATGCTAGGAAATTTTTTCATCGGCTTGGCACCATACTATATGTGTTCGTTGGCATTGTTTTTACTGCAAAAGTTTTTACTGAATGCTCAGTTTAGTATCACTTCATTGACGCAAAGTTTGAATGTAAATACGACACTATCGGCCAGTATGATATTTGATTCGGTGTTAGATAATTTGAAATCAAGTTTTGCTAATGCTTCATTCGGGATGATTGCACTCTATATCGTGTTGACGATTATGATTGCTAGTACAGGTTATGATTTGAGTCGTAACGATTTTATGACGGTTAATAAAGGGATATTGCCTTGGGTCGTGACGTTGTTAGTTTTAGGCTCAATTTTTTACGTTTTCAATTTAAGAACAGCCATAATCAGTGGCTCAGTTTACTTTATTGCCTTTTCGGTCTTGTTCATGTTCCATGCCATTATCAGCATTGTCTTGTCGATGGGTGTAATTAAAATTTTAGGATTGATTTAATAATAGATAAATTTGACCAGAGCTATTTTTGGCACATTTTCGATAGAAAAAGCCTTTGGGATTGCATTCCCAAGGGCTTTTGTTGTAGTCTAAAATTGTGTACGAGGTGTTTATTATGAGTCAGAAAAAAGTTCATTTTGCTTTTGGAGTTTATGGTGTAATTGCTGCCAATAATAAATTGCTAGTAATTAATAAAAATGGTGGTCCATATATTAATCGTTATGATTTACCTGGCGGTAGTTTGGATGAGGGCGAGTCGTTACATCAGGCGGTCGCACGTGAAGTTCGGGAGGAGACTGGTTTAAAAGTTCTGGATGCTAAGCAACTAGGAACGATTAGTTTTTCATATCCATGGAATTACCAACATTTTACGTGGAATAATCATGTCTGCGTTTTTTATTCAATCGATGATTACTCGGGAACTCCTAAAATTAAAGTATCACAGTTTGTCGGACAAGATTCCACCGGTTCGCAATGGATCGATGTAGAAGATTTGAATTTAGAAAATAGTTCACCTTTAGTTTTGAAAGCTAAGGAATACGTTTTGATGAAGAAATTTATCACTGCTGATTCGAAGTATTCCCACTGGAATGTACTCATCTAGACTGCTGGATGGGTCATTTTTATATGCGGTGTGTGGTTGAATAGGAATGGTTGACCTTGACTTTCGAAGGCAAATTTTTGATAAAAGCCCTGAACTTGAACTTGAGCTTCAATCTCAATTTCTTTTTGAGCAAAATTTTGATGAATGACTTGCATAATGTGTTCCATCAATTGCTTGCCGAAACCTTGACCACGGTATTTTGGATCGGTGACGACACGTCCAAAGGTGACGTTGTTGCCCTGAGGAAAAATTCGAGCATAGGCGGCAACTTTGCCATCAACCATATTAAAAACATGAATGGCATCCAAGTCGTTTTGATCAACTTCTTGATAAACTCGTTCTTGGTCTACAACGAAAATTTTGGTTCTAAGATAAAGAATTTCATAAAGTTCTTTAGTAGATAATTCTGAAAAAATTTTTGTTTCCCACATATTGGTGCCTACTTTCTAGTAAATAGTAAATTGTCGAGTGTCGCCATTGCTTGGTAGAACTGTTTTTGCTCGGCTGTTGATAAATCAGTTAATAAGTCTTTAATTTGCTGGTTGGAACGATCATCTAATTCTTTAACAAGCTTTTGACCATCGGCAGTTAGACTTAATTCAACTGACCGTGAATCGGTATCTGACGGGGACTTGCTGATTAAGTCATTTTTTTCGAAACGTTTAAGAATGCGACTGGTATAACTTTTATCAAGTTCCAAATTAGTCGCCACTTCGATGGGAGTCTTGTCGTTATTGAATGATATTTCTAATAAAACGCGTCCTTCAGTCCAACTCAAAGGTGTATTGAGGACCTTTTTATTCATAATTCCCAGTAGTTTGGTGTAATCACGGTTAAAGTTTCTAATAGCGGATATTTCGGATTGATTGAGCAATGTGAGTAACCTCCTAATGAGTTGATGAAAATTATTATAGCATTATAGTGGACTTTGTCCACTACTTTTAAAAAATAATACTTTGGAAGGTATGGAATAAAACATATCTTTTCTACTAAAAACAAATAGAGCAAGTAATCCCATCGGGATTACTTGCTCTATTTGTTTAGAATCTAAATATTTTTATAATTTGAAGCTTTTAGATTAGTAATTGTTAGCATGACGATCAAGCTGATGATGTAAAGTGTTGAGATGAAAACCATCACTGTCATAATGTTGTAGTTATCAAGCAGGTAGCCAATAACCAAACTTGAGAATCCGCCGACACAGCGACCAACATTCATAATGACGTTGTTAGCTGTGGCTCTGACTTCGGTTGGATAAAGGCGACTGACGATAGCACCATAACCAGCAAACATACCGTTTGAGAAGTAACCAACGATAGCACCGACAACAATTAATGACCAGACATTACTTGGTAGTGTTAAGACGTAAACTCCAATGGCTGAAGCAGTTAAGAAGATACCGAATGCTAAGCGAGGTCCCAATGTATCGAGAATCCAGCCGAAGGTTAACATACCGGCACACATTCCAAGAATTGTTGCAATCATCCAAGTTGATGAACCGACAGTTAAGTTGAGTTGTTTTTGCATGATAGTTGGAAGCCAGTTCATTAGACCGAAGTAACCGGCGATTTGTACGATAGCCATAATCATTAAAGCAATTGTTTGATAAGCAATTTTAGGTGTTGCGAAAAGTTGTTTAACGTTACCTTTAGTTTCTTTGGAGGAATTAGTAAATGTAGTACTTTCACGCAGATGTCTTCTGGCAAAGAATGTAATAACTACGGGGATGACACCGAATAAGAACAGTGCGTGCCAACCGAGCTTTGGTAAAATCAAAGCGGCTAAAAGGGCAGCGAAGATGGCACCAATTTGACCAGCCATACCGACCCAAGATGAAACGCGACCTAGCTTTTTCTTTGAAAAACTTTCAGCTAGGACAGTCATACCGATTCCATACTCACCACCAGCTCCGATACCTGCGATGAAACGGAAGAGATAAACCATTGTTAGGTTATTGGCGAAGTACATAGCTGCGGTTGCGAAAGCAAAGATAAAGATTGTGTGACTAAAAGTTTTAACACGACCGATTTTATCGGCTAAAATTCCAAAAAAAATACCACCTAATAACATACCAATATTTGTGATGGTCGAGATAAGTCCCGCCTGTGTTCCACTAAGATGAAAATCAGCGATGATGGATGAAAGTGCGAAAGACAAAAACATTACGTCCATGTTTTCCAATCCAAATCCTGAAGCTGTGGAAACAACCACTTTAGCTTGGTAGCTATCGAGCTGGTTCGGTTTTGATACTATTTTCATTTCTATTCCCTCCAAAATAGACGCTCACTGACGTCATTTAATTTTGCTTGTGTGTATAATAGCACAGGAAATTTGTTCCCACAAGGATGACTATTAGGAAAAAGTAATTGTAAAACAGCAAAACACAGCTACTGGCATGGATTTGGAGTAGCTGTGTTTATTTTTATTTATTATGTTGCGGTAATGGGAACTGCCGTCTACAGTAACTATTTCTCGATTCTTCCGACTAAAGTCTTTTTATAAATTCAAATTCTGCGAAATGAATGATATATATTAAGTTATGCCAAGAATGTTATTTAAAATTGTTGTTAACAAATCAACTAGCACTACGGATAAACTATAATATTCCAACCGAAAAATTCCAGCAAAAAGACTGCATTGTATAGTGTTACTCTTACAATTCAAAATATAAAAAGAAACTAATAAACTAGCCGGAAGG
>NZ_AZFV01000015.1 GCF_001435815.1 Companilactobacillus nantensis DSM 16982 | reverse complement strand
TATTTAACTAGCACCACACGTATTTATTGTCTATTTCTTTAGAAATCCAGTTAAATAATCAATTGCTTCATCAGTTGTTTTAAATCCTTGCTTTTGCTTAATTTCTTCCAACTTAGCTTGTGATTTCTTACTCAGATCCGAACCTTTAACCCTTTTAGGAGTTTCTTTATCTTTATCTTTATCAACCATTATGTCACCTACTCATCTAATTTACTTGTTATAACATTTTCCTAATCCAATGCAAACAAAAAAGATTGAAATTTTTCATCTCAATCTTTTTTAGTAAAAACTATTTTGTTTCTTCTTTTGAATCATCTTTAGCAGCGTCATCTTTAACTGCATCATCAGAAGCCTTAGCTTCTGTTGTGTCAGCAGCTTTGTCTTCAGCAGGTGCTTCTACTTTATCATCTTTTGATTCAGTAGTTTCTTCAGCCTTAGCTGGTTTAGCATCTTTAACTGCATCAGTAGTTGCTACGTCAGCAGGAGTTGAACGACGAATGAAGTTCAAGTCAAATGTTAAATAAATTCCATCACAGTCAACGACAACTTCTTTGTTGTCACGGTCAATAGATGCGATTTTACCCTTGATACCACCAAGTGTAACAACCTTGTCACCCTTGTTCATTTCCTTAAGCATTTCTTGACGTTTTTGTTGTTGTTTCTTTTGTGGACGAATTGACAAGAAGTACATACCAACGAACATAATAACTACGAAGATAATAAGTGTCATTGATCCACCAGCACCAGCGGCGCCTAATGTAAGCATATTCAAATTTTCCACCTCTTAATAATTTGCATAAGTATAGAGTAACAAAGATTTTCATTCGTTTCCATACTAGTAGGTTTTTCTTATCAAAATATTCTAAAATTTCTTAGCATTTTCTTGATTGAAACCGTAATCTTCAAAAACATGTTCTCTAAATTCTAACAAATTATCATCCCTGATAGCTTGACGAACACCCTTCATCAAGTTCAACAAGAAGTACAAGTTATGATAACTAGTCAAATGTGTACCGAATAATTCGTTGGCATTGATCAAATGACGGATGTAAGCACGTGAATAGTTACGGCAAACATAACAATCACAATTATCATCTAATGGACTGAAATCACGAGCATATTTAGCATTCTTGACAACTAAACGACCGTGACTTGTCATACATGTACCATTTCTGGCAATTCTAGTTGGCAAGACACAATCAAACATATCGATACCGCGAATAACGCCATCAATCAATGAGTCAGCTGTACCAACACCCATCAAGTAACGTGGTTTGTTTTCTGGCAACATTGGTGTTGTGAAATCAAGCACACGATTCATTTCGTCCTTGGATTCACCAACCGAAAGTCCCCCGATTGAATAACCAGGGAAATCCATGCTGACAAGATCTTGAGCACTTTGCTTACGTAAATCTTCAAAGCCAGCACCTTGAACGATACCAAAGAGTGCTTGCCAATCAGGGTTACGGTGAGCTTCAAGACCACGTTCTGCCCAACGACTTGTTCTAGCAACTGACTTTTTAATGTAATCATAGCTTTCGAAAAATGGTGGACATTCGTCCAAACTCATCATAATATCTGGTCCCAAATAATTTTCAATCTTGATGGCTTTTTCTGGTGACAAGAATTCTCGACGTCCATTCAAGTGATTCTTGAAGTGAACTCCAGCTTCAGTAATGTCACGTGTATTTGCCAATGAGAAAACTTGGAAACCACCGGAATCAGTTAAGATACCCTTGTCCCAATTCATAAACTTGTGCAAGCCACCAGCCTCTTGGACGATATCCTCGCCAGGGCGCAACCACAAGTGATATGTATTCGCTAAAATAATTGAAGCACCGATTTTATCAAGATCTTCAGGCGCCATATTTTTAACTGATGCTTCGGTACCAACTGGCATGAACATTGGTGTTTCAAACGTTCCATGCGGTGTTTCTAGCAAACCCAAACGTGCACCAGTATGTTTTTCTTTCTTTAATAATGTGTATTTAACAGCTGGTTCCATAAATTCCCTCTACTTAATGAACATTGCATCACCGAAACTGAAGAAACGATACTTCTCTTCAACCGCGTGATGGTATGCGTTCAAAATATTTTCTCGACCAGTAAATGCCGCTACAAGCATAACTAGAGTTGATTTTGGCAAGTGGAAGTTGGTAATAAATTCATCGACAACTTTCCATTCGTAACCTGGTTTGATAAAGATATCCGTCCAACCTGAATCGGCTTTGATCTCACCATTAAACTTCGTACCAATAGTTTCCAAAGTTCTAATTGATGTTGTTCCAGTTGCGACAATCTTGCCGCCATTTTTCTTAACATCATTCAAAGTCTTAGCAGATTCCTCATCCAAACGATAAAATTCGGAGTGCATTACATGTTTATCAACATCAGTTTCAGTCACTGGTCTAAACGTTCCTAGTCCAACGTGTAAAGTAACGTAAACTAATTTAACACCCTTGTCCTCAACCTTTTTCAACAAATCCTTTGTCCAATGTAATCCGGCTGTTGGTGCAGCAGCTGAGCCATTTTCCTTAGCGTAAACAGTTTGATAACGGTCAGGGTCATCAAGCTTTTCCTTAATGTATGGAGGCAATGGCATTTCACCTAATTGTTCCAAAATCTCCATGAAAATACCTTGATAATGGAATTCGATAATTTTCCCACCGTGTTCCAAATCTTCAAGTACTTCAGCTTCAAGTTGACCATCTTCACCAAATTGAACCTTAGTACCAACTTTGGCACGCTTAGCAGGTTTCATCAAAACTTCCCACTTGTCGCCTTCAATATTGTTCAACAACAATACTTCTTCGTGACCATCGGTATCTTCCTTTGTACCATACAAACGTGCTGGTAAAACTCGGGAATTGTTCATTACCAAGGCATCCCCAGGATTTAAATAATCCAAGATGTCATAAAAATGCTTATCTTGATACTCGCCGGTTTCATGATCAAGCACTAACAGTCTTGACTGGTCTCGGTCTTTGATAGGTGTTTGAGCAATGAGCTCTTCAGGTAAATCGTAATCAAAATCTTCTGTTGATAGTGACATGTAAAAATCTCCTTTGATAACTGGTTTAACGAAATTCTTTAGATACACCAAAACGAGTAAATCACTTTACTCGTTTTTTTCTGGGTATGGTAACCCTAAGTGTTCATAACCTTTTCTCGTTACAACACGACCCTTGGCAGTTCTCTTTAAGAATCCCATTTGCATAAGATATGGTTCATAAACTTCTTCAATTGTTTCTTGTTCTTCACCGATATTAGCAGCGATAACTTTTAAGCCGACAGGACCACCATTATAAAGTTCAATAATCATTTCCAAAATTCGACGATCAATATGATCTAAGCCAGCATCATCAACTTGCAACTGATTCAAAGCTGACTCTGCCATATCATAATCAATCGTATCTTTATTGGCGACTTGCGCAAAATCACGAACTCGTTTCAATAGGCGGTTGGCAATTCTAGGTGTCCCCCGAGATCTTCTCGCAATCTCATGAGCACCCTCTTCGTCGACATTAATATTTAAGACTTTAGCAGAACGGAAAACAATCTTAGATAATTCATCTATGGTATAGTACTCCATTCTTTCGACAATTCCAAACCGATCTCTTAAAGGAGCTGAAAGTTTTCCGGCAGCCGTCGTTGCACCAATTAAAGTATATGGAACTAACTGGTGGTGCAATGAACGTGATTCACTACCTTGACCAACAATAATATCAATGTAGAAATCTTCCATCGCTGAATATAAAACTTCTTCAACTGCTCGCGGCATACGGTGAATTTCATCAATAAACAACACATCGCCTGGTTCCAATTCATCCAAAACAGCTACCAAATCACCTGATTTTTCAATCGAAGGACCAGTCGTTGTATGGATATTGACACCCATTTCGTTAGCAATAATCATTGCTAATGTTGTTTTACCTAACCCGGGAGGGCCATAAAGTAAGACGTGATCAAGCGTTTGCTGACGTTGTTTTGCTGCTTTGATATAAACATCGAGTTCCTTCTTAGCTTTTTCTTGACCAAGGTATTGATCAAAACTTTGCGGACGAAGCGTTTGTTCAACGATATCTTCGATATTATCGAGCGAATCAGCATCAGTTAGACGTTCATCGTCATTTTCATTATTTTCGATTGTAAACACTCCCTTCATTTTTATTTATCTGCTCTGGATATGAACAGACTATTTACTTAACAGTTTTAAACCTGCACGTAAGTACTCATCAGCACTCTTAAGACTTTCTTTTTCAAGTTGTGACTTGATTTTACTAATTTCTCTAGGTGAATAGCCCAATGATTCTAACGCTGCCAAACCATCTTCTAATTCTTGGTTACCAGTGCTGAATTCGACTGGGGCTTCACCAAGTGTCATTTGACCTTCAGCTGTAAACTTGCCTGACAAATCCAAAATAATTTGTTGGGCTGTTTTCTTACCAATCTTAGGGAACTTCGTTAAGTATTTGACATCATCGTTTTCAATCGCATGAATCAAACCTTGAAGATCTTGACCAGCTAAAATTGCTAACGCACTCTTTGGTCCAATTCCAGAAACACTAATTAAATGTAAGAAAATATTTTTCTCATTCAAATCATAAAAGCCATACAAAGATTGTTCATTATCACGGACAACTTGTTCGACGTAAACACGTGCTTCTTGATTTTCTTCATAACGATAAGGATTGGCAACTTGGACTTTGTAGCCCAAACCTTTAACATCCACCACAATATATGAAGGGGTAACAGCTGTTATTAATCCATTTAAATATTCAAACATAATTTACTCACTCTCTCTCGTATCATGTGGATCTTGGATTCTCTTAAACATTTTTTCGAGATCCTTATTACTAAACTCTACCAAGACAGGACGTCCATGGGGACAATTATATGGATTTTCAGCTTTGGTCAAATTATGTAACAACTGAGCTGCTTCACGGTCATCAATATGATGATTAGCCTTAATAGCCCGTTTACAACTCATCATAATGGCATTCTTCTCTCGAAAAGCTGCCACACTGATTTTAGAATCATTTAACACATAGTCAACCATCTCTTTAATAGTTGATTCCTCTTGACCTGCAACGAACCAAGTTGGATGCGTATTGACGACAAAACTATTCTGTCCAAAATCATCTAAATATAAACCAATACTCTCTAAAACTGGTTTCTTTTCCTTAATCAAAATACTTTCTGAATTAGGATAATCCAGCACAATTGGTACAAGCAGTTTTTGTTGGTCATTCGAAACTTTTCCGATTTCTTTTCGATAATACTCATAATTAACTCGTTCTTGTGCCGCATGCTGATCAATTAAATAAAAACCACTCTGACTTTCAGCCACTAAGTAGGTTCCATGAATTTGACCAATGTAACGCAAATCAGGAAATTCGGATTCTTTTTCCGGAACTGATTCATTACCTTGTGTGTCGACCACATGATTTTTTTCAGCCGTTTCTTGTTTCATTCGTTGATCCCAAGCTTGTAAATGTTGGGGATCTTCAAAAATTGGCATCCCAGTCATTGGCGTTTCAATTCGTTTAGACACAGGATCAACCGTAGGCTGTTCATAACTTTCAGATTCTGGTTCAACAGTTGCCGTATTACCTAAAGGTTCATTGATTTTATCAATTGCTTTAATATCATCGAAACTAATTTGTTCTGGCTTATATGTATCAACTTTAGGTGTAGATTCTTTGCGACCTAAATTCTTCACAGCATCAGGAATCAAGTTCTGATTCGACAATCGTTCTCTGATGCCATCACTAATTAAATCGCCAATGTGCCCTTCATTCGACAAGCGAACTTCTTGTTTAGTGGGATGCACATTAATATCGACCAAACTAGGGTCCATCGTGATATTTATTACAGCGATTGGAAAACGTGCCACCATTAACTTCGAACCGTATCCTCGAATAACTGCATTCGTTAATTGGAAATTACGGATATAACGACCGTTTAAAATCAACGAGATATATGACCGATTCGAACGCGTCGTATCTGGTTTTGAAAAATAACCATTGATTTCATAATCAGGGTCAGAATTTTCAAAATCCAACATATGACTAGCAATTGTTCGACCATAAATTCCGGCAATCGTCTGTTGCAAGTTATCATTTCCAGATGTCCAAACTAAATCTTTACCATCGTGAATCAAACGAAATGAAATATCAGGATATCCCATTGCTAAACGATCCACAATATCAACAATTTTGTTCAACTCGGTATGAAGTGACTTAACATATTTCAAACGTGCTGGCGTATTAAAGAACAAGTCCTCAACAGTCATTGTTGTCCCTTTGGAGCGGGCAAATGTTTCTTTTTTAATTAACTCATTACCAGAAAACTTCGCTTGAACAGCTGATTTGCCATCCTGACTTGTCACAACTGTCAATTTAGAAACAGATGCGATACTGGCTAAAGCTTCACCACGAAAACCGAGTGTTCTAACATTGAATAAATCGTGATCATTGGAAATTTTACTAGTTGTATGCGGTAAAAAGGCGACCTCAACATCATCTGCTGAAATCCCCTTTCCATTATCATTAACTTCAATTGATTTTAAGCCCGCTTGTTGAATAGTAATCAAAACTTGCGTGGCTTGTGCATCGATGGAATTTTCCACCAGCTCTTTAACGACTGATGCGGGGCGTTCAATAACTTCCCCAGCTGCAATCTGGTTACTTAGTTCTACTGGTAGTTCATGAATTATACCCACAATTTCCACCTTCTTCTATATTTTTATCTTGGGCTGCCGCTTCCGGTTGCGAGAAATTTTTATCCGCTGTGGGACCGGTGCGAGCCAAGGTCTCGCACCTCGGTTTTGAACTTCGCACAAACCGCGAATTTCAAAACACGTCCGTGGAGTAAGAACAGGAAAATCGCCTGTCCTAACTCCACCTTCAAGGCGGATAAAATTTCTCGCAACCTCCAGCTAATTTATTTCATTCGTTTCTTTCTTAATCTCAAAACTACTTTGATTTTATTGAAACCAAGTGCAAAAACGTAAAAACTTATTTTAACTTTTTCTGCCATTTATAAAGTAAATTAATTGCTTCAATTGGTGTTATTCCCATCAAGTCCTGATTATCTAATTCTTTAATAACCTGTGATTCTTTGGTGGATAACTTTTTAACTTTCTTTGTAGTTTCTGGGAAGAGTGACAATTGTTGTTCTTCATCAGCTTCTGCTTTTTCTGAAACAGCTTTTTCCTCAATTACTGGTTTAGCCGTTTCTATTGGCTTAGATACTGGTTCTTGAATGCTGTCCGATGCTGTCGTGTGAACTGATGTCTCTTCTAAGCTACTTAAAATTTTGCTTGCTCTTGTTAAGACGTCATCTGGTAAGCCTGCCAATTTAGCTACGTGAATACCATATGATTTATCAGCTGGTCCTGGTAAAACTTTGTGTAAAAAGACTAGGTCGCCATTTTCTTCTGATGCATCAACGTGGACGTTTCTTAAACCTGGTAACTGACTTTCTAGTTCTGTCAATTCGTGATAATGGGTTGAGAACAATGTCATTGCTTTGACGTGTTTATCAATGTATTCAATAATCGCTTGTGCCAAAGCCATCCCATCATATGTTGCAGTACCACGGCCAATCTCATCGAAAATGATTAAACTGTTTTCAGTCGCATTCTTCAAGGCGTCATTTGCTTCACGCATTTCAACCATGAATGTTGAATCGCCGGAAATTAAATCGTCAGCAGCACCAATTCTTGTAAAAATATGATCAAAAATTGGCAACTTTGCTCCATCGGCAGGAACGAAACAGCCGATTTGTGCCATGATTACTGTCAATGCCATTTGACGCATATATGTACTTTTACCTGACATATTAGGTCCGGTAATCAACAAAATATCGGTTTGATCGTCAAAGTTAACGTCATTGGGAATATAGCCGTTATTACTCAACACTTTTTCCACAACTGGATGGCGACCGTTCGTAATTTGGAGTTCATGTTTGTCGATAAACTCTGGTGCAACATAATGATAGTCTTCACTGACAACAGCAAAACTTTGTAAGACATCTAAGCGTGACAAGATATTTGCTAGTGATTGAATTCTTCTTATTTGATCTTTAATCTTACTTCTAATTTGATCAAATAAATGGTATTCCAAACTCTTAGATTTTTCCTCAGCCTCAAGAATCAAGCTTTCCTTATCTTTAAGTTCTGGTGTGATGTAACGTTCAGCATTAACTAAAGTTTGTTTTCTTTGATAACGATCTTCTGGAACTTTATCGATATTAGCACGACTGACTTCAATGTAATAGCCAAAGACCTTGTTGTAGCCAATCTTCAAATTGTTGATACCTGTTAATTCTTGTTCCTTAGCTTTCAAGCTAGCTAACCATTGCTTACCATTCTTGGAGGCATCAAGATACTTATCAAGTTGGTCATTGTAACCTTCTTTGATCAATCCACCACCAGTAACTGAAATTGGAGCTTCTTCAATAATTGCTTTGTCAATTAAATCACGAATATCCGCAACTTCATCAATTTTTTCCACATAGGCTGTTAATTCATCGTCACCGATATCTAAAAGAATTGATTTAATCTCAGGCACTTGTTCTAAAGATGTCTTCAGTTGAATCAAATCACGGCCATTTACTGTTCCGTAGGCAACACGTCCGGCCAATCGCTCCAAATCATAAACTTTCGTCAAGTAATCTTGGAACGATGATCTTTGGAAATAATTGTCTAAAAAGACTTGCACAAAATGTTGACGTTCTTTTAACTTGTCGACACTAATCAACGGACGTGCTAGCCATTGTTTCAATAAACGACTCCCCATAGCTGTTTTGGTTTCATCTAAGAGCCATAAAAGTGTGCCGGATTTTTTATTAGTGCGAATATTTTTGAACAATTCTAAGTTACGTTGAGCTGAATGATCCATTAATAAATAAGATGAAGTCTCATATGATTCAGCTGCTTTCAAATGATCCAACGAACGCATTTGCGTCTTAACTAAATAACTTATCAACAGCTTAACGGTATTAACTTCCGTGTCTGACACAATTTGAGAGAAGTCAAAACTGTAATTGTCATCTAAATCATCCAATTTAGAAATCAAAATGCCATATTTACGCAATTGGTCGAGATACTTCTGTGGAAAACTTCCTGAAACAACAGTTTCTTTTGTATCCAAATTTTGTAACTCATTAGTTAA
The DNA here is from genome assembly GCF_001435815.1 of Companilactobacillus nantensis DSM 16982. Classification (GTDB taxonomy): domain Bacteria; phylum Bacillota; class Bacilli; order Lactobacillales; family Lactobacillaceae; genus Companilactobacillus; species Companilactobacillus nantensis. The sequence continues at coordinate 68,726 of NZ_AZFV01000015.1, read as the reverse complement.
ATCTAATTGGCTCTCGACTGATGTAACTTTAACTTCACCAGTTGAGAGGTCAGCATATGCTAATCCGAAGACATTTTGATGCGCTGTAATTGCTGTAATATAGTTATTTTCCTTGGCCTGGTCAGATTTATCCATGATTGTACCAGGTGTAACTACTCGAGTAACACCTCGTTTGACCATCTGACCTTGAGCATCAGCGGGATTTTCCAATTGGTCACAGACAGCCACTTTGTAACCTTTATCCACAAGTGTATCAATATATCCTTCGATAGCATGATGTGGCACACCACACATTGGAATGCCTTCATCTGCTTTTTTGTTACGGGATGTCAAAGTTAATTCCAAAATTTGCGAACCTTTAACGGCATCGTCGTAAAACATTTCATAAAAATCACCAACACGATATAACAAAAAAGCATCTGGATATTGTTCCTTATACTCCAGATATTGCTCCATCATTGGTGTTTCTTTCGTCTTTTGAGGCATGAATTCCCTCCATTAATTTAAAAATGATTGATTATTTGGTGTAATAACATAATTTTTAATACTACGAGCATTGTTAGTTTGGTCATTAATATCAATCACGGCAAAGCCAATTTGCATTCGACCATCCTCATCAACATCAAACTTATTAGGTCTTTGAGTCAAGAATCGGTTAATGATCGGTTCTTTTTTATCGCCCAAAATACCATCGTATGAACCAGTCATCCCTACATCAGTTAAATAGGCTGTTTGCTTGTTGATAACTTGTGCATCATTCGTTTGAACATGTGTATGTGTTCCACAAACAGCTGAAACACGGCCAACCATGTAATTAGCAAAAGCAATTTTTTCACTCGTTGTCTCAGCGTGAAAATCAACAAACTTAATCGCATCCTTATCTAACTTAGCTACTAATTTATCAGCTGCAATAAACGGATTATCAAGTGGCTGCATCAAAGCAGTTCCTTGCATATTGATAACATAAACTTCTTTAGTATTTACTTTAATTTTTAGAAAACCACGTCCAGGAACATTTTCCCCAGAGAAGTTATAGGGGCGTAAAATATTTTTCTTCGGATCATCAATAAAATCTAAGATCTCGCGCTTATCCCAAGTATGATTTCCACCTGTTACAACATCAGCACCAGCACGCGTGATTTTTTGATAATCAGGTTCTTTCGTACCCTTACCACCTGCAGCATTCTCACCATTAACTATTGTTAACTGTGGTTTGACCTTCTTCTTGATCTCAGGTAGATATGTTTCTATAGCTTTAATGCCGATACTACCAACGACATCGCCAACGAAGAGTATTTTCATTATATTTTATCCCCAATCTTTACCTTTGATATTGTATCAATTTTGGCGAAATTAAAAAAGGCCAGACGAACGTCTGGTCGTATATTTTAGAACATTATTTTTAAGATTACCAAGAAAAACATTCTGAGAAAAGTTATCCAATTCAAATCCGGAAACAAATATCATGAATATACGGTCTATTAATATAATTATTATGACTTATAATATATGTATATATAAGAAGTTAAATAGAATTGCATGTTTGTGCCAATGATTGTTTAGGAGCCAATTTTTTATTTTCCAGGAGGATAAAAATGAAAGTGATTAAATCGATTTCAAAAGTATTGCTTGCCATTCTCACAGGTTTATTTATGTTCTTGATTTTTAGTCACTCTACAACAACTATTCATGCTGCCTCTGCCTCAGCAAGTGCTGTTGATACGTCTGCTAACGTTATGGCCAAATATGACGGCATAACTAATTGGAAGTTACAGACAGGTACCCCACCTAATCAAATTGGTATGATTCCTATGGGGGGGAAGGTGGCGCTTGGTTACACTTTTGGTGCTGCTCGTAATGCCAATGGTAAAGTTGTGGCTGGAGATACGACTATAACTTTGACGAGTACTAATAGCACGGCTCAAATAGGTGAGCATACTACTGCTCAGACTATTAACAATTCAAAAATTAATGTTTTTTTAATTAATGATGGTATGTACTATGGTATTTTACATCAGGGTGATAGTTCATACATTGGTCCAGGTGGTTACCCTGAAAGAGCTGCTGATACTTCCATCGACTTTGCCTTAATAAACGGTAAACAGGAATCATATTTTTACCAAGATATGAATGTATTAGCTAATTTGTTGCCTTTTGGTTCTGCCCCCAAAAATAGTAAGTTGTTTTACACAGGAACGGATGCAAATAACCGTCCTGTTTACAAATTGGCTGGCTATTATTCTAAACAGTCAGTTTACGTGCAAATAGTCTTAAGACCTGATCCTAGTGGTGCTCCTATCGTATGGCGTGAGTTATATGTCTACAATCCTAACGGTCAAGCTCAATATCAAACTTTCTATGGTGAGGACACTGGTCTGAATCCCACCAATCTCGCAACCGACGCCGTAGATAATGTTCCAATGCATGCAATTGGAGATGGCAAAGGATTATATCTAGAAAGTGGGAGTAATTATAACCCAGCTTCGAAATTATTTATTACCAACGATGTTGACGGTGGCTTTAAAGATTTTATGGGGCGGACGCTAACCAATCCTGGTAACTGGGGTGTAAAAGGTCGCTCTGGGAGTGGAAACGCTTCCCCAATCACAAACCCTAGTCTACCCTGGTCATCATTTCCAGACGACACCCAAAATGGTGATACTAATGCAGCTGCCGGGAGTGACCTTTTACTTCTGAGCAATGGATATAAAGTTGTTGATGCTGACAATCAACAAGATTCTGCCTACACCCTAAGATGGCCCCAGACAACTTCTACTCCTGGAACAGTTGAAAAGTTTGTTTCTAAAATCGGAGCAACTATTTCTGGTTATGCCATTCCAACTATGAAATTATCATACAAAAATGTTACACACCCTAACGGCGCCAACCAAGTCAACGATAAACTACATTTCGATATCTATGTTAAAAATGATGGTTTCGATACCAAATGGGTAATCCAGCGTGTTTTAGATACTATGCCTCAAGGATTAACCATCGATTCCTCAACTAGCATATCGACAATTAACGGAAATTCAATCGATTATAATCCAAATACTGTAATTGACGTTGGCGAGGCTACTATCCTCAGCTTTGACGCTCGAATCGATAATACAGCTCCTTATAATTTGGATAAAAACGGAAACCTAACTAACAAGGCTTTTATAACAGGAAATAATTTGGGTCAATCTGATACTTTGACACTAAATGACAGTGTTTTGATTCCTGTTGAAATCCCTAAATTCAAATATCGGTTTAATGAACAGTTACGAAATGAAACCACTGATCCTAATGGTGCCTTTTCTAATAGAGTAACCGCGCAAAAAGATGACATTATCGATTATAAAGTTAATTTTATCAGCAATGGTTCTAGCATCGTAAATAACGCTAGTTTTTACAATGCATTCAAGGATACCGATGGATTAGAGTTAGTTCCTAATAGTGTTTCTTGGAATAGTTCAATTTTTAACGATATGTACTTTCCAATGGGGGCACTAAAAAACAACCAAACCTACACTGTCACCTTCAAAGCTAAAGTTACTGGCATCTCAAAACATGCTAGTCCCAATTCAGCAACTTTAATATATAGTTTGGATGGTAGTAATACACAAAGCCGTATGGATGTTGAGGAACCCGCAATAGTCGATATCCAAGATGCACCGCAAACTACAGCTATTACAGAAGTTCCATCAAAGATTGATTTTGGGTCTGTCAATACTGCTGGTCTGGAACGTCTCCTGAAAAATGTCAGCACAACCGGTAATTTACGTGTTACTCATGCAGCTGACACTCCATTTCAAGTAAGCGTCAGCTATGATAACAATGGTGATTATCCGATTGCTGATAATGGTAATAATTTGGTGCAAGATGATGGCAATACATTACTATTTAATCAAGCTAAACCCGATGCCACCGAACTTTGGAAACCACTGAATCCAATTCCAACTCCAATTAGTTCTGTTGGTTTTAGTGGTTCTTATAAGAATCTCGATTTAACCGAATACGTTGGCAAAAACAAATGGAAACTACGTATTCCCGCCAACAGTAAGGCTGGTCAATATACTGGCCAAATAACTTGGTCGATTGAAGATACACCGACAGGATAGTCATTGTCGTCTCAAATTAATAAACACCAAAAAAGCTGTAAGAAATTTATCTGTTAAAGAATATTTCTTACAGCCTTTTTCATTCACATATTTTAGAAATAACATAATCTAACTGAAGGTTGAAAGTTAAATATGCTGTGGAGATGGTAATAGGCCGCCTCCAGAAGCAAGTTTATGTTTTATTTTTGATTAAATGTAAATAAATTGGATTATTATCGTTTGGTTTGATTATTTTTTCGTTAATAATGACTAGAATAGCAAGACTTAAAGTATGTTTTTATTCTTTCAACCTTTAGAATCTAACTAAAACAATTGCATAATTGCAATAACCACGATTGGTACTACCAAAGATGGTAATAAATTCAAAACCTTAATTTTTTTAATATTCAACAGTCCAAGTCCTGAAGCCATGATCAAAATTCCACCAACTATCGTTAATTCAGTAATCATATCGTTATTAATTGAATTTTGGAGCAAGATAGCAATCAAATAAATACTCCCCTGCCAAGTAAATACAGCCACTGCTGCCAAGGCCATTCCAATACCAAATGTTGACGCCAAAACAATCGACGTAATTCCATCAAGCATCCCATTAGTGAATAAGAACGTGTAGTCCTTATTTAGAGCTGCTTGAATTGGTCCTAATATGGACAGCGAACCAATGCAGTACAACAAGATACCAGTAGCTAACCCCTCAGCTAAATTGTTGCCACCATTTTTATTAGGTTTGGAAAATCTAGCAACTAAATTATCAAAACGTTTTTCCAAATTCAGCCATTGTCCTAACAAACCACCAACTGCCAAACTGACGATGAACAAAACTGGATAGTGGCTTTTAGGCATATGTTGCACGACTGCATTCAAACCAATCGCAATTGCAGCTAACCCTAAAGCCTGTGTCAGGATCTCATTATACGCTGGCTTGATTCCTTTTTTGAAATAACTGCCGACAAAACTTCCCACTAAAATCATGCAGACATTAAAAATTGTTCCTATCATAAGATCCCCCCTATTTATTTAAGATGTTAATTTAAAATTATAAACTCTCCAGCTACTAGAGGGTCAATCATCTTCAATAGGAATTCTAATTTCAGTAATGTATTTTTCAACATCGTCTGAAATACCATAATCAATCAAAGCTGTTTCAACTGCTGGACCATTAATTTGGAAATTATGTTTCTGACAATAATCAATCATTATTGGGTATTCTTCAAATGCCGTATCGTGAGTACCGTGAAATCTTAATCGGACGTACTTGCCAGCATTCAATGTATCAGTAGCCGCCCAATCATCCCCTGGTTCCATAATCAACAACAAGCCATTGTAGCTATCGAATCGATTATTTAAAAGATTGTTCTGAGAAATGGTCAGTGCAACTTTTCCTAAAAAGATATTTTTATCGACACCAAATTTTTGTCGCAATGTAGCAATTGGAAACTCAATATCATCATTCGGGCGATAATCTTCATCTAAATAAATCACGGCCATTTCTGGAACATCAACAATTTCAATCTTATCAACAACACTGTTCACAGCATCGTCAACTTGCTTGATTCTTGTATCAATTCGACGTTCGATATTTTTTAAAATTAAAATTTGTTCTTTAATTTGCACTTTTTGGCTTTTCAACATTTCTTCCAATTTATCAATATCACGAGCCTCAAAAAACTGCTTGATGGATTCCACAGATAGGTCTAAAGCTCGTAAATAATTTATCACATTCAATCGTTCAAATTGTTGCGTCGAATAATATCGATAATTCGTCTGAACGTTGATTTCAGCTGGCTTTAACAACCCTATTTCATCGTAATAACGTAGCGCTGAAATCTTAACATTAAATAATTTTGATAGCTGGCCAATTGTAAAAAGGTTTTTCATACCAGACTCCTTTGGAAGAAAAAAATTAAATTCATTCTCTGAAAAAAATAACGTTAATATATTATTCACTACACAAAATAAAATTAACTATAAAGAACAACTATTATTTTTATGTTTTATAATGAACGTGAGAGGTTTTCAATTAAACAAATTATCTTGTATAAATAAAATTTTCTTATTATCGAGGGGGATAAAATTGAGAAAATTTAGACTAATTTCGAGAGTATCATTATTCTTGCTCGCAATTTTCACATTATTTTTGACAAATCATCCTACAGAGGTTCAAGCAGTATCTTTAAGTGATCTTCGCGATGCGGCAGATTATTTTGCTGACTATGACGGTATTAAATGGACTGAACAAACTACTACGCCACCCAATCAGGTCGGTAAAATTCCTATCAATAACACCGTTTCACTAGATTACACCTTTGGTTCTGCTCGTAATATGAGCGGTAAAGTATTAACTGGCGGTGACACTACCATTACACAACAAAGTGTCGCAGGATCACCTGATAACGGTATTCCAACCATTGTTAATTCAAAAATGAATGTCTTTATAGAGAATAATGGTAAATATTACAGTATCATACATCAACCCAAGGATGCTTATATTGGAACAGGTGGTAATCCCGGTGACGCCTCTGGCACTTCAATCGATTATGCTTTGTTAACCGGTAGTTCTAATCCAGGTTCTACATTTACTAGCAGTATGAATTTACTAATGAACTCGACAGCATTCGATGGTAAAACTGCCAAGTTATTTTATACTGGTCAATACAACAATCGACCCGCATTTAGATTAGTTGGTTATTATGGTAAACAAAATCTTTTCTATGAACTATTATTACGTGCTGCTCCAGATGGAGCACCTGTCGTCCAACGTGAATTGTACGTTTATAATTCTGGCAGGGGTACCCCTCAATTTCAGACCTTCTTTGGCGAAGATACTGATTTAACATCTGCCACGGATGGCCAAGTTGATAACGTTCCAATATATGCGATTGGTGGCGGAAAGGGATTATACATTAAAAGTAGTAATGCCACTCAAATTGCTGACCCAGCCTCAAAGCTGTACATAGATAATAATATTGATGGTGGCTTCAAAGATTTCATGGGACGTGTCATCTCTAATGGTACTGACTGGTCAGTTAAAGGTAAACAAAACGCTAGTAGTTCTGACATAACAAATCCAAAACTAGGCTTTGAAGACCTCTCTAACAACAATAACGGTGATACAGCCAACGGAAAGGATCAGAATCTCTTAAAGGTAGAGTCGAGCAGCGGATTTTATAATGTCGTTGATGGAAATTCTAAGCAAAATACAGCCTATTCATTAAGATGGCCAAACGTTACATTGTCTCCACAAAACAATATTGCACACTTCTCTTCTAATCTTGGTGCTATGCTGTCCGGACTAACTGATCCAGCTGTTACAGAAAGCGTTAATAATGAGACCAGTACGGATGGTCTTAATCATGTTGGTGATAATTTAACCATCACCTTTACGTTAAAAAATAATGGATATAATTCCAAGTGGGTTATCGACAGAATTCTGGATTCCTTACCTCAAGGCTTGACTCTAACCTCTTCTGTAATAGCCTCTAGCGGAAATACTATCGATGGCAACCCAAATGAATCTATCTCAGATAGTGACGCAGCCTATCAACTCACAATTGGTGCCAAAATTAATAGTTCTGCTCCATCAAACAATGGTGGCAAACTAGTTAATACAGGTTACTTCACTGGTCATACGGCGGGAGACACTGATACCAAAACAATTTCAGCAAGTGCAAACATTCCCGTTCAAGTACCCAAATTTAACTACCGTTTCCAAAATTTCGTCAGAAATGAAACGACGGATCCTAATGGCGACTTTACTAGTAAAGCAACCGCTAAAAAAGATAATATCATTGATTACAAAGTTGACTTTAACAGCACTGGTTCCGACTCTTTGAAGAATTCTTATTTCTATGACGTCCTTCCTAATGGTTTGGAATTAGTCCCTAATAGCTTTACTTTGAATGGTTCATCTATAACAAACAGTGAGTCAGGCAACAATTTAGGCTTCATGACCGGAGCACTTAATAATAATACTGATAACATTATTAACTTCAAAGCTAAAGTTACTAGTCCAACAGCACTCACTGCTCCCAACACGGCACAATTAACACATATAACTACAAGCCAGACCGAAAGTGTACCCACTATCAATGCTGAGGAACCTGCTATTGTTGATATTCAAACTGAACCTGCGGCTACTTCATTTAATGAAGTTCCCTCTAATATTGACTTTGGATCTATCAACAGCCTGGATTTAGAGAGAATATTACCTAACAAGAGTACAACTGGCAAGTTACGTGTCACTCATGGTAGTGATACTCAATTTGGAGTAAATGTTAGTTACGATAATAACGGTAGTAACTCTATTGCAAATAATGGTCAGAAACTTGTCCAAGACAATGGAGATTCACTCCTCTTTAATCAAGCAGATACAAATAATTGGGCAGCACTTTCGCCTGAGGAGACACCAATTAAAACTGACGGATTCAGTGGTTCTTATACAGACCTTGATTTAACTAAGTACGTCGGATCTGACAAATGGAAACTTCGTGTTCCGGCAGCAACTAAGGCTGGTCAATATAATGGTCAAATAACTTGGTCTATTGCTGATACGCCACAATAATTTGGAATAAAAAACGAGCAACATCTGTAGTTGAAATACTACGGAATGTTGCTCGTTTTTATTTTTACCTCTTATCTAATAACCTCAATGTGAAAGATAGCACATTCAATTAATAGCATTATATTTATATAGATAATTTTGATTCATTCTATGAAAAAAATAACATCAGTATATGAATCATCAAACTATTTGTTACGATTTATAATTAATTTGAATGAATTTTAGATAAATAAGCTAAATTATATAACTATTAATTTTTAATGAGTTTTTCGGGGGAATAAAAATGAAAAGGAATAATTTGATCACTAGATTATTATTTATTTTATTTTCTGTTTTATCGATTATTTTAGTATTCAATCAAACAAGTTTGACTGTTAAGGCCGTTGGTCAGGGAGACGTTCAAACTAATCTTGAAAATGTTAATGATGGTGTCACTAACTGGAAGGCTCAAACCTACTCTACAACCACAAATAATGTTGGTCAGATTCCTCTTGGTGGGAGTGCCTATTTAGACTACACATTTGGGGCAGCACGTGATGCTAATAATAACGTAATTCTAAATGGGGCTGATAACACTATCCTCACAGACTCAAGTTCTGCCAGTGCTACCTCACTTACCAACTCAAAAATCAATATTTTTTTTAACAATGGTAATAAGTATTATGGAATATTACACCAAGGTGCAAATTCATATAAAGGTGGTACCCCTGGAAACGCTTCAGACTCATCACTGGACTTTGCAATGGTAACGGGTATTTCAAGCCTTAACTACAGTAACTTTTCAATTTTAAAACAATTAAAGTACAAGGTATATTACACAGGAACTGAAAATGGCAAATCTGTATATAAAATTGGTGGCTTTATTTCAAATCAAGGCATTTATGCAGAAGTATTACTACGTCCTGATGCTTCTGGAGCACCAATTGTTCAAAGAGAGCTATATTTGTACAACCCTACTTCAAACTCAAAGAAAACCTTTCAAATCTATTATGGTGAAGATACCGATATGGATTCTACTGGTTCAAACTCATCAGATGATGTTCCCATTTATGCAATTGGAAATAATCAAGGATTATACCTTTATAGTAATAAAATTTCCCCTACTAATTCATCAAAACTTTTCATAACTAATAACGTTACCGATGGATTTGACAACTACATGGGTGAAGCATTTACAAGTCCTTATGACTGGTCATTAAAGGGTAAACCTGCCAGTGGAACTGCTGGTACTTTATCCAGTCCAACATTAAAATACAACATGGACGATAAAGACAATATTGGCGATTATGCTAGAGTAGCCGGTTCTCCATTACTGTATGGTATTGGGGCTGGTGGTGCAACTGTTCCTATCGTCAATGGTAGTGGCGAACAGGATTCTGCTTATGCTCTAAGATGGAAACCAACTGCTCTTAATCCTGGTCAAATGGCACATTATAGTTCAGCTTTAGGTGCTGTTTTAGCTGGATATGCTATTCCCACTGTAAGCAAAACTTACGTTAACAAAACTAGAAGTACTGGTATAAATCAGGTTGGTGATAAACTTCAATTTACGTTATCAGTAGGTATCGATGGTTCCAGTTGGAATTACAATCGTTTGTTAGATACGTTACCAACTGGTCTAACCTTAGATCCCAGTTCAGTAAAATATGTTTGGACGCAAAAACAATCTACAGGTTCAGGAAGTGATCAACACGATGTCGATGTTGTCAAAGCTTCTGGCAGTGTACCTGCTTCAAGTATTACTAGCAATCAAATTGATTACAATTCAAACACTAATATCGGTGATAAGGGCAAATATGTCGTCACATTCGATGCCACAATCAATAATAAGGCTCCTTTGAATTTATCAAGTGGTGGATATTTAACTAACAATGCTGACTTCACTGGACACAATGTTATAAATAATACTGGTGATGTTACTAAACGTGCCAGTGTAAATATTCCTGTTCAAATACCTAATTTCAGTTATCAATTCACAAATCAGATTCGTAATGATACAACCGATCCTAATGGCACCTTTTCAAGTTCAGCTAGCGGTAGCCAAGGCGACATCGTTGAGTATAAATCTGTTCTTACTCCTTCAGGAGTGGATTACTTGAAATCCGGTCATTTCAATAATACTTTACCTAACGGAATCGAATTGGTTCCCGGCAGTGTTACAGTAAATGGCTCTCAACAAAACGGCTTAGATTTTGACATTAGTGATGTTACTAGTAATAGTCCCCTCACAGTTGATTTCAAAGCCAAAATCACCAGTATCAATGCATCAACAGTTTCAGATATCGCAAATGTAACCAACGCAATGTCTAGTAGCAATACTAGCCAAGGTACATTAACTTCTGACAACGCTGATCTTAATATTAAAGAAACTATCCCAACGACGTCATTTGTTGAAGTTCCAACAACGATTGATTTCGGTAGTACTGTATCTATCGCGAGTGATCGACTTCTAAATAATGTTAGAACTGATGGTAAATTAATCATCAACCACAGTGCTGATACTCCATTCACCGTTTCAGTCGGCTACGATAATAATGTTGATCCAATCGAAAGTAATGGTAACAAGTTAATTACTTCCGATAGTGACAATGCAATGATGTTTGATCAAAGCAGTGACGACGGCACATCTAGTTGGCAACCAATCGTTGTAAGCCCTGGTGTCTCAATTAAAAATGGCGGTTTCAGCGGTTCATATAACAATTACGATTTGAGTGGTTATATCGGTTTGAACAAGTGGAAACTACTGGTTCCTGCTAACTCCAAGGCAGGTCAATATAATGGTAAAGTTACTTGGTCAATTTATGACACTCCACAATAAAATATATAAAAAAATGGAACCGATAATCTGAAAATGATTATTGGTTCCATTTTTTGTTATTAATTCTCTTGCTTAATAATCTCAGCCGGAATACCAGCTTCTGAACAAATCACAGCAATCACATACTCGATAGTTTCAGAATCATCCCAATCAGCTGACAAGTCCAAATTGACTTCCCGACCATCATTTAATTTCAATTCCAAATAGTATGGCGTTGGCAAGTGAAACATAATCTTCTTAGGAGCGTTAAATGAGCCTCCTAAGATGTTTGCTGGAGCATTCATGTCTTTACCCACCACAACCGTTAAACTCTTGATATCGGCAAATTTAAAGGCAAATTGGCTTTCACTGAAAGGAAGTAAAACTGATTGAAGTCTCACACTAAAATTTTGATAATTATAAGTTCTAATTCCCTCGTCGTTCACTTCCCAATAACCATAAAAATCAGTCATCGAACGAGCATAAAGTAATGCCACAATAACTAAGGCCGTAATTCCTAAAATTACAGCCAACAATACAATTTTAGTAAATATATATATTAATAAGCCAACGACTAATCCAGTCACTAAGCTCACCGTCATAGGCACATAATTGATCTTTCGACCGAATTCAATCTTATCCATTTTGACTCTCTCTTCTATTTTCTTATTCGACAATAACTTATTTTATACTTTTCGGAGACTGATAGGAAGTTTTGTATTCATACTTCGACCATATAGAGAGAACAGTCCAATTTTGCGGAATAATCAATCAGCAAGACTAAATTAACGGATTTATTTCTACATCATTAATAAAAAAATTTATTCAAAATATATTTGATTACATAAATACATTAGCCTCTGGGAACAAAAAAACGTTGATAGAATTTAATCTACCAACGTTTTAAATTTATCTCAATTTAAGATGATGTTTAAATTACATCATACCGCCCATACCACCGGCAGCTGGGTTAGCAGCTGGAGCAGCTGGAGCATTCTTGTCAGGTTTGTCAGCAACAACAGCTTCAGTTGTCAACAATAGTGAAGCAACACTAGCAGCGTTTTGTAGAGCTGAACGTGTTACCTTAGTTGGGTCGATGATTCCGGCGTCAACCATGTTTTCCCACTTGTTAGTTGCAGCATTGTAACCAATTTCGTTCTTTTCATTCTTGATATGTTCAACGATAACTGAACCTTCCATACCAGCATTTTCAGCAATTTGACGGAGTGGTTCTTCAAGAGCACGAGCAACAATATTGATACCTGTTTGAACGTCGCCTTCAGCCTTTAAAGCTGTAACTTTACCTAAAACGTTCATCAAAGCTGTACCACCACCAGCAACGTAACCTTCTTCAACAGCGGCACGTGTAGCGTTTAGAGCATCTTCAATTCTGTACTTACGTTCTTTCAATTCAGTTTCAGTAGCAGCACCAACTTTAACAACAGCCACACCACCAGCTAATTTAGCTAGACGTTCTTGTAACTTTTCCTTGTCAAAGTCTGAAGTTGTTTCACCGATTTGTTTCTTAAGTAAGTCAACACGTTCTTGGATAGCAGCCTTGTCACCAGAACCTTCAACGATTGTTGTGTTGTCCTTTGTAACAGTAACCTTACCAGCTTGACCTAATTGATCCATTGTTGTGTCTTTTAGTTCAAGACCAAGGTCTGAAGTAATAACTGTAGCACCAGTTAATGTAGCGATATCTTCAAGTTGAGCCTTACGACGGTCACCAAAACCAGGAGCCTTAACAGCAACAACGTTGAATGTACCACGAATCTTGTTCAAAACAAGTGTTGGCAATGCTTCACCATCAATATCATCAGCAATGATCAATAATGACTTACCTTGTTGAACAATCTTTTGTAGCATTGGCAAGATATCTTGAATATTTGAAATCTTCTTGTCAGTAACTAAGATATAAGGATTGTCGAGGTCAGCTTCCATCTTGTCGTTATCAGTAACCATGTATTGTGAAATGTATCCACGATCAAATTGCATACCTTCAACAACGTCTAGAGTTGTATCGATACCCTTTGATTCTTCAATTGTGATAACACCATCGTTACCAACTTTTTCCATGGCATCAGCAATTAATTTACCAGTTTCTTCACTAGCTGATGAAACTGAAGCTACTTGAGCAATATCATTCTTGCCTGAAACTTTGTGTGAAATGTTGTGAAGTTCATCAACAGCAGCATTTGTAGCCTTTTCGATACCACTTCTGATACCAACAGGGTTAGCACCGGCAGTAACGTTCTTCATACCTTCTTTGACGATTGCTTGTGTCAAAACAGTAGCTGTAGTAGTACCATCACCGGCAATGTCATTTGTCTTTGAAGCAACTTCGGAAACTAGCTTAGCACCCATATTTTCGAAGTGATCTTCTAATTCGATACTCTTAGCGATTGTAACACCATCATTAGTAATTTCTGGTGCGCCATAACTCTTTTCAAGCACAACATTTCTACCCTTAGGTCCGATTGTTGTCTTAACTGTATCAGCTAGTTTATTAACACCATCCAACATCTTTGAACGTGCATCTTCTGAAAATTTAATTTCTTTAGCCATTAATTTCCACACTCCATAATTTAAAATAAAATTTTTTATTGTTTAATTTTTAATTAGTCAACGATTGCCATGACATCTTTTTCATGAAGGATTAAATATTCATTGTCTTCGTACTTAACTGTTGAGCCTGCATATTTATCAAAAAGAATCTTGTCACCCTTTTTAATGCTCATAGGTAATTTAGTACCATTATCAGCAACTAGACCGTCACCTACGGCAACAACTTCGGCTGTTTGGGGCTTTTCCTTAGCGTTGTTTGCTAAAACAATGCCACCAACTGTCTTTTCTTCTTCTTTATCGACTGTTACAATGACTCTATCTCCAAGTGGTTTTAACAATTTAAATACCTCCAGTAATATTAATTCAATGTTTTTTGTAAGTCTTTTAGCACTCAACTATCTCTTGTGCTAATCACAAGTTTTATATTAACATTATATTGTGAAGTTGCAAGTATTTACCTTTAAAAAATATGGGGGAAATTATGTCTTATCGAACAAATCAGTTTTTCACATTACTGGCCTATATCCTATTGTTATCATTAGGATCAATTCTAACGATGTTTACTGTCACAGGGTCAGCGTACTTTATCACCATTACGATTGCCGCAATAATTGTCACTGGTCTAATGATTTATTTAGTCAAACAAAGTGGTCCATTGGAATTTGAAAAAAAATCCGATTTAAACCACGATTTACAGTGGATCATCTTGGGAACAGTCGGTGCATTGGTTGTCCAATTTGGAATTGGCTTCGCGGATAAATTGCTTTTCCACGCTAGTACTGATTCTCAAAATACGCTCAGTTTATTATTGATGGTGAAAGAATATCCATACTATTTCATCTACGTAATGATTGCGGCACCAATTATGGAAGAAATCATTTTCAGACGTGTCTTCTTCGCCAACTTGATCAAGCCAACCAATATTTATATTGCAGCAATTATTTCAGCACTCTTGTTTGCGTTCATGCACCAAGATACGAGATTTTTAGTTTACGTCTTTATGGGACTTTGGTTCTCATACGTTTACTACAAATCAGAGAACATTTATGTCAGTGCTGGTAGTCATATTTTAATGAATGCCATTGTATTAACCCTAGGAATAATGTAAAAAATAGCCTACCGATATCGGTAGGCTATTTCTGTGTGTTTAAATCGTTTTTGACTACACGGAGTGTCTTTACTAATCCCCACGTGTATATGAAGCAACGTACTTCTCTCGTTTGTCCTCATCAAATTCTTTTTCACTCTTGGCAATAATAACTGTTGCAAGTGAATTTCCGACAACGTTAACAGCAGTACGTCCCATATCTACAAGACGGTCGATTCCGGCAATGAAGGTCAAGCCTTGCATTGGCACACCGATTGTTGATACCGTGGCTAAGAGTACAACAAACGATGCTCCGGGCACTCCGGCCATCCCCTTAGATGTTAACATCAATACCACTACAAGGGTAATTTGTTGCCCAATGGATAAATGAATATTATAGGCTTGAGCTAAGAATAATGCGGCTAATGATTGATAAATGGCCGAACCATCAAGGTTAAATGTATAGCCAGTTGGAATTACGAAGGAAACAATTCCCTTTGATGATCCATAATCTTGCATTTTTTCCATCATTTTAGGTAAGGCTGCCTCAGAACTGGCAGTAGTAAAAGCTAATGTTACTTCATTTTCAATAATGCGGAATAATTCATAAAATCTGACATGGAACAAGTGTCCCACAGCTGCCATAACAACAAAAACGAAAAAGGCCATTGTTGCATAGGCAATTAAAATAAATAGTCCTAACGGTTTCAACGATTCAAAGCCCATTTCACCGACGGTAACACCAATCAAAGCACAGACACCAATTGGAGCTAAGCGCATGACCCAGTTTGTTACCTTAAACATAACGTTAGCAACGGCATTTAAAACATCAGTAATAATTTTACCTTGCTTACCGATTGAAGCCGTTCCAAGTCCAAAGAGAACTGAGAAGAAGATAATTGGTAACATATCGCCCTTACCCAATGATGCAAAAATATTGGTTGGAATAATACCCATCAAGATTGACCAAATACCCGAATGTTTAGCAGTTTTAGCAGTGGCAGTATATTGACTAATATCCGAACCTTTTAGGCTATGAATGTCAATATAGGTACCGGGGTGGGTAACATTAGCTACCACAATCCCAATAATAATCGCTAAAGTAGTCATAATTTCAAAATAAACTAAAGTCTTTAAACCAATTCGACCAAGTTTCTTAATATCACCCATATTGGCGATACCAACGGTCAAACAAGAGATAACGATTGGTAGAACAATCATTTGAATCATCGAAATAAACATGGTTCCAATGTTCTGCATTACTTGTATAGCAACCTTATTCTGGTAAAATACTTGCCCCAAAATAATTCCTAGGATCAAACCAATGATAATTTGCCATCCTAGACTAACTCGAAAAAAACGTTGTCTTTGCAATTTTAAGTCCCCTTTTGAATTAACATGTCTTTAATTATAGAAGATTTTTTAAGAAATAGGGGGATGATAGCGATTTCAAATTAAAATATTTTTCATTTTCTTAGTTACTCCGAACAAAATTTATGTGTAACGACATTATTGTTCTATTTTTACTTACTTTTGAGATAAAAAAAGTCGGAATATACGGATTTATTTTTCCGTTATCTCGACTTTTCTTAATTATTTTTGTGTTTTTGATTAGAATTGGTTCATTTTTTATGTGGAAATGGAGAAGTATATTTGCGGTTTTATTTTTTAATGACTGATTATATATTATGCAATTCCTTTTAAAAAAAGTTATATAATATGCAGCCTCATTCTAAAACTCGTTTATACATGCAGCGGCTCTGAAACGGGCTACGACAGGGCAACTCCTTCCGCTTTTCATAGCTAAGTAAATCACACGCAAAACCAGCGTGCAATTCACTTAGNGGCAACTCCTTCCGCTTTTCATAGCTAAGTAAATCACACGCAAAACCAGCGTGCAATTCACTTAGCTACGAAAATGCTCGGGAGCTGACTGCCCTGTCTCCGCCCTCTTTTATTCTTCTCCAGATTCTGAAGCGATAATATCCAAATCTCCTGACAACTTCCAAGTATTCACTGTTGCTGGAACGATTAAGTGAATACCCTTCTTCAAGTCATAATCTTTACCATCAACGGTAATCTTACCTTCTCCGCTCAAAACAGAAATCAATGTATACTTACCGATTTGGTGGTGCAATTCAACTGGTTCTTTGATTTCCCAGTGATAAACTGAGAAGAATGGTGAAACTGGTGGTTGAACGAATGTTGTGAACTTGTTCTTACCAACTTGTTTTGATTCAATATTTAGTTTTGGATCTTTATGAGGAACAGTGATTGTGTCTTCTGATTGTTTGATGTGAAGATCACGTTTCTTGCCTGTTGTCTTGTCGACACGATCATAGTCATACAAACGATATGTTGTATCACTACTTTGTTGTGTTTCAAGAGCCATGATACCCTTATTTAAAGCGTGAACTGTTCCACTTGGTACGTAGTAGAAGTCACCTGTCTTAACTGGAACTTTTCTTAACAAGTGGTCCCAGTCGCCTGATTCGATCATTTGGTCGAGTTCAGCTTTATTTTTAGCATTGTGTCCATAAATTAAGTATGAACCTGGCTCAGCATCAATGATGTACCAGCATTCTGTCTTACCTAATTCGTGTTCATGTTCGGCAGCATATTCGTTGTCTGGGTGAACTTGAACGGATAGACTTGCTTCGGCGTCCAAAATCTTTGTTAGAAGTGGGAATACTTCACCCTTAGGATTGCCAAATAATTCACGATGATTTTTCCAAAGATCATCAACGTATTGACCAGCAAATTCGCCGTTTTCAACTTCTGATCTACCATGTGGATGTCCAGAAATAGCCCAGCACTCACCAATCGAGCCATCAGGAATGTTGTAACCAAACTTTGTTTCTAGCTTTCTGCCACCCCAGATTTTTTCATGGAAGACAGGTTTCAAAAATAATGGTTCACTCATAAAAAAATTCCTCCAAAAGTTTAATTTGTTTCTTCGGTCATCGACTTATCACGGTCTAGGAAGAAGATTAGCGTCTGCAATTCATTAGCTAAATCAACATAGTGAACGCGGATACTATTTGGAACGTTGATAATAACTGGTGTAAAGTTCAAGATTCCTCGAACTCCAGCATCAGCCAACAAGTCAGCTGTTGTTTGTGCAGCGTTTGATGAAACCGTCAAAATACAGACATCAATCTGTTGTAAGTTAAGTTGTTCCTTTAATTCACTAATGTCATAAACAGGAACACCGCTCTTAACTGTACCGACAATTTCCTTATTTATATCAAAAGCTGCCGCAATTCGAACATTATTCGTTCGAGAAAAGTTATAATTTAGTAAGGCGTTACCTAAATTACCAACCCCAACTAAGGCGACATTGGTTCGTTTATCTTGATTCAGCAACTTTTTGAAGAACACTACTAAATCGTTTACATCGTAGCCGTATCCACGTTTCCCAAGTGCACCTAGATATGAGAAGTCACGTCTAATTGTAGCACTATCAATCTTGACCCCTTCTGATAATTCGCCAGAGGAGATTTTTTTTGTACCCTCATCCTTGAGAAATTGGAAGTAACGATAATAAATTGGTAAACGCTTTATCGTTGCGTTTGGAACTGTTGTTTTTGTCATAATTTACCACCATATGTGTGTCATTTCACTAACATTCATAGTAAATAAAAATCACTAAAAACGCAATACGTTAAACCTATAAAGGCATAAATTATTAATTAATGATAAAATTGTGAATACATAAAGGAGTTATATTTTGATTTTATTACAAGCACAAAGCATTACGAAAAATTTCGGAACAAAGAAACTTTTTTCCAATGTCAGTTTTGAGATACAAGACAACAGCCGTATTGGTTTGGTTGGTCGCAACGGTGTCGGAAAATCGACTTTGTTAAAGATTATCTCTGATCAAGAGAGTTATAACAGTGGCAATATTGCCCTTAAAAAAGATACTAACATCGGCTATTTAGCTCAGGATTCTGGACTAGATAGTGACAATCAAATTTTTTTGGAAATGGAAAAAGTTTTTGATTATCTCAAAGAACAAGAGAAAAAAATGCATGCTCTTGAGGAAAAACTTGCTAATCCAAATACTGATGATTACGACGATATTTTGAAGCAATATGATCAATTGCAAAACACCTTCCGTCAAGAAAACGGCTATGGTTATCAATCAGAAATCCGTAGTGTCCTAAAAGGATTCGGTTTCGATGAAGATGTCTGGGAACACCAAATCTCAACCCTTTCTGGTGGTGAAAGATCTCGTCTAGCAATGGCCAAGATGTTATTGGAACACCATGACATCTTACTTTTGGATGAACCAACGAACCATTTGGATATTAACACCGTCGAATGGTTGGAAAACTATTTGAAAGGTTATCGTGGAGCCCTAGTTATCGTTTCCCATGATCAATACTTTCTCGATAAAGTGACAACTGAAATTGTTGAAATCAATCAACATTCTTCAACTCACTATTCAGGTAACTATACTTTCTACTTACAAGAGAAGAAAAAGAATCAAGCAGTTGCTTGGAAACATTACGAAGAACAACAAGCAGAAATTAAGAAGACTGAAGAATATATTCAAAAGAATATCGTTCGTGCTTCAACTACTAAGATGGCCCAAAGTCGTCGGAAAAAGTTGGAACATATGGATATCTTGGATCGACCTGGTAGTGACCAAGGTTCCGTTCACTTCTCCTTTGATATCGATAAAGAAAGCGGCAATGACGTTTTGTTAGTAAAGGATGCTGCTATCGGATATGACGATGAAATCATGTCTGAACCAATCAACCTTGACGTCAAAAAAGGTGAACGAGTTGGTATTATCGGACCGAATGGTATTGGTAAATCAACTTTCCTTAAATCTATTCTAGGTAGAACTCCCTTGATTAAAGGAACCAGTCAATTTGGTGCCAATGTTCAAGTCGGTTACTATGATCAGAACTTAAAAGGACTTGATCCGAAAAAAGATGTTCTCCACGAAATCTGGGACCGCTATCCACGCCTTGATGAACAAATCATCCGAAAAAAGTTAGGAGCTTTCCTCTTCAGTGGTGATGACGTACTCAAGCCAGTTGCTGGGTTATCTGGTGGTGAAAAAGCTCGTTTGACATTGACCAAATTATCAATGGAAAACAACAACTTTCTTGTAATGGATGAACCTACCAACCACTTGGATATTGACAGTAAGGAAGTTTTGGAAGACGCCCTCAAGAGTTTTGCCGGCACAGTCCTCTTCGTTTCCCATGACCGTTACCTCTTAAACACACTAGCTAGTCGAATCGTTGATATCGGTAGCCAAGGCAGCACAATTTATCTTGGTGATTACGACTATTATCTTGAAAAGACAACCGATAAACCGGTTGAAGATGAAGCTGAAAAAACATCAAATGTTAGTGAAAAGAAAGTTGAATATCAACAATCAAAAGAACAACAAAAACAAGAACGAAAATTACGCCGCCAAGTTGAAGACCTTGAAAGCCAGATTGCTGAACTAGAAGACAAGAATACTGCCATTCAAAAAGAAATGACCAAAGAGGAAAACCTCACATCTTACAGTAAATTAGCTGACTTGCAAAAAGAACTTGATGAAAATAAGGCACAACAAGATAAAATTGAAGAGCAATGGACTGAAAAGTCAATTGAACTGGAAGATTTCAATAGTTAAAACAATCTACGCTAATAGCTAGAGATTCTGAAATATTAGAATTTCTAGCTTTTTTTTACCTTCAATTCGGATAATAATCAATAAGAGTCGACGATATGTTTAAATTTGCCATGACACACATTATTTGCTAATGTGAATAAAATAACTTTTTCTAATGAGGACATATGAAAACAAAACGAGATAATATCTTTATCCGCTTTTTCAAAGGCGTCATCATCGCTTTAGGGTTCATTCTCCCCGGAGTTTCTGGCGGTGTTTTGGCAGCCATTCTTGGTATTTATGAACGACTACTAAGTTTCATGGCACACGTTCGGCAAAACTTTAAACGCGACTTTCTATACTTTTTACCGATTGGAATTGGTGGCATTGTTGGTATTGGCCTTTTATCCAAGCCATTAGAATACTTACTTGCCAACTATCAAATGATTGTCCTCTGGGGCTTTGCTGGGACAATTATTGGTACATTACCGACGCTAATTCGTAAATCAACTTCCCGAACTAAGCGTGACAAAATTGACATCATTTGGTTTTTCTCCATGTTCATTGGTGGCGGACTTTTCCTATTTTTCATGAGTGAAATTCTTGGTACCATCCCTGCCAATTTCTTCAGCTTTACGATTGCTGGAATCTTGATTGCATTGGGAGTTTTAGTGCCGGGATTAAGTCCCTCCAATTTGCTAATTATCTTGGGACTATACGCTCCCATGCTAAAGGGATTTAAAACATTTGATCCACTAGTCTTCGTTCCAATTGCACTCGGTGGAATCATTTCAATTTTGACGTTTTCCAAAGCAATGGAAAGCTTAATCAAACATCATCATTCACGAGTTTATCATTTCATCTTGGGAATCGTTTTGGCTAGTACCGTCTTGATTTTGATCCCTAATCCTTACTCCAGCGAAAGCATTTCTTACCAAAACGTCACTAGTTGGGATTGGATTTTAAGTATCGGATTCTTTATTCTGGGTGGTCTGTTAGCCTTATGGATGAGCAATTTAGAAGAAAAATACAAATAATCAAATACCTATTTCAAGTGACGGAATATGTAAAAAAATAACGTTGAGATTAAATTCTCAGCGTTATTTTTTTAGATAATTATTCTTAATTTTATAAGATGTCGTCAATCGATCATCAACAATTGGTTGAATCGAATCAGAATATTGATTTTCAAAAGTTTCGTTATTGCCTGCTTTCAATGTCTCAATTCCCAACAAATCTTGATAATGAAATACTTGTTTCATCGTAAATTTATTACCTGACATTAAGCCCAAAATCGGAAAATCATTCGTTTGTTCTGTCACAAAATGCATCACATTGTCAAACGTCAATTCATCCTTATCATGTGGATTAGCAACATAATCCATCATCGCTTCATTCTCAAACTTGAAATCCACTGGATCAGTTAGTCCATTACCCCAAGTTAAATTCCAAAATTGCTTTCGATGGTCATATTTTACTCGATGCCATGACTCATAATTCAATGATGAGAAAGTGTCTTGATTTGATTCAAAAATCACTACGATATAGTTAAATGTTTGAATATTATTTTCAAAAGTTACATTGATAAACGGAATAAAGATGTGGTTTTCATCAATAAAAGTATTGAAGTCAATTACTTTTTCTAAGACATACGTTTTAATATCAGCCAACTTAGAATCTTGTTTTTGCACGTATTCAAAGGCTGGTATTTCATAAACATGGTTTTCGTTATTCGAAGTTTTTGTATAAATATTATCGGTTTGATCATCATACTTTAAAATCACGTATGAAATTTTCGTTCTGGTTTTCATGAATACACCTCTCATACTTTGTACCACAACTTAATTCATTATTTAAGCAATTTTTTAAATTTCGTCCAGAAAAATTATAATTCTTTAGTCTTGAAAAAACTATCATCAAACATAAAAAAATACCGATAGTTAATATCGATATTTTTTATTTTAATTTTTAAATGAGTGAATTGGTGCTGGAATCCGTCCACCACGATGGATAAAGTTAGCTGGACTATTAGTATTGACAGCCATTACCGGAGCTTTACCAAACAGACCACCGAATTCAACTTCATCGCCAACTTTTTTACCAGTAGCTGGGATAATTCTAACGGCAGTTGTTTTATTATTGATAACACCAATTGCAGCTTCATCCGCAATCATCCCACTAATAGTTTCAGCAGTTGTGTCTCCAGGAATTGCAATCATGTCTAATCCAACTGAACAGACTGCTGTCATTGCTTCAAGCTTTTCGATATTCAAATTTCCAGCTGTGACGGCACGAATCATTTCGGCATCTTCTGACACGGGAATAAAGGCACCCGACAAGCCACCAACATGCTCACAAGCCATGACGCCACCCTTTTTAACAGCGTCATTCAACAAAGCTAAAGCAGCTGTTGTTCCGGGAGCGCCGACACTCTCTAAACCAATTTCTTCCAAAATTTCCGCAACAGAATCACCTTCATTGGGCGTTGGAGCTAAGGACAAGTCAACGATACCAAATGGAACTCCTAAGGCCTTAGAAGCTAAATCACCGACAAATTGACCCATTCTCGTTACCTTGAAGGTTGTTTTCTTAATTGTTTCGGAAACAACGTCAATCGGCTGACCTTTAACATGCTCTAAAGCACTCTTAACTACACCAGGACCACTAATACCAACATTAATAACACAATCAGCTTCACCAACGCCATGGAAGGCCCCAGCCATAAATGGATTGTCTTCAACTGCATTGGCAAAAATAACTAAACTCATGCAATTCACTGGATCAACTTTAGCAAGGTCTTTGACAACCTGGCCCATTTGACCAACAGCATCTAAGTTAATTCCTGAACGAGTTGAACCAACATTAACTGATCCACAGACACGACTAGTCTCTGTTAAAGCCCGGGGAATTGATTGAATTAACTTAACATCACCAGATTGATAACCCTTTTGAACTAGAGCTGAGAAACCACCAATCAAATCAATACCCAGTTCAGTTGCAGCCTTGTCCATTGTTTTTGCGTAGGCAACGTAATCCTTGTCGCCAGAAGCTGCTGCAATCAAAGAAATTGGTGTCACTGAAATTCGCTTATTAACAATCGGAATCCCGTATTCTGACTCAATTTGATCAGCTACTTTAACTAAATTTTTAGCTTT
Organism: Companilactobacillus nantensis DSM 16982; assembly: GCF_001435815.1. GTDB lineage: Bacteria > Bacillota > Bacilli > Lactobacillales > Lactobacillaceae > Companilactobacillus > Companilactobacillus nantensis. Next base: position 44,832 of record NZ_AZFV01000015.1, on the reverse strand, counting down.
AGTCATTAACTTATTATAAATTTTTTGACGAGCTTTCTCACCATCACTGTCAATACAATCAAAGAGTGAAATACCCATTGTGATTGTCCGGATGTCGAGCTTTTCTTCTGAAATCATCTGAATTGTTTCTAAAATCGAATTAGTCTCCATAGATATAGGACCTCCTAAAGTTTTTGAATCGCATCAAAAATTTCTTCACGTTGAATCCGAATATCTAAGCCAGTAGCTTTGCCAAGTTCACTGAGACTATCTTTAACCGTATCAAAATTAGTGGCATCGTCCCATGTCACCATCATCATCATCGTAAAATTGTCATGCATTAAAGTCTGAGAAATATCAATAATATTAACATCAAGTTCCGCTAACTTAGTCGAAACCTTAGCCACGATACCAACTTGATCATGACCTAAAACTGTCAGAATAGCTTTCATAGTGATCCCTCGTCTTTCGATTGTATTGAGGTTATCTTATATGATTTAGTTTGTTGGGGCAATAGTAGTTTGGTTATTATGGGTTATAAAAATAATCCTAGGCTTGTTTGTCTGGGATTATAGTTTAGATATTTTATTGTTTCTAAATCTTTGAAGGTACAAAAACCTAACGCAGTTGTAGAGATTACTGATAGTAGTTTTACTGTTTCTAAATCTTTGAAGGTACAAAAACCCTGTCGCAACAGAGGTTCAAGACCGCACAGTTTTACTGTTTCTAAATCTTTGAAGGTACAAAAACTAACAGTATTACTTTTAGCATTATCAGTATGTTTTACTGTTTCTAAATCTTTGAAGGTACAAAAACCTTTTTGAGCAAAATAAAAAGACCACCCATGTTTTACTGTTTCTAAATCTTTGAAGGTACAAAAACAGGGCCGAAATGTAGCTCTACCACTGCAAAGTTTTACTGTTTCTAAATCTTTGAAGGTACAAAAACCACGTCTTAGTTTTAAACTTCTACAAATATGTTTTACTGTTTCTAAATCTTTGAAGGTACAAAAACGAAAATTGCCTATTGATTTTCATAAGACTTGTTTTACTGTTTCTAAATCTTTGAAGGTACAAAAACACTGCCAAGAATCACTTTAGCCGGATGATTGTTTTACTGTTTCTAAATCTTTGAAGGTACAAAAACTGATTCAGTTACTAATAAGAAATATTGATGGTTTTACTGTTTCTAAATCTTTGAAGGTACAAAAACATATCGAACTAAGTGTACTTTGACCTGATTGTTTTACTGTTTCTAAATCTTTGAAGGTACAAAAACTTTTCAAAAGTTTTAAGATACCCATTATTTGTTTTACTGTTTCTAAATCTTTGAAGGTACAAAAACTAATGAGTTTTATAAACAGCAAATTGAGTAGTTTTACTGTTTCTAAATCTTTGAAGGTACAAAAACTCACAAATGGTTCAATACGAAGTATGATCTGTTTTACTGTTTCTAAATCTTTGAAGGTACAAAAACAAAAATCATTTGACATTATCAACTCGAGTTGTTTTACTGTTTCTAAATCTTTGAAGGTACAAAAACTGCGTCGGCGTCGGTTGGGTCGACCGTTTGGTTTTACTGTTTCTAAATCTTTGAAGGTACAAAAACAAACCCTTGAGTTTTTCGGAAGTGACAAAAGTTTTACTGTTTCTAAATCTTTGAAGGTACAAAAACTCATACGTATTCCAATCCCCTTTATAGTCTGGTTTTACTGTTTCTAAATCTTTGAAGGTACAAAAACATACGATGTGAGATGTATAAAATATCGTATGTTTTACTGTTTCTAAATCTTTGAAGGTACAAAAACTGCCCCTGACGGCAGGTATTTGAGCAGTGAGTTTTACTGTTTCTAAATCTTTGAAGGTACAAAAACTACCCACAGGGTCTTGACCTGTATTAGTATGTTTTACTGTTTCTAAATCTTTGAAGGTACAAAAACTTGAAGGATCAGGAGAACGTTGCTTAAATTGTTTTACTGTTTCTAAATCTTTGAAGGTACAAAAACTAGAGCAGTTGCAGACGTCAATACGATTGCGTTTTACTGTTTCTAAATCTTTGAAGGTACAAAAACCTCAAATTCAAAATGTGATTCGTCAATTAGTCTTTCAAAAATTCGGTTTCTGCATTTGATAGTAATTGACTATTTAGATCAAACGACGTCTCGTAATCCAAAATATCATTTACTACCTTTAATAATACCAAATCTTTATTGGAGATAAAGGCTTTTTGATTACTTCCTACCAAAGGTGCAATTCTTTTAATTGCATCCGCAAAATCACTACCAACTAAATCGAATTGATTAGGATAATGAAGTCTTACTGACTTAAGTAATTCAGTATACGGTAACAATTGATGAAAATTATTAGCTGAAACAACAATTTTATCAAGATCATTTATTTCAATTGGAACGGATCTCAAACTATTTCCCATATAGATTACCTTTAAATCATAATCATCTACCAGCCCCTTAACCTTCTTCAAAAAAGTATACTTGTCCTCGGAAGATATAAAACTATCTAAATTATAAAGTACCAGCCAAACAGGCCTACCATTATCTTTAAGCTTAAATTCCAAGAAATTAAAATATTCATCTAATAGGGTTTCTGTATCCATGAATTCTATTGGATAGCTATTATGATCACTCTCATAACACATCAAAAGATTATTCTTCAAAAAGTCTAAATAGTTTAAATCTTGGAACTCCACCTTCAAATTATTAGAATGCAAATCTAATATTTTTTGAACAGAGATTTCCAATTGTAAATGTTCATCGTTAATCTTCTCAATTGATCGATCAATCTCCAAATCACCACTCAAACTATTCAGTAAATCGAATAGTAAGGAATCTTTCTTATAAATCATCTGGTTATAAATACTATTTCGATTGTTAATGAAATAAAAATCATTATTTTTTTCAGACAATGGCTGTTCGTCTAAAATCAATTCAATTTTATTTTCACCATAAATATTCTCCGTTAGTTTGGGGTTTTTATTGAAGTAATAATATAAACTACGAAAGATTTTCCATAATTGTTTCTGATTGGAACCTGTGATGTATGCAATATTATCAAAATCAATATCCAAAAATTTTTGATTTTCTAGCTCTATTTTTAATATCATATGCAAACCAAATCCTTACTGCCTACGAGTTCTTCTTGTTTACTACGACTGCCAACTAAAATCTGCATATCATTAAATTGTTTTTCACTTACTGAGATTAAACGAATCTCTCCATGGACAGGTAAAAATTGTTTGAGTGCCCTCTCATATTTTTTGCCGCCAGCTCGATTTTGAATTGCTCGATAATAAACTGAATATTGCAACATGGTAAAACCATTTCGTAATAATTCCTTTCGAAAAATTCGATATTGACGTTTCTCACTAGCTGTATCAACCGGTAAATCAAACATACATAACATTCTCATATTTTGATATTTCAACTTTCCTCACCTATAAAATTATTCAATTTAATATCAACCAATAACGATGGATCTTGTTCATCCATAGCAGATACGAAACTAGCGACATACTCCTGCATTGCGTTATCAATTGTCATTTTTTTATTCTGAACTTTAATTTTTTGATTCATAAATTCAATAATCTTTAATCGTGCCTCGTAACTTAGATAATCTTGTTTATCATCAATCACATATTTATTAACCCAATAGTCCATTAAAGGTCGGTACGGCTCCATCAAATCATCAACCAAATTAAAACTATTAAATTCATTTCGGTGAAAAACACCTAGCATTGTTACTAATCCATTTCCGACAACAATTCGTGCCATACACGACCTCAAAATAGCATAACCGAAGTTCATAGCTCCATTAATCAGATTATCATCGTCCCTAGTAAATGACTTGCCATACAAAGAATCAAAGTACACCTTAGCTACGGGACCTTCTCGGTTAGTTGTATCTCCAATTTTTAAATCATCAATTAAATCTTGCATTAAAGTCAACCGATCTTCATCTACACCAAAGAAGCGAGCATAATCTACCTGATTAGTCATTTTCTGCCTGATAACATTTTGCCAAATAAGCCCTTTTTGTTCTATAGTCCATTCGGCCTGACTAATCACTCGTTTAGAGTAATGATGGTACTGACCGTACGGCAAATAAATCCCCACAGGCAAATATTTGTCATCACAAATTACTAAACCTACATTATTTTGACTAAAACTAGATAATAGTTTGGTCGTGATTGTAGTTCGATTCCCTTCCAAAACAACCATCGTTATATCTGCCAAGGGAATATAAACCTTATTCTCCTTCTTGCGAACTTCTAAGCTATCTAGCCGTAATCTTAAAACGTCACCTTCTTTGACATGGACGATTCTCCATCCCATAAACAACACCTCCAAATTTAGACAAAAAAAACCACCTATTTTTTAAAATAGGTGGTAAATTCGGAATAAATCCTTATTTTTGTAGATCTTCAAAGATTTAGAAACAGTAAAACTAAATCTAAGTCGAATGAACGTTCAAACATATAAGGCGTCCCTTACAAGAAAAATCATATCAATTTGTGATTGATTAATCAAGGATATCTTTAGGATTTTCTGACTCTTTTTCAACGTAATATGGATCACCTAATATATTTGTATTTACTTTCCAAATTTTACAATTTTTTGGTATTAAACGTTTTATTAACCTTCCCTTTCCGTATATTGGAATAGTACCATCATTTACAGTTTTACTTATTGGACGTAATTCAGCATATCCATTATTTGACATATTCCTCGACCAGAATAATAATTCAATATTTTCTTTGTTATCCATATTTTCAACTTTAATTCTATCTTTCTTATAAAGTGTAAACATGAATTCCGAATTCTTAGAAACTTTTTCACGTTCTTTAATTTCTATATATTTATCTCGTTTTATTCCATACTCTCCATTCTTATTAAATTTCAAATCAGCGTACTTAATTCCCATAATCTCATATTCACCAATCTCATGATTTAAGTAGACATCAGTTCGCCAAGGGTTCAGAGATTGTAAAACAACGTGTTTATCATTTGCATTTGCTGGGGTTATATCAATATGAGAACCTAGTTTTTTATCAAGATACTTCAACTGTTTAATCACTGGCCCGCGGTTCTTCTTAGAGAACTTCTTAACCATACCGTGATCTCGACGATAAAGTTCAAATGGACTAATATCAATCGACTTAACTTTGCCATTATTTTGTGTTTGATCAATCTTATCTGGATACATATAAAGAACCTTCTCCAACTCCGAAAAGCTTCTTTCATCATGTGTGTACAATAGGAACTTGGTCTTATCCTTATCGTAAACCTTTCTGAATTTCTTATATCCATCGACTGAATATATATCTTTAACCTTAGCAACTACATATTCCGCTACTTTTTTATCCTTGACCAATTGCCCTATTCTAGTTGAGTAAATCGTAGCATCACTAACCTTGCGATTCATTTTCTTATCAACTTGATGCGAAAACTTGATTCGATCATCAGCGTTCATTATCTCAGTCACAAACCCGTTATATGGTTGCTCATACATAATCTTATCGAACTTTTTATCATCTAAAATTTCACCGGTATCAATATCAATTGATTCTTCACCAACTTTAACTGGGAAAATACTGCCACCCTTTTTCCACATATTCAAAAATGGTGTTGCTGCGATAATTGAGGCATCGATAGCATGATGATGAAATGTCTCTCTTGTTTTATCAATGTGCCAGTGCTTACGCATATTGGAAGTAAATTTTCCTCGGATTACTGTTACCTTAGTTCCATCACTCTTTTCTGAGAAGAATTCTTGTAAACTATTCAAAACGACCCGTGAAGAATAACGAGTATCAACTAAATTTCTAGAAATAAATCTCTTTCTAGTCTCAATATCACTGACGTTTTCAGCAAACAAATAGTTTTGTTTCTTACTCTTCCCAAAACGTGGATTGCCTGATACCATCGCTTTAAATTTGGCCCAACCTTGACCGTGACCTTCATTCAAAAACTCCATGGGTGTCTTTTGTCCTTTTACCTGATTCATTGAAGCAAAGCACAAGGTTTTATTATTAATCCCATCATCAAATGAAATTGATTGAGGAATAATGTGGTCAATTTCAAATTTATCTGGATTTCGAATTAAATCCACCGCTTCAATCGTTTCACCATTATAAGGGTCAATTTCATTTTGTTGATACCAGAGTCGCATTTCCATCTGTAATTTCCGGCTCTTACTTAACGCTATTTTAACAGTCTTTTCATCGCCAACTGCAGTAACAAAAGCCCGATAAGCTTCATCCTTCGCAATTTTATTCTTCTTCTGGAAGTCTTCAATCTGTTTCTTCTCTTCATCAAGATTTTTATCACGAGGCATTTCAACCACAAGATAGTCAATATGACCATATTTCTTCAAACTAGCATTAACAATTTTTAAAGCTTCACGAACAGCTTTAGCAGCTACCGGATTATAAATGTCATTAGCAATTTCTCGATATGGCAAATACTTATTATTGGCAAAACGTTTAGAATCTTTTTTTACCAAACCTAACTCATTTAATAAGGTCATTTGTTCAATTGGTCGTTCCATCATAATTGGAATCAATTGACTCATCGTCTTAATTGAAAAACGGTGCCACTTGTTATTCGTTGATATTTCAAAACTATCTTTATGATCAATAATCTTTTGAATCAAATTATCATCTACAAAATCATAATGAGGTTTTAATTTTTTTACAATTTGTTTTCTAATTTCACCATTTTCAGTATTTAAAGTTAAAATAAAACTTAATTCATTAATAAATTCAATTGGTCACTGAGTAATATCAACGTCAGCCTTCAAGAATTCCTTATGAGTCTTTCGATAAATTGCCATTGAACTAATCTCTGGCTTATCTTTATCGTTGGTTCGATATCCTTTGATATCATCTTTTTCACAACCGCTGACCTTTTTAATTAAATTCATCATGTTAACCGTTGTCACATTACTCTTTAATTCGTTAATAATCGTTTCTTTGTCGGCCTGAGTTAACTTCTCATCTTCGTAACTCAAAATTCTCAAGTTGTTTAAGTCATTCAAGACATTGAATAATTGTGCTGTGTAAGAAGCTGCAGAAGCTCGTAATTCATCTGGATAAACCTTATCATGACCAATTAACTCTTCAAACAAATTATCCAGTGTCCGACCTTCTGTCTTATAAATACCATAATCAGTCCGAGACTTTTCATTACCCGGTCCAACAAAGTAATCACGTTTACGCGTTAGAATCGAACAATATTGCTTTTCAAATTCATCCGTTAAAATATCTGGATAAAATTCCCTTTGCGTAGCAATAATTCTTTGAGCTTCTTTTTTATATTCCTTAGTTGGGAAAACATTCAACAATACTTTCTGATTATCTAAATCATCCCCAACAACAACTTTTCCACGCACAGCTCCAAACTCATTTAACCGTTGTAATTGAATTTCGGCTGGTGTTTTATCTTCCAAAGCTTTATTATTCAAACTTAAACTACTAGAGTAGTCAGTCCCGCCATCCTCAAAATCAGCATCTTTCAAGTCATAACTAATCCCACGACGTTTAACAATTTGATATAAACTTTCAGCCAATTCATTTTTAGTTAGCTTCTCGGTCAACCCTTTAACCCGTAATTCATAGGGATTCTCATTGTTATCAAAAAATTCTGAAAAGTTATCTTTATCATAATTACTAATCAAACCAAATTCTTCAAACAATTTAGCCGTATCTTGACGGCGTTGTTTCTTTCGGTTCAATAACCTTCTAGAACCACGCATAGAACGACGATCCTGATTACCTTCAGCCACCTTGGCATTAAACAATCTAGCACCTAGTTCAACAACCTTGCCTTGATCAATATTCAATACACTAAAACCAACCGACGCAACACCAATATCTAAACCTAAACTGATTCTATCTGCCATAATTACAACCTCTGATAATCGAATTTTGAAGTAAAATTAAAAAAATCACTAATTAAAATATAGCATATTAGATTCCTTAGTTTCGCAATCTATAAAAAAAGATGTCATCGATAAAAAATTCGATAACATCTTTATTAATTTATATTCAATTACGCGTGGTACTATCTCATTTAACCTTTATTTATTAAATTTCAATAATCAAAAAATTTAAATTTTTAAAACTAGTCGGAAGAGCCGAGAAATGATTACTGGCAGTGAAAGTGGCGTTAGGTCGAGTAGTTTTCCCGGCCTTACACCACCGGGCGTGTTTGGAGACTCGCGTTCTTTGCGAGGCTTCAAACCGAGAGGCGAGACCTTGGCTCGACTCGGTCCGCACAGCCAGTGACTATTTCTCGGCTCTGGAGACGGCCTACATATCAAAATCCAAGCTAGGATCAGCATTCAAATCCAAATCAGCAAAGTCACCTTTATCATATTGAATTTGAGCCATAGCACCAATCATTGCAGCGTTATCGCCACACAAACGTAATGGTGGGAAAACTAATTCCATATCCAAATTACGTTCTTTAATTTCTTCAGCCAAACGTTTTCTCAAGCCTTGGTTAGCTGAAACGCCTCCACCAACGATCAATTGTTTAACTGGGTGTTGTTTCAAAGCCTTGAATGTCTTGTTCACCAAAATATCCAACACAGCACCTTGGAAACTAGCTGCCAAATCATCTTTGTTCAATTCTTCATGAACTTGGTCAGCGTGATGAACTGTATTGATAAATGCACTCTTCAAACCACTGAAACTGAAGTCCAAGTTATCTTCTTGCACCATTGCTCTTGGGAAATTGAAAGTATCCTTACCAACAGCAGCCATCTCATCGACTTTTTTACCTGCTGGATAGTTGATACCTAAGACACGACCAATCTTGTCATAAGCTTCACCAACAGCATCGTCACGTGTATCGCCTAAGGTGTGGAAAACTCCGGGAGCTGTTACTAAAACAAGTTCCGTATGACCACCAGAAACTAAGAGTGACATGAATGGATATTGTAAATCGGTCACAAAATTAGCTGAATAAATGTGACCAGCCAAGTGGTTGACCTTGATCAAAGGCAAATCGTGGGCAAAGGCAACTGTCTTCGCTGCCATGATTCCAATTAACAATGAGCCAACTAATCCAGGACCATAAGTTACAGCCACAGCATCCAAATCTTCATAACCAACTTGGGCCTTTTCCAAAGCTAAATTGATACATTTAGTAACTTCTTCAACGTGATGACGACTGGCAACTTCTGGTACAACTCCGCCGAAACGTTGGTGACTTTTTATTTGTGTTGCAATAATATTAGCTAAGATTTCTTTACCATTTTTAATTACAGCAACTGATGTCTCATCACAGCTACTTTCAAACGATAATATTAATGTATCTTTTTCCACAGTAATCCCCTCACAGATCAACCATCATTTCCCATGCGTCGTGATGATTTCTAAAATAGTACTTTTTATGCACAGTTCGAACTTTGAAACCAAAGGCATCGTATAAGGCCAAAGCCGATTCATTTGTAACATCAACTTCTAACGACATCTTTTGGTATTCGCGTTTCCGGCAGTAACTAAAGGCTTGGTTTAGCAATAGATGACCAATACCGATATTTTGGTAATCGGCATCGACAGCCAAATTAGTTATATGTGCTTCCTTCTTATCACCCAATGACACACCAATAAAAGCCACAACTCGGTCTTTTTCAACTAAAGACAAGTAAAGGGCATTCTTATTATCAATTTCCATCTGGACGATATCAATTGGCCATGGTACTGGAATTGGATAAATAGTTTCTTGAATCTTCATAAATTGAATGGCATCTTTTGGTGTTGCTTTTCTTAAAGTAAACTTTCGATCTTCACTTGAAACAGTTTGTTCTTCAAAATCAAATTTCGTTGTTTTATTAGAAAATAATTGCTTAAACTTCTTCAACATAGGAAACATTGCCGTCGTCCTTATGTCCTTTAGCATACCAGTCATGTTCAGCTTGTGTTAAACGCAAGTATGTTGGTACAAAATCATCAATATCAGCGACTGGTTTCTTTGATTCAGCTAATTTGGCCAGTTTGGCTGCATCTGGCAATGAATTTTCAGCAGTAATAATTTTGGCACTAGGAAATTGATTTTGAATTAACTCTTGTAATCTTGGTGTAGCGTTAATAAATTCTAATTGATCGGCATCATACTCTTTCAAAGCGTCAAACAACTTCTCCATTGACGTATGGTGATCACCGATAATGCTGACAAATTTATCCCGTGAATTTTGATAAACTCCAGCATAGGCATTGTCATTTCTGGCATCCATTAATGGCACAAGCAGATGTGCTTTATCACCATTAGCAGCTAATAGTTCCAAACTCGAAACTCCAACTAATTTCTTATTCAACGTATCGGCTAATGTTTTAGCAACCGTGACAGCAATTCTGACTCCCGTGTATGATCCAGGGCCTTTAGCCACTGCAATCAAGTCAATGTCAGTCATCGTTAAGTTAGCTTGCTGTAAAGCCTTTTTAATATCCGGCAAAATAGTTATGCTATGAGTCTTCTTTTCAGTTGACTCCAAATGAGCTAAAACCTTGCCATCAACTACAACGGCAACGGATAGCGGCTTATTAGATGTATCAAATGCTAATATTTTCATATTTATCCCTCATTCTTCATAACAACTATTTTAACACAGATTTTTTGTGCAAAAAAAAATCGGCTTTATTAGCCGATTTTATTAAATTTCGAATTATCAATCCATTTCAGGACGATGTATAAAAGACCAGTTTGATAAACCAAACTGAAAGCCTCTTTTGCAAGTCTTGGGACCAACAAAGTCATGTATGGCAAGTTAGTCATCATGTGAATCCATAAGGTGTTCAACCCGGTATTCACAATCACAGTAATCAATAGGACGGTGATCAAAGTTCTAACAACTGTCACCTTATGGTTATAAAGCATATAACCATAAATTACTCCCGCAACTAAGGCTGAGAAAGTGAATCCAATGAAGAAACCACCTGATGATGGCATCACCAAATTACTGATTACATCGGCTAACACATTAGCTATCGCAGCTTTGAAAGGTCCGAAATAATAACCTAATAACCCAATTGCAATAAAACTAAATCCGACTTTCAAGGTATTGCTACCGACTGACAATTTTGACAACACCATTTGTAATGCTATCAACAACGCCATCCAAGTAACTTCTTGAACGCTTATTACTGTACTTCTACTGTTCATAATCGACATCTCCCCAAAGGAGCTGCCACCAGATATAGGCAAAAGAGACGTATATAAAGTGGCGAATGCGGAAACAAGATCGCGAGAAAACTCTTTGTCCGATGTTCACATTCCGTTCCATCGGCACTTAACGCCTTGAATCCTACCCCAAATATTTTTAAGTACTCGTCAATAATAGCACTATTTTTTCTGTAAGCAAGTAATTTGTTTGTATTTTACTTATCTTTCCATTCAAATTTAGCAATAACGTTCAGTACGTCACCATTCTTAATCCAATGAATAGATTTATTATTCGTATTATCAAGTTTAGCATATGAAATTGGCTGACTATCCATATTTAGTTCTTTATCATATTTAATATCCATACTAGTAATCGTATGATCGGCAATAAAGTTCATATCCAACGTATCGACCATCCAATCAAAGTAATAAGAATTATTAACATGTTTATTAACATCAATATTGTAGTAACCGATATGTTGTGGTTGTTCAAAGTCATAATCGGCTGGTTCTTTGAGACGAGTAAAACGTTTGAGCTTAGTTGTTTCTTCCGCACCAAACACGTCATCAAGACGGTCACTAGCACTGACAATCTTACGTTCCTTAATATCGATCAAGACAAAAGCACTTTCTGCTTTGACGATTGTCTCACCAGATTCATCTTCAATCCAAAAATCACGGTAGAAGAAATATTTGTTATAACTAGTTGCTTGCGTCATAATCTTTAATTTTTGACCGAGCTTAGGCATCTGTTTGATATCCATATGATATTGGACAACGACCCAGCCAAGTCCCTTATTCCGAACCATCTCAGCACTATCAACATCTGATTGGTGCAATTGTTTCTCAGATGTTAACAACATCACATCAATTAAAGCTGACAAACGCATGTCGCCAGAAAAGTTAACGAAATAATATGGTACTTCCATTTCAATTGCAAAAGTTTGTTTCTCTGTCACTGTTATTCCTCTCCGATTCCGTGATAAAGATTGTAGACATCTTGTTTCTTTAACCCATTTTGGGCAGCCACTTCTTTGATGGCTTTATTAGGTTTTTGACCTTGTTTAATTAAGTTATCCACCGATGTAACTAAATCATCATCTGACTCAGCTTCGGTAACTTCAACAGGCTTACCAGCAATAATCAACACATATTCACCCTTAGGATCGTTGTCTTGATAATATTGCGCAACTTGTTCCAAACTACCACGTAAAAAGGCTTCATGAATCTTGGTTAATTCACGTGCCAAAGTAATTTGACGATCCGCACCAAAGTTATCGATTAAATCTTGAATCGTCTTTTTAACCCGATAAGGTGATTCATAGACGATAGTTGTTTCTGCACGTTGTGATAAATCATTCAAAGCTTCAGTTCTTTCTTTACCTTTACGTGGCAAGAAACCGAAGAAATAAAATGGTTGTGGTGCAATTCCTGATGCAATCAAAGCTGTCACTGAAGCTGTGGCTCCTGGTAGTGGCACAACTGGAATATCAGCTTTGATAGCTGCCTTAACTAGTTCCTTACCTGGATCACTAATTGATGGTGCTCCAGCATCACTAACTTGGGCGATTTTTAGACCGGCATTCATTTTTTCTATTAATTCTGGAATACGTTGAGCAGTATTATGCTCATGGAAGCTTATTAATTCAGTTGGTATTTCAAAATGATTTAATAAATTTTTAGTATTACGTGTATCTTCAGCTGCAACTAAATCGGCCTCTTTTAAGGTATTAACAGCTCGAAAAGTCATATCTTCCAGATTACCAATTGGTGTTGGCACTAAAAAAAGGCAGCCCTTCGAATTATCAACAAAACTCCTTTGTTCTTTCATTCAAATAGCTCCCCTTATCTAATCTTAATTTTCTTTTTCTTACCTTTATCGTTACTCCCATAAAGGACATTCGTACAGAAGATACACTCTTCTTTGTCCTTACGGTGAGTTCCGTAGAATTGTTGGCAAACATGAAATCCTTTACGATATAAACTCTCAAGATTCAATCGTGAGTAAGATAATTCATTGCCTTTAATATCTTTATCCTCATAACCCATCTTTTCTAAATGTTTACGAAGATTTTGATTTTCTATCTTCAACTCTTCTTTTTCTTCCAGAGTCTTAGATAGTTCTTCTTTCAGCAAAGAAACCTTTTTACTTATATCATTCAATTGATTTGTGATTGTCTCAAATTCATCATATAAATCCTTCTCTGCCATGATTTCACCTACTAATCCACAAATTTTAATGATAAATCTTCTAAAATAGCTTGAAACGATACATTACTTTTCCACATTTGTTCAGCTGTGAATAACTCATCGGACATGGCAACGATTTTCTTAATACTCTTTCTGTCCAAGATATCCACAGACGTTAATGTTGATTTTTCTAAATTGTACCTAATTGATAATATATCACTAAAAATTTGATTCAACATGTCGAAAACCAAATGTTGTTGATCTTTATTCTCAATTAAAGGCATGACATCAGTCTGTATGTCGACAAAACTATTTATTTTTTGGTTGTTAATTTCTTTAAGCCAATTTATGAGTGCGACACTCAATGATTGGTATTTATCACCTGTAATACTTTCCAAATACTTAATGTCTGTCACTTTTAAAGCTCGTTGTGCTTGTTCACTCTTAAAACCAACTGCTACTAAACTGGCAATCTCGTCTTCATTGCTTTGGTTAGATAGGTGAAAAATCTGTACCCGCGATTGAATCGTTGGTAATAACTGTTTAGCTGAATCAGCCAAAAGAATAATCATCAAATTACCTTCTGGTTCTTCAATTGTTTTCAACAAGTTATTCGCAGCTTGCACTGTCATTTTTTCAGCTTCATCAATGATCAAAATCCGTCGTTTACCTTGAGTTGCCGCCATATTAGCTTCTTTTTTAAAGAACTTAATATCATCGACACCAATGCTTTGCTTATCAGTCTTTACTTCTAAGACATCGGGGTTATCTCCCAAAGCGATTGTCCGACATTTTTGACACGTCTGGTCAGGCGCACCATCTTGTAAATTATCACAAAACTGGCTTTGAGCTAACCAAATTGCCATTTGTTGTCTAACTTTCGAAGAAGCACTGTCAATCAAATACGCATGAGACAACATATTAGTGGAAATAATTTTTTGAAATTCATGTACAACTCGAGGCTGTTCTTCTAATAAACTTTCCATTATTAGAATCTCACGAATTTATCAACTGGCAAAATAAAGCATGTAGCACCACCAACTTGAACTTCAACTGGTTCAGCCATACTTGAAGCTGCCTCAGGCATAAGGAATGTTGGTGTTACATATTGAGCTCTTGTATGACAAGTTTTTTTGATTATGGCCAAAGCATCGTCAATTTTATCTTCTTCTACACCAATCAAGAATGTACAGTTACCAGCCTTTAAAAAACCACCAGTTGATGATAATTGCGTTGCTCTAAAACCTTTTTTAACTAAACTTGTTTGTAATTGTTGACTATCTTTAGATTGAATAATGGCTACAATGAGTTTCATTGGTTATTCTCCCTTGTTAAAAATATTTGGAAATTGCTTAATGATCACAGCCAATGCATCTGCAACAACCTTTTCAGGAGCTTGTTCAGCATTGATTGCTTTAATTCTATCAGGATTGTCTTTGACAATTTGCATATATGAATCATAAACCCGATTGTGGAAACTGATGGCTTCCTTTTCCAATCGATCCATTGCACCCTCGTGATCCTTGCGAATGCGAGATAAACCTACTTCTGGTGATACGTCAAAGTAAATTGTCAAATCTGGTAAATGTCCATCAATGGCAAAATCATTGATCTCAGCTACTTCAGCCATCCCAATTTCACGACCACCGCCTTGATATGCAATAGAACTATCAACGAAACGATCACTCAACATAATTTTATTTTCCTTTAATGTGGGTAAAATAACATCAATCAAGTGTTGACGACGGGCAGCCGCATACAATAGTGCCTCAGTCCGAGAGTCCATCTCTTCATCATGAATATCCAAAATGATTTTTCTGATTTTTTCGGAAATAGGACTACCACCAGGCTCGCGTGAAAGCACGATTTCTTGGTTTGTCTTTGCCTGTAACAATGGCATTAGTGTTTTTAGAGCAGTTGTTTTACCTGCCCCATCTGGTCCTTCAAACGATATAAATATTCCTGACATAAATTAATCTCTCCTAGATGATTACTACTATTTTACTTGAAATCAAGCAGAAATGAAACTTTAGGTCTTGTTAAAAAGAGATAACTTTGGATGCCGCCTCCAGGAGCATGAAAATTAGGTCGATGTGAGGACCGACTTGAACTTCGAGAAGTTCAAGGTTAAAAATCATTAAATTAATTTTTAACAAATCAAATATTGATGATAAAATAAATATATTAATATTTTTTTGAAAGCCAGATAAAAATGCAAAATTTTATAAACAATTACCTGACCATTACCGATCTTGTCGTGCTGTTAATTACGATTGGATTGATAACGGTTATTACTCTTGTATCGTATTCAATCGAAAAAAGGGTCAGTGCTGCGTCGCCATTCTTTATTCGATTAGGTGTTCACATTCTTGAAAGCACAATTCTGGTTGTCAGTATTATAGTTCTCCGTGAAGTATTTGCGACCGTTAATAACGGCAAATTTATGAATGATGCATGGCTATACGCTAATGCTCAAATTGCTGTTTCCTTTTATGGTTTCTTAATACTTAACAATCGTCTGGTTGAATTAATAACTCTAGCTTTTCCGTTTATATATAATCCATCGTTCAATGTTACTAGACTGGAAAGTCCGCTATGGCCATTATTTCTGGGAACGTATTTCGTCTTACTTATCACAGTCGATTATGCGTACAGCCACAAAGACGACATGCTTATATCAGGTTATAAGTATACAATCGCCCAGACAATTTACGGAATGTCGTGGTGGATACTTCTTTGGATCGATTATCATTTCAATCCACTTCAGATGATTATTTCGATGATATTTTTCGAAATTTTTATGGCACTATTCCGTTTGACCGAAGTTAAATTACGTGCATCTTTTGCAGATTACAAGGATCTAGAAATCAAAGCCAATTATGATGCCTTAACCGGTGTTAGAAATAGAGCCAATCTCAATACTACCTCCAAGGAACTCCTGGATGAATTCAAACACAGTAGTGATGAGATAGGAACTGTCGCCATGTTTGATATCGACCACTTCAAAAAGTTCAATGACACCTATGGCCACGAAACTGGTGATGAAGTACTTCGGCATGTAGCCCATTTGGTTGAGCGTGAATTAGTGAGCCGTCAAGGCAAGCCAACTGGTCAACTATACAGATATGGTGGTGAAGAATTCATCATTATCTTCAAGAATCTTAATACCACTGAATCAGCCAATATAGCCTATGATATTCGTAAAACGCTAGCTGACATTCCTTTGTTTATCAACGGTGCTAAGCTTGACGTCACCATCTGCTTCGGTATTACTGCTATTACCAAGTCAGATGAAACTACCAAGTCAATCCTCGAACGTGTCGATCAATACCTCTATCAATCCAAGAATAGTGGTAGAAATTGTGTCACCATTGAAGGCGAGACATACAGTTATGATAATCTCAAACCTGCAGTAACTGAGTAATTTTTAGAATACAAAAAAGACTAGGTTTCCATCATCGCAATCGTGAAAAATTGATGGTGAAAGCTTAGTCTTTTTTATTTTGATTCTGTAACCAAATTTGAGAAAGAACCTCTTTGGGATTTCTGGAGCCATTTGATTTAAGCGGAAAAAACTATGTTTTATTCCACGTTTATACTGAATGTTTAAGTTTTGTCCCAAACTCACGGGACGACTTTTGATACTTGCGCTTCCTACAAGAATCAAAATCGAGGGACCAGACCGCTCCTTGAATCAATCTAGTCCCTCCAATTTATTGTTTCCGTAGGCAGGTTTACCAGTGCTTCTCAGCCCGACTAGGTTGTTTCAAAAATGTATCTTCATCGCCAAAAATAATATTAGTCGTAGCTTTAGCCTTGGCTTTTCTTCTTCTGGCTTCTAAATACAAAAATTGATACTTCAACTGATCCAATTTTAAATGGATTCTAGTTGTATCGTCAACGTCCACTGAATTGTTGATCATTCTTTGCGTATTCCCAATTCTTTGTTGAATTTGGTGAATATTGTCTAAGAGACGATCATCTTCCATTTTTTGGACGGTAACTTTTTTTCTACCAAACATGTTAAATCTCCCTGCGTCCTAGCACGGCACTCTTCAAGGTCATTTCATCGGCATATTCGATATCAGAACCGACGGCCAATCCGTGTGCTAGTCTAGTTACTTTTATTCCTGCTGGCTTAACTAATTTGGCTAAATATTGTGCTGTTGCTTCTCCTTCTGGAGTGGCGTTTGTGGCAATAATCAATTCTTTAACACTTTGATTTTCCTTCAAACGATTCAACAACAACTTGATATTCAAATCTTCAGGGCCTACTCCATCAACTGGGGATAGGACTCCTCCTAGCACGTGATACAATCCGTTATAACCATTCATATCGTCAAGTGACATGATATCTTTCGCTTGTTCAACAACTAAAATAGTTGATTGATCACGACTTTTATCACTACAAATCGAACAAATTTCGTCGGTTGTAATATTTCCACAGATACGGCATGACTTTAAGTCTGTCTTTGCGGAAACTAAATTTTCAGCAAACTCCTGCACTTGGTCTTTGTCCATCCCAAGGGTAAAGAATGCCATTCGGGTAGCAGTCTTACGACCGATACCTGGTAACATCATATAACTATCAATTAATTTCGATATTGGTTCTGGATATTTCATTACATCAACCCGTTTGTGTATTTACCTAGTTTAGCTTGTTTGTCTTTATCAACCGCATCAAAGGCATTATTCAATGCGTCAATTAACATATCTTGCAATGTATCAGGATCATCTGGATCAATAATTTTTTCACTGATTGTTAAATCAGCAATCTTCTTTTCACCAGTAACCTTAACTGTGACAAAGTCATCAACTGAACTTCCAGTATATTCTGTCTTGTTCAATTCTTCAGTAGCTGATTGAACTTCTTTTTGCATCTTTTGGGCTTGGCGCATAATGTTGGCCATGTTGCCGCCCATTCCACCCATATTTGGCATTCCTTTACTCATTACAAATTCCTCCTAGTCATCTTTAACATCAACTATATCGTCACCAAACAATTTGACAGCTTCATCAACGGTGGGATTAGTCTTTTTAGTTTCTTCTTTAGATTTTACATTTGTTGGCTTATTAGAATCAATATTATTATCAATATATTCTTTCCGAATCGTAGGCCAATCTTTCTTTGGTACTAAGACAATCTGACAGTCTTTCTTCAACAAGCGACCGGCATTGTCAGTCAATTCTTGTAGGAACTCACTGTCATCTTGTGCTTGTTCAAACCACATCATATAGTCAAAGGCCACAACAACACCTGCTGGTGAGGCTGCAACTGGATCTGAGACTTTCATCATAGCACGTTGTGAGATTGAAAGCATACTCATTAAATCAGGCCAGATATCCTTAGCTGCATTCAAGTCATCCTTGGTTGCACTACCCAAAACTTTGTAAATAGCGGTCTTATTCAAGCGCGTATTGTTGTTAGCTCGACGATGAGTTTTAGGTTTGGCTGGCTCTGCTTTTTGAACACCAGTTGATAAACCTTTAATTTCATTTTGTAAGTGAGAAATTTCATCACGTAATTTGTCGAATTCGACACTCTCAACTTGGCTGTCATTCGCTGACGTTGTCTCTGGTTGGGTTTGTTGTTGTGCGACTTGTGGTTCACTAATTTTGACGGTTAAAATTTCCATATAAATATCGGTTTGGTTGGAATTTTTAATATTCTTCTGTGTGGCGCTAACTTGATCGACAATATAAAACAAGCGGTTATTATCAAACTTATTTGCAATAGCCAACAATTCATCAGTCATCACTGATTTATCCATTTGATTCGATAAATCTGAATTAGAGTTATATAAAATCAAATTCCGACAAACGCGGATAATCATTTCGGTAAAACGTAAAGCTGAACGACCACTAGCCAAGATCTGATACAAACTTGTCAAAGCTTCTGCTGGCTTATCGTCCGCAATGGCTGTCATATAAGAAACGATTTGTTCATTACTCAAGGCACCCGTAACTTCTTGGGCATTCTTGAGTGTCAATTCATCATCACCATACGATAAAGCTTGATCCAAAATACTCAAGGCATCACGCATTCCCCCTTCAGCAGAGGCAGCAATGATGTTTAGACCTTCTTCATCGTACTTGATTTTTTTATCATCTAAGATAAAAGTCATTCGCTTTAAAATATCTTGGCGAGAAATCCGACGAAAATTAAAACTTTGTGTTCGCGAAATAATTGTTGCAGGAATCTTTTGTGGTTCCGTTGTTGCCAAAATAAACATCACATTAGCTGGTGGTTCTTCCAATGTTTTCAACAATGCATTAAAAGCACCTTGCGAAAGCATATGAACTTCATCAATGATGTAAACTTTGAACTTAGCTTCTGTTGGTGCATATTTAACTTTATCACGTATATCACGGATCTCTTCAACACCATTGTTAGAAGCAGCATCGATTTCAATCACATCATTTAAACGATTTTCGTTCGCAGCTTTACAAATTTCACATTCATTGCAAGGTTCACCATCATGTGGATTTAAACAGTTAACTGCTTTGGCTAAAATTTTGGCACAAGATGTCTTCCCGGTACCACGTGGGCCACTGAACAAATAGGCATGGCTGGTCATATGACTAGCCACGGCATTGCGCAATGTTTGGGTGATGACATCTTGTCCGATTACATCAGAAAAAGTTTGGGGTCGCCAAACTCGATAAAGTGCTTGATATGCCATGTTTACTCCTTCAAAAAAAACTGATACATAAATTTTAACACAAAAAAACTCCTAATCCTGAACAGATTAGGAGGCTAATATACATAACAAAAGGCACATGGCACACCTTACTTAGTGCTGCTTTCTTCCGAACCTGACACGATTCACAAGAGCACCATTGCCCTAAGGCCTTACGGCAATAACTATAATACTATAAATTAGCGAATTATGCTACTTTTTGCGTCTAATTTCTCGAAAGAAATTCCGTAACAGTTGTGCTGATTCGTCTGCTTTGACCTCACTCAACACTGTTGGTTGGTGATTGTAACGCGTCTCAGCCAAGAGATTATTTATTGAACCCACTGATCCAGCTTTAGGATCTTTGGCACCATAAATAACTTCCTCGATACGACTATTAATAATCGCGCCAGCACACATTGGACAAGGTTCAAGTGTCACAAAAAGACTCGTATGTTCCAACCGCCAACTACCAACTTTGGCACAGGCAGCTTCAATTGCAATAATTTCGGCATGCTTGATGGCATTTTGGGTCTCTTCACGTTCATTTGAACCTTCAGCGATAACTTCACCCGTATTATTGTCGACAATAATACAGCCAATCGGAACTTCACGTCTTGTTTCAGCTTTTTTTGCTTCAGCAAGTGCTAGATCCATGTATTCATTGATTTGATTTTCTGAAAATATCATTTTAACTAATTAAGTTGGTTACTTTCTTCTCTAAGTATTTTGGAAAAATTGGTTCTTTAAGTTTCAATTGTTTTTGTTCACGTTGGATTTTTTCAAGGATATCAAGTAATTCTTTGACTTGATCATCTGATAAAGTTCCAATAAATTGCATTATTTTTTCATTACCATGTAAATATTTTTCAACGTATTCTTCGAGCTTTTTGCGATCTTTATTGATCATTTTATTCTTTAAAAACTTCACCATTGAATAGCCCGCAAAAAATACTCCTGCAGAAAGAACCGATAAAATACCGACAATAAAAATTTTCTTTTTCATGTGCAAACGCCTCCAACATGAATATACCACATTGAGGAATTTTTTAAATCAATTTACTTTTTAAAATGTAATAGCCTTTATCACGTGTAACAACTTCAACATTGCCGAAGGTTTGATCCATCAACTTCTTAGCTGACGGAGCACCTTGCTTCTTTTGTAGAACAATCCAAAGTTCACCATTAGGTTCTAAATAATCCTTTGAATCAGCCAAAATTGATGTCACAACCTCTTTTCCAGCACGAACTGGAGGATTGGAAACAATCATGGCGTACTTACCAGAAACAGCCTTATAAGTATCAGATTCAAAAATTTCAACATTGTTGATTTGATTATTATTAGCATTTTGTTTTGCCAATCCTAATGCACGTAAGTTAACGTCAACCATGGTTACTTGGCGCTTAGGTTGATCTTTAGCCAAAGCTAAACCAATTGGCCCATATCCACAACCAACATCCAAGATATTGCCATTTGGCACATTTTGGAAATCAATCGCATCAATCAAAACACGTGAACCATAATCGATTGTTTGTCGTGAAAAAACGCCACTATCTGATGTGAAATCTAGTCCATGACCACGTAATG
The DNA here is from genome assembly GCF_001435815.1 of Companilactobacillus nantensis DSM 16982. Classification (GTDB taxonomy): domain Bacteria; phylum Bacillota; class Bacilli; order Lactobacillales; family Lactobacillaceae; genus Companilactobacillus; species Companilactobacillus nantensis. The sequence goes on along the minus strand of NZ_AZFV01000015.1, from coordinate 23,213 downwards.
TGAAGTTAAAATTTTTGACCTCATGTTCCAAATTAGGATCATTTTCAAAATATTGATTAGCCATATACTCACCTTTCCTTTTAAAGGGTAAAAAAAAATCCTCTTACGAGGATTAATTTTATCATTAAAATGAATTACTTCAATGTAACTGTTGCACCAACAGCTTCAAGTTTTGTCTTCATTTCGTCAGCGTCAGCCTTAGCAACGCCTTCCTTGATAACCTTAGGAGCGCCATCAACTAGGTCCTTTGAGTCCTTCAAGCCAAGTCCTGTGATACCACGAACTTCCTTGATAACCTTAACCTTTTCTTGACCTGCTTCTGTAAGTTCAACGTCAAATGAGTCCTTTTCTGCAGCAGCGTCGCCACCAGCAGCACCGGCAGCAGCAACTGGAGCAGCAGCCTTAACGTCAAATTCTTCTTCAATAGCCTTAACAAGGTCGTTAAGTTCTAGAATTGAAGCTTCTTTTAAATCATCAATAATCTTTTGTGTATCTAAAGCCATTATAGTATCCTCCAAATATTATGAGTTATATTTTTTTAATTAATTAAGCGGCAGGTTCGTCGTTTTTGTCTGCAACGGCCTTAACAACCATAGCAAAGTCGCGAACTGGAGCTTGTAATACAGATACCAACATTGATAGCAAGCCATCTCTGTCTGGTAATGTTGCAAGTTCTTGAATTTGTTCAAGAGTTGCTGCTTTACCTTCGATGATACCACCCTTGATTTCAACGGCGTCAACATCTTTGGCAAATTTAGCTGCTACTTTAGCAGGTCCAACAGGATCTGTTTCTGAGTAAGCAATGGCTGTTGGTCCAACGAAGAATTCTTCTAGACCTTCAACACCGGCTTTTTCAGCTGCACGTCTCAAGATTGTATTCTTGATAACTTGCATTGTAGCACCTTGTTCACGTAATTCAGCACGCATTTCAGTTGCTTGTTCAACTGTAAGACCTAAGTAATCAACAACGATTACTGACTTTGCACCTGTAAGTTGTTTAGCAATTTCATCAACTTGTGCTTGTTTTGCTGCTAATACATCTTGCTTCATTATTACGTTTCACCTCCACAATTTTTTAGTTAATTATCTACAAATTTCGGCTTAAAAATAATAAAATCTCTGTGCCCTAAGGACACAGAGATTAAGTGAAATAATCTTCTGGCCTCGGCAGGATATTAAGACTTTCATCACCTGAGTCTTCGGTAGAAATCAACTATATTAATCTATCATTATTTTGGTAGTTAGTCAACACTAATTAAGCGTTGATTTTTAGACCAGGTCCAAATGTAGATGTCATGTTAACACTTGTTACGTAGCTACCCTTCAATGATGCAGGGCGTGCCTTCAAGATTGCATTGTACAAAGTACTGAAGTTTTCTGTAATCTTGTTTGTATCAAATGAGATCTTACCGATTGGTGCGTGAATAAGACCATTTGAATCAACACGGTATGTAACTTGTCCGGCTTTAATATTATTAACAGCCTTTGTAACATCCATTGTAACAGTACCTGTCTTAGGGTTAGGCATCAAACCTTTAGGTCCAAGAACACGACCTAAACGACCTACTTTAGCCATCATTGGTGGTGTTGCAACAGCAACGTCAAAGTCTAGCCAGCCGTCTTGAATTTTTTCAACAAGGTCGTCAGAACCAACAACATCAGCGCCGGCTGCTTCAGCATCCTTAGCTTGTTGTCCTTCAGCGAAGACGATAACCTTTTGTGTCTTACCAGTACCATTAGGTAGTACGATAGCACCACGAATTTGTTGATCAGCTTGTTTAGGATCTACATCCAAGTTAATAGCAACTTCAACAGTTGCGTCGAATTTAGCGAAGTCAACCTTCTTTAATAATTCGACAGCTTCTTCAGCAGTATAAGTTTTGTTTTTATCTACTTGTTTTAATGCTTCTGTATATTTCTTTCCATGCTTAGCCATGCTAAGTTCCTCCTTGCTTTGTGGTCTTTCGGAGAATTATATTTTCTCCTCCCACTTGTTAAGAATGCTTTCACATTCCTGTAAACTGCTTAAATCTAGTCTTTTACTTTACTTCAAAGCCCATACTTCTTGCAGTACCAGCAACCATACGCATTGCAGCTTCAACACTAGCAGCGTTTAGGTCTTTCATCTTGGTTTCAGCAATTTCGCGAACTTGGTCTTCAGTAACTGTGGCAACCTTGTTAGTGTTAGGTTCGCCAGAGCCCTTTTCAACGCCAGCAGCTTTCTTCAAAAGAACAGCAGCTGGTGGTGTCTTAGTAACGAAATCGAATGAACGGTCTTCATATACTGAGATAACAACAGGGATAATCATACCCTTTTGATCTTGTGTACGTGCATTGAAGTCCTTTGTAAAGGCAACAATGTTAATACCAGCTTGTCCTAAAGCAGGACCAACTGGAGGAGCTGGAGTAGCCTGTCCAGCAGGGATTTGTAATTTTACTACGTTAGCAACTTTTTTAGCCACGGTGCATACCTCCTTGTTCCGTGATGTGGTCATGATGAGAATCAGAATTTTCTCTCCCACATGTATGTCTCAAAAACATACCGTTATATAGTAGCACGGTCTACTAGGGTTTACAATAAATAATTTAAATTTTGTTCACTGCCGTCGGGGACCGCAAGCTGATTAACCTGCTGTGGGACCGGGCCGAGCCAAGGTCTCGTCCCTCGATTTTGAGCCTTGCACAAATCGCAAGTCTCAAAATACGTCCTGTGGTACAAGAATGACTTCGTCATCCTTATTTCCACCTGCACTGCTGGTTATCAGCTTGCAGTCCCCGACTATTTCTTTGGTGATTGGCTAGGATTTTTTTTGATTCAAAAAAAATATATATCCAACCAACTAGTCGGAGGAGATGAGAACTATTTTTGCTGCTGTGAAAGTGCTGTTATGACTTTAGCCATTACAGCACCGGGCGTGTTTAGAGACTTGCCGAACTTGCAAGGCTTCAAACCGAGAGGCGAGACCTTGGCTCGACTCGGTCCGCACAGTAGCATAAAATAGCTCTCATCTCCGTAGACGGCAATATTAACTAAGCTTGTTTTTCAACTGATGTAAAGTCTACTTCAGCAGATGTCATACGACCAAACATATCAACATCAACTTTAAGTTTTCTGTGTTCGTCATCAATGTCAGTGATCTTACCTGTCATATCTGAGAAAGCACCATCAGTGATTTTAACTGTTTCGCCAACTTCGAAGTCTGATGGTTTTTGTGAATTCATACCAAATTGACTAAGAATGTTATCAATTTCTTCAGGTAATAGAGGTGCTGGTTTACTACCAGAACCGTGACTGCCGACAAATCCGGTAACACCTGGTGTATTACGAACGATAAACCATGATTCATCGGACATAACCATTTCTACTAAAACGTATCCAGGGAAAGTTTTTTCCATTTCTTTCTTTTCTTTACCGTTTTTAACTTTTGTTTCTTCTTCTTCAGGTACTACTGCACGGAAAATGTAATCTTCCATACCCATTGATTGAGCACGTGATTCGAGATTTTCCTTAACTTTGTTTTCATATCCTGAATAAGTATGTAATACATACCATTGTTTTGCGCCAGCTTCAGCCATAATTTCCTCCAAAAATTCAAAATAAAAAAACTCCGAACCATGTCGAAGTTTTTCTCGTTACAAACATAATAGCAAATTTTTCGTTGTCTTACAATCTATTTACCCATTACAAAGTGTTGTAATAGTGCAATCAAGCCCCAGTCAACTAGAGCAAAGAAGATTGCATACATTAATGATGTTGCGATAACAGTCCATGTATCACGTCTGTTTTCTTTAAATGTAGGCCAAACAACTAATTTCATTTCTTTGTTGACACTACCAAAAAATTTAAATAGTTTCATTTGTTCCTCCAGAGTTATCTTGTTTCTTTATGTAACGTATGTTTACCACAGTGCTTACAAAACTTCTTTACTTCAAGACGTTCTGTTCTGCTAGGGTTCTCAGTAATTGTGTAGTTTCTTGAGCCACAGACAGTACAAGCAAGGGCTACTTTTCTTAATCCCATTATATTCTCCAAAAAATCCAATTTATATCTTAATCTTACTAATTGTAAACTTTAGAGTTTTGTTTGTCCATTGCAATCTCATGACAAATCATCACCAAACAATTCATCACAATGTTCCTTGATTTTCTTTTTGCAACGATAAGTAATTATCAACAAGCCCTTATGATCACACCCTGCCAAGCGACAAGCCTCTTTTAATGACAGTTTTCCCAAGGAAAAACGTAATCCAATTAATTCCTTACGTGTCATTTCTTTTGCTGCACGTTTAATATGGTCAAGGTATTCGATTGTTTCTATATGACTAGGCGTTGTTAGTCTAGCTTCTTCAACATCATGAATTGGTTCGGTAAAATTATTAGCCTTACGCTTGGCGGCATTCTCATATCTAATTAAATCAATCACACGATGCTTAAATTTCATCTTAAAAAAACTGCCAAACTTTGACCCAGTCGATCCATCAAATAGGTCACAGGATTCCTGACAAATCACGCTTGCCTCCTGATACCAATCACTTCGTTCGTAACTTCTGACATAGTATTGACTGAGCATATTGTCAATCATCGGATTATATCTATCTACTAAATTAAATAACGCGGTTGAATCTCGAGCATCTCTTACTTGTTCGATCCACAGTGCTTCTAAATTAGACATCTGATAAATTTATTACGGACAATAACTTTACAATAATACGATAACATGGGGGATTTCCGATATTCTAGCGAACATTTGTTTACAAAAAAAACGAATGAAATTTAATCATTCGTTTTATATGCCGCCTCCGGTTGCAAGGAAGTTTTGCCTGCTGTGGGACCGATTCGAGCCAAGGTCTCGAACCTCGATTTTGAGCCTTGCATAAACCGCAAGTCTCAAAATACGTCCGTGGTGTAAGGGCTAAAGCCCTAACGCCACCTTCACTGCTGGCAAACTTCCTTGCAACCTCCGGCTAGGGTGACTGTCATAGTACTTGATTAATAAAGATTCAAATACCTATTTTTTATCTAAGCATGACGTGAAGCAAATGCTTGATACAACAATACTCCTGTTGCCACACTAGCATTCAAACTTTGAACATGTCCGACCATTGGGATATTCAATGTTTGGTCTGCTTGTTTTAGAACTAATGGTGAAATACCTTTACCTTCGTTTCCGATGATAAGTGCTACTGCACCTTTGGCATTCCAATTACGGTAATTGTCGCCTTCCATGGCTGTTCCAAAGACCCAAACGTTTTTCTTCTTTAAATCTTTGATGGTATTAACTAAGTTTGTTACTCGTACAACTGGCACGTGTTCAATCGCACCAGTTGAAGTCTTTGCAACTACGGATGTTAATCCTGTTGAACGATGCTTTGGCACGATAATTCCGTGAACTCCTACGGCATCAGCTGTTCTCATGATTGAGCCTAAGTTATGGGGATCTTCAATTTTATCTAAGATCAAGATGAATGGGTCTTCACCTTTTTCTTCAGCTTTCTTGAAAATATCATCCATTTCCGCGTATTGATATGAGGCAATATAAGCGGCCATTCCTTGGTGATTGCCGCCTTCACTAATATCATCTAGCTTATTCTTTGGTACTTCTTGAACAATCAAACGGTCTCTTTTAGCTAGCTTAATTGCTTCAGCAATATGTTCACTTGAGAGTCCCTTTTGAACTAAAACTTTGTTAACTCGTTGATTAGCTGTTGCCGATTTCAATAATTCGATTACTGAATGGACACCATAAACTAATTCAATGTCATTATTATTTGAATTGTCTGTCATCTGCTTCACCTGTCTCTACTTCATTTATGCACCATTGTGCTAGTTCTTTCACGCGTTCTTTGTTGCCAGTAATATCTAAATAGCCAAAAACTGCTTCAAAACCAGTGGACATGTGATACGTGACGACACTCGTATTCTTTGCTTTTGTTTGTTTCTTCGCGTTACGGCCGTTCTTGTAAACACGAATCTCTTGTTCAGATAAAACATCTTTATCAAGCATCAATGTAATTAGTGATGCTTGTGCTTTTGCGGAAACGTAATGTTTCGCTTGGTGCTGTAATTCGTTAACTTTAACAATATTTTTCTCGAGTAAATGTTCACGAACAAAAACTTCATAAACAGCATCCCCTAAATATGCCAAAGTTACGCCATTAAATTTCTTAACATCAGTCATTAATATGCCACCGTGTTCCCTGTGGTGTATCCTCTAAGATCACACCCATATCCTTTAGTTGGTCACGTAATTTATCACTTGTGGCAAAATCTTTATTTGCACGAGCTTCATCACGTTGATCGACCATTTGTTGGATTTCTTCAGAAAGATCTTGTTGATCATCTAATTTAACACCCAAAATACTAGTCAATTTAACCATAGCTTCTAGGATAACATTTGCAGCATTTTTCGCAACCGTCTCGCCAGCAGCATAATTGTTAGCCAAGCTGACCAAATTAAAGATTTCTGTCAAGCCGTTTTGAACGTTAAAGTCATCATTCATAGCAGTCTTAAAATCATCCACAATCTTCGTAACTTGCGTTTGAATATCGTTGATATCACTAGCATCTTCAGCACCATCAAGTCTAAACTTCAAGTTATTGTAAGCTGTTTTAATTTTATCCAAATTATCGGCAGCCTTTTGTAAATTATCTTGTGAATATTCAAGCGGACGACGATAGTGTGTTGATGAAAGGAAGAAACGTAAAACTTGCGGATTAGTTGTTTTAACAAGATCATGAACTGTTACAAAGTTACCGAGTGACTTACTCATCTTCTCGTTATTTTCAACCGTTACAAAGCCATTGTGCATCCAATAGTTAACAAATTTCTTACCTGTCTTAGCTTCACTTTGAGCAATTTCATTTTCGTGATGAGGGAATTCCAAATCTTGACCACCACCATGAATATCAAACGTATCACCTAAGTACTTTGTTGACATAACTGAACATTCGATGTGCCAGCCTGGACGACCTTCACCCCAAGGAGAGTCCCATTTGATTTCACCTGGTTTAGCTTTTTTCCAAAGCGCAAAATCGATTGGATCTTGTTTCTTAGCAAACTCAGTGTCACCAACGTGTTCACTAGCACCTTCGACTAATTGATCAATATTTTGATCTGACAATTCACCATAATGTTTAAACTTCCGGGCACGATAGAACACATCCCCTTGTGATTCATAAGCATAGTCTTTGGCAACTAAGTCTTTAATAAAGTCGATAATCTCAGTAATGTTGTCTGTCGCACGAGGATTAATTGTTGCCTTTTGAACATTGATTTGGGCAATATCTTCGTAAAATGCTTTGATGAAACGGTCAGCCACTTCGGGTACGGTAATGCCTTCTTTATTAGCTTCCTTAATCATCTTGTCGTCAACATCGGTAAAGTTAGAAACAAATTTAACATCGTAGCCTAAGAATTCTAAGTAACGACGCACAGTATCAAACGCTACGATCGAACGCGCATTACCAATGTGAATATAGTTATACACAGTGGGTCCACAGACATACATATTTACTTGCTTAGGTGTTATTGGTTTAAATTCTTCTTTTTCTCGCGTTAAGGTATTAAAAATTTTCAACATAATCTTCACCTATATAAAAAAGGGGTTGAGGCAAACTAAGTTTTCCTTCAACCTCTTTTTCTGTTTTATTTTTGTTTGAAATGAATTAGTTCATTTCCTTCAAAGTCTTGTCGATATTAGCAAGAGCCTTGTCTTTACCAAACAATTCAATTGTTTCAGCAATAGCTGGACCATGCATTGTTCTAGTAGTAGCAATTCTAGCTGGCATGTAAAGTTTTCTACCCTTAACACCAGTATCAGCTCTAACTGATTGGATTGCTGCCATGATTTGTGTAGCTGTGAAACGAGTAAGTTTTTCTAACTTGCCCTTCAAATCTTCAATTGCAGCCTTTGAATCATCATCAACAAGTTCTTGTTGTTCGTCGTCTGTTAGATGTTCTGGTTGGTTAAAGAAGACATCTGACAACTCAACGATTTGTTGTGTATAACTCATTTGTGGCATATAAAGTTCTGTTAAGTGTCTTACCCATTGAATTTCATCTGTGCTTGGTTCAGCATCGATGCGTTTTGCTTCAATCAAGTTAGCCAAAACTAAGTCAGTGATTTCACTAACATCAGCTGTCTTAACATATTGGTTATTAACCCATTCAAGTTTCTTTTGATCAAATTTAGCAGGTGATCTACTCAAACGATGTTCATCAAAAATCTTGATAAATTGTTTGCGTGTGAATAATTCATCTTCACCAACTGGAGACCAGCCAAGTAAAGTAATGAAGTTAAACATAGCTTCTGGTAGATAACCTAATTCACGATATTGTTCGATAAATTGGAGAATTGATTCATCACGTTTACTTAACTTCTTACCAGTTTCAGTATTGATAATAAGTGTCATGTGACCGAACTTAGGTGCTTCCCAGCCAAGTGCTTCATAAATCATCAATTGTTTTGGTGTGTTAGCAACGTGATCATCACCACGAAGAACATGAGAGATTTCCATCAAGTGGTCATCAATAACAACGGCAAAGTTGTATGTAGGCATACCGTCACGTTTTTGGATAACCCAATCGCCACCGATAGTGTCTGAACCGATTGAAACTTTACCCTTAACGATATCGTCCCATTCGTAGTTTTTAGCATGTGGTACGTGGAATCTGACAACTGGTTGTAGTCCAGCATCTTCAGCTTCTTTAATCTTAGCAGCTTTTTCGTCTTCAGTCATACCAGCGAATTCATATTCGTAGTGTGGCATTTGACCATTGGCTTCTTGATCTTCACGCATCTTTGTTAGTTGTTCTTCAGTCAGATATGATTTGTAAGCTAAGCCCTTTTCAAGTAATTCATCAATATATTTTTGATAAATATCTTTTCTTTCTGATTGACGGTATGGACCATAATCTCCACCGACATCTGGACCTTCATCCCAATCAACACCAAGCCATTTAAGGTTTTCTAGTTGACTCTTTGTTCCACCTTCAACGTTACGCTTTGTATCTGTATCTTCGATACGGATTACGAAAGTTCCCTTGTGACTACGTGCGAACAAGTAGTTAAAGATAGCGGTTCTAGCATTCCCAATGTGCAAGTGACCTGTTGGACTTGGTGCATATCTTACACGAATTTTGTTATCTGACTTTTTTGCCATTTCTGTGTTCTCCCCTTTTATTTCTCGAGTTGTTTCGATTTGAATTCCGGTTGCCATTATTATTGTGGTTGCTATTGGTACCACCGGCATTATGGCTGTTGGTATTCTCTTTGACACTACTCTTTTCTTGGATACCATGCATTGAATGTTTAGGTTTTGCAAAAATCATTTTACCAGCATCAGTTTGCAATGCACTAGTTACAACGACATCGACGTCCTTATTAATGAAGTATTTACCTTCTTCAACAACAACCATCGTACCATCTTCTAGGTATGCGACACCTTGCTCTCTTTCAGTACCCTCTTTAATAACTTTAACAGTCATCGTTTCTCCTGGCAAAACCATTGGTTTCAAAACTTTGGCTAATTCGTTAATGTTAAGTACTTGAACATTTTGAAATTCACTGACCTTACTTAAATTATAATCATTTGTGATGACAGCACCACCGATTTCTTTAGCTAATTTAAGCAATTTCATATCCACTTCTGGAATATTATCATAATCACGCGTTGTTGTTTCATAATTTATCGTTTGATCCATCTTGATTTCGTTCAAGATATCTAATCCACGACGTCCACGTTCACGCTTTTGATTATCACTGGAATCGGAAATTAATTGTAATTCATGGACAACGAAGTCCGGAATCATCAACTTACCTTCCAAAAATCCTGTTTGAGCCAATTGATGGATTCGACCATCGATTACAACAGATGTATCCAAAATTTTGTATGGATAATAATCTTTTTTAGCTGAACGACGTGTTACTTCACCTTCGGAAGCAATTTCATTGTTCTTTTCAGCTGTTGTCTTGTTAGTATTTCGCTTGGAAATCGAAAAGTTATTCCAGTCGTTACGACGACTCGTTCCCATTCGAAAACCGATCCAACCAAAGACGATCATTAAGATAACTGGAATCACATTTGAAAACATGTTGTGCATCATATAGAACGGAATCGAAATGATATTGGCTAAAACTAAGCCACCAATTAAAAATCCTGATCCGTAAATGATCCAACCTGGTGATCTCGAATTAAGATATTTTTCAATCTGTTGGTTCAAATCTAAAATTGGTTTAACAAACAAGAACGACACAAAATAAAATATAATACATCCAATAAGTCCATCAAAATAGCCGTTATTGATAAAAGCAATTCCTGCTAAACCTGACACTTCCCACAAGCTAGGTAAAACTGTAATTCCGACAGCAATACCCAACAATGCAAAAATTATATTTACTACAATTTTTCGCATAAAAACCTCCTCATTAGAAAATTTTGTTCATTGCATCTGATACTGTACTGACACCGATTATTTGAATTTTATTGTTCTTCGACCAGTCACCCAGATTATTTTTAGGCACAAAAATTCGTTTGAAGCCAAGTTTTTCAGCTTCATTGACCCGTTGGTCAATTCGATTAACTCGGCGAACTTCACCTGTCAAACCGACTTCACCAACAAAACAATCTGTGTCCGGAATTCCGGTATTTTTGTAACTGGATGCGATGGACATTGCTAAAGCTAAATCAATCGCTGGCTCATCCAATTTTACGCCACCAGTGGATTTCAAGTAAGCATCTTGATTTTGAAGCATCAAGTTACCACGTTTTTCCAAAACTGCCATGATCACAGATACGCGGTTGTGATCTAAACCTGTAGCAGTTCTCTTAGCATTCCCAAAAACTGTCGGCGTAATTAATGATTGGATTTCTACCAAAATTGGTCTCGTACCTTCCATGGAAACAACCACAGCAGAACCATTGGCATCAGCTAAACGTTCTTCCAAAAAGATTTCCGAAGGATTAGCCACTTCGACCAAACCTTTCGTCCGCATTTCAAAAATACCGATTTCATTCGTCGAACCAAATCGGTTCTTAACTGAACGCAAAATTCGGTAACTGTGGTGGGTGTCCCCCTCAAAGTATAGAACAGTATCCACCATATGTTCCAAAATCTTTGGTCCGGCAATTGCACCACCTTTGGTCACATGACCAACAACAAAAACTGTAATGTTTTGTTGCTTGGCAATGTTCATCAATTCAGCTGTAACCTCTCGAATTTGTGAAACACTACCAACAGCTGATGTAATCTCAGGTTCATCCATTGTTTGGACAGAATCAATAATCAAATAATCAGGATGCATCTCATCGATGGTCTGACGAATGTAGCTCATATCAGTCTGTGGATAAAGATACAAATTGTCACCCGTCACACCGATTCGATCAGCACGCATCTTAATTTGTGAAGCACTCTCTTCACCAGAAACATATAAAACTTTGCTACCATCTTTAGCTAATTGACCAGACACTTGTGTTAACAGTGTTGATTTACCAATACCAGGATCACCACCAATTAAGATCAATGAGCCTGGAACAATTCCACCACCAAGCACACGGTTTAGTTCACCCAAATCAGTCTCAACACGCGGTTCCTTTTCAAAAGAAACTTCGCCTAGTTTAACAGGCTTAGCTTCAACATCGCTGACACGACGACTTGGTGTAGCATTGGCTTTACTGATTTTAGCAATTTCTGGTTGATCGATTTCTTCAACCATTTGATTCCAGACACCGCAATTAGGACAACGTCCTAAGTACTTTGGGGAAACATAGCCACAATTTTGACATACAAATTTCGTTTTAGCTTTTGCCAATAAAATAGTTCCTTTCTTATTATATTCCTGAAGAACCAAATCCTCCATGACGTTTCGTTAATCCACCTTCATCATCATCCGTTGTTAGATAATTGATAAAAATACCTTGGGCCAAACGTTCGCCTTTTTTAACTGTGTAATCAACAGGGAAAAAGTTGATCAATTGAACAAACAATTCACCCTCATTACTGTCATTATTATAATAATCAGCATCAACAACACCAATCCCATTAGGAATCGATAAGCCACGTTTCAATGGATTACTAGAACGACTAGCGATAATTAACACTTCATCATCTTGCATATATGCTTTGATACCGGTTGGTACTAAGACTGGCTTAATTGACTTTTGAACTTCAGCAATTTTGTCATCATCCATTTTGCCTTTATTGAGCAAAAATTTCAAAACATTGAGCACACCGAACTTCCAAATAGAAGGAACAACAAAATCTTCAGCACTCTCAATATCATACCCTGCAGCATTTTTAGTTTGACGAACAGGTAAATTGATACCTTTACCCTCGTATTTTTTTACAATTTCAAATCCACGTTTTTTAGTCAAATCGAAAACTCCTTAAGCATTAGATATCTAAAATAATAGCATTTTAGAAGCTATAAAACTATTCATTACACTGACTTTCTTCTTATAATAGAGTAGTATTATATTAAATTTAACTAAGGAACGGATTTTTTTGCTGCCGCCTCCAGTCGTGAGCAAATGAGTCTGCCATGGGGACCGGCGAAAGCCAAGGTCTTTCGCCTCGATTTTGAGCTTTGCAAAATACGCAAATCTCAAAACTCGTCCCGTGCTGTAAGAACGGAAAATCACCGTCCTAACACCACCTCCACAGCTGACTCATTTGCTCACGACCTCCGGCTAATTTATTTTTTAATTAGATGATTATGAATTGACAAATATAATAACGGATTTAATATTATCGACTTTCAATTCATTAAAATCAATAACTAAGCAATTAAATCCAATAATATTTTAGCTGGAGGGAGCAAGGAAGAATGTCCAGCAGTGATAGTGGTGTTAGAGCTTTAGCTCTTACTCCACGGACGTATTTTGAGATTCGTGAACTTTGCGAAGCTCAAAATCGAGCTTCGAGACCCTGGCTCGAAGCGGTCCCACAGCAGGACAATTCTTCCTTGCTCCCGGAGGCGACATTACCTTAGTAAATTAAACAAGCAGGAGGTAATTTTATGGAAATGAAACATGAGGATGGTCGTTTCTTTCTTGAAGACAACGACGAAATGATTGGTGAAATTACTTATTCAACCGTTAAAGACGGCGTAATTTCACTTGACCACACTTACGTTAACGATTCGTATCGTGGTCAAGGACTTGCTGGTAAACTTTTGAATGCGGCTTTAGATTATTCTGACTTGAAGGGTCTCAAGATTGTACCCGTTTGTGAATACTCAAAAGCAGCTTTTGAAAGAAAGCCTGAAATCAGATTTTTGTTAGCTGAAAATTACCAAGAGCTATTAAAGGGGGAAAATTAGTTGGATCAAAATGAATTAAAGAAAGCCGTTGGTACTAAGTCTGTTGACTTTATTAAAAGTGATTCTGTTGTCGGACTAGGTACTGGTTCTACTGTTTATTACATGATTGAAGAACTTGGCAAGCGTTACCAAGCTGGCGAGATCAAAAATATCGTTGCGGTAACAACATCTTCTCGTTCTGAAAAACAAGCTAAGTCACTTGGCATCCCAACCAAGGATTTAAACGATGTCGATCACATTGACTTAACCATTGATGGTGCCGATCAAATCGACAAAAATTATCAAGGTATCAAAGGTGGCGGTGCTGCCCACTTGCTTGAAAAAATGGTTGCAACTAATTCCACCAAAAACATTTGGATCGTCGACCAATCAAAAATGGCTGACACATTAGGTAGTTTCCCATTACCACTTGAAGTTATTCCTTTTGGCTGTGAAAAAACTTTTAACGACCTTCAAAAGGAAAATCTTCAACCAGAATTTCGATTGGATGAAAACGGCGACCGTGTCTTAACACATAATAAAAATTACGTTATCGATTTAAAGATGGGCGAAATTAAACACCCTCACCTATTAGCTGACTGGCTTGACCATCAAGTGGGAATAGTTGCACATGGACTATTTCTTGATATAGTTAATACTATTATCGTCGGCTATGACGATGGACCTAAAGTAATTGAGAATATCAGATAGAGGAGAGAATTGTATGACTAAAGAAATCACATCATCAGAATTAGATAAATTTAAAACTGCTTTTGAAAACACACCAGGTTCTTCAGCAATCAAAAATGCTGTTGCTAACAATGGTTTGTTCAAATCAAGTGAAACAATTGCGTCAAAAGTTGCTATGGACCCTACTTTCTCAGTTGAAATTGATACTGGTAAAGTTGCCGATCAAAAACAATCTGGTTTATGCTGGGTTTTCGCAGCTCTAAACACAATGAGACACCCTCTTCAAGATAACTTCAAGATCAAGGGCTTCGAATTATCACAAGGTTACATGCTTTTCTGGGATAAGCTTGAGAAATCAAACTACTTCTTCGAAAATGTTATCAACACAGCTGCCCTACCAACAGGCGACCGTAAAGTTGACTTCCTAATGGCTACACCTCAACAAGATGGTGGCCAATGGGATATGGTCATGGCACTTGTTCAAAAATATGGTGTCGTTCCTAAGGCAGTTATGCCAGATACATTCAGTCGTACAAACTCATCTGAATTAAACAACGTTCTTAACAAGAAATTACGTAAAGATGCAATTATCTTGCGTGAACTTGTTAATGCTAATAAGTCTGAAGAAGACATTGAACGTAAGAAGAATGAACTATTAAGCGAAATTTACAAAATTTTAGTTTACACAGTTGGTGTTCCACCTACTAAGTTCGACTGGGCTTACCGTGACGATGACAAGAACTATCACAAAGAAACAGGCATCACACCTCAAGAATTCTTCAAGAAGTATGTTGGCTGGGACTTAGATAGTTATATTTCAACAATCAACGCTCCAACAGCTGACAAGCCATACAACCACGTTTATACAGTTGAAATGTTAGGTAACGTCGTTGGTGGTCGCCAAGTCCGTCACTTGAATCTAGAAAACAGTGACTTCAAGAAGTTAGCTGTTAAACAACTCCAAGCTGGCGAAACAGTTTGGTTTGGTAGTGATGTTGGTCAAAGTTCAGACCGTAAGATTGGTATCATGGACACAAACATCTATGACCTTGAAGGCCTACTAAACACTGATTTAACAATGACAAAGGCACAACGCCTCGACTATATCGAAAGTATGATGACACATGCTATGGTTATCACCGGAGTAGATCTAGACGAAAATGGTAATCCATTGAAGTGGAAAGTTGAAAACTCATGGGGTGAAAAAGTCGGAACTAAAGGTTACTTCGTAATGAGCGACTCATGGTTCGACGAATTCGTTTATCAACTAGTTATCAACAAGAAATACCTATCAGACGATCTCAAGAATACCTTTGAAACAGAATCAAAAGAACCAAAGGTACTAGCACCATGGGATCCAATGGGAGCATTAGCTTAAAAATCATTGTCCATTAAAAACACAAAATTAAGAAGTCCCAGAAACTAGCGAACAGAAAATTCTAGTTTCTGGGGCTTCTTTTAGAATTTCTGACTATTAATGCATCATTATAATCAATTTAAATATTTAAAATAATAATCAAATCACCCCAAAATACACTAGTCTCTGGGAGTATGAAAGCCCACCACGGACGTCTTTTGAAATTCGCGTATTTTGCGAAGTTCAAAAGCGAGTCTGGAGACCTTGGCTCCATGCGGTCCCACAGCAGGTGGACTTTCGTACTCCCAGAGGCGGCACCCCAATAAACAAGTAAAAGTTACCCCACTGCTCTATAATAAAATTAATATCTAATAAAGGAGTTGTTTATATGAAAAATAACCAATTTGCAATTCGTCCAACAGACTTTAAAGATCAATTAAAAGAACTTACAGAAATAGGCTTTCTAGATAAAGACAACGAAGCTGAAACCAATCCGATCCAATTATGGATCAGCTTTTTGAGTAAAAGCTTTTTAGAAGCCAAAACTTCATCAACTTTTGAAGAAGAGTTAAAAACATATATGGCTACACCTGAACAAAATTTAGGTGAATATCTTGATTCTGCCACACACGTTTCGGTAGCCGCTTTTTATAATGTAGCTTTACAACTATTAAAGTTTAACCCTGACGTGGACTTTTCATTTTCTGAACCTTTAGAAGCAATGAAAAAAATTCAACTGATGATTGCTGACCATAACGGCGATTCATTCACTGTTGATGAATTAAAATCTGCATGGTATTGGTTATTAGCAACTCACAATAAAGTTGGTCAAACTTACCTTGATTCACTTGCTAGCAAAGGTTATTTCACTAAGTTTTATGGCAAAATAACTAAGCCTTTATTATTCAACGGTAAAACTTTGCCCGTCTTTGATCCCCATGAATTAATTCGTGAAGTCGTTTACGTTGAGTCCCCTCAAGATAGTGACCATGATGGTAAACGTGACCTTTTGAAAGCTGAAATTTTACGTCCTCGTGAAACCGAAAATGGTTTAAAAGTACCGGTACTTTATACAGCCAGTCCATACAATCAAGGGACTAACGATGAAACCGGTGAAAGGTTGACCCATAACGTCAATGTACCTTTGAAACACAAGACACCAAACAAGCTTCAATATTCCGATATCGAATATCATGGTGACAATCAAACAATTCCTGAACCAAGAACTACCAATGGCGAAACTAAACGAGCTGAACAAACATTCTCCCGTGAAAGTTCATATACTCTAAACGACTACTTCTTAGCTCGTGGCTTTGCGGTTATTTACATGTCTGGTATTGGTACTAAAGACTCCGACGGTTTCAGAACAACTGGTGACCCCGAAGAAACAATTTCCACTGTTTCTATTATCAAATGGTTAACTGGTCAATTACCTGCCTTCACCAATCGGACTGACAACATTGAAATCAAAGCTTGGTGGTCTAATAAAAAAGTGGCTATGACAGGTCGTTCATACTTAGGGACTTTGGCAACGGCTGCTGCTTCAACGGGTGTCTCTGGACTGAAAACAGTCATTAGTGAAGCTGCCATTTCTAGTTGGTACGATTACTATCGTGACGGTGGTTTAGTCATCGCTCCCGGTGGCTTCCCTGGTGAAGATGCTGATGTCTTAGCTGAGGAAACATTCAGTCGTCGTTTACAACCAGGTGATTTCCATAACATTAAGAATCAATGGGACGACCAAGTGAAGGCTATTGCTGATGGTCAAGATCGTACAACTGGTGATTACAATACTTTCTGGGACGCTCGTAACTACCATAAAGATTTCAAGAATATCACAGCTGATGTCTTCATGGTTCATGGTTTGAATGACTGGAATGTCAAGCCTCGTAACGTTGAGCGTCTGTGGAACGGCATTAAGCATAACGGCGTTACACAAAAAATCATTTTGCACCAAGGCCAACACATTTACATCAATGCCTTTCGTTCTATCGACTATAACGATATTATCAACCTCTGGTTAACTCATGAATTACTTGGTGTTGAAAACCAGGCTAAAGAAATCATCCATAATGTGATCGTTCAAGATAATACGCAACCAGAAAATTGGACAGCTCATCAAGACTGGTCTAGCAATGATAATAACCAGATTAAATACAATTTATCATATGATAAACTAGTCACAAATAGTGTTTCTGAAACAACGCAATCATTCCAAGACCACCTAGATCAAACAACCTTTGATAATTATGCTAAGCATAACGACACTTGGGAACATGATCTCGTCGCTGCTGACGAAAAGTTAGCTTCCAATCAACTAATTTATAAGACAGCACCATTAGATGACGATTTAACGATTGACGGTAAGGTTAATGTAAATCTCAAAGTTAGTTCAAGTGATAACATCGGACTCTTAAGCTTTCAATTAATTGACTATGGTACAGCCAAGCGTTTGACCGTCTCACCAACGTTATTGGCAAAAAATAGTCTAGCTGAAACATACGATTGGCGCGAAGATGATTTACGTGAATTTACCTCCGCTGCACCTACACCATTTAAGATGATCACTAAAGGACACTTAAATTTACAGAATCGTGAAAATAACTATAAAGTTGATGAACTAAAGCCAAATGTTTTCTATAATATTGGTGTCGAACTACAACCGACATTTTATAAATTACTCAAAGGACATCAATTAGGTTTGATCGTCTATGCAACTGATTTTGGTATGACAGTTCGTGGTAATCAAAATATTAAATACACTGTTCAAACTAACGATTCTTCATTGGTAGTTCCAATTTTTACAAATTAATACCAGTAACGATTGATTGCTTTGATATATAGCGAAACCCACTAGACCAAAATTAAGTGGTTTCATACTAGCAATTCTAATGTTATAATCGCGGTTGAACTGTTTATTTTTGGAGATTATTTATATGGAAAAGACACAACTAAATTCATTGAAGAATAACCCCCATTCAAAGAAGAGTGTCGCAGGGTTCCTAATTGCTTTAGGAATTGTATACGGGGACATTGGTACTTCTCCTCTATACGTTATGCACTCTTTAATGGTTGGGAATGGTGGACTTGAAAAAATGTCCACCAACTTTATTCTAGGCAGTGTTTCCTTAATTTTTTGGACACTGACTTTAGTCACGACAATTAAATATGTTTTAATTGCCCTACGTGCTGATAACCGTGGTGAAGGTGGAATTTTCGCCCTCTATACATTGGTTAGAAAGCGTGCCAAGTGGCTGATTATTCCGGCTATGGTCGGTGGGGCAACCTTCTTAGCCGACGGTATGATGACACCTGCTGTTACTGTTACCGCAGCGATTGAAGGTTTGAAAGGCATTGCCATTCACAATACCGTCTTAATCAGCACACAGAGCCAAGTAATCATTGTGACACTGATTATCTTATCGACCCTCTTCTTTATCCAAAGATTTGGGACTCAACTAATTGGTCGTGCCTTTGGGCCAATCATGTTAGTTTGGTTCGCTTTCCTTGGTTTCATAGGAATCATGAACCTCTCATCCGATTGGACAATGATCAGAGCTTTGAACCCATATTACGCTTTTGAATTACTCAGAAGCCCTATCAATATTCGTGGTGTCTTCATCCTTGGTAGTATTTTCCTTGCTACTACTGGTGCTGAAGCCCTTTATTCTGATATGGGACACGTTGGTCGACCTAATATTTATACTAGTTGGCCATTCGTTAAAATTTGTTTGTTACTAAGTTATTTAGGACAAGCAACTTGGATTTTAAGTGCAAAAGATAATCATGCACTTCAAAACATGGGCTCAGCAATGAATCCATTTTACCAATCCATTCCTGCAGACTTCAGACTCTTCGGAATCTTCCTCTCAGCCATGGCAGCTATCATCGCTTCCCAAGCCTTGATTTCTGGCTCATATACATTGGTATCTGAAGCCACTAAGTTGAAGATTTTCCCAAGATTGAAAACATACTATCCAACTAACTTTAAGGGACAACTTTATATCCCAACAGTTAATTCAATCATCTGGGTCGTTTGTTTGTTCATCGTTTTCTATTTCAAAACTTCCGAAAACATGTCAAACGCCTACGGTCTAGAAATTACCATCACTATGTTAATGACAACAATTTTGCTCCATCAATGGTTGCTGATGAAACGTGCTAACCGCCTCTTTACAACGGTTATTATTAGTTTCTTCTTCATTATCGAAAGTATTTTCTTCGTAACTAACAGTAGTAAGTTCATTCACGGTGCTTACATTACTATGTTTATCGCCGCATTACTTATTGCCGTTATGTTCATCTGGAGATACGGTGAACGTCTCAAAGACGACAACACATATCGGAGCCACTTTGTTTCATTACTAGCTTTCAAGCACCAACTAAATGATTTAAGAAAAGATCCAAGTTACCCACTTTATACAACTAACTTGGTTTATCTAACAAAGATTCACGACGGTTATCGTATTAAGAAGAATATTCTTTATTCAATCCTTGATAAACGTCCAAAACGAGCTCAAGTTTATTGGTTCGTAACAGTCAATGTTACTGATGAACCTTATACAGCAGCTTATAGTGTCGAGACATTTGATACTGACTACATGGTCAGCGTTCAACTTTACTTAGGTTTCCGTGTTGACCAAAAGGTTAACGTCTACTTACGTCAAGTTGTTAATGATATGATGTCAAACGGTGAAATCAAACCACAACCACAGAAATATACAACGATTCCTGATCGTGATGTTGGTGACTTCTCATTCGTTATTATCAAAGAGGTACTCTCACCTGATACGAAGATTAGTAGTTTGAAGAAGAGTGTTATTCACATGCGTTTCTTCTTACAAAAATTCATTTCACCAGCCAACTGGTTCGGACTTTCCTACAGTGATGTAGTTGAAGAACGTGTGCCACTGGTACTTGGTAAAGTTTCACTCAATCGTTTACGTCTAGTCAGAAAAGATCGTTCAGCTTTGAAAGATATCAAAGTTGATGACGAAATTGATGATGACGACGAAGATTAAATAGATAAAATCTAATTAAATTAATAGGACACGCATCCAATTTTTGGATTGCGTGTCCTATTTGTTTACTCTAAGCAAACGAATCATACATGCCGGTTAATCATTTAAACTTGTAAAACTTGAACTGTCTTTTGATGTAGCTTATTTGTTATGTAGTCAACGACCCATTCAACATCCTTACCAGGTGCCCCTGATTTCAGCAAATTCCACGACAAATCCAATGCAACGTTATGACCATTATCTAATTTCAAAAGAATATAATGTGGTGTCCATTTGTCAGACTTTTTTGAAACAACTAAGGAATAAGACATAATATTTTCAAACGAAACTGACTTTTGTTTCTTACTTACAGGTAAAAAGATAGCCTTGATACGTTTACTCCAAGTACTGTAATCGTAATATGATACCGAGCCTTCATTTATTTTCCAGCAGCCATAAAGACTTGGTAAATAACGTGGATAAATGACGATACTTTGAATTAGAAAAGCAATGATTCCAAACATAATTCCCAGAGCTATATCACGTTTCAACAAGATATAAACAAAGGTTCCTATTGCGGCACCAAAAATCAAACTGTTAAACAGTGGCTTCCAATTTAGCTTTCTTGCAAAACTTCTCTCCATCTTCATCGCCTACTTTTTAATTTTAATTTCTAATTATTAGTAGCTTAATAAATTTCAAATTAAAAATAGTCTGTCTGAATCTTTTTAGCAACGATAAAGCTTGCTAGTAGACATTTTGTCAGAACAAAGTGCCGTATTCCCGTTCATTCAGAACTAGCGCATATAATTCAAAACAACCAATTTGAATTTTTTAAAATTGATTAATGAATTATAGAAAGAAGGCTTAAATATTATGTATACTTACATACAAATTATCGATGCTGGTGGAAAAGCTTTCAAAGGTTATGTTGTTTACGAAATAAAAGACGGCATACTGTCCATGACGCTCGTTAGAGGCATGAAGGCATTGCATCACATCGACATCCCCTTTTCCAAAATGATTGACTTAAAAATCGACCAATTTTACGGTGAAGACCGCATCAGTTTTATTTACCAAGCCAAAAAATACTCATTTATTTACACTGGGTATGGCGAAGAACAATACTTGGAACATCATTT
This sequence comes from Companilactobacillus nantensis DSM 16982, assembly GCF_001435815.1. Taxonomy (GTDB): domain Bacteria; phylum Bacillota; class Bacilli; order Lactobacillales; family Lactobacillaceae; genus Companilactobacillus; species Companilactobacillus nantensis. The sequence goes on along the minus strand of NZ_AZFV01000015.1, from coordinate 1,726 downwards.
ACTTAAAGCTGTTAATGCCTGATAATACACAAAAACACCGAGAAAATAATAATTCTCAGTGTTTTTTTATTTTTCATCACATTATGCTTAAATTCAAAGCTCTCTAAGCGTTTTAAGAAATACACAGTTTCTCTGTAACATGATGATATATTTTACCTGACAGCTGATTTTTAAGCCATCTATCGATAACTGAACCTATTTTGTAGTTAAATATGTCTGGATTCCGTACGCTACTCCATCATGATCATTATCTTTCGTAACAAATTTGGCATAATTCTTTACACCTGGTAAGGCATTATCCATGACAATTGGCGTTCCAACTTGCTCTAACATGACTAAATCATTATAACCATCACCAAACGCAGCCATGTCCTCTTTAGCCAAACTTTCCAATTCTTTAATATATTGAACACCACGAGATTTTTTAGCCAAATGATCCGTAATTTCTAAATAGTTCTCTGCCGACTGTGTGACATTCAAATCAGCTTCATTGAGCTGTTTTAATTTTTCATTCAGCATTTTCATTTCCTGTGCTTCAAACGAAATCAGCATAATTTTAAATATCTTTAAATCAGTTTGTTTCAATAAAGAAACAAAATCAACGATTATCGGATCAAAATCACAGACTTGAGCTTCATATTCGATTCCTTTATCAATTTTTTCAATATACCAATGATCTAGATCATACAATGAACAACTAACGTCTGGAAATTCTTGTTTCAAAACACGCAAAACTTGTTTGATTCCGTCCAGACTAATTGGGGATTCCTGCAGAACTTTCTTACCTTGAGCAGTTTGTTGAAAAATCAATCCCCCGTTGAAAGCAATTTGTGGCTCTCTCAGGTCAAGGCTATCAATGGTTTCAACCATCTCCAACGGTGATCGTGCGGAAACTAATGTAAATGGAATTTGACTATCCTTAATTGTCTTCACGTTGTTTTCACTAATCTTACAGTTACTTTGTAACAACGTTCCATCCATGTCAGAAAATATGTGCTTAATCAAATTATTCTCCTCCCAAATCTCGTTAATTATCGAACTGGTTCGACAACAAACAACTTTTTTCACACGATACCCTTGCCCTAAAACGCGTTCGATAACCTATGGTAAAGGTGAATTAAGAAAGGGACGTGAAAATCATGTTTGCATACATTCAAATTATCGATCAAAACTCAGGTGTTAATTATGGCTATGTTAGTTTCAAATTCTCAAACCACAATCTCTATATCTCAGCCTTGAAAGGTATCGTCAATACTGACAAAATTACTGTTCCCATTTCAGAAATTACCAATGTTGATGAAGATACTTATTATGGCTGGAACAGAATTAAGTTTAATTATAACGGAAAGCGCTTTATTTTCCTATATAGTGGTTATGGCGAATTTGATTATCTCAAAGAAAACATGCTAGAAGCTGTAATGGATTAATTGCACTGCCGCCGAAGGTTGGGGGTGATGAAGCCTGCTGTGAGGACCGTCTCGAGCCAAGGTCTCGAGACTCGATTTTGAACTTCGCATAAACCGCGAATTTCAAAATACGTCCTGTGCTGTAAGAACGGGAAAACACCGTCCTAACACCACTGCCACTGCTGGTTTCATCACCCCCAACCTTCAGCTAATCTATTTTCAAGATAAGATATAACCAAATATTTTATCTAAATTCATAAAACTATATCTACTAAATTATTCCTCAAATAATTTAGTAATCGAGTAGGAGGTAACTTTTA
>NZ_AZFV01000014.1 GCF_001435815.1 Companilactobacillus nantensis DSM 16982 | reverse complement strand
AAGAACTTTTTAAAATAATTTTTGTAAGAATTTAATGAAAGATTTCATTAAATTCTTACTTGCCGTCTCTTGCGAGTCAACTTAATTATCATAACAAGTTCAAAACATAATGTCAAGCACTTATTTAAAATAATTATTTCAACGTTCAAGCAAAATTCTTGCTGAACCGTTGATGTCGTTGACTCTTCGTGACAACAGGTAATATCTTACCGTTAATGGTAAACCAATGCAAGTACTTTTTCACATTTTTTTGAAAATAATCAATTTTCTTTTATCTTTTCAATATCTAGGACCTTATCAATCCAGTCACTACTATAGAAATCCTCTTCATGGGTTACTAGAATCATTGATCCATCATAGTTTTTGAGCCCTTTGCGTAAAGCAGCCTTTGATTCGTCATCCAAATGGTTAGTTGGTTCATCCATGAATAAGAAGTTAGTATTGTCGAACATCAAGTCCGCAATCTTAACCTTAGTTTGCTCCCCACCAGATAATGAGCGCATTTGAGACATAATTTGTTGATTAGTTAATCCAGTTCTAGCTAATACACGTCTAACTTCTTTACCATCTTTATCTGGATGTTCTTCACTAATGTACTTAAATGGAGAGTCCAGATTATTCTTCCATACTAGATCCTGCTTAAAGTAACCAATCTTAACAGTCTCTGAGAAGTCAAAGTTCCCGTCAATTGGGGGAATGATGCCTAACAACGTCTTAATCAAAGTAGACTTACCGATACCATTGAATCCTTTAATAACCATTTTTTCGCCACTGACGATTGAGAAATTCAATGCTTTATCAAATAGAGCTTTCCCATCGTACCCAACTTTAAGGTCATTTACTTCCAGTAGCATTCGTGAACTAGGTACTTCGACATATGGGAAGCCAAAGCTTGCCGCAGTCTTGTTCCCTGGAGGTGTGAGGACTTCCATGTGGGATAATTGCTTCTCCCTACTCTTAGCACTCTTCGAACGTGAACCGGCTTTAAACTTTCTAATATAGGCCTTAGTCTTTGAAATTTGTTCTTGTTGCTTAACGTAAGCCTTCATATATGTTTCTTTATTGGCAGCCTTTTGCTTTAGAGCTTGCTTCAATGAACCAGTATATTTAGTAATCTTACCGAACTCAAAATCAGCCACACAGTTAATAATGCGGTCTAAAAAGCCATAATCATGGGAAATTACGATAAAGGCACCGTCAAAGTTATTCAAATAATCTGCTAACCAATCAATATGGTTAGTATCTAGGTAGTTAGTTGGTTCATCTAGCAAAATCATATCAGGTTGTTCGAGCAAAATTTTAGCCAAGATAATCTTTGAACGTTGACCACCACTTAGCTTGGAAACGTCATGGTCATATCCAATCGCATCGAGTCCTAAACCAGTTGCCACTTGTTGAATCTTAGTATCCAATTCATAAAAATCGTTGGCATCCAAGATTTCTTGAAGCTTTCCAGCCTTTTCAAGGTCTTCATCTGTCGGGTCATTCATGTAAATGTCGTTTAACTTATCGCTTGTTTCATATAACTTTGAAAAAGCCGTTTTAAGATACTCGTAAATCGTCATTCCGGGGGCTAATTTAGCCTGTTGATCCAAATAACCAATCGTCAAATGCTTCTTCCAAGAAATCTTACCTTCGTCAGGTTCAATTTGACCAGTCAAAATCTTGATGAAGGTAGACTTACCAACACCATTTTGACCAATGATTCCTAAATGATCTTCCTTATTAACTTGTAAATCGGCTGAATCGTACAATTTCTTATCTAAAAATTGTTGTGTTAAGCCATGTACTTCTAAAACACTCATGTTTATCTCCTCTGTATTAAATCATCTGATTTTTTTTCTATCTATATATAAGTTTAAGTTTGCCGTCTCCGGGACAGAGAAATATTCACCTGCTGTGCGGACCGCTTCGAGCCAAGGTCTCGAAGCTCGATTTTGAACTTCGCAAAGTACGCGAATTTCAAAACTCGCCCGGTGGTGTAAGTGCTAAAGCACTAACGCCACTTTCACAGCCGGAGAATATTATCTGTCCCTCCGACTAGTTGGTTTGATTGATGTTAAGTATTACAGAATCCGAAACACAAAATTCATATAATTAAACATCAATTCAGCCATAACTAAATATCGATTTATCATATTAAGCACAATGATAAATCCGATACCACATACATCCCCGAATAAAATCTGTTATACAAATACCCTAGCTGGAGATTGCGTGTGATTGAGTTCAGCAGTGATAGTGATGTTAGAGCTTTAACTCTTACATCACAGGACGTATTTTGAAATTCGTGCGGGTTCCACGAAGTTCAAAATCGAGGTTCGAGACCGCATTTTGGCTCGAACCGGTCCCACAGCGAACTCAATCACACGCAACCGGAAGTGGCAGTGAACAACAGCAACCATATAAAAAAGACTGAAACTATTGTCTCAGTCTTTAGTCAAATCCTTATTCGGACGTTTGATTTCGTGTAAAGATTGTATAGTTTTGGTTTTGGTTCTCACTCTTAAAGGAGAAACCATTATCTTCATTCAATGTATTTAATCTTGTTTCTTCATTATCCAACTCTTCTTCAGATAAACCTAATTGTTTTCTAAGCTTATTGGAAGCACGTTGTAATTCATCAGTTGGAATTACTTCATACGAAGAACCATTGATCATTGAGCCATAACCTTGAACGTGATCAGAACCAATACTTCCTGCTGCCCCACGGTAGTTCAAGAACATTGATTGCATATCACTAAAGCTCAAGTTAGTCGTCATTGAACTGGAGATACTATCCAATACTTTTTGATAACGGGTAAATGTCTTGGCACTTGCAGCACTCTTAATAATTGCTGTAATAACCTGACGTTGTCTTAATTGACGTCCATAATCACCTTTAGGATCTTCATAACGCATTCTTGAGTAATCTAGTGCTTGTTTACCGTTTAAATGCATCTTACCCTTCTTGAAATGGGATTCCTTTTGTCCAGTATCACCATAAGAAAAGCTGAATGGAACATCAACATCAACACCACCGACCGCGTTAACAATCTGTGTCAATGAGTTAAAATCAACCTTAACATAATAATCGATTGGTATGTTCAAGAATTTTTCAGTTGTAGCAACAGCACTCTCTTCGTTACCAATGTTATAAGCTGAGTTGATTTTTTGAATCTTCTTCGTATTATTGGTACTGCTCTTCCAAATTTGGGCCATAGAATCTCTAGGAACAGACATCATCGTAGTCTTGTTTGTCTTGGGATTGACCGTTACAACGATCATTGTATCCGAATTACCACGATAATCTTTTTCTGTATCTCTGACACCATCATCGGTTGTATCGACACCTAATAACAAGATAGAAACTGGTTTCTTATCATTAATCCGTGTCGAAACTTTTTTGCCATCCAAGGCTTTATAAGTCTTACCTAAGGAATTTTGTGTTTGGGCATAAAGTCTAAATCCATAAGCACCCATCACAAAGATCATAACTAAAAATACTAGGCCTAAAATCTTCACAAAAGGACGTTTGATTTTACCACCGTTATTAGAGGCTAAGGCACTATTACGAGTTCTTTGCCGATGCTCTCTAGACATCTTGTTTTTATTATTATCCATAAATAAACTCCGTTTGATTTGCTATCTACGTTTCAAAAACAAATTCTCTATACATTATATAGTAGATAGAATGCAATTATACAGCTTAATTCAAATGATTAAAAATTTTTCTATTGGACACTGCATCCCTAAAGTATAAATTTTTGAGATCATCTGTCAATTTTATCGAAAAATATTTACTAAAATATAAAGTCAGATATATCCAAAAAACTATCTTATTATTTTTAAGTTTTAGGAACTTATTTCCTGTATAATCACCTTCGTAGGAGGATTTGAATAATGTCAGATGCAAATAATGCAAAGACGTTTAGATGGTGGAATATTGCTCTACTAGGCTTTACCACTGTTTGGGGTCTTAATAATGTTATTAACAACTTTGCCAACCAAGGTTTAGCTGTTATAACATCATGGATTTTGATCATGATTCTATACTTTGTTCCATATACCTTAATGGTTGGACAGTTAGGATCAGCCTTTCAAGAAGCTGGCGGGGGTGTCAGCTCTTGGGTCAAAGCACTTTCCAATAACAAGTTAGCTTATTTTGCCGCTTGGACTTACTGGGTTGTGCACGTTCCATACCTTGCTCAAAAGCCACAAATTATTATGGTCAGTTTGAGTTGGTTATTTAAGGGAAATGGTTCATTTATCAAGACTAGTTCCCCATTAGTAGTTCAAGGAGCCAGTTTGGTTATCTTTCTTGCTTTCGTTTGGTTAGCAAGTAAAGGTACTGCAACACTTAACAACCTTGGTAGTATCGCTGGTATCGCTATGTTTACGATGTCAATGCTCTTTATTATCTTAGGTGTAAGTGCTCCATTTATCACTCATGTCCAAATTGCTACACCAAACATGACTGATATTCACACATATATACCGAAATTCGACTTTCAATACTTTACGACGATTTCAATGTTAGTCTTTGCCGTTGGTGGTTCTGAAAAGATTTCACCATACGTTAATAAGACTAAGAATGCTTCAAAGGAATTCCCACTTGGTATGATCATCTTAGCTGTCATGGTTGCCGTTTCAGCTATTCTGGGATCATTTGCCATTGGTATGATTGTTAACTCAAACCATATTCCAGCCGATTTGATGGCTAATGGTGCTTATCAAGCATTCCAATTCTTGGGTAATAGTTTCCATGTTGGTAACTTGTTCGTTTGGGCTTTCGCGATTACTAATACAGTTGCTTCAGCCGCAGCTTTGGCTATCTCAATTGATGCTCCATTACGTATGCTTTTAGGTGATGCTGATAAGAAATTCATCCCTAAGAACCTTTTGAAGAAAAACAAACGTGGTGTTGCTATCAACGGTTATAAATTAACTGCTGTACTTGTATCAATTTTGATTATCGTGCCTGCTCTTGGTATCAATGGTATGAACGATTTGTACAACTGGTTGTTGAACCTTAACTCAATCGTTATGCCTATGCGTTACCTCTGGGTATTCTTTGCCTTTATGATGCTTTCTAAGCATATCGATCAATATCAATCAGACTATATGTTTATTAAGAACAAATACGTTGGTTTTGGATTAGGTCTTTGGACATTCTTCCTGACAGCCTTCGCATGTGTCTTGGGTATGGTTCCTAAGATGAATATGGCACAAGATCCATCATCATGGTGGTTCCAATTAGCACTTAACGTTATTACACCAATTGCTTTGATTGCTCTTGGTTTAGTCTTACCTGCTATTGCCAAACGTACTAATAAAGAATTAGACGAAATTTAAAATCAATGCCTCTGCACAGGCAAAAAAACACTCGGTCAAATGACCGAGTGTTTTTTTCTAGTTGTTAGGCAGATTAATATCATTCCAACGTATATTTTCATAATCACTGACAAACTTATTAATATAATTTTTAGAGAATATATCCAACAATCTAAAGCCAGACTCTGACAAGAATATCAGTAACTCTCCATCTCCCTTTTTATAACTAGAAATCAAGGATGTAGAATACAGTTTCCTCATAATTTGATTAACATCTTCATCTAATCCATTAGCTGTAATACTTTTCTTATTATGTGAGTGATAGTTATGAACTTCGTAAAACACCATCCCCTGCTTTTCATCTGAAAAGGCAGAATATAAGTCATCAATCTGAAATGAGATTTTATGGGATTGGCTATGCTTAATTACTGACATCATAAAGTAACTACTATAATCAACGTTAAACCATGATGCTTTATCTAAGTAGTCCCTAATTACTGGTCCTAATGAATTGGATTTTGAAAGTACAAATGTCGGAACTGACAAAAATCCGCTGTAAGCTTCATGATTACTTATTCTAAAAGTTATGTATCTTTGAGATTCATTCAATAAAGTAACATACATAGACTCACTATTATGCGTTTTAGAAAGACAAACTAATCTCTCATCATCATTTAAAATATTAATTATTATCTGCTTAACTTTTAATTCTCTGCTCATGAAACCACCCTCACCCCATTTTAAATACAGTATAAAATAATAAGAATAAAAAAGAAGCCTAACTTTGTAATCAAACTAGACTTCTAAATGCAAATACATCTCATCTGCGTTTATAACATTTAATATTTATCATGTTGCGCTAGTTGATTTGTATTCACCAATTTCAATTATATATATGATGTATTCTTTCAATAACTTGATATTTATCTATAAATCAAAAACAAATAATAAACTAGCCGGAAGGAACAAGAATTTAGGTCGCTGTGCAGGTGGCGTTAGCACTTTAGTGCTTACACCACGGGACGATTTTTGAAACTCGCGTATTTTGCGAGGTTCAAAATCGAGATTCGAGACCGCTTTTTGGCTCGAATCGGTCCCCATAGCGACCTAAATTTCTTGTTCTTGGAGGCGGCATATTTAACTAACGCATAAGTGATTCTAATCACTACTGCTTGAATCTGTCAGTGATGAGTCCGTTGTTGAACTTGATGAACTTGAACTACCACTACTGCCGCTAGTCGTAGAATTACCGTTGGCATCAATTTTGACATCAGGGACATTCCCACCATAGCTTCGAATCTCATTCATGATATCAATTAGTTTTTGTTTTTGATCAGCTTTATCTGAATCATCATTCTTATACGCATCCTTAACCTTTTGAAGCTGTGAATTGTATTGTGGCATTAACTTATCAACCATCGATTGACGTTTTTGAGCTCGTTGTGTTTCGATTGTTTCTTTTTCAGCCTCATATTCAGCAACCTTCTTATTATCTTTAGCTGCTTGGAACATCGCCTGACTCATATTCAAATCCTTTTGTAATTCCAGAATCTGTTTATTGAAATCAATCTTGGCACTTTGACGTTTCACATTGGCATTCAAGTAACGAATCTTCTGTAATTCACTTAACTTCTTATTATACTGTGATTCCTTGGTAATCGGTGTCTCATTATACTTATCGATTGCCTTTTGAACCTTATCTTCACGCTTAAACTCTTCTTTCTTAGTTAAGTGATAGATAATTCGGTAATCAAGGTTGTAAAGACGGTTAGTATTCTTACTTTCTTGGTCAGAATTATACTTCGAGAAGTCAGTATCAATAATATCTTGAATACTTGGCTTTTCGTTGCTGGTATTGACTGTTAAATTACTACCGCTGACTGTGACTGTATTTGGTTTTTTGAAATTAGTTTCTTTTTGCTTCATATAATCAACTAGGTACTCACCTTCAGCTTTAAAGGCTTGCATCGTCAAGGCATCTTCACTCTGTGTCAAAGTTGATGGCACGTCGTTACCCGTCCAATTGGCAATGGTAAAGCTAGGCGTCATTCCGACAAAATAAGAATCTTTCGTATCATCTGTCGTACCTGTTTTACCGGCTGTGTACTTGTAATTATCCAACGCAGCAGCCTTACCTAAACCGTCAGTGATTACTGATTGCATCGTATTTAACATCATATAACTAGCATTCTTCGTATAAACTGACTTCTTCATATGAGTATTTTGATAAATATAACGGTCGTTATCATTATCATAAATGCTCGACAAGTTACTTGGATGAATAAATTGTCCACCACGAGAGAATGAACTGTAAGCTGAAGCCATTTCAGTTGTTGTCGTACCATATGTGAACGATCCAATAGCTAAACGTGGATCAGCTTTTTGTCCAGGACTTAAGCGTGCAAATTCCATCTTCACTAAATCATCGTAGTAAGTATGTTTTGTATCAGAAGCAGCTAGTTTATAAGCAATCGTATTGATTGAGTTTTCCAGCGCATGACGTAAGGTATTGCTACCAGTATAGCCACTGTACCAGTTATGAATAGTTGGCGTCCCGATAGCCGAATCAATCACGCTACTTTGTGGCAAGTAACCACGTTCAAATGCTGGTGCATAAGCTACAAGTGGTTTAGCAGTCGATCCAGGTTGACGATAACCACTTATCGCCCGATTAACTTGATCACCATCAGTTGTTCGGCCACCAACTATCGCTATAACGTCACCTGTTTTATTATCAATCACGGTACTTGAAACTTGTGGTGCTAGTTTTCCGTGAACATCCCGGCCAGTATAAGATTTATAAGTATTATTAACGAGTGCTTCAACCTTACTTTGAACCGTCTCGTCAATCGTCGTTCTAATCGTATAACCACCATCCATCAATTGACCATGTGCACGTTCATACGCTTGTTGATATTTGGTGTTATAGGCGTTACGGTCAGCATCATCTTTAAAATCATAGCGCATCGTAAAGCCAGCTGACTTCATTAATTCCTCAGTTGCATTGAAGACAGCGTAACTCAGGGCATAATTATTGGAAACATCATTATCATATTTTCGCTCATTGATCTTCAAGCCTAATGGTCTCGTTCGAGCAGTCTGATAAGTCTTCTTGGAAATCAAACCACGTTGATAGAAGATATATAAAATCATGTTGCGGCGTTTTACTGTCCGTTGTGGGAAAGCTACCGGATCATAATAAACCGGATTATTCGGTATTCCGACTAGGACGGCTAATTTATCAATTGATAAATCTTTTTGATTCTGTGAAAAATAGTAATCAGAAGCGGCACTAAAGCCGTAAGAACCGTGACCCATGTAGACATCATTAATATAAAACTCAAGGATTTGTTGCTTCGTAAATTTCTTCTCAAGTTGTTGTGCGATAACCATTTCTTTCAACTTACGTGTGAGATTTTGCGATTGATCTTGCAAAATAACATTCTTAACTAGTTGTTGCGTTAAAGTTGAACCACCTTCAGTTCGACGATGCAGCAGTGTCGAAACAGTTGATCGCATAATCCCATAGGGATCAACCCCGTGGTGAATATAAAAACGTTGGTCCTCGACCGCAACTAACCCTTTACTGATTTTAGAATTAATATCGTTGATCGAAGTATAATTCGAGCTAGATTGCGACAACTTTTTAATCTCTTTACCGTTACGGTCATATATAACGGTTGAATTTTTGGGATGAAAGTCGGACTTCTTCAAACTTTGACTGTATGAGTAGCCATCGGCGATGGTATTTTTAATATCGTAGCCATACTTCCACCAAAATGCTCCAATACTCAAAACAATTAATACGACGATTGTTAATAAGATCCACGGCCACTTTTTTCTTTTTTTAATTAATCTGTGTTCCATTTCTTTCTTACGCATAATTAGCCCCTAATTAACATAGAATGTTATTCCAGAAGAGATTTGTGACATCAAATTAGACAAGTCTGATGAACTAATTTGCATACCATTGTTATAACTTGTTCCACCAGCATAAATGAAGCCAATTGTTGAACCATTACTAAAGTAGATGGAACTGTTCAAAGCAGAGTTATTCTTGAACCAGAAGACTGGTGTCGCTGAATTGAAGTCAGCGGTCGTATTGTCAGGATTAGTTACGTCCAAAGCACTCAAGCTACTGTCAGTCGCACTTGAAACATATTGACCGAAGTTACTATTACTACTATCGGTAATAATCGCATCCGAACTACTTGCATTGATTAATTTTTTAACTGTATATTTTCCAGAGCTGACTTGCGAACTAATAACATTACTATAACCATTTTCAGCCACATATTTGCCACTGACACGTGTCATCAAGGCCAAAGTATTCTTACTTGAATTGTAATAAAGAACGTTCTTACCAGTAATTCCAGCTTGGGTTAGGGCATCTGAAGCACCTGTTGTTGAGTTTAAACTAGAAACAATATCAACACTTGCTGGCGTGTACTTCTCAGTCAGTGGAGCATCCTTGAGTGCTGCTAATTCTTGTTTAACAGCTGCTACTCGGGAACTTTCACCTTGATGATTAGCAAAATAATCGTCCATTTTAGTAACTGCTTCACCCCAGCGTTTTTTAACTGTTTTATTTTTAACTAATTTATAATAGGTATTAACCATGGAAATCTTTTTAAAACTCAAGCTTCCATTGTCGGAATTAAAAGCTTCCCAAGTTTTACTTAAATATTTGTCAGCATCTTGAGTTTGCTCATACCAAATTTGAATCGTATCTAATTTATTCCGTTGTTTTTGATAAATATCCTGATTTTTCTCTTTTAACAACGTCTTATCTAAATCATTAATTTTCGAACTAGTCACGTCGTCTCGGTAGTCGCTCTTACCATCGTATAATTCAGCGACTTCCTTTGTCCGATCTTTTCGAGCTTGAATATAATCTTCAAGTTCATGATATTTCTGAATATTACTTTTAGTAATAACCACACCATCACTGACATCAATCACTTTACCAATGAAATTCAAAGTTCGATAGTTTAAATCAGTCTTTAAAACTTCTAATTCTTTATCTTGATACTGACTAGATATTTTCGAAGTTACAACCGCATTAACGACACCACGTGAAAGCATAATAAAGAAGATGATGGCAGTTACGACACCAACAACGCCGGCACTCATCATCAAATAATGTTCTGATTTGGTCTTACTCTTTAAATCTTTCTTATCTTTCATTATTTTCCCCAAATATCTAGTTCATCTTGTTATTATATATAGTAAATTATCCTGCAAATAAAGGGTGGAAATTTTGAAAAAATTAAACAAAAAATATACTAAATGGATCATTATTCTTCTACTGTTAGTAATAATTGGATCCGCTTATGCCCTTAATCTTGGAAAAATCAAAGATAAAACAGTTGATGGAATTGCTTCGATTTCGATTCCCTTCTCTTTGATTGTTAATCCCCATAATATTGACGAAGATATCGCTCCAAAGGCTATCGATATTGATGATGGTGACATGACTAAAGTTAAACAGGAGGCTGTCAATTTAGTCAGCACAATCAATGATGACTATGATAATACTAAAGAGTTATCATTTTTATCCAATGACCAAGAGAAGGCTTTACTCAAACGAGTTCATGCAAAACCACATCGTTATATTGCCAAAATGACACTTTTGAATTTTGGTAAAGATGCAACGGGTAAATACATCACCATCAGTTGCAACCGCTACGACGATACTAAAACAATTGTCAGCTACCGTTATCGTCTCTATTACAAAGGCGACACCATCAAATCAGCTAAGTATCTTAACACTAAGTCTAACAAGTATCCGCCTAAATTTGTTCTGCAAGACATCGCACTTGGAAAATCAGGTAATGATGAAGCTAAAGCTTTCTTACAACGTCTCAAAACAGCCATTATCAATTCAAACTTGACTGCTACTAATGCGAACGAACCCGGAAACTTCAACCAAATCTCAATCAACCTAGGTTTGAATCCTGACAACAGTAACAATGGTCTCTATGCTTTAGCCAAAAATTCTAATGCTCGTATTAGCAATTCAAGTATTGTTGGTTATCAAATTTCCGACGTCCCTCGTTATACACGTGTTTATATCAAACAACTTAGCAAGGATAACAGCTATTATTACACATTAACTTTCAGTCGTAATAGCGGACGTTTCATTAATTTTCAAAAAGGTCTCATCTCAACTGATACTAACAATTAAATCATTTTCACTAAAAAAGACAATTCCCCATCTAATTTTCAGAAAAGGAATTGTCTTTTTATTGTTTCTTTTGATTGTTTACTAAAATACTATCGATAATTTGTTGTAAGGTAACTTGTGCCATACTGTCTTCAGCATTCTTTTGAATCTGATCATAAATATCTGTCAGTGTTTCTTGAATGTTTCCACCGACAATACAAGCAGGATTCGTCTTTTCATCGATATGAAGCAGATTTTGGTTATCTTCCATCACTCGGTATACGTCTAAAAGTGTAATTTCATCTGCCGGTCGACCTAGTTTCGGTGCTACTACGCCTGGGCGACTGATCAACAAACCAGCTTTACTCAAGCGTGACATCATCCGACGGACTAAACTAGGATTGGATTCAATACTACTAGCAATAGCAGCACTAGAGAGATCGCCATCTTTACAAATATCAATGTACGCTAAGATGTGAACTCCATCGCTTAATTTATTGGAAAATTTCATAGTATACGCCCCCTAACGCACTCTGCTAGTTAAATATGCCGCCTCCAGGAACAAGAAATTTAGGTCGCTATGGGGACCGATTCGAGCCAAAGAGCGGTCTCGAATCTCGATTTTGAACCTCGCAAAAAGCGCGAGTTTCAAAACTCGTCCCGTGGTGTAAGGACTAAAGTCCTAACGCCACCTGCACAGCGACCTAAATTCTTGTTTCTTCCGGCTTGTGTATTCGTTTTTTTTATTTTGAATTGTTAAAGTAACAAGATTTATAGGCAACCTTTAATCTTTAAATACATAGCAAATTATGGAAAAAAATACATCATATACATAATTTAAATTGGCAGCTATAAATCAACCAGCACATGCGTTACTCTAAATACCTTTTAATATCATAGCATGTGGCGCGTCGATGACAAACTATTCATTAACAACCTTTTGTAAAGCAGCTTTAATTGGTGTCAACTCACGACCAAGTACTTCTGGTAAATCAGTCGTTGTTTCTTCCAAAGCACCGGATGAAATCAAATCTTGAATAGAAATGATAATTCCGACTGTACCTTCGTCCATACCGGCAGCTTCAAGTTGTTTTTTATATTCATCATCTGTCATGGCAACTGCTTTAGCGTCTCCCAAGGCAGTAATCAAATCTGGATATGTCCGACCTTGGCCGGCAAATTCATAGACTGATTTAGTTTGTTCAGCAGCTAAAACTTTCGCAGCAGCTTCAGAATATTCACTTTCCAAAGCCCAACCTACTTGGCTATCACCAGTTGTATAAACTAATGGTTGTCCTTTAACGGCAGCCTTCAAACCAGCACCTTCATTTTCCAAATACCAATTGTTACGCAAGAATGAATAAGCCATTCCTGATTCTTGAATCAATTTTTCTGTAGCTGTATGGTCAGCAGCTAATGGCACAGTTGCCTTGTCAGCGTGTGGGAAACTTGTATAAGCAATATATTTTACACCAGCATTCTTAGCAGCAGTAATGATATTTTCGTGTTGTGTCAAACGAGCTACTGGACCGCCTGGTTGTGATGAAACCAAAAGTAACCGGTCGACTCCTTGAAGGGATGCCTCTAATTGTTTTTCATCAGTATAATCGCCAGGTCGTACTTCAACACCTGCAGGGACGATGGATTCGGCTTTTTGAGTATTTCTTGCTAAAGCGATGATGTCTGTGGGTGCTACCAATTTAGCTAATTCTTGAACTGCGTTGCTACCAAAGTGTCCGGTAACGCCTGTTAATGCATATTTTGTCATAAAAATAATCCTTCTCTCTTTTAGATGTTACTTTATTATTAACTTGTTATAATTATAATAACATCTTATTTTTTATTGGCAAGGATTTAGTTTTGGAGAAAATAAAAAATCGATCTGGAGAATGTCTAAAACTTCTCCGGATCGATTTTTTTCGTTGTTTGTTGAATTTAGTTGAGTTTTTTTAGTTAGTTTTTTGGTACTGTTGTGCCCTTTTTGGTTATATAGGCAGTGGCTCTGAAACGAGCTACACAGGCCAATTTCTTCCGCTTTTCATAGGACTGTAAATCACCCGCAAAAGGCGAGCAATTCACAGTCCTACGAAAATGCTCGGAAATTCCCGGGCCTGTTCTGCTCTCTTATATTGAAACGAGCTACACAAGGGCAACTCCCTCCGTTTTTCATATCTTTGTAAATCGCCCGCAAAAATCAGCGTGCAATTCACAAAGATACGAAAATGCTCAGGAGCTAACCGCCCTTGTTCCGCTCTCTAGTTTTTCCAAACGTCATTTACTTCAATTGTTTGTTCTCTATCAGGACCAACTGAAACTGTAGCGTATTCAACGCCTAATTGGTCTTTGATGAAGTCCAAATAATCTAATGCTGCTTGTGGTAAGTCTTTCAAGCTCTTAGCTTGTGTCATATCAACGTCCCAACCTGGGAATGTCTTATATACTGGCTTACATTTAGCTAACACATTTAAGTTTGCTGGATATTCGTCGATGATCTTGCCGTTCAAATCGTAGCCTGTGCAGACTTTGATTTCTTTTAGGCCTGTTAGAACGTCTAAACAGTTAAGTGACAAGTGTGTTACTCCGGCAACGTTACATGAGTGTTTTAGAACTACAAGGTCCAACCAACCCACACGACGTGGACGATGTGTAACTGTTCCGTATTCATGTCCGGCTTCTCTTAAGAAATCACCTGTGTCATTTAGTTGTTCTGTTGGGAATGGACCAGCACCAACACGTGATGTATAAGCTTTAACAACGCCAATCACATTGTCGATCAATGGAGCACCAACTCCGGCACCAGTAGTTACACCACCAGCAGGATTTGATGAAGTTACATAAGGGTAAGTACCATGGTCAATATCAAGCATGATTCCTTGTGCACCTTCGAATAATACGTTTTTACCGTTCTTTAGTTCACGGTTCAAGTAGGCAGATGTGTCGATAACACGGTCTTTTAAGTCTTGACCAATTTGATAATAATTTTCAAAAATATCATCAAAGTTCATTGGTTCAGCACCGTAGATCTTTGTAAATAGTTCATTTTTAGCTTTAAGGTTTTCAGTTAATAGTTCCTTGAACAATTCTTTATCAAGAATATCAGCCATTCTAATACCCACACGTGATGCTTTGTCAGTATAAGCAGGTCCAATACCTCTATTAGTTGTTCCGACCTTAGAATCGCCCTTAGCAGCCTCTTGAAGCTTATCTAGTTCGATATGGTAAGGCAAGATTAACTGTGCGCGGTTAGAAATTTTCAAATTAGTTGTATCTACACCTTGATCGTGAAGACGGCCAAGTTCTTCTTGAAGTGACTCAAGGTTTAAAACGACACCATTTCCAATAACACTAGTCTTATCTGAATACAAAATACCTGATGGAACGGATCTTAATTTGTAAACATTGTTATCGATATTGAGAGTGTGTCCAGCATTATCTCCACCTTGGTAACGTGCAATAATGTTAGCTTCACCACTGAAATAATCGGTAATCTTACCTTTACCTTCATCGCCCCATTGGGTACCTACTACAACAACTGTTGTCATATTTCTTCTACACCTACACTATTTAATTTTCTGGAATATTCGCGATCGATGAAAACTTATTATAAGATTTCACGAACAATAACTTAGCGGTTCCACGAGGACCCGAACGGTTCTTACTGATAATTACTTCAACTTCACCTACATCAGGATCTTCTGGTTCCTCTTGTGGTTCACTATTATTGTTGTCATCACCATCTTCATCACGATAATAATCATCACGATAAAGAAAGGCTACGATATCCGCATCCTGTTCAATTGAACCAGATTCACGGATATCTGACAACATTGGTCTTTTGTCTTGACGAGCTTCAACACCACGGGAAAGCTGTGACAATGCGATTATTGGTACATGTAATTCTTTTGCTAATTTTTTCAAATTACGAGAAATAACCGAAACTTCTTGTTGTCTATTTTCTTGACCAGTACCTTCGATCAGTTGCAAATAATCAATGATAACTAAGTCCAAATTGCCACTTTCTTTTAACAGACGACGACATTTTGAACGAATTTCAGCCATCTTAATACCAGGGGTATCGTCAATATAAACATTGGTCCGTGACAAACTACCCATGGCAACGACCAAACTGTTCCATTGATTTTCATCTAATTTACCTGTTCTCAAAGAATTGGCATCAATACTACCTTCAGAACAAAGCATACGGTTAACTAATGATTCCGCACCCATTTCCAAAGAGAAAATGGCTACAGTTGCATTCGACTTAGTAGCCGCATTTTGAGCTAAGTTCAAGGCAAAGGCTGTTTTACCAACACCAGGACGAGCAGCAAGAATAATTAATTCATCTTTATGTAAACCAGTTGTCATTGCATCAAGATCTTTGTAACCAGTTGAAAGCCCAGTCACGTCACTGTCTTGATCATAGAGCTTATCGATCTCTTCGAATGATGATTTAACAACATCAGAGATCCGTCTAAAACCTTTGTGATTCCTATTTTCAGAAACATCCATAATTTCTTTTTCGGAAAGATCGATAATACTGTCAACGTCTTCGTCTTCTTCAAAACTTCGTTGAACGATTCCTGTTGCAGCATTAATCAGACGACGTAAAGTCGACTTATTTTTAACGATTTTGGCATAGTAAGTTGTATTAGCTGCGGTTGGAACTGCACTGGCTAATTCAGCTAAATAACTTACGCCACCAATATCTTCAATTTGATTTAACCGATCGAGTTCATTTTGAACCGTCACAACATCGACTGGTTCTTCCTCATCGTTCAAATTCATCATCGCTTGGAAAACTAATTGATTAGCATGTTGATAAAAATCTTCTGCTTCAACGTATTCCATTGCTTCAATTAACGCATCTTGAGTAAGAAAAACCGCTCCTAATACGGCTTGCTCAGCATCCTTATCATTGGGCGGTATTCTTGAAGTTATATCATTATTCATTTATATCCTACTTCTTTTCAGCAACGTGCACGCGAATAGTAGCTTCGACACCTTCGAACAATTTAACAGGAACGTTAATATATCCGAGTGACTTAACACCATCAGCTAATGTCATCTTGTGTTTGTCTGCTTTAATTCCATATTGATTTTTTAGTTCTTCAGAAATTTTCTTAGTTGTAACTGAGCCAAATAGTCGACCATCAGTTCCAGCTTTGGCAGAGATTTCAACAACTGTCTTGTCGTCTTCAATCTTACCCTTTAAAACTTTTGCTTCAGCTTTTTCAGCTTCATAATCTTTAGCTTCACGGTTTTGTTCAGCCTTTAATTTAGCTACATTAGCAGTTGTTGCTTCAATAGCTTTTTTGTTTTTAATAAGGAAGTTTTGAGCGTAACCATCAGCCACGTTCTTTAATTCACCTTTCTTACCTTTACCTCTAACGTCTTCTAGGAAAATAACTTTCATATTATATGAATCCTCCTCTTAATTCTTATTATTAGATTCAGTCAATACATCAACTAATTGATTTTTGGCATCCTCGACCGTTGAATCAGAAATTTGAGTTGCGGCATCAGACAAGTGTCCACCACCGCCAAGTTTCTCCATAATGACTTGAACGTTAACATTACCCAAACTACGTGCTGAAATACCCACACGACCATCCGGACGTTTGCTAATGACAAATGATGCTTCAACATTATCTAATGATAACAATGTATCGGCTGCTTGGGCAACAATAACTGGATCGTAAGATTTATCTTCTTCACCGAAACAGACTGCCATGTTGCCATTGACCATCGTAATTGTTTCAATCAAATGACTCTTTTGAATAAAGGAATCAATATTCTCTTTCAAAACATTTTGAATGACCGTTTCGTCAGCACCCACTGAACGTAAATAACTGGCTGCATCAAAGGTTCTCGTTCCGGTTCTGAGTGAGAATGACTTCGTATCAACCGTAATACCAGCAAGTAAAGCTGTAGCTTCAATTTTCTCGACAGCCTTTTTGTTCTTAGGTTGATATTCAAGCATTTCAGTAATCAATTCACTAGTTGATGATGCGTAAGGCTCAATATAGATCAACATTGGATTCTCTGGGAATTCCTCACCACGTCTATGGTGATCAATGACAACAACTTTATTATTATCGCCATTGAAGAGATCAGGATTGATGGAAATACTTTGCTTGGAATGATCGACCATTACGATCAAAGTTCTTGGTGTCTTGATTGCTTCTGACTCTTCTGGTGAAATGATATCCTTTTTAATTTCGGGATCTTCATCAATCATACCGAGTAAACGACTGACGTCTGAATGCAAAGTATTCGGATTAATGACGATTTTACATGGTGTGTTGTTCATCATTGAAATCCGTCTGATACCTAGGGATGATCCTAAAACATCCATGTCGGGATGTGAGTGACCCATAACAATAACTTGGTCACTATCCTTCAACAATTCTTGAAGTGCTTCACTAATCATCCGAGCCCGGACACGAGTTCTCTTTTCCATCGGATCAGTGTTTCCACCGTAGAAACGAGCTTTTTCGCCAATTTCTTTAACGACGACTTGATCACCACCACGACCCAAAGCTAAATTAAGATTCTTTTGTGCTTCATCGTTCAATTTATGCAAATCATCAACACCATATGAAAAGCCCATACTCAAAGTTAATGGCACATTTTGTTGTGAAGTGTATTCACGAATAACATCTAGAATCTTAAAACCATTTTTTTCCATATCGAAAATTCGGCCTGTGTAAGCCATGATAAAGAAGTGATCATCATCAATTCGTTTCAAGAACATTTGTTGTTCTGAAGCCCAATTTGATAGCTCATTGGTAATATAATTGTCCAAATTCGAGATATCACGGTCACTCATCGATTGGGTAATTTCCGCGTAATTATCCAAGTAAACCTGACCAATAACGGAACGATTTTCCTCGTAACGTTTCTCAATTTTGGAATAATGCGTAATATTCATTAAATAAATAACTTTTAATTCTGATTGAACTTGAACTAAATAATACTTGTCATCTATCTGAATCGTTTTATCATCTGCATGTGTTTCATCATCGATCATGCTTGCCAATTCAGATGATACATCGCCGATGGTCATGCTATTAGATGGATTGAATCCCGTTTCTTCGACAAAGTAAGGATTAACCCACTGAATCTGTTTATCAGAATCATATAGCAGTATTCCTAATGGATACTCTACAAAACTGTTGTCTGTTCCC
Organism: Companilactobacillus nantensis DSM 16982; assembly: GCF_001435815.1. Taxonomy (GTDB): domain Bacteria; phylum Bacillota; class Bacilli; order Lactobacillales; family Lactobacillaceae; genus Companilactobacillus; species Companilactobacillus nantensis. Next base: position 59,752 of record NZ_AZFV01000014.1, on the reverse strand, counting down.
CGATCAATTCGATACTGCAAATTGTTAGTATACTTACCTGCTTTTTCACCCAATAATAGGAACAAATAAACAAATAAGATTAACGAAATAATTATTAATATAGCTTGAATGTATCCGGCCACAGAGCCATGAATCAAGCCAACTATTAAAATCGAAAATAACATAACAATCAAAGAGACCGCTGTGAGTTGAGTTGAATGATCAACTCGCGAAAGGAAGAATTTCAGATTAGCTTTTATCTTTTTCATAATAGTCCCCTCTTAGATATACCCTTTAATTTTATCACAGGCGACTTCTTCTTTCTTCATATATAGCATCGAAAATAATTATTGACGTAAGCGTTTTACTTAAAACTATCATCTTCGATAATTCGAACATGGGACTTTTCCCAAAAGTACATTGCTCCATTGAAAAAGATCGTGAATAGTAATGATTCGCCCAATTCAGCACTACTAAACAATTCGCTAATTAAACTTTGACTAGAAAATTCAAAAATTGAACTTAAAAACCAGAAAGAAGCGAAAGTAAGCGGTATCATTTTTAACCATCTACTACGCAGTGTTTTTACATATTTAGTTTTACTTTGTTTTGTAACTTCTTGATCAGTTATTCCAGTACGATGTAATGGACGAATTGCAAACAATACAACAATCCACAGAACAGCAAAAAATTGAATTATTGTCGTTATGTAAAAGAAGTTCTCAAAATCATGTATAAATTCCGTCGCATAAACAAAACTTCCTAGAAAAAATAACGTTTCAAAACCCAATAGTATAATAACTGTTTTAATAGCATAGTGACCTATTTCATTTTTTACTCTCTCATCGATTACTCCTGGCACTCCAAAGAACCATTTGAGTACTTTATTATCCCATTTAGCTTTCATTTTTATCCCTCCAAAAAAGTGTATTTAAATCAGTTTGTAAAGTCCAAGCCAGTTTCAAACATAAATCTAATGATGGATTATACTTATCGTTCTCAATCAAATTGATTGTCTGTCTGGCCACACCAACTTCTTGAGCCAGAGCTAACTGTGATAATTTTAAAGTTCGGCGATATTCACGAACATGATTCATGACTTTCTCCTTTCACAAAAATGTCATATATACATTACAATTGGATTTTAAAACGAATTTTACATAATGTCAAATATATATGACAAAAAGGACTCTGGAATAAATTCAGAGTCCTTTCACTATAAATTTCCAACAAAAAAAGACTACCGGCAAAGTAGTCTTTAATTAAGAATTAGTCTTCAGCAACGAATGGAAGTAGAGCCATGATTCTTGCTCTCTTGATAGCTACAGTAAGCTTACGTTGGTTCTTAGCACTTGTACCTGTAACACGTCTTGGTAAAATCTTACCACGTTCTGAGATAAATCTCTTTAGTAAATCTGTATCTTTGTAATCGATGTATTCGATATGGTTAGCAGCGATGAAGTCAACTTTACGTCTTCTACGTCCGCCTCTTCTTTGTTGGGCCATTATTAATTGCTCCCTTCTATATTAAAATGGTAAATCATCATCAGAAATGTCAATTGGTTTACTGTTGTCAGCAAAAGGATCGCCATTACTGCTGTTATTATTGTTAGATTGATTATTGTTATTATTATTGGTGTTACTACTACTATTGTTGTAATTGCTACCGCTAGCGGCATTGTTGCCACCGAAGTTGCTATTACCACTGTTGTTATTGTTATTGCTAAATGGAGACTGATTTGATTGGTTGGAATTATTATAGCTAGGAGCTTGATTATTGTTGTTATTTGAATAATTACCGTTACCAGAATCACGTCTTTCACTTTCAGCACGAGATTCAAGCAAGGAGAAGTTTTCTACAATAACATCTGTTCTGTAGACTCTTTGACCTTGTTGATTATCATATGAACTTGTTTGAATACGTCCATCAATACCGACAAGTGAACCCTTCTTAGTGAAGTTGACAAAATTCTCGGCAGCTTTTCTCCAAATAGTACAACCGATAAAATCGGCATCACGCTCTCCTTGAGAATTGGTAAATTGTCTGTTTACAGCAACTGTAAAACTGGCAACTGCCGCTCCGCTAGAAGTATATCTCAATTCAGGATCACGTGTCAGGCGTCCAACTAAAACTACTCGATTAATCATTTATCTGCCTCCTTAATTGTTTCACGTGAAACAAGACTAGTCTTCGCGTCTAACGATCATGTGACGAAGAATGTTATCTTCAATCTTTGAAAGACGGTCGAATTCGTTAATTGCTTCATCGTTATCAGAATCAGCATTTACGATATGGTAAATACCTTCTTTATAATTAGCGATTTCATATGCTAAACGTTTCTTTTCCCAGTCTTTTGAGTCGATTACTTTGGCGCCGTTGTCAGTAAGGATCTTATCGAAACGATCGATCAATACCTTCTTTGCGTCTTCTTCCATATCAGGTTTAATGATATATGTGATTTCGTAATGTGCTTCAGCCATGACTGTACACCTCCTTATGGTCTAATGGTTCCTTCTCAAAGAAAGAACAAGGAGCATAAATTAACTACATTTTATACTCACGAATGATAATTCTATCATAAGTTGAGTCAAAATACTAGGACAAATTCTGGGTTTAAAACTTGGTTTGTAACTGTTCACTGCCGCTTCCGGTGGCAAGTGATGGAGTCCTGCTGTGGGACCGCTTGGAGCCAAGGTCTCCAAGCTCGATTTTGAGCTTTGCAAAAACCGCAAATCTCAAAATACGTCCGTGGAGTAAGAGCTAAAGCTCTAACACCACTGTCACTGCTGGACTCCATCACTTGCCCCCTCCAGCTAGAATATTTATATGATTTGAATTGGCCTCTAAATTTGAATTTTACTCAGGATTAACATTATTTAGTTAAGTTCGAATTAACTACTAATATCATCCCTTCATAAATTTAAATCTATGACTAATTTTATCCCAAAGATCAACCAAATCTACAACCAACAAACTAGTCGAAGGGTGTGAGAAGAATGATGTATGCAGTGAAGGTGGCGTTAGTACTGCGAAGCAGTGCTTACACCACGGACGTGTTTTGAAATTCGGGTGAACTTTCCGAAGTTCAAAACCGAGCCTGGAGACCTTGGCTCCAGGCGGTCCCACAGCATACATCATTCTTCTCACACCCGGAGACGGCAAACAAAAAAATCGTTTCTGCCTGACACGTAACCTCTCATAGAGGTACATATCTAAAGTACGCAGAAACGATTAATTTTTATTCATTGTCAGTTGTATTTTCGTCTGTTGAATCATTTGAATCGTCTGTATTGCTTGAGTCAGCTGAATCAGTTGTTGTATCTGGTGCGTCAGTTGGAGCTGATTCACCATCTTCATCTGTATCAGCATCGTCGTCCGCAATTTTAGCCATTGTTGAAACGATTGAATCATCATCGACCTTGATCAATCTGACACCAAGTGTTGCACGACCTGTTTGTGAGACGCTTTGAACGCCGAAACGAATCATGACACCTTTATCAGTGATCAACATGATATCTTCATCGCCATCAACAACTGTTAAACCAGCAATTGGTCCATTTTTCTCAGTAACGTTAGCAGTCTTGATACCTTTACCACCACGACCCTTAATTGGGTACTCAGTAGCTGCAGTTCTCTTACCGTAACCATTCTCTGAGATAGTTAGGATTTCTTGGTCGGCTTCAGCAATTGATGAGCCAACAACGTAATCTTCTTCACGAAGCTTAATACCACGGACACCGGCAGCTGTTCTTCCCATTGGACGAACATCATCTTCCTTAAATGTCACGGCATAACCCTTGTGAGTACCGATGATAATAACTTTACTACCATCAGTTAAGAAGGCGTTATTCAATTCATCTTCGTCACGCAAAGTAATCGCACGTAAACCAGAGTGTCTGATATTAGCAAAGTCACTAACTGGTGTACGTTTAACAGTTCCGTACTTAGTTACAAAGAACAAGTATGAATTGTCTGGATCGACATCTTTGTCGACGTTGATAACTGTTTCGATCTTCTCGCCTTTTTCGATATTCAAGAGGTTAATAATTGGAATTCCCTTAGCTGTACGGCCATATTCAGGAACTTCATACCCCTTGATACGATAAACTTTACCCGCATTGGTAAAGAACAAGAGACGGTCATGAGTTGATGTATAAATCATATGTTCGATGAAATCATCATCATGAATACCCATTCCTTGAACACCACGGCCACCACGATTTTGAACACGGAATTCATCCGCAGACAAACGTTTGATATAACCATTGTGTGTTAGAACAACCAAGATATTTTCTTCTTCAATCAGATCTTCATCTTCGATGTTAGCAACTTCACTAGCACGGATTTCAGTTCTTCTTGGATCACCGAATTTTTCTTGGATTTCAAGCAATTCATCATAAATAATTTTATCGACACGTTCTGGTTTAGCCAAAATATCTTCATAGTCAGCAATCTTAACTAACAATTCTTGATATTCAGCTTCAACTTTTTCACGTTCCAAACCTGTCAAACGAACCAAACGCATATCAAGGATAGCTTGTGATTGTTTGTCAGATAGCTTGTAACGATCCATTAAAGTTTGCTTAGCAATCGCTGAAGTTTCTGAACCACGGATAATCTTGATGATTTCATCAATGTGATCCAAAGCGATTCTTAATCCTTCAAGGATGTGAGCCCGAGCTTGAGCACGTCTTAATTCAAATTCAGTTCTACGTCTGATAACAACTTCTTGATGCTTCAAGTATTCAACTAAGATGCCTTTAAGTGAGAAGACTTTAGGAGTCTTACCCACGATGGCAACCATGTTGATACCATATGAAATTTGAAGTTGTGTCAATTTGTAAAGGTTATTCAAAACAACGGAAGCACTCATATCACGACGAATATCAATAACGATCCGCATACCTTCACGGTCGGATTCATCGTTTAAATCTGTGATACCTTCAAGCTTCTTTTCACGAGCTAATTCAGCGATACGCTCAACTAACTTAGCTTTGTTGACCATGTATGGAAGCTCAGTCACGATGATTTGTTCAGCGCCACTCTTCTTCGTTACAACATCAACTTTAGCACGGAGGATGATTGTTCCCTTACCGTTTTCGTAAGCTTTTCTAATACCTGAGCGACCCATGATGATACCACCAGTTGGGAAATCAGGTCCAGGAATAACTTTCATCAAATCAGCAACAGTCGCATCTTTGTTTTTCATCAAAATATGCAATGCATCAATAACTTCTTTTAAGTTATGTGAAGGGATATTAGTTGTCATACCAACGGCGATACCAGTTGCACCATTAACTAACAAGTTAGGGAAACGAGCTGGTAAAACCATTGGTTCTTTTTCTTCACCATCGTAGTTAGGAACAAGGTCAACAGTATCTTTGTTGATATCACGCAACATTTCAACTGCCATTTTGCTCATTCTTGCTTCGGTATAACGCATAGCAGCAGGTGGATCACCATCAATTGATCCGAAGTTACCGTGTCCATCAACTAATGGGTAACGATAACTGAAATCCTGCGCCATTCTAACCATTGATTCATAAATAGCTGAATCACCGTGGGGGTGATATTTACCCATGATATCACCAACGAAACGGGCACTCTTCTTGTATGGTTTGTCAGGTGTAACACCTAACTCATTCATACCGTAAAGGATACGACGATGAACGGGTTTGAGGCCATCACGAACATCTGGTAACGCACGTGACACGATAACACTGGCAGCGTAGTCAACAAAGGAATTCTTCATGACTTCTGTCAAGTTAACATTTTCTATTCTATGCTCTGCCATTAAATTGCCATCCTCCCTAATAATCTACTTCTGCATAACGCGCATTTGCTTCAATGAATTCACGTCTAGGTTCAACTTTATCACCCATTAACATTGAGAAAATTTCGTTAGCTTCGATAGCGTCATCGAGGTTAACCCGGTCCAATCTTCTCTTGTCTGGATCCATAGTTGTTTCCCATAATTGATCCGCATCCATTTCACCAAGACCCTTGTAACGTTGAATCTTTGGCTCTGGTTTTGGTGGCAATTGTTCAACAAAATCATCTTTTTCTTTATCTGTATCAAAGTAGCGCATCATCTTACCTTGACGAACTTGATACAAAGGTGGCTTAGCGATATATACGTAGCCTGCATCAACAACCGGACGCATATATCTGTAAAGTAGTGTCAACAACAAGGTTCTGATGTGGGCACCATCGACATCGGCATCGGTCATGATAATAACTTTGTGGTATCTAGCTTTAGCAATATCAAAATCTTCGCCAAACCCAGTTCCCATAGCTGTAAACAAAGTTCTAATTTCTTCATTAGCCAAGATCTTGTCCATTGATGCTTTTTCAACATTCAAAATCTTACCTCTAATAGGCAAAATAGCTTGTGTCAAACGTGAACGGCCAGTTTTTGCAGAACCGCCGGCAGAATCACCCTCGACAATGAATAATTCAGAAATTGCTGGATCTTTACTTGAGTTATCAGCCAATTTACCTGGCAAGTTACTGATTTCCAAACCATTTTGCTTTCTAGTTACTTCACGCGCACGTTTAGCAGCTAGACGAGCCTTCGTAGCAAGAGAACCCTTTTCAATGATCTTCTTAGCTACATTAGGGTTTTCCATCAAGAACTTCATAAAGTGTTCACTGAACAAACGATCTGTGATTGTTCGAGCATCACTGTTACCAAGTTTTGTCTTTGTTTGACCTTCAAATTGTGGGTCCGGGTGCTTGATTGAAACGACTGCTGTCATTCCTTCACGAACATCTTCACCAGACAATTTTTCAGTATCTTTTAGTAATTTATTTTTGTGAGCATAATCATTAATAACACGTGTCAAAGCAGTCTTGAAACCAACTTCGTGCGTACCACCTTCATAGGTGTGAATGTTATTAGCGAATGTCATCAAGTTAGTGTGATATTCATCGGTATATTGCAAAGCAACTTCGACTGTAATACCGTCTTGAACACCTTCAAGATAAATCGGATCATCAAACAGAACCTCTTTATCTTTATCCATGAATTCAACGTAACTCTTAATTCCACCTTCATAGTGGAAAACTAATTTTTCAGCTGTATCAGCTCGCTTATCAGTAAAAGTTAATTTCAAACCTTTATTTAAGAAAGCCAATTCACGAATTCTAGTTGTTAAAACTTTATCATCGTAAACAGTTGTTTCGGTAAAAATATCTGGATCCGGCACGAAATGAACACGTGTACCATGTTTAAATTCACCGGCATCCCCGATGATATGCATTGGATCTTTAACTTTTCCACGTTCGAAGTCGATACCGTAACGTTTGCCGGCACGAACAACTTCAACTTGGAGCTGACTACTCAACGCATTAACAACGGAAGCACCAACACCGTGCAAACCACCAGATACTTTATAACCGCCACCGCCGAATTTACCACCGGCGTGCAAAATTGTATAAACCGTTTCAAGAGCTGGCTTACCTGTCTTCTTTTGAATATCAACAGGAATACCACGTCCATCATCGGTAACAGTAATGGAGTTATCTGGCTCAACAGTAACTTCGATTTTTGTAGCAAAACCAGCTAAAGCTTCATCAATACCATTATCAATAATTTCCCAAACAAGATGGTGTAATCCTTGTTTACTAGTAGAACCGATATACATACCGGGACGTTTACGAACAGCCTCTAGTCCTTCAAGAACTTGAATTTGACTTGCGTCATATTCTTCGACTTTTTCTTCTTTCTTTTCCAGCTCAGCTTTTCTGTCTTCAGCCATTAAATCTCCTCCTGTTGAACTTTGCCATTATTAATATTTAAGATATTAGGATTTTTGACCAATTCCGGATCGACATCATCAATCGAGGTTGTGGTAATGAACGTTTGAATCCCTGGTTTGATAGATGACAACAAATGCGTCTGCCGCTTGTGATCAAGTTCTGATAAAACATCATCCAATAGTAAAATTGGATAATCGCCCACCTGATCCTTGATCAATTCAACTTCCGCTAATTTCAAGCTCAAAGCAACTGAACGTTGTTGACCTTGTGATCCGAAATCTTGAACATTCTTTTCGTTGACCATGAATTTAATATCATCGCGATGCGGGCCAAACAGCGTCACACCACGTTGAATTTCTTTTTGGTAGTTTTTCTTGAAATTTTCTTTGAAAATGTCATAGATATTTTCAAGAGATTTTCCGTCAGTTTTGAAAAAGGTATTGTAAACAATTTTGAGTTTTTCATTGTCCTCAGTTATGTTTGCATGGATCTTTTCAATATGATTCTGTAACTTTTGTAAAAACTGTAAACGCGAAAAAACAACTTCCGCACAATACGCTGCGAATTGATCTGATAAAACATCTAAATAAATCATATCTTTCGCTTGATGATGCTGAAGTTTTTTTAAGTATGCATTGCGTTGTTTTAAAACGGAACGGAATTGACTCATTGTCTTCAAATACTGCGCCGACATTTGGCCAAATTCCATATCAATGAACTTGCGACGAATCCCAGGATTACCTTTCACGATTGAAAGATCCTCTGGAGAAAAAAGAACAACATTTAAATTACCAATGTAACTGGATAATTTACGTTGTTCTAAATTATTCAATTTGGCTTTTTTTCCAGATTTACTAATGACCAAGTCCAATTTCAGTCGACTGGCATTATCTTTGATCACAGTACCGGAGATTCTTGCAAAATCACTGCCCCACCTGATTAAATCCTTGTCATTTGATGTTCGATGGCTTCTTGTTAAAGCTAAAAAATACATAGCCTCTAATAAATTGGTCTTGCCTTGAGCATTTTCTCCCAAAAATACATTGATTGCGGGTGAAAAATTGACTTGTAAGGATTCGTAGTTACGGTAATTTTGAAGTTTAAGTTCTTTTACAAACATTTATTCAATTTCAAATGTTTGGTCACCGACGACAACGACATCACCAACATGCAACTTTTTACCACGACGATCTTCAGGACTGCCATTAAGAAGCACTGAATTTTCACGTAAAAACCATTTAGCCTGACCACCAGTCTCGATGACACCCATCTCTTTTAGTAGTTGACCTAAAGTAATAAATTCAGTTTCAAGCTTAAATTTTTCAGACATAGTTAACACCCTATTTATTAGATTTATCCATTAATGACATACTAATATTATAGTTGTTTTCACAATAAAAGACAACTTAGAACTAAATATCAGGCGATTTAAGCAATTTTTTAAATAATAAGTATCCACCCACTAAAATCATCTCAAAAAAGTTTCTACGCTAAATTACGGCGTTTTGGCTGATATAGCAAAAAAAAATAGACTGAACCGAAAGTTCAGTCTATTTTTGCGATTTCACATTAAAATGTTCGTACTGGCGTGATAAGTTGAACAAAATTATCGCGATCTTCTACTGGTCTTAAAGTAAATGGATGTAATGGTGAAGTGAAACTCATTTCGATTGTCGTGTTACTTCCGAACGATCTCAAAGCATCTTTTAGATAATCAGGGTTAAACGAAATTTCCAAATCGTCACCTTCAAGATTTTCACAATCAAGAACTTCTTCAACAGTTCCGACTTCAGGTGAATTTCCATAAAGTGTCGCTTTTTTATCCACAGCTTTGATTTCAAGCTTGATAACATTGTTGCGACTTTCATGAGAAAGAAGTGAGGCACGTTCAACTGAAGCTAATAAATTGGATGAATCGAATGTCAAACGAGTATTTGATTCATCGGGGATCAATCGATCAGTTTCAGGATAACGACCGTCAAGCAATCTTGAATAGAACATGATGTTGTCAAAACTGAAGAGAACTTGGTTTTCAGAAATTGACATGGAAATTTCTTTAACAGTGTCGCTGATAGTTCTAACTAATTCAGTCAAACTCTTACCAGGAATGATCAAATTGTAATCTTCATCACTTGTAATATTGATTCTACGTTGTGAAAGACGGTGACTATCAGTGGCAACAGCTGTTAAGCCTTCGCTTGTGATTAAGAAGTTAACACCAGTTAGAACTGGGCGACTTTCTTGAGTTGAAACAGCAATAACAGTTTGGTTAACAACTTCTTTGAAGACATCAGTTGGTAAAACTAATTGGTTATCAGTTTCAACATCTGGAAGGTGTGGATAATTAACAGCATCCAAACCATTGATAGTAAATTCTGAAACACCAGATTTAATTAATGTTTGATTGTTGCTTAAAACTTCAAGTTCAAAATTGTCGCCAGGAAGTTTCTTAATAATTTCGTTAAAGAATCGAGCAGGTAAAACAATTGAACCAGTACTTTCGATTTTCAAATCATTATCAGCATCGTCTTTCGAAATAAATGATGTGATTGAAATATCGGAGTTGCTTCCGGTAATTGTTAAGCCTGATTCTGAAAGATCTAATTTCATTCCTGTCAAAATAGGAATAGTTGTCTTTGTCGAAATAGCTCGTTGAACGTTACTTGTTTGATTAATGAATTTTGATCGATCAATAGAAAATTTCATAGGTAACTCCCTTTTTTAATTAATTAATATAAAGATAGAAGTAGTAGTAGGGACTGTTAAAACTGTGGAAAACTATTAAAACGTTAGACAGCAGTTGAATTTTTTATGTTATTAACAGCTGTGGATAACTGTGGGAAAAATTAAAAGTTATAAACATGTTAATTTCTTAAGTCATCTTTTAGTTCATTGACAGACCGCTTCAAATCGTCATCTTTAATTAGCAATTCGGATATTTTATCACACGAATGCATGACTGTCGTATGATCTTTACCGCCAAATTCCATTCCAATTTGTGGAAGTGATCTGTCGGTTAGTTCACGGGACAAGTACATCGCGATTTGCCGAGGGACAACGATTGATTTAACACGTTTCTTCCCTTTTAAGTCCTGGATCGTGACACGGTAGTACTTAGCGACTTTATTTTGAATTTTCGCAATCGAAATTCCATTTTTGTCGTTAGATAATTTGTAGATCTTCAACGCATCCGCCGCGACTGATTTAGTAATATCAGTATTTTTGGTCGTCGAATAAGCTTGAACACGAATCAAAGCGCCCTCAAGTTCACGAACATTGGTATCAATTTGAGCAGCAATATAAGAAAGCGTGTCATCAGGAATTTCGAGGTGTTCTGCTTTAGCTTTATTGCGCAAGATAGCAATTCTAGTTTCAAGATCAGGTGCAGTGATATCAGCTGATAATCCTTGAGTAAATCTGGAAACTAATCGTTGTTGTAATTTAGGGATTTCGTTAGGTAAACGATCAGATGTCATTACGATCTGCTTACCATTTTCATAGAGCTCATTAAAGGTATGGAAGAATTCTTCTTGGGTACCCTCTTTTTCAGCAAAGAATTGAATGTCATCTATTAATAGTAGATCAACGTTGCGATATTCTTGTCTGAAATCGTCTTGAGTCCGCATCTGGATTGAGTTGATGAAGTCGTTAGCGAAGGTTTCACTCGTAACATATTTAACTTTAGCAAGTGGATCGAGTTTGATCATTTGATGTCCAATAGCTTGCATCAAGTGAGTCTTTCCCAAACCAACGCCACCATAAATAAAGAGTGGATTGTAGACCCCGCCGGGATCTTCAGCTGCAGCGAGTGCTGCGGCATGTGCCATCTGATTTCCGCTACCGACAATAAATGAAGAAAAAGTGTATTTCGGATTCAAATGTGAATTATGAAAGACATGTTTTGGTTGAGCTGACTCGTTCGTAGGTTCAACTTGAGGAGCAATTGTTTGCTCCTCTTTTTTTGCGCTCTCTTCATCATTTTCGATAATCGGATTTAGTTCAGTTCCATTTAATTCATATGAATAGATAGCAATTTTTTCAGTATAATTTCGTTCCCAATAATCTTTGTGTAGTTTTGTTGGAACCGAAATATAAATATTATTGCCATCAATATATAAAGGATTAGCACTTTCAACCCAAGTTGAGTAACTGACGGAAGTTAATTGAGATCTCAGTTTATTTGTAAAATAATCCCAAAATTCGGTTAGCTTTGGATCAATTGAATTATTTATATTTTGCAATTATTTCCCCCCAATCTGTGGTTGTGGATAATTTTTTCCCTAAAATGACAGAGTATAGTTTATCATTCTATTAAATAGTTTTCCACAGAACACATGTTTAAATTTAGGATAAATAACAGCGGGTATTTTCTAAATACACAGGTTTGTGGAAAAAGGCTGTTGATAAAAACTGTCCACATAGTTATCCACAACTAACAACCGAAATAAAGCCTATAAATAGGCTGTTACATACAAAAAACAAGAAATCAACAACACCTGTGGAAAACCTAAACACAGTAAAAAGTTACGTTGGAAAAGTTTGTTTATAGTCCTGTGGAAAAAATATGTTGTCAAATGACTCCACAAATTATCCACAATGGAAATTGCGAAAAACTTTCTAGAAAAAACTTGCTTTTATAGGAAATTAGTTATTTAAAAAGTTGGCATAACATGATATTATAGTTAAGCAATTGTCTGAAGAAGTGAATATTTTAAATATAATTAAGAGTCAGGAGGTTTATTGATGACTACAAAGAGAACATATCAACCAAAGAAGCGTCACCGTGAACGCGTCCATGGTTTCATGAAGAGAATGAGTACAAGTAATGGTCGCAAAGTTTTAGCAAGACGCCGTAAAAAGGGTCGTAAAGTATTATCAGCTTAGTTTTGAAGGATCACTAAACAATTTGGTGGTCTTTTTTTATTACAAAACGAGAGTAGTCTGGTGACATATGAGAAAAAGTTATCGAATAAAAAAAGAAAATGAGTTTCAATATGTCTATTCCAATGGGAAATCCGTTGCAAATCGCAATTTTGTTTTGTACACGATGCCTAAAGAGGGGCAAAAGCATTTCCGTGTCGGCATTTCCGTTGGGAAGAAAGTTTCACATACTGCAGTAGGACGTAATCGTATTAAAAGATACATCCGCCAATCTCTTTTGGAATTGAAACCTGATATTCCAGCAGAATTGGATTTCTTGATTATTGCGAGAAAACCGGCGGTAGATTTAGATATGTTTGAATCCAAGAAAAATATTGTACATTTACTGAAATTAGGTAAAGTATTAAGTTAGGGTACAAAATATTAATTAACTATAGGTGCAAACGTGAATAAGAAAAGCTTAAAGAAATACATAGGTATCGCACTGTTACTTAGTGTTGTCTTGGTTTTAGCTGGATGTTCAAACCTAAACGAGCCAATCACAAGTCACAGTAGTGGATTCTGGGATCACTATATTCTGTATAGTTTCTCTCAATTTATCCTTTGGTTAGCTTCACTAGTTGGCAATAGTTATGGTTGGGCAATCATTATCTTCACACTTATCATTAGAGTAATTTTGTTGCCACTTAACTGGTTCCAAATCAGAAGTATGAATAAACAAATGAAGATTCAGCCACAAATGCAGGCTCTTCAAAAGAAATATTCTGCTAAAGATACGGATACACAACAAAAATTACGTGAAGAGACACAAAAACTATATAGTGAAGCCGGAGTAAACCCGGTTGCTGGATGTTTACCATTGGTCGTTCAGTTGCCAGTTATGTTTGCTTTGTATCAAGCCATTTATAAGACCACCCAATTACGTGATGGTACATTCTTATGGATGCAACTTGGTAAGGCCGATCCATATTACATCATGGCCATTTTAGCTGCTGTATTTACTTTCTTAAGTACATACATTTCCAGCTACTCACAACCAACACAAAATGCGACGACAAAGATCATGACTTGGGTCATGCCAATCTTTATCTTCGTACCAGCATTGACATTCCCATCAGCTATTACAATTTACTGGGTTATCACTAATGCGTTCCAAGTACTTCAGACATTGGCTTTCCAAAACCCATTCAAGTATCGTCGTGAACAACGCGAAGCTGAAGAGGCTGAGAGAGAAAAACAACGTCGTCTTAGAAAAGCTAAGAAACGTGTTTATAAGAATCGTAAATAATTGACAATCGCAAAAAATGTCGTTAAGATGTTTTAGAAATTGTTCATAGATTATATATATAGAAAAGTAGTCAAGGTGCTTTTCCGTCAAACATTGGCGGATTATGCACTTTTTTTATGCTCAAAAATAGAGAAAGGGAGCTTATTATGCCTAGTTCAGTAACTGAATATGACACTATTGCAGCCATTTCAACTCCTCCTGGGGAAGGTGCTATCTCCATCGTACGTTTGTCCGGAGACCAAGCCGTTGAAGTTGCTATGAAGATTTTTAAAGGACGTGACTTAGAAAAAGTTGCCAGTCATACGATTAATTATGGACACATTATTGATCCAGCCAACGGTTCGTTAGTTGACGAAGTTATGGTCTCTGTAATGCGTGCCCCAAAGACATTTACCCGTGAAGATGTCGTTGAAATAAATACCCACGGGGGTATAGTTGCGACGAATAAAGTTCTGCAATTATTGTTGGGATACGGCGCTCGAATGGCCGAACCTGGTGAATTTACGAAACGTGCCTTTTTAAATGGTCGAATTGACTTGACCCAAGCTGAATCTGTTATGGATTTGATCCGTGCCAAAACTGATAAAGCCATGCAAGTCGCTGTTAACCAATTAGATGGTAATCTCCATCATTTGATTGGTAATTTGCGTCAAGAAATCTTGGATTCATTGGCTCAAGTTGAGGTTAATATTGATTATCCAGAATACGATACTGACCAAATGACAACCCAATTGTTGTTAGAAAAGGCCAATACAGTTAGTTCAAGCATTGACAGTCTCTTGAAGACAGCTGAAAGTGGCGAGATTTTACAACATGGTCTAGCAACAGCAATCGTTGGGAAGCCTAACGTTGGTAAATCAAGTCTTTTGAACCGCTTATTGGATGAAGACAAAGCAATCGTAACTGATGTTGCCGGAACAACTCGCGATGTCGTTGAGCAATACGTCAATATTGATGGTGTGCCATTGAAATTGATTGATACGGCCGGAATTCGTGATACTGACGATAAAGTTGAAAAAATTGGTGTTGAACGTTCGAAGAAGGCCTTAGCAGGTGCCGATTTAGTTATTCTTGTTTTGGATTCAAGTCGTCAACTTGAAGAAGACGATATTGAGTTATTGAACGCAACAGCAGATAAGCGCCGTATCGTTATTTTTAACAAGATGGATTTGATGCCAATCATTACGCCAAGTTCAGTCGTACAACTAAAGCCAGACGATATTATCTTGCAAACATCTGCCATTAAAAATGATGGTATTGAAACAATTAAACAAACAATTAGTAAGATATTTAACGCCGGAATTGAAGATAACAACAGTAGCAACGTCATTATTACAAGTGCTCGTCAAGCTGGCTTGCTCCGTAAGGCTAAAAATAGCCTCAATGACGTTATTTCAGGAATTGAAGCAGGAATGCCTATCGACCTTGTACAAATCGATATGACGGCTTGCTGGGACACTCTCGGGGAAATTACTGGCGAGAGTTATCCAGATGAATTGATTACACAATTGTTCTCACAATTCTGTTTAGGAAAATAGTAGTTTTTATGCTGTCTCCAGAACCGAGAAAACTTAACTGGCTGTGCGGACCGGTTCGAGCCAAAATGCGGTCTCGAACCTCGGTTTGAAGCCTTGCAAGCAAGTCTCCAAACATGCCCGGTGGCGTAAGCGCTAAAGCTCTAACGCCACTTTCACTGCCAGTTAAGTTTCTCGGTTCTTCCGACTAGTGGATTCGATTTTTTGAATAGTGCTAAAAGGTACTAAAAAACGGCGAATTTACTTTAATAATGCAAATTGATACTAAAAATCGGCTAGCGCCGTGCATATGTAATTGAAAATAATAATTAATTAGTACCACACGTAAAACTAGGTAAAGGTGAAGTAAGAAATGGAAATTAAGGAATTTGATTCAGAAACTTATGACGTTATCGTTGTAGGTGCTGGCCATGCTGGTTCTGAAGCAGCTTTGGCTGCTGCCCGTATGGGTGAAAAGACATTGCTCGTAACGATCAACTTGGATATGGTGGCTTTCATGCCATGTAATCCTTCAGTTGGTGGTCCTGCTAAAGGTATCGTTGTCCGTGAAATTGATGCTTTAGGTGGCGAAATGGGTCGCAATATTGATAAGACATACATTCAAATGCGTATGCTTAATACTGGTAAAGGCCCAGCAGTTCGTGCTTTACGTGCCCAAGCTGATAAAAACATGTATCACCGTATGATGAAGGATGTTTTGGAAAATGAACCTAATTTAACACTTCGTCAAGGGATGGCTGAAAAGCTTATCGTTGAAGATGGCGTCTGCAAAGGTATCGTTACAGCAACTGGTGCTAGATACCACGCCAAATCAGTTGTTTTGACAGCTGGTACTTCATCACGAGGTAAGATCATTATCGGTGAATTGATGTATTCATCAGGCCCTAACAACAGTATTCCTTCAATCAAGCTTTCAGAAGATCTTGAAAAGCATGGTTTCAAGCTAACTCGTTTCAAGACTGGTACACCTCCACGTGTTAACAAAAATACGATCAAGTTTGATGAAACTATCGAACAACCTGGTGATAAAGAACCAAACCATTTCTCATTTGAGACACCAGATTCAAGTTATCTTCAACATCAGATTTCTTGTTGGATGACTTACACTAACGCTGAAACACACAAGATTATTCGTGAAAACCTTGACCGTGCACCAATGTTCTCTGGTGTTATCAAGGGTGTTGGCCCAAGATATTGTCCTTCAATTGAAGATAAAATTGTTCGTTTCGCTGACAAGCCTCGTCACCAAATCTTCCTTGAACCAGAAGGCAGAGATACACAAGAGTATTACGTTGGTGATTTCTCAACTTCAATGCCGGAAGAAATCCAATTGAAGATGCTTCACTCCGTTGCTGGTTTGGAAAACGCTAAGTTGATGCGTCCTGGTTACGCCATTGAATATGATGTTATTGAACCATGGCAATTGAAGCTTAATTTGGAAACTAAGGTTGTTAAGAATCTCTTTACAGCTGGTCAAATGAACGGAACTTCTGGCTACGAAGAAGCTGCTGGTCAAGGACTTATGGCTGGTATCAACGCTGCTTTACGTGCCGAAGGTAAGGATCCATTTATTCTCCGTCGTGACGAGGCTTATATCGGCGTTTTGATCGATGACCTAGTTACTAAGGGAACAAACGAACCATACCGTCTTTTGACAAGTCGTGCCGAATATCGTTTGATTTTACGTCACGATAATGCTGATCTTCGTTTGACAGACTATGGTTATAACCTTGGTTTGATTAGTGATAAGCGTTATAACGGCTTTAAAGAAAAGCGTGCTACCATTGAAATGGAACTAGAACGCTTATCACACAAGATGATTACACCAAAACAAGCACTACCATTCTTAAAGGCTCATGATTTGAAGCCATTAAAAGATGGTGTTTTGGCAGATCACTTCTTGAGAAGACCAGAAGTACATTACACTGACATTATTGATATGGTCGGAGCAGCTGATTTTCCAGTTGATAACCGAGTTGCAGAACAAGTAGAAATTGCAACAAAGTACGCCGGTTATATCAAGAAGGAAGAAATGCGCATCGAACGTTTGAAGAAGATGGAATCAAAGAAGATTCCTGACCGCATTGATTATACAAAGGTCGACAGTCTAGCTACAGAAGCTGTTCAAAAACTAAGTAAGATCAATCCACAAACAATAGCTCAAGCAAGCCGAATTAGTGGAGTTAATCCAGCTGATATTGGAATTTTGAGCGTTTATATTGAACAGGGAAAGATTGCAAAAAAGTAGAGAGCGGAGACAGGGCGCCCAGCTCCCGAGCATTTTCGTAACTTGATGAATTGCACGCCGATTTTGCGGGCGATTTATCAAGTTATGAAAAGCGGAAGGAGTTGCCCTGTCGTAGCTCGTTTCAGACCCACTGCATGCCCAGCCGATTTAAAACTAACTAAATAAAACCAAAAGCACCCCAATGCCACGACAAGAAAGGTATTGGAGTGCTTTTTTGATATCTTAATTATCAAGTGATAAATAAAGTGAACGATAGAAAATATGCGTTATAACGATTAAACACTATTACCTATAACGCCGTTATTTCATCAAAACCTTAACCAATTAAAAATAAACCCACCAATGTTATAATCGATTCATTGAGTGAGGGGGAAATTATGACTATAAGACATAAGAATTACATTCCGGATAACATTGAAGTTACTGGTGCTAATGCTAATAACCTCAAAAATATTGATGTCGATATACCGTTGAATTCATTTGTAGCAATCACCGGTGTTTCGGGGTCAGGAAAGTCTTCTTTGGCAATGGATACGATTTATGCTGAAGGGGCTAGAAAGTATCTCAATGCACTGTCGACCTACACGCGTAGAAGAATTACGCAAGTTGGCCGTTCCGATGTTAAAGATATCAAAAATTTACCTTCAACGATTGCTTTACGTCAACGTCCCGTAGTTCCTAGCGTGCGTTCAACTGTCGGTACGATGACGGAAAGTTTAAATATTTTAAGATTAATGTTTTCACGGTTAGCTTCAGTTGTCTGTCCCAACGGACACCGTTTAGATCCTACCTTGAAAATTTCTGAAGCAATGGATTTGCCAACTTCAGATGAGAACATGGGCATGCTAACGTGTCCTGTCTGTGGTGTTAAGTTTATGAACTTTGGAGCGGAGGATTTCGCCTTTAATTCAGATGGTGCTTGTCCAACTTGTCAGGGAACTGGTTTTCTCAAGGAAATTGAACTTGATAAAATAATCCCTGACGATTCCTTATCGATCGATGAGGGTGCGATTAGATCATGGAATTTACCTGGTCGAACACTACAAAAGGATATTATCAAGGAGCTCGGTGTTAGAACCAATGTGCCATTTAAAGATTTAACAGATAAAGAAAAAGATATTGTCATTAACGGACCAGAACAAAAGAAAGAAATCTTAGTACCAACGAAAACAGGACGTTCATTTAGATTGAATGCTTTATATGAGAACGCCGTTACAGCTGTGAAAAATAGTTTGAAGAGTACTAAAAATGAAAATACTTTGACACGATTGGAACGCTTTTATTCTGAAAAAGTTTGTCCCGCTTGTCACGGCAGTCGTTTTAATCCCAAATTATTTAGTAATCAATTAGTTGGTAAAGATATTGCGGAAGTTTCTAACTTTACCATTTCAGAATTACAAGCATTTTGCCAAGATATCATGAATTGGTTGCCAGAGGATATGCAAGCTTTGGGGAAAAACTTAACTAATGAATTGCTAGATTTATTGTCACCAATCGTTGATTTAGGATTGAATTATTTATCAATTTCTCGGGCTGGTAATACGTTGTCGACCGGTGAATTACAACGGATTCAATTAGCACGAACGATTCGAAACCAAATGACCGGTGTGTTGTATGTCTTAGATGAACCAAGCGTTGGTTTGCATGCAGCTAATGTGGCCGGATTAATTAAAATTTTACGTGAATTGGTTCGCTTAGGTAACTCGCTGGTCGTCGTTGATCACGATACAAGTATTATTGCAGCTGCCGATTATGTCATTGAAATTGGCCCCGATTCGGGTAATGATGGTGGCCGAATTATTAGCCAAGGTACAGTTGAACAAATCAAAGCAGATCATGAGTCCGTGATTCAGCCATATTTGACCGGTGAAGCTGATATTATCAAACATAAAGCCGTCACACCATTCCAAAAGGGAACAATTAGTGTTGAAATTGGTGACCGTTATAACATTCATGATTTAACAGCTAAATTTAGCAAAGAGTCACTTAATATTGTTTCAGGGATGTCGGGTTCAGGAAAAACGACTCTGATTTTTGACAGTTTATTACCAGCGATGACCGATAAAATTGAGGGTGAAAAATTACCTAAATTTGTGAAGTCAGTCGAAACAGCCGATATTAAAAATATTGTCAAAGTCGATTCAGTGCCAATCGGTAAAAATGTTCGTTCAACTGTTGGAACGTACACTAAGATTTTGGATCACTTGCGCAAACTCTTTGCGGAAACTCCAGCAGCCAAAGCTAAGAAATTTACGCCAACTTATTTCTCATATAATAATAAACAAGGTGCCTGTCCTAATTGTGGCGGAACGGGAGTTATTACGTTAGATATTCAATATCTACCTGATATGGTTCAAACATGTCCTGTCTGCCACGGAAATCGTTATAAGAAAGAGATTTTAGATATTACTTGGCAAGGTAAAAACATCGCTGAAATCCTCGATATGTCCGTTAAAGAGGCAGCTAGCTTTTTCAAAGATGTTCCAAATATCAAAAATACACTCGATGTATTGATCAGTATTGGATTGAGTTATCTGAAATTGGGTGAAAGTACGCCAACTTTGTCTGGTGGGGAAGCTCAAAGAATGAAACTGGTAACTTATATGAAACGTAGTCAAAAGAATCAGTTATTTATCTTTGATGAACCAAGTGTTGGTTTGCATCCAAAAGACGTTGGCGTGTTGTTAGATGTTTTCAATAAATTGTTGAAAAAGCATGCGACAATTATCGTAATTGAACATGATTTGGATATTATTTCCAATGCTGACTATATCAATGATTTAGGTCCCGAAGGTGGCGTTAATGGTGGTAAAATTATTGCAACGGGTACTCCGAAAACGGTTGCAGATAATCCTGCCAGCTTAACCGGTCAGTATCTTAAAGAACATTTGCAATTGTTCAACGAATATTAACTTGAGGTGAGATTATGGAAAAAATTGGTGTGATTGGATTAGGAAATATTGCTCAGAAGGCTTATTTACCGGTGATGGCGACGTTACAGGATAAGTTTGAATGGCATTTAACAACGAGAAATACGGCTAAAGGTGAGATGTTGGAAAAGAAGTATGGCTTTAAACATTTTCATCAAACACTGGACGAGTTAATAGCCGAAAAACCACTGGCAGTTTTCGTACATACACCAACGCAAACGCATTTTGAAATAATCAAACAATTATTAACTGCTGGAATCAATGTTTATGTCGATAAACCTGTTTCAGAAGATTTATCAGAAGTTGAGGCACTGTATAAATTAGCCTCAGACAAACAACTTTTGTTAACATGTGGTTTTAATCGTCGGTTTGCTCCATTCAATCAAGAATTAAAACAAATTGCTGATAAACGGACAATCGTCTCAGAAAAAATTCGCGAGGAAGCTATTCAACCAGCTGCCTTTGCCATTTTTGATTTGATGATTCACTCGGTTGATACAGCTGTTTATTTAATGGATGAAAAAGTTAAGACCGTTAATAATTTTCTAGTTACTAAAGATGGCAATTTAGAACAAGGCTATATCACTTTGAACGGAGCTAAGAGTCAGGCTCAAATCGTTACCAATATGATTGGTGGCAGTAACTTGGAACTATCAACCGTTCAAGGTAGTAAAACTCGTCAAGTCGTGACTAATTTAAACTTATTAGAAACTTACCAAACAGGGGCCGTTACACAATCGTCACGGCCTGATTGGGAAAATACTCTAGTTACACGTGGTTTTGATCCAATTATCAGAGCCTTTCTGAACGCCGTTTCAGAAGGTAAGGATAATCCAGTCAGTCCAGAATCAGCTATTTTGAGTCATAAGTTATGTTATAACCTTGTAAAGTCTTTACAAAAATAGTTAATTGGAACGTACCACTATATATAGTGACGAACGTGTGTTTTTGATACAATATGTTCCATGTGAAACAATTTAAAGAAAAAGGCCGTAGCCTCAAGGGTTACAGCCTTTTTCTCTTTGAAAACGGATACGATTTTTTTTGAAAAGTAATTAAAAGATTGACTTATGGATAGTATCCGTGCAATACTACATAACGGTGCCAAACCGAGGTAAGGGTAGAAGGTTGGCGCGAAAGCGTTTGGAAAATCGTCGCACCTTACCACATGGAGAAATTTGCAGATGTGCAAATTTCTCCTCTTTTTTTGTCTAAAAAAATATATCAACATAATAAATAACGCTTTAAAACTGTAAACTTTGCTATGTTATAATGCTTGCGATTGTAAGAAAGGGTGATTGGAATCAAACGTTTTGTTTTAGTAGTTTATGGATTTATCTTAAGTGCCATCATTGGCATAATTGCGGCGATATTTTTAGTACTCGAAGGATTTACTTCTGAATTAGTATGGTCGAATCATAATCAAATTCTAGAAATTGGACTGATATTTTTAGGTAGTTTATTGCTGTATTATTTGTTAAAACGTTGGCCTGATTTGCCGAAAACGTCGCAGGATTCAATGCATGAATTAAAGCTTAATCAAACGATTGATTATCATGATGTCTTTTTCAATTTGGCAAGCTGATAAATTACTTTATTTATATTTCCAATATGAAGAATTGAAAAAACTACCGTTAATGGAAACAATCAAGCGCCTTTCAAATCCATTCAAATTTCGGCAAAAATACGTCGGCGCTAGCGCGCCGAAAATACCATCAATCATCAAACAAAAACGAATCCTCTATCCAGTGTTTATTATTAACGGGATTCTCGCGTTTGCTTTATTAATTCGCCAAACAGATCAACCATCGTTCATTATTAAATTAGGAACATCACATTGGCAGCTTGTGGATATCTGGCTACTGCCACTTTTGATGATTGGCGGAATTATTTTTGGGGAAATCTGTAAATACTTTTACAAAGTTTTCCACATGTGGATAAATAAAATAAATTTAACTCTATCTTTCAAAGTTGGTCTAGGTGCAATTGGTATTAGCCTGATAGCAATTTTCGCACCGGATTTATTATTCTCAGGTCAGCACAGTTTGGATTTATTAATTGGCAATTGGGCTAATAAATCTCCGTTCTTTCTAATCGGAATGGGACTTTTAAAATTATTTTTCTTAGCATGGTGTCTTAACTTTAACTGGCGTGGGGGACATATTTTTCCGATAACCTTTGCGGCCATGATTGAAGGATTCGCAGTGGCACAATTATTGCCAGGTTATGATCGGTTGTTTATCGTTGCCATTGTAGCAACAACTATTATGAGTGAATTAATTTCACCAGTTGTCGCAGGAATTTTCATTATGCTATTTTTCCCTTTGAAACTAACACCAATAATTATTCTAGTAGCCATATTAATGTATTTGAAAACCAAAATTAGGTTCAAAAAAACTGCTAAAATCGTAAATTGATTTAGCAGTTTTTTTTATGGATATTATTCAGTGTCATCAGAATAGGAATCATCTGTATCCGTATCTGGGTATTCTTTCATGTAATGGTTCAGAGCATAGTTACCAGGATAAAGAACATAACCATTGTCATAAACAACTTGACCACCATCGAAATACCAACCATCGTCACGTCGTTCCGCAGTGGATTTTGAAGTATCACCATATCCAGAATCAGCAAAAAATTGACGTGCCTGTGCTTCTGTTAGTTTTGTTTGGGCTGGAGGATTAGTGGGTGATGTAGCTTGATTCTCAACTGGAATTTGAGAATCTGACTTTGGATTTTGATCCTCATTATTATTGGATTCATCGTTTGAACTTGTCGATTGTTCTGAAGTATTTAAAGTCTCAGCTGGGAGCATTGAACGAGTGGCTGATAATTTAATATCGTGCGCATAAGTGATGAAAGTATCAGTTTGACCTAATTCATTAACAGTCAATTTTTGGAAAAGATTTTGGATTGTCTTAGTTTGTTTTGGTTTTATGACCAATATGCCGCTTTGTTTAGTTGATATTTCATTATCAGGTAGCTGTAAATCAAATTTGGCCTGATTAATTTTGATTGAATGCTTGGTGTTATTAGTGATTTTTGTCATGATGGTATAGCCAGAATTCTTCAATGTGGCTGTAAAGTGGAAGTTAACTTTTCGGCGGTTTTCATTACTTAAATACTGATAATTTTTAACTACGACTTCCTTTTGTGTTGATTGAATGTGTGTTGAATTAGTTGTTTTAGCCGGTTTAGAACAACCTGTTAATTCTAGTAGGAGGAACATCCCCATTAACATAAAAAGTGTTTTTTTCATAAATAATTTTCCCCTGTAATTTAATTATAAAAATGATTGTATCAATATGATGTGTCACATTATGTCGTCTTGCGGTATTAGCAAAATCATTATTTTAAATCAGAATTACCTTGTCAAAAAGGTTTTCGTGTTTTATTGGAAAAATATTTCAGTGTAACAAAAATCTCTTGGTTGGATTTATCCAATACAAGAGGTTTAATACATGAGCTTATATATTATTCAACGTCATCAGAGTCAGAATCATCAGTATCAGCATCGGAATTTTCATCAGGGTGATCCTTTAGATATTGGTTAAGAGCACGATCACCGGGATAAGAAACATCGCCATTATCATAAACAGTCCAAGTACCGCGAGCATTATATAGGTTCCAACAGCCATCACCTCGTTCAGCTTTCCAATCTGAAGTATCACCGTAACCAGCTAGTTTTTGACGAGCTTGCGCCTCAGTTAATTCAGTAGTATTGGTTGAACTATTGTCAGAAGATGTAGTTTGCGAATCACTCTTATTATCAGATTCATTTTGTTGCTCAGTATTATTAGATTGGTCCGAAGTAGTGTTAAATGTTTGGTTTAGAACATTTAAGTCCTCGGTTGAAAACATTGAACGTGTAGATGCTAATTTAATTTTGTGAGAATAGGTTATGAAATTATTAGATTGAATTAGTTCTTTAACACTTTGTTTTTGAAATAGGCCGGACAGTTTTTTAGTTTGGTTAGGTTTTAAAGTAAATACACCAGTTAAACTAGCTGGAACATCTTTATCAGCTAGCTTCAAAGCAAATTTAGAACGGTCAAATTTGATAGTTTTGTTAGTCTTATTAGTTACCTTAGCCGAAATAAAATAACCATAATCATTTTGGTCGGCGATGAAATTAAAGTTAACATTTTTTTGATCAGCTTTCGTTAGTTCTTGATAATATGGTGTTTTTGACTGTTTGTGTTCTATTTTTATATGCGATTTTGGTGTTGATTGGGTAGTGGTATTACTACAACCAGCCACTCCTAATAAAACAAAAATCCCCATGAACATTAAAAATGTTTTCTTCATAAATAATTCCCCTCCGTAACTTAATTACAAAAATAATTGTAACAATACGACGTGTCACATTATGTCGTTGCGGGTTACCTTGAGGAATAACTTGTCTAATTAATCGAGGTGGCTTAATATTTTAAGGTATGTTTGCCAAAAATTATTTTGAAATAAATGGAGTTTCATAATGAAAGAAACAAAAAAGGGCAGTATTAAAGGGTTACTGCCGCTGATCGTATTTTTGATTTTATATGCATTAACCGGAATCGTCTCCGGAAAATTTGATAGTATGCCACTGCTAGTGGGGATGATTTTAGCTTCAATGGTAGCATTCGGAATTGCACCACCACAGGGTACCAAAAAAATGTCATTTTCAGAAAAAGTTATGGCCTTTTGCAAAG
Organism: Companilactobacillus nantensis DSM 16982; assembly: GCF_001435815.1. GTDB lineage: Bacteria > Bacillota > Bacilli > Lactobacillales > Lactobacillaceae > Companilactobacillus > Companilactobacillus nantensis. The sequence goes on along the minus strand of NZ_AZFV01000014.1, from coordinate 34,438 downwards.
GTGGTGGCGAGCCTACATTGATTATGATGGTCGTTATTTTTATCCTAGCGGGAGCGTTTCAAGGGGTAGCTTCCAAGATGCATGCTGTCTCGTCGGTGACTAATTTGGGCTTGAGTATTTTGCCAGCCAACATGATTTTACCGGGAATTTTTGTTATCGGTTGTATCTTGAGTTTTGCGATGGGTACTTCGATGGGGACTATTACTGCTTTAATGCCCGTTGCGGTTGATGTTGCTGTCAAAACTGGAGTTAATCCTGCACTTATGGCAGGAATCGTTGTTGGTGGCGCAATGTTTGGTGATAATTTGTCATTTATTTCCGCCACTGCAATTGCCTCAGTTCAGACGCAAGGTGTCGAGCAACGAGAAAAATTTAAATTAAATATTATTACTTATTTACCTGCAATCATTATCAATATTATTTTATTAGCGATTTATCCGATTAAAACGGTGGTTTTAACTGGTTCGTATAGTTGGAATTTGGTCGATTTGATTCCTTATATTTTAGTCATTGTTTTGTCATTAGTGGGCTTGAACGTTATGCCAGTTATGATTATCGGAGTAGCCTCAGGAATTGTGATTGGTGTGATCCATGGCGACTTCAGTTTGATTGGATCCATGCAATATGTTCAATCAGGGATGGCCAGTATGGAAGACATTGCCATTATTTCGATTATCGTTGGTGGTTTGGTCGAATTGATGAAATATCTTGGCGGAATTCAATGGTTAATGGACACGTTGGGTAAGCAAACTAAGTCAAAACATGGTGCTGAATTTTCTATCGGTGCCTTAGTGACATTATTATGTGTTGCAACAACGAATAACACGATTGCCATTATCACAGTTGGACCATTAGCAACTGAAATTGGCCGAAAATTTAAATTATCTCGTGCTCGTGTCTCAACCTTGTTGTCGATGTTTGCGACGCACGTTCAAGGTTTGATTCCGTATGCGGGACAATTATTAGTTGCCGGAGGAATGGCAAAAATTTCACCGATTGCGATTGTGCCATGGGTTTGGTACTGCTATTTAACGCTTATTATGAGTTTATTGTTTGTCTTCTTAGATTTCCCTAAGGTAAAAGTCACACCGGAAAACGGGTATGATCATTTTGAAGAAGATTTAGTAAATTAAGCACAAAAAAGCCGATAATCAAAATTGATTACCGGTTTTATTAATTTTTAAATTATTTTAACTTTGATGCAGCAGCGTCATCAATGATAAGTGTTACATCAGGGTGGTTTTGCAATGCACTGGCTGGGCAGTCTTCTGTAACAGGGCCGTCAACAGTAGCAGCAATAGCATCAGCTTTGTTTTCACCGTAAGCTAGAAGAACAATCTTCTTAGCTTTCATGATTGAGCCGATACCCATTGAGTAAGCAAAACGTGGGACATCTTTTTCATCATCGAAGAAACGTGTGTTAGCTTCGATTGTTGATTCTGTCAAACCAACTTTTCTAGTCTTGCCATCTAATGGTGAACCTGGTTCGTTAAAACCAATGTGACCATTTCTACCAATACCAAGGATTTGAAGGTCGATAGGATTTTCTTCAATGATCTTATCGTAAGCTGAAGTAGCAGCATCAGCATCAGGATTTGAACCATCGGGAACATATGAATTCTTGAAAGGTTTCTTGCTGAATAGGTGTTCTTTCATGAAGTAGTGGTAACTTTGGTCGTTGTCAGCCTTTAGACCAACGTACTCGTCCAAGTTAACTGAAGTCATGTTTGAGAAATCAAGGTCGCTACTTGTCATTTCGTTGTAAAGTGTGATTGGGCTACTACCAGTAGCTAAACCAAGTACTTTAGCACCGTTTTCGATGTCAGCTTTAACAAGTTTAAAGGCTTCCTTACCACCCATTTGTGTATCTTTAACTTTAATTATCTTCATTATATTATTCTCCCATCTCTACCTTTCTGGTCTAGTCCAATCTAATTCATTTTCGTAAAATTGTCAATCAAATTAGGCTATTAAATAAAAATATTTTAAAAAACGTTAGAAACCATGCAAAATCTTCATAAGTTAGGTATATTTTTAGTATGAGTAAAAACTAAAGAGGCAGAATAATTTGGAAAAAATATTATCTACATCTGAGGGTAGTGTAAATACAAATCTAATCGGTCCCGTCGACAGTGACAGCATCATCGTCCTGGTACCCGGAATTAATGGTTCAATTGAGTATTTCAATGAAATGATTCCCTATTTAAAGAGTAAATATCAAACAATTGTTGCACTTGATCTGTTAGGTCAGGGCAAATCTTCCAATTCGAAGAACGATCACTACACAATCGATTCTGAAGCTTGGAATTTATTAGAAGCAATGGCGCGTTTAAAGATAACTCGTAAGTTAGTTATTTTTGGATACGGTGTTGGTGGTTTGGTTGCCGTAAACATGGCAGAAATGCGTGGCTTTACGATTAATAAACTAATCCTACTAAATACACCCGCTACTGATAAATACGCTGATATGGACGCTCATTCGGCTGTCGCAAGTATTCCATTATTAGGCAAATTGGCAAAATCGCCAGTTAAAGCTGGGATGTACTTCGACAAGAACTTTGATCGTAGTAGTTTGAAGAACCCTAAGGTAGTTGATGAAGCTGCTAATAAGGTCGATCGTAAGATTGCTAAGAAATTACAAAAGATGTCAATGGACTATTTGACAGAGAAGGCTTTGAATAAGCGTTTGCGGTCATTCAAGATTCCAACTTTGGCATTGTTCAGTGATGGAGATCAAGTTTTAACTGAAAAGGGAGTTAAGGATGCTAAGGCCACTATTGGTCGTGTCCCTGATTTACAAATTGAAGATATCAAAGGTGTCGGTCATTTAGCTATGATGGAAAAACCGGAAGAGATTGCCCAAAAGATTATCAAGTTTGATGAAACAACAGTTAAAGAAGAAGAATCAGTCGATAATAATTAAACCTCGGAGAAAATCTGAGGTTTTTTTATATAAAAAATTAATAGTAATCAGTTAAAGGAGCAATATTTTGAATTTAAAAGAACATCAAGCATGGCTAACTGAATTTTACAAAGCACGTGGCTGGTATCAATACCCAACTTTCGTTCATTTGAATTTTATGACTGAAGAAGTTGGCGAATTATCACGAGCTGTTCGAGCTATTGAAATTGGTCGTGATCATCCTGGTGAATCGAAAAAGACGCCGGCTGAATTGGAAGATAATCTTGAAGAAGAGCTGGCCGATGTCTTGGACCAAGTTTTGATGATGAGCAGTAAATATGAGATTGATCCAGAAACGTTGTTACAACGAAGTGAAGATAAACTGACTAAGCGATTTAAAAAGTAAAAAAGCAGCCTATGCGGCTGCTTTTTGTTTAGGCTGAGTTATTTTAACTGGTTGAATCAAGAATTTATTCTTTTGTGAACTAGCAACAGGGATATTTTTCTTGCCATCTTTATAGACGAATTGAATAACGTCGTCATTGTTATGGAGTTTCTTAGCTTCATCAGAAACAATTTTTTGAATGGAATAGATGTATTGTTTTTGATCATCAGTAGCTTGATTATTTTGAACGGCTTCGTAGGTTGTCTTGAGATATTTCTGTGTTTGACTGTCGATCAATTTGATGATGATGACGGTGTGGGGATGTTTGCTGGTGCTGTCGTTGATATTGTGTTCTTCTTTAATAGCCACAATCCGTCCGTTTTGATTGAACTGTTTGTCTAAACTCTTTTTAATAGTTTTATATTCAGTTTGAGGTTGGCCGGTTGTTTTTTTCTGATTGGTTTTAGTATCTTTCAATGTTAATAAAGATAGGGCAACTGCAAAAATAACGACACCAATAATGGCAAAAATGAAATATTTTTTATTGAATGATTCCCGTTGTTTTTTATGCATAATTACAAGCCCCTAACTGGTCAATTATTAGGGAGATTATAACATAAATCATAATTTCTACCTGTCTAAAGAAGGTGATTTTTCAGTTGCCGATATGTATAAAATAATAAATTCTAACGAAACATTTGTATGCAGATAAATTGACCCCAAGTAGCTATATTTTAGATAATTTGAACATAACCGAATAACTAGAAGAAAGTAGGAATTACTATGTCTTCACATCAAGCGTTATTAATTATCGACTATACCAATGATTTTGTGGCTGATGATGGTGCCCTGACTTGTGGTAAACCGGGGCAGGATCTTGAACAATCCATTGTTAATTTGGCGACGGAAATGTCTCAAAACGGAGATTGGGTTTGGCTACCAACGGATGTCCATAAGAAAAATGACCCATATCATCCTGAAACAAAGCTTTTCCCAACCCATAATGTGCGAGGAACTTGGGGTCGGGAACTGTATGGTGGTTTGAATGATTGGTTCAACGACCATAATGATAGTGAAAAGGTGAAATTATTCGACAAAACACGTTATAGCGCCTTTGCAGGGACCGATTTGAACCTACGTTTGCGAGAAAGAAAAGTTGATACTTTACACTTAGTTGGTGTTTGTACCGATATTTGTGTATTGCATACGGCAATTGATGCATACAATTTAAATTATCAAATTGTTATCCATGAAAATGGAGTAGCTTCATTTAATCAGGCGGGACATGATTGGGCTTTGAGCCATTTCAAAAATAGCTTAGGAGCAACGATTGTCGACTAAATTTTTCAAAATAAAAAACGGCCTCACGGCCGTTTAGTTTAAAACCTGATTGATAATGAGTTGTTTGGAAGCTCTAGAAAACGCAGTATAAATTCGATTCTCACCAAATTGGGAATCTTGGTAATATTCTGTATTCAGATTGGCAATGATAACATTATCAAATTCAAGACCTTTAGCAAGTGTTAGAGGTAAAGCAACAACTCCATTAGCAGGCAGCTTTTCGGCATTCGAGCCCAAAACTACCTGTTTTATTTTGTCTTTAATTAAGCTTGCTAAAGCAGAATCATCGGTGATAATAGCTGACAATTCATCAGTATTAAATTCTTCGATTTGTTTTCTCAAGTTGTCGATTAGTGCATCGGTATTATGACTTTCAATCCATTGCGGAAGCACGCCACCAGTTTGAACAGTTGTGATTTTTTCAATTAAACCTGGAGCACCATGACTGATAAAAGCTTTAGTAATAGCACCGCTGGAACGATAGCTGGTGTATAAATTCCGCTGAGTCACTTTAATCTTATGCTGTTCAAAAATATCTTTTAAATTATCAAAAGTCAGCGGATTTTCAGTTGCCAAAATTGATTGGAATTGGTCGCCAACTAATGTCCAGTTGGCTTTAGGGAAAGCTGTAATCAAGAAAATAATTTGGTCTAGCGAGTAATCTTGAATTTCATCAACCATTGCAAATCGAAGCTTCTTTTGTGCTAAATTCAACAGTTTCAGACGTGTGTAACTGTAATCTAGTTGATTGATAGTTTCGACATGCAAAGTATTTTTGACGATATGACTCAAATTCAACCAATTTTTCTGTGCGATTTGCTTTAATAAATTTCGATAGCGCCACTGCAACATTTTTTTAGTAGCGCTATGAACGGCAATATCGGAGCTCGGCGTGATTAAGCGGCCAAAGATTTTTTCTTGTTGAGAGTCAGTTAAATCGGATAACTCGGACTGAATTTTGCCATCATTTGATTCGGTCGCTATTTTTTGTTCAATCTGACTTGTCATAACTGTTGTGAGGGCTGTGATTCGTCGGTCCAACGATAATGTTGCAGATGTTTGGTCGAATAAATCTTTGATGTCGTTTTGTGTGAAAATGGCATCGTCATTTAACCTGATATTACTGAAATCATCCTTTGTTAATGTTAAATTATCCAGCCTTTGGGCTAGTATTTGAACGTGACTAGTCTGAGCGGTAAATTTACTGGAGTTGAATGTTCCTAGTAATTGATCGAAGGTCATTTGTAACGGCGATTCCTCACCTAGACTGGGTAATACTTGTTGGATATAGTTAGTGAAAAGGGTATTCGGAGTTAGTAGTAGCATGTCTTTGGCAACTAAATTTTCACGATAATGATAGAGTAAATAAGCAATTCGTTGTAAGACGACTGATGTTTTACCACTGCCGGCGATACCATTGACGAGAAGGGCTCGGCTAGTAGTATCACGAATAATAACGTTTTGTTCCTTTTGAATTGTAGCGGTAATTGAGGTCATTTGACTATCTTTATTGGCTTGTAAAGTTTTAACTAGGAGTGGATCTTGAATTGCTACATCAGTATCAAAGATATCTTCTAGTACATCGTCGTGCAATAAAAATTGACGACGGGTATCGACTGTAACGCCGATTTGCCTATCATTAGCAATGTAGCTAGTAGCACCAATTTGATTGTTGTAATATAAATCGGCAATTGGTGAGCGCCAATCAATTATCATTGGTTCTTCTGGCGTAGGCGAGAAACCAGCCGCTCCAATATAAAAAGGAATCTTTTCTGATTCATCAGGATATTGCAAGTCGATCCGAGCAAAATAAGGTGCTGGCAATAACCGTAAAACACGAGCTTTCATACTTTGAAGTTGTGTTTGTTTATTGTTGAAGGCATCGATTTGCTTATTCATTGTTTCGATAGTGGCGAAGGTATCTAAATTATCAGCATAACTGTCGAAGTTCAAAGCTGTCTCTTTACCGGCAGTTCGTTTGAAATTTTTAGCTTGATCGGCATTAGCTGACAGTAAGGGTTCAATTTCATCTAGCGTATTTTGAAGCGTTTCGTGGACCATTTTTAAATGCGCTTGTTCTAATTTAAAAGAATTATCCATAATAGCTACCTCCTGATATTAGGTATCTAATAGTAATACGATAACTCCCTAAATAACAGTCTTGTATTACAGTCAAAAAGCAGTCATAATATATATGAGGAAACGAATAGACATAAATAAAAGAGACGACCAGCCGGTCGTCTCTTTTTTACTTGAGTGGATGTTTAACAGCATGTTTGATTTCTTTTTCAGTTAAATATTGATCATAGTGACTGCCAAGGAAGAGTGGAACTTTTTCTTCAACAACATCACTAAATTCCAAACCATACCAGAGTGTTGGTGGAATCGTAATATTTTGAAGTAATAGACGCCCACCAATCAATAGTCGGTCCCAACCGCGCATGTATTCTTGAGCCCCAAGGTCTTGAAATTGTTGATTTTGAATAACGAATTTGAATGAACCAACGCGCCGTTCTGGCATCATGGAATAGGTTGGCTTTTGGTCATCAATAATATGCTGATCTAGCAGGCTATTGATGATTTCACGAATGTAAATATTGACGTGTTGCGATTTTTTGAATCCCAGGTTTAGTGTGACACTAACGACGTTTCTTGTATTTAACATGTCGATTGAATAGTTGCATTCATAAGGAGCACTAGTTTGATTGACCGTCACGAACCAATAGACTTTGGCACGTTTAGGATCTTGGTCCAAAATCGAGTAGATGATGGAACGTTTAATGGAATAATTAGGCCCCATTTTAAGCATATAAACAAGGTTCGTTGCATACGTTGGAATGCCTTCATCTTTGCTTAGTTTTTCCAATTGCGGAATGAAATCAAGCAATGATACATTCTCACTCTCGGACATGTATGCGTCACGGCGTTTGTTACCGAAGTACCAGACAATCATGATAAAGAGGATGGCCATCGTTATAATGACCGTTACATAGCCACCGTGAATAAATTTAATCAAGCTGGACAGTAGGAATAGACTTTCTAGCGCAAAGAAGGCGACCAGAAATACATTGGCCCAAATATGGTGATTTTTCATGATTAAGAACTGGTGTAGCAGGATTGTAGTCATTAACATGGTTAGCGTTATAGCGAGTCCATAAGCGGCTTCCATGTGATCTGAGGAACCAAAACCCCAGACGATACTGACAGTTATGGCACAAAGAATCCAGTTGACTGTTCCAATATAAAGTTGGCTTTGAACTTGACCAGGAAATTTAACTTTTAGCCGTGGCAAGATTTTTAAACCAATTGCTTCTTGGACAAGGGTAAATGAACCAGTTATCAAGGCTTGTGAGGCAATAATAGCAGCTAATGTGGCGATGACGATAGCAAAAATTTTAAACTCGTCAGGTAACATTTGGTAAAACGGATTGAGTCCAGCAATTTGGTTATATTTGCCATTTTGATAGTTGTTAATGACCCAAGCAGCTTGACCGAAATAGTTCAGCATCAACATTAAATAAACAAATGGCCAGGTTGCGTAAATATTGTGTTTGCCAACTTGACCCATATCGGCGTATAACGCTTCAGCACCAGTTGTGGCTAGGAAGACACTGCCCAAAATAAAGATGCCGGCCTTATTAACCGGACTAAATAAAACTTTAATGGCATAAATTGGTGATAATGCTTTTAGGACACTTAAATCACTCGTTAAGTTGAGCAATCCGGCGAGTCCAATAAAACTAAACCAAATGAGCATGATTGGACCAAATGATTTACCGATTCGATCAGTCCCAAATTTTTGAATGATAAAAATCGTTAATAAAATGGCCGTTACGATAATCAGGACAACTGTTTGACTATTGGAAAAGACAATATTCCCAAATTTCTGTCCCTTAATCCCTTCAATGGCAGATGTAACGGTAACAGCTGGGGTTAAAGTTCCGTCGGCTAAAAGAGCGGAACCACCAATCAAAGCTGGTATTATCAGCCATTTACCTTTGGATCGAACGAGAGCATAGAGGGCGAAAATTCCACCTTCCTTGTTATTATCAGCTTTCATAGCAATCAAGACATACTTGATGGTTGTGATGAGCATTAATGTCCAAAAGATTAGTGAAACACTGCCGATAATGTATTCGGGTTTCGCATCGGCCATTGTGCCTGCACTATTGATAATCGAATTCATAACGTACAAAGGCGAAGTCCCGATATCGCCATAGACGATGCCGAGGGTGATCAACATACCCAAGGTAGATAATGATGAATTTCTCTTTTTCATTGTTATCTCCTTTTTAGAAATAGAGACTGTTTATACAAACCCCATTATAAGTTTTTTGGTGAAATTTAAAAATAATTATGATTATCAAAAAATCAAATTGGTATACATGAAATGAAAAAAGTAATACAATACCGAAATTATAAGAACTACTTTATACAAAGGGTGTGATGTTTATGGATATTGTATTTATGATTCTTTCAACAATATTGGTCTGGTTAATGGTTCCAGGAATTGCTGTCTTTTATAGTGGTTTTGTTCCACATAAAGATGTGACAAGAATTTTGTTTGATAGTTTTTTAATGTTCGGTTTAGCTGGATTGTTATGGATAGCAGTAGGGTTTCCTATCGCATTTGAGGGTGACAATTTCGGAGTGATCGGTAATTTTAATCATCTGTTTCTGTCCGGAATAGACTTATCGTCTACTTATGGCACAACTAAATTACCAACTGCGATTTATTTACTTTTTCAAATGATGTTCGCTATTTTAACACCAGCTCTTTTTTTAGGGGCAGTTGCGAGCCGGGTTCGAATTAGATTTGTCGCTTTCTTTGTTATTCTGTGGTCATTATTTATATACTATCCATTGGCACATATCGTTTGGTCATCGACTGGTTTTCTAGCCAAAATGGGTGTTTTGGATTTTGCGGGAGGAACAGTGATCCATATTAATGCTGGTATCACAGCGTTGATCTTAGCTATTTTCTTGCGTGAACCTTATAAATACAACAATGAACAAGCACAAGGTAATCAACTGTGGATTTTGATGGGAACAGTTCTCTTGTGGCTTGGATGGTATGGATTCAATGCTGGCAGTGCTTTGAACGTTAGTTTTCAAACAATGAATGCTGTTTTGACAACGACTGTGGCGGCTTGTTCGGCATTGATAACTTGGATTATTTTGGAACAAATTTTTAAATCCAAGGTAACACTTAGTGGAATTTGTACTGGTAGTATTTGTGGTTTAGTTGGAATTACTCCAGGTACTGGGTATGTGACAGTTTTCGGTTCGATCATAATTGGAATAGTTTCGGCTCTGGGTAGCTTTTACTTTATGAATTACTTAAAGTATCAATTGCATTTAAATGATTACCTCGACATCTTTGGATGCCATGGCGTCAGTGGGATAATCGGTTCAATTTGTGTTGGTCTCTTTGCAACAAGGTCCGTTAACAATAGCGTTATAACGAATGGCTTGTTCTATGGTGGTGGTTTGAAACAGTTTGGATTGCAGTTGTTTGGTGTAATATTTACGATTGCTTTTGTTTCAATCATCGGAGTAGCCATTACTCAAGGGTTAAAGAAGTTTTTCAAAGATGATGTTGGTTTGCCTAATCTAAAGTTAGCTTAAAAACTTAAGAACAGGACCGTTATAAAGCAAATAAGCCAAGTAATCCGATTTTGGATTACTTGGCTTATTTTTAGTCTCGACTTGGATGCCGTGTATTGCGGTCATGTTTCTTTTCGTCACTAGCTTTTAAAGACTGAATTTCATTTTCGATTTCACTCAGAACTTCAATTTGCATCTTTTGCATATCCAAAATATGAGGCCACTGGACTTCATTCATTTGATCAAGTTTTTCGTGTAATAGACGGATTTCCATTTCTGATTTCATATTCGTCTTATAATCATTTTCGGAATCAACCCGATCACGGTCAGCTTGACGGTTTTGACTCATCATGATGATAGGAGCCTGTACGGCAGCCACACAGCTCAAGAATAAGTTAAGTAGTATAAATGGATACGGATCGAAGTTAACGCCAAAGAGGTGGACAATATTGATTGTCATCCAAACGACTAATATCACAGTAAAAGCGATGATGAAGCCCCAACTACCACCAAACTTAGCAACGGCGTCGGCTAATTTCTGACCAGTCGTCCGTTTTCCTGAAATGGTTTCATTGATATTAGTAATGACATAAGTATCTTTTGACATTTCCTTTTTGAGTTTGTCGCTCATCTCACGGTCAATTTTTAGATCTTGGTCAATAATAGTCTGCATGTGTGCCAAACGTAGCTTTTGGAGGTCCTTGAGACAAATAAATGAGGATTCTTTCGCAAAACTATTGGTTTTAAGAACTTGTTCTTTTAACAGTTCACTTAAATCTCTTAGGAACAGTCCTTCCATAATCGTAAAGCGATTACCGCAGATTGCACAAATTTGATTTTTTTTAATTGCCATAGTTTTCACTCCTTGAGTATTCAGACACGTGTGTTATTCACGTCCCAGTATAGATTTAGGCAAAAATTAAAGCAAAAAAAACTCCCGTTAGGGAGTTTTTAGAAAAATCATTTTTAAATTAAATTGTTCCCTTACGGATTGCTGTCTTGATACCGGCAATTTCCATAATTCCACGATCAGCTGAAAGATGTTTAAGTAGTGAAGCGATAGGACCCTTGAACTTAAGATTCTTATCAGTAATTTCAGCAATACCATGATTTTGACCAAGTGAAGCAACTGTACCCATTGAGTGGTAGATAAATGGCTTCAAGTCTTTGCCATTCAAGGCGGCGGCGATGTTAAAGGCAGCACCAGCACCCTCGGCTGTAGCTAATTGACCAGTTGTAGGATATGGACGTTCTTCACCAGCTGGGATAATAGCTGAATCATCACCGATAAAGTATGCTTCTGGGTGATCTTCTAAGTTAAGAAATTCAGTTGTCATAACACGGTTTCTACGTGCTTCAAGACCAGAGTCTTTAATAACGTCTGAACCACTAACACCAACAGTCCAAAGAATTGTACTACCAGCAACACTCTTTTCAGTATCGCCATCCATGTAGACAACAGCCTTTGGTTCAATCTTCTTGATCTTAGCACCCGTTAAGAGCTTGATGCCGTTCTTATCAAGGTAATCAACTGCATAGCTAGCAAGGTTTTCATCAAACATTGGTAAAATTCTTGTTGCCATTTCTAGACAAGTAACCTTAATTTCAGGAACTTCGTATTTAGCTTTTAAAATTTTAACAGTATCAACTAATTCACCTAAAATTTCAACGCCAGTAAAGCCGGCACCACAAACGACAATTGAGAGATCGGCTGGGTCTTGAGATTCTTTGTAATTAGCAATATTTTCATTGATCTTCTTATAAATATTTTGAGCAGATTCAAGATCTTGAAGGATCAAGGCATTCTCGCTGGCACCCTCAAGTCCAAAGTCCTCTGAACGGAAGCCTAGAGCAACGACAATATAGTCGTATGTGATATCATCGTGGTCAGAAAATTCAACTGTTTTGTTATCCAAATCTAGTTTAGAAACAGTTGCTTTGATGAAGTTCACATTTGAAGGAAGAACTGAACGAACGTCGAAACTGATTGCATCGGCGCGGTTAGTTCCTGCTGCAATAGTATGTAAAGCTGTTTTTTCAACATGCTTTTCATGTTGATCAATTAAATCAATTTGTGTGCCTGCTGGGGTTTCTTTGGCTAGATCACGAGCAGCTCTTAAACCACCATAACCAGCACCTAATACTAAAATGTGTGCCATATTTACTTACCTTCTCCTTCTATTCCGAAATTAAATGTTTACGTTATCATTATATATCGTTCAAGCCGATTCTAAAAACCATTTGCTATAAAGGATTTTTACTAATTGAGTGCTTTAAAAAGAAAGGTGCAATAATTGTAATTAAAATGACGCTGATAATGACTGTAGAATAATATTCTTCTGATAACAGTTTCACACCATAGCCAACTTGAGCAACGATTAAAGCCATTTCACCACGAGAAATCATCCCTGAACCAATAACATAAGAATCCTTCATGTTGAAGCCAGAAATTCGAGCACCGAAACCAGCACCGAAGAGTTTGCCGACAATTCCAGTAATCGTAAAGAGGGCAATCAACCAGAAGTCATGAATAAAACTGTCGAATTCCAAATTGAGACCAATGCTAATGAAGAAAATTGGGATAAAAATTGAGTAACCAATTAACTCGATGTTGTGACTAACTTTTTCATCATAGTCGGCGGCATTAGAAACAGCAATCCCCGCCACGAAAGCTCCTAAAACAGAATCTAATTGCACTTTGTCTGCAATAAAAGCCATCACAAAGCAAATTACTAAGGCAAAAATCGTTTTAGCATGCGTGGCATCAACGTAATCAGATAGTTTCATTAATTCTGGAATAGCCCATTTATGCATAACGACGATCAAAACGCCAAAGAAAATCCACATTGCTAGTAGTAACAAGAGTTTCTTGGCTGAAAAATCGCCGGTTAAAGTACCTGACATAACGCTCAAAATTGAGATTGCTAAAATATCATCGGCAACAGCTGCCCCCAGAATAACTGTCCCCGAAGTACTCGAAAGGTAATTCAAACTTTTTAAAACCTCAACTGAAATAGAAACTGATGTAGCAGCGAAAACGACGGACATGAAAATACTCTCTTTAAGGTTGATACCAAAGATCAAAGCAGTTCCCAGTGTCAGAGCAACCGGTAAAATAACCCCGCAAATCGCTACATTGATACTTGGTAAAAGATGCTTGCGCAACAGTTTCAAATCACTTTCCAAACCAGCCAGAAACATCAGTAAAATAACGCCGATATCTGCGAAAAGTTCCACTTCATGAGTTGGTTTAACAATGTCGAGGACACCTTTACCTAAAATGACCCCTAAAATTAATTGACCAACTACGGCCGGTAAATTTAAACGATTGAACAGGTGACTGACGATGAGTGTTAAAAAGAGCATTAATGCTAAAAGGGTTATAAATTCCATGGCAAATTCCTATTCTTTCTTAATGCCATTGATGAAAATATTGATAACCGTTTTTAGATTAGCAATATTGCGCTTCCTTTTGGCATCGTTATATTCAATGTAAGGGAGTAACATTGTCAAAAAAGTTCCGACTTGTACAGGAATTGCTAAATCAGAACGGAGTTCACTTTTGTGAGATTGGAAGACATTAAAAAGAACCTTATAATAACCGCCATCCCAGTTCTTGCTGAGGTCGCGACGTTCTTCATCGGTGAAGAAATTTTCGATATCGTTACGCATAACGAAGTAATTGATTCGGAAATTTTCAATCATATATTGAGACATATAAAGTAATAATTCTTCAAAAGGTAAGTCCTTATGAGTTTTATACGCGTCTAAAAGATTGTCACTAAAACCACTGACAGCATATTCGATAGCCTTCACGTAGAGCACTTTTTTATTCTTGTAATAGTGATACATGTTAGGTTGTGTAATATTGAGTTCTTGAGCAATTTTACGCGTTGAGGTCGCCTGATAGCCTTGTGATAAAAACATCTCGGCAGCGGTCTTTAAAATTGCATTCTTAGTATTTTCAGCTTGCTGATCACGTACATTCATTTTTTTAATCCCCTTAGTCTATTCGTCTATATTATATAGTAATGTAAGTCGTTTATCATGCGATAATATCTGATTATTAGTAATTCGATATTGAAAAATTTCAGGGGCAGATAACTTCAAATATGCCGTCTCCAGAGCTGAGAAATATTCTCTGGCTATGCGGACCGGCCTGAGCCAAGGTCTCAGACCTCGGTTTGAAGCCTTGCAAGCAAGTCTCCAAACACGCCCGGTGCTGTAAAGTCGAAAAAATCACTTGGCCTAACACCACTTTCTCAGCTCTTCTGACTAGTTTAGGGGCAGTATCTAATAAATTTAACCTGATATGTGAAATATAAATTAAGAACAAGTAAGAATTGATACTCTAATAATTCAGAATCAAAAGACAACGAATAAACTAGCCGGAAGGAACAAGAATTTAGGTCGCTGTGCAGGTGGCGTTATGGCTTTAGCCATTACACCACGGGACGAGTTTTGAAACTCGCGGTCTATGCGAGGTTCAAAATCGAGGTTCGAGACCGCAGTTTGGCTCGAACCGGTCCCCATAGCGACCTAAATTTCTTGTTCCTGGAGGCGGCCATAAATAAAAACAGCAAAGCAATTTGTCGACAATCCGGCAAACCTGCTCTGCTGTTATTTTTTATCTTTAACGATATAAATTGGACGCTTCTTAACTTCCAAGAAAATCTTTCCGATGTATTCTCCAAGAATACCGATACTGAGCAATTGAATTCCACCAATCAATAAAATGATTGAAACCAGTGAAGCCCATCCATTGACGCTACTGAGCGGATTGATGAACTTTCTGATGATAATGGCGATAATTGCAACGATTGAAGTAATGGAAAAGATTGTTCCCATCCATGTGGCAAACATTAGGGGACCTTCGGAGAAATCAACGATACCGGTAATGGCATACTTGAGTAATTTCCAAAAGTTCCAAGAAGTTGTTCCTGCTGAACGTTCACGATTTTTGTAAGGTAAGTACTTTGTTTTGAAACCAACCCAACTAAAGATACCCTTTGAAAAACGATTGTATTCAGTCATTGATTTAATCGCTTCGACCATTTGACGAGTCATTAAACGGTAATCTCTGGCACCAGGAATAATTTTGGTTTGTGACATTTTGTTGATGACCTTGTAAAAGCCTTCAGAGAAAAATGAAATGATTTTATTTTCGCCTTCACGGTCCATTCGGGCAGTTCCGACACAGTCATATTCTTTTTCTTCGAGTAGATCAAACATTTCGGGTAACATTTCAGGAGGATCTTGTAAGTCAACATCCATAACGGCGGTGTAGTCACCAGTTACAGCATTGAGACCAGCGTATAACGCAGCCTCTTTACCAAAGTTACGTGAGAAGGAAATGAAATGAACTTCATCACTGTGGTCTTTTTGTAAGTCTTTTAAAATTGCATAAGTACGGTCTTTAGATCCATCGTCAACAAACCAATATTCAATGTTGAATTTATTAGTTTGCTCTTTGAGCTTAGTCATAGCGTCATAATAAATATTGATGGTCTCTTCTTCGTTAAAACACGGAACGATAATCGATATTGTTTTCATAACTTCTTTCTCTTTCACAATAATTATAAAAAAACACTCACGAATGAGCGTTTTAAACTAAATTTTTAATGATTCGGGAAGAGACAATGTACCGTTACTTGATGTGTTAATGACACTAACACTAATGTCACGGTTAGTCTTGTTCTCGATTGCGTGAAGATCATCATCAGTCTGAACGAAAATATCCTTGATGTCGTTGTTCTTATCTAATAAGTCAATTACAGCATCGATATTCTTAACAACATCTTGAAGCAAGCGGATAGTATTATCACTTTCAATACTATTGACGCTCATAATGAGTTGATACAATAGGTCAGAGTTGTTACCAACAAAGACGGCATTTTCAGTATTTGGAGAGATACTCTTCAACCACCATGTGATAAGTTCTGATTTTTCGTTGAAGTCGTGTTCTAACAAACCATTCTTGTCGAATAGTTGATAGCTAACAGGAGCATTCTTTTCGAAGATAACTGTTAGAACGATTGAGCCGTCAATACGATAGAAGTTTTGTTCTGACAATTCTTTATTCTTGTTAAAGTTTTGAGTTGATGATAGTTGACCATCACCGTTATAAATATTTGTTTTAACAATTTGATCGTTCTTGTAATAGTTGATGCGATCGATCTTCTTGTCAAAGTATTCGACGGTCATAAGCAAAGTTTGTTTTTGATCATAGATGAAAGTATCTTGTGATTCGACGTCAGTTCTAGTAACCCAGCTTTCGTTGGCAGGAATTGCCACCTTTTTGTCAGTAGGGTTAGGACTTGATTGAAGTTGGTCAAAGAGGTTAACCACATTAGGAATTGGTAAATGAGCAGCCTTAGCTTTGGCATCGATAACTTCATGAATGTGATTGTTATAGAAAGTAGATACAACTGTGACTGGTTTGGAAAGCTTTGTTTCAAGGTAATTGACCATACCGAAAAGATCGTTCTGAGCAGCTTCGGTACCAAAATCGTCAGCGGCTACATAATATTCTTTATCTTTGTTGAGATAGACGTCACGAACTAAGTAAGCTGAGTGGAAGACATCTTTAATATATTTGCTGATGTAGGCGATGTTGTCATTGATCTCACCGAGTTCACCATCAATCTTAGAATGTTCTTCACCAAGACTTTGAATGTGACGCTCCAAACCGGCAATTGTTTCAATACGGTAATTGTGGTCACTCTTCATCTTGTCTTCAATTTCGTTGGCTTGTTGCTTGAAGTCGTTAATTTGCGTGTTTACTTTACTAATATTAGTATTAAGGTCATCAGCTTCGCCATTAAGCTTTGTGATATCTTCTTGGGCGTCGTTGATTTGACCTTTAAGGTCTTTTCGTTCGTCATAAAGTGTGTTGATAGAATTCTTTTGATCTTCCATCAAAGCAAGCATCTTTTGTAAGTCTTTTTCTTCTTTGATAGAAGTAGACATATCAGTTTCAGATTGTTCGTTATGGGCAAGATCATTTTGAAGTGATTCTAATTTAGCAGTCTTAGTATTGATTTCGGAGTTCAATTCGTTTAATTCAGATTGTAACTTAGCAAGATTTTCTTCTTGTTCTTTACGGTTGGCATTCACAATAGCGAGGTGCTCTTTAGCAGCATCATCGTTTTGGGCCTTTGTATCGGCAAGCTTATCGTTTGATTCCTTTTCATCACGCTTAAGCGTTTTAAGATACTTATCAAGCGTAGCTTTTTTAGCTTCAAAATCATCTTTTTCAGTGAAAAGGTTCGTTTTGAGATCGTTTCTAAGTTGTGCATATTGGTGAGAAAGACCGTTCATTTGCTCTTCAATATTGATACGTTTATCATGAACAGACATTGGTAGATTATCTTTTTTATTTTCTGGTTGAGTCGCAACTTGGCTGTCAGAAGTTGATTCTGAAGCGTTTTGCTCAGGACCTTGGTCCTTTTTAGGAGAATCAGGAGCGGGTGTTGCAGGTTGCTCTGGTTTCTCATCAACTTTACGTAGCATATCTAAAAATTTCACGAATGAATTCCCCCATAAAAAGACTTATAATAGTTACTAAAGAGTAGCATTTTTTTATATTGGTGTAAAGTCTGGTATAAAGCTATTTAAAGAGAATACCTAGACCGAAAAAAGGAGAGTTTTTGTATGAAGATTATGGCTATAAACGCAGGTAGTTCAACGTTGAAGTGGAAACTTTTTGAAATGCCTGAAAAAACAACAATTGCTTCAGGTATGATTGATCGCTTGGGTAGTCCTAAAGCTGTGTTCAAATTGAAGTATAACGGTCAAAAGATTGAGCGCGAAGAAGCTATCAAATCAAATGATGTCGCTGTTTTGTCAATTTTGGATGCCCTAAAAGATATGAAAATCATTGATCGTTTTGAAGATATCGTAGCCTTTGGTCATCGTGTTGTTGCTGGTGGCGAAGAGTTTAAGAAGTCGGAAATCGTTACAGAAGAAAATCTACATAAGATTGAAGCTTTATCGGAATATGCACCGTTACACAACAAGATTCAAGCTTATTACATCAACGTTTTCAAAAAATTGGTACCTAAGGCTATTCAAGTTGCCGTTTTCGATACATCATTTTTTGTCGATATTCCCAAAGAGAATTACATGTACAGTATCGATATGGATGATTATAAAAAATACCATGTTCGTCGTTATGGCGCCCATGGTACAAGTCATCGTTATATCGCTCAACGTTTGGATAAAATTGTTGCTGGTGGAATCAAAGACAAAAATGTCATCGTTCTTCACTTAGGTAGTGGTGCTTCAATTAGTGCTATTAAAAATGGTAAGGCCTTCGATATTTCAATGGGATTCACACCATTAGCAGGTATCATGATGAGTTCTCGTAGCGGTGATATTGATTTTTCAATTTTGCCATATTTAATGAGAAAACTCGACATTACTGATATCAACGATATGATCGACATCTTAAATCACAAGTCAGGTCTACTAGGAATCTCTGGTGTATCACCTGATATGCGTGATATTGAAGCCGCAGAAGATACTAATCAACGTGCTAAGCTAGCTTTGGAAATGTACCGCAACCGTATTATTAAATTCATGGGATCATATATTGCCGAAATGGGTGGTATTGACGTGATCGCCTTTACTGCTGGTGTTGGTGAAAACTCAGCTGAAGTACGTGAAGATATCCTCAGCGGTTTTGAGTTCATGGGCTTGAAGATTGATCAAGAAAACAATCAAGTTCGTGGCAAAGAAATCAAAATCACCACTGACGATTCTAAAATTGCAGCATACACTATTCCAACTAACGAGGAATTAATGATTGCTCAAGATACATATAGTTTCGCCAAACTCCTTGATGGAGTTAAAAATTAAAGACAACACCTAAAATAAATGTCACCGTCTCTGTCAAAGTGATCAGTAAAAGGTTTTTGATAATCAAAGGGAAAGTTTTCTTTTTGATTGGATTATTACTGAAAGCTTTGGCATTTTTGTAGACAATTGGTGTGATTAGGAAAGTTAAGAGCATCATCTTAGGCAACAAACCTAGGATGACGGAACATAGTAGTGCCAAGTAACCAAGCACGTAAAGTGATTTCAAAATGAAAATGGTATTGGCTTTGCCCAAATAATAAACGAGCGTTTTACGTCCTAAATTAACGTCCTCTTTTTGGTCGGCAATGTTGTTAGCTAATAAAAGATTTGAGATAGCGAAAACAGTTAAGAGTGATGATAGTAAGGCATCACCATAAAATTTAAAGTCCAAAACGATAGCAGGATTATTGACAACATTAATGTAGATAGCGATTAAGTAAATAACGTATCCCATCGTAAAACCAGAGAAAAATTCACCTAAAGGTCCACGATTAATTGGCCAAGGACCACCAGCGTAACAAAAGCCGACAGCAAATGAGAAGATGCCCATATAAAGCAGTGGCAAGCCAGTTCTGGAAACGATGAAGAGTCCGATAATGGCAGCGATAGCAGTAAATGAAAAATCAAGCCAACCAATTAGATGGATATTTAAATGATGAACACCGATAACGTTAGTGTCTCTACGAAAACTTTCAACACCAGTAGCGTTCTTGTAATCCCAATAGTTGTCATTGATATCAACGGCCATATTGAACAAAAACATGGCAATAAAAAAGAGAATCAAATCAAGAGCGTTAATAGAGTGCCAGTGATAATATGAATACAAAGTTCCCATGAAAAAAGGGAAAACACTGGCAGTTTTAGCTTTAATTTCAACAAGTTCAAAAAATACAGATGGTTTCAAGAAAATCATTCCTTTAAGTTTGATAGATTTGTTAGTTGTGCCGCCTCCAGAACCGAGAAAACTTAACTGGCTGTGCGGACCGGTTCGAGCCAAAAGTCGGTCTCGAACCTCGGTTTGAAGCCTTGCAAGATCGGCAAGTCTCCAAACACGCCCGGTGGCGTAAGGGCTAAAGCTCTAACGCCACTTTCACTGCCAGTTAAGTTTCTCGGTTCTTCCGACTAGTTTTTTAGAATTCAATTTTTGTATTTAAAAATACAAAGATAATTAAAGTCGATAAAAAATTAACTAACATCATGCGTAGGCAACTGTTTAATTATATGACTACTTGGAAATTCTAGTATGATTTTAGGTATCATTGTTTTGATTTTTTTAAAATATTTCCTGATAATTTGTTAAAAATTGATTATCTTTTATTTTTCAATTTCAGAAATCATTAATATATAACTAAAAACCTAGCCGGAGGTTGCAAGAATTTAGGCAGCAGTGCAGGTGGCGTTATGGCTTTAGCCATTACACCACGGGACGAGTTTTGAAATTCGCGATTTTTGCGAAGTTCAAAATCGAGGTCCGAGACCTTGGCTCGGACCGGTCCCCACAGCAGCCTAAATTTCTTGCAACCGGAGGCGGCACAAACAGATAATTTACTAGTACCGATCATTATTATAAAATTACTTTAAAATACAACAAAGTAATACAGGGGTAAGAGATATTTTATGGCGAACACAATATGGAAAAGTTATCCTCAACTCGGGGAAAAGTTGGATTTAACGACTGACTACATTCACCAAGCAGTGAAAATAAATAATCTCGATATCAGTTCCATGATCGTAGATTTAACTTCAGGTGGCAAAATGTTGCGTCCAGCCTTTTTCTTGCTGTTCAGTGACTTTGGTGAAAAGAAACGCTCAACTGCCGAATTGATCCCGTTGGCAGCCTCTTTAGAAATTTTACACGTGGCAACTTTGATTCACGATGATGTAATTGACGACTCACCATTACGCCGCTCGCAACCAACAATTCATACTAAGTATGGTCGTCGTAACGCTATTTATGCGGGTGACTACTTATTTACGTTATATTTCGAGTTAATTTCACGGAATTTAAGTTCCCATATCGATATTTTAAGAAATGCACTCAGCATGAAAAAAATCTTGGTTGGTGAGTTGGATCAAATGTTGATTAACTTCAATGTTAAGGCAACAACTGAGATGTATTTGCACGAAATATCAGGTAAGACAGCTGAATTATTCAGTTTAAGCGCTGCTATGGGTGCTGTCGTCAGCGATGGTAATCAAGAGTTGATTGACCGTTGTAAAGGCATTGGTCATGACATTGGCATGGCCTTTCAAATTATTGATGACATTTTGGACTTCAGTAATTCCACGCAAACAGGCAAGCCAATCCATGAAGATTTGAAAAATGGTGTGTACTCGTTACCTTATATTTTGGGATTGGAAGCAGGTAATGAACAACTAATTGAAGTGTTGTCGAAGACTGATTTAACAGCGGATGATGATCTCAAGGCAACTAATATTGTCGTTGACGATGGATATCTAAATCAGGCGAAAGATATTGCACGGAGCTATACAAAGCGTGCTGTAGATGAAATCGATAAATTGCCCAAGAATACTAATCAAAAAATCTTAAAAGCAGTTGTAAAAAAGCTGATTAATCGGATTAAATAATTAGGGGAATAATTAATGAATAGTAAAAAGAAAACAGAGTTTATTGAAAAAATAAATCATTTTTTGGAACAGTTGGATAAATCAATAGCTAAAGATGATACGTTAGTTAAACCTGAGATTCAAAAAGCTTATAAAATGATTAATCAACCTGAAAAGGTGAGTCAACAATACAATCAAGTTCATGATGCCATAGCTGACATGAATATAGCTTTTCAGAATTTAGCAGTTAGTAAAAAATATCACTTTAGTTCGGAACAAAATGAGCTTATCAATGAACTCAAAACGTTGTCACGTAGGTCATTGAAGGATAGTTTTATCGGTGTTATTAATGGAGCAGTGATGCATTAGATGAAGAGTAAGTTGGGATTTTTCAACCTGCTCTATTTTTTTTGTAAAAAAATAAGATCAACCATGTGGTTAATCTTATGTAGCGTTATAACGGCTATAATCCCTGATCCATTTTATATAGTTTTTGAAAGTGGGAATTTGTCTGATAAAGTTCCTCAGGTGCACCTTCCATTTCAATTTTTTCACTGTTCATGAAGACAACATGGTCCACGTGATTAATACCTTGTAAATGGTGTGTGACCCAGATAATTGTTTTGTCGTGCAACACGTTAAAGAATGTTTCCAAAAGGTCATTTTCAGTAATTGGGTCGAGTCCAACGGTTGGTTCATCTAGTAAAACAATTGGTGCATCTTGAAGTAAAATTCGAGCCAAAGCAATTCTTTCCTGTTCACCACCAGAAAAACGGGAACCATTTTCGCCGACGATTGTATTGTATTTGTCTGGTAAGGATTCGACTAAATCCTTTAGACCAACTCGTTCAAGAGCCATTTTGACTTCTGCATCAGATTTTTGTTCATTACCTAAGCGAACATTATTCATTAAAGTTGTATTGAAGAGAAATGGTTTTTGATTAAGAACAGAGAATATTTTTTCCCGATTTTCTTGGATTTGCGAAATATCGAGGTCATTGATTTTTATTTGACCCTGTTGTGGCGATAAATCACCTAAAATCAATTGTAGAACGGTTGTTTTACCGATACCACTAGGGCCTAACAATGCTAATTTTTCACCACGTTTGATTTTTTGAGAGAAGTTCTTGATCAAAATTGGCGAATCAGAATCGTATTCGAAAGTTATTTTATCAAGTGTTAATTCTTTGAAATCATCAGGATTGAAAGCTACTTGTTTCGGTAAAGTATTAGGAACTGGCTTAACAGTATTTAATCGTAAGATTGAATCTCGATAAGTCGGCCACTCTTCAAATCCTTGACTGACGGGAATAATTGCATCAGATAATGGGAAGATGGCTAAGACAACGGCAGCTACGAAATTAGCTTGTTCTTGATTATGGGTCATTGTTAGATTGGTGAAAATTAAAAAGCAAATTGCTAAGGCAACGAAGACTAACTGTAAAACGAAATCACGGTTACGACGAAATGCTTTGGATTTATTTTTTGATTGATCTAAGTCGTGAATATTCTTGGCAGCGAGGTTGTTAAAGTCCTCTTTACGACCAGAAATGATCCAGTCATCAACGCCTAAGATGTTGTCAGTTAATTGAACATAGAGGTCACTTTTAACTTCTTTTTGGTAAGCGCGACGGGCACTTTCAATCGAAACTGAGACAAGTGGAACAATAAACACTTCGATAAACAGCAATAAAAAGACGAAAAATCCAAATGAAGGATTAAAAATTCCTAAAGCTAAAGAAGCAATAATCGTCAGTAAGTATGAAATAACAGCTGGAAAAATAGTTCTTAAATATAAATTTTGTAAGTGACTGATATCTTCTGATAAGAGTCCCATAATGTCACCGGTCTTGTGGTGTTCATTGAAGAAAGAAGCATCACTCTCCAATGTTTTATAAAGGCGTGTCCGCAAGTCTGAGGTAACGCGTAAGACCCAATTGTGACTTTTAAGTCGTTCGATATACTTGAAAACGGGACGGCCAATACCAAAGGCACGTGTTAAGAGGATTGGTACGTAAATTAATAAAATATTGACGGGGGGTGTGGCGGCTTTATCAATCGTATATCCGGAAGTAAACATCAAAGCGGCAGCACAGAAGGATGTTAATAATCCTAAAAGCAACGCAGTAATCAACAATCCTTTGTATTGTTTGATATATGGTTTGACCCATGTATCGTGTTTGAATGTCTTGAAGAAATTCATAGTTGATCACCTCGCATGTTATTAATTAGTTGAGAATAGGCACCGTTATGACGGCTTAATTCGGCAGGAGTACCTTGTTCGGCAATTTGACCATTATCCATAACGACGACATAGTCCATTTCTTTGATCCAGTGTAAACGGTGCGTTGCGAAGATAACTAAATGATTTTGGAAGAGCTTTTCCATTGGTCTCTTCAAGGCGTATTCCGTCTCAATGTCCAAGTGAGCTGTTGGTTCATCGAAAATCAAAACGTGTCGATCATCGGCTAAGAAAGCTCGAGCTAGCATGATTCGTTGTTGTTGACCTCCGGAAATACCACGACCACCTTCACCAATTTGTGTTTCATATCCCTTAGGCAAACTATTCAGAAAATCATCCAGACCGGCCGCATGAGCGGCTTTTTTGATATCATCCATCGAAGCTTGGGGACGATAGAAAGCTATGTTTTCGGCAATTGAACCGGCGAATAAATAAGGTGATTGTGGTAAAAAGGTCAGTTTCTTTTGCCAATTAGCTTGTTTGAAATTAGGGACCGTTTGTTGGTTGATTTGAATTTCAGCACTATCAGGGACTAAGAAGCCACCGAGTGCCCGAATCAATGTTGTTTTTCCCGAACCAGATTTACCAATAACGCCGATACGTTGGTACCCAGCTAATTTGAGTTGATCTATATCAAGACTGACAGCTTTTTCACCGGAACCCTTGTATGTGAACTGTAAATTTTTAACATCAACTTGAGCATCTTTATCCCAAGTAAAATCAGCTAGATTGTCATCTTTGGCAGTACTAGGGCGTTCAAGGATTTCAAAAATAGCATTTAAAGCATTTTTACCATTCAAAGTAGCATGATAGTCATTGGAGAAATCACGTAATGGCAGGAAGTATTCTGGTGCCAAAATTAAGGTAACTAAGGCTGGAAAGAGTGGAAAGCTATTGTTGATTAAGCCTAGACCCAAAAAGACAGCCAAGATGGCAATACCAAGCGTTGTCAGCCAATCTAAGGCGAAGGTCGATAAGATAGCAATCCGTAAAGTATTCATCGTCCGTCGGCGATATTCGTCACTGACGGTATAGATATTTTTAGCATAGCGCTTACTTAGACCTAACATTTTTAACGTAGGTAAGCCTCTTAGCGCATCTAAGAAATGGTTGGAAAGAATTGTGTACTGTTTGTATTGGGCATCCGCTTTTGACTGGGCGGCGAGTCCTAGAATAATCATAAATAGGATGACTAGGGGCACAATGACCGTCAAAGTGATACCGGATGCTACATTTTGCATGTAAATATAAACTAATAAAACTGGTGGAATAATCGACATGTTCATCAGTTTAGTAAAAATCAATTTGAAATAATTTTCGACCAAGTCGATTCCATCTAGGGCTGAAGTTACTAAATTACCAGTACCTTCTTCAGAAATCATCTCCGGACCAGCGGTATAAACTTTTTCGAGCAACTGAGAACGGATATTTTCAGATGTTTTGCCGGCATAAGTTTCAACGATTTTCGTATTTACTAGATTAAAGAGGTGCCGCAGAACGAAAGCTAACGCAAAAAGGACCATCGGATAGATGATCGTTTGCAATGACTTTTGTTCCCAAGAATTTACTAATGCTTCTGCTAAATACTTACCTTGGAATAAAACAACAAATGCTTGCAAGAGAGTTAACCCTGCAAGCATTAGAATTAGTTTTTTTGTTCCTGGTAAGCGAAATAAACGCTTATCAATCATTAATATTTCACCGTATTCTCTCTTGGATTTATTCTCTTTGTAAATAGAGAGTATGACCAGATGAAGTAGATAGCCACAATTGGTACTAAGATACCGGCGACAATCGTCATGATCGTCAATGTGTACTGTGAATTAGCGGCATTTTTGATCAAAATACTGTGCGCTGGGTTAGTAGCAATCATGACACGTGGGAATAGTCCGTTGAATAATAGAACAATGACCATACTTAGTGATAATCCACTACCAGCAAAGCTCCAGCCTTCTCTATTCTTTAGGACTCCATAGTAGCCTAATAGTGAGAATAAAACAATTAGGGCTGTGATGATGAGTGATGAAGTAAATCTCTTCGTAAAGAAGTCTGTTTGTAGAAAGACTAGTGCGGCAAAGACTACTTCGCCAAGGAAAAGAATTGGATAAAGAATTTTATTTAAATTGCGAGCGCGGTCACGTAATGGACCTTCCATTCTTAATCTGATGAAGTTTAGTCCGTGAACAAGTGATAATAGGACACCAGCAACACCACCGACAACTGACAATAAGTTAACAACGTCGAAGAATTTAGGGAAAGCATCACCATTGGCATTCATTGGAATACCTTGAACCATACTCAAAAGAATCATACATAGGAAAAATGGTGGAAGAATACTACCAATGAAGAATGCCCACATCCAAAGGTTACGACCAGTGCTTGTTTCAGCATGCTTGTGGAATTCAAAGGAAACACCACGTAAAATCAAACCGACTAAAACGAGTAAGAAGAGGATGTAATAGCCTGAGAATAATGATGCATACCAGAGAGGTAGTGAAGCAAACATTGCACCACCAGCAGTAACTAACCATGTTTCATTACCGTCCCAGTGAGGTCCGATAGTTGACATGATTGCGGCACGTTCGACGTCATCTTTTGCTAAGAAACGCGTTGACATACCGACACCAAAGTCAAATCCTTCCAAGAAAAGGAAGATAGAAAATAGAAGTCCGATTACGATAAACCATAATGTACTGAGTGTCATTTTCCAAACGCCTCCTTTGCAAATGGATCGACGTTTTGTTTGGAATCTGCTTCTTCATAATATGGTCCATGATGAAGTGTTTGTCTGCTGTACCAAATCATAACGCCACCCAAAAGTGTAAAGAGCAAGAAGTAAACAATATTACTAAATAGTAATGTAGCGACAGTTGAAGTTGGTGAAACCGCTTGGGCAATTGTGAATAGTCCGTAAACAATCCATGGGTAACGACCAAATTCAGTAATGAACCAACCGGCTGAATTACCGATAAATGGAACCCAAATACATAGACCCAAGATGACTAACATCCACTTGTGGCTTTCAATGGTATCTTTCTTCTTACGTGAGAAGATCAAACCAACAAGTGAAACCAACATGATAAGCGCATCGATACCAGTCATAACTCTAAAGCTCCAGAAAAGAGTCTTAGGTGGAACGTAGTAATCCATATTCTTACCAAATTGCTTGTCGTATTTAGCATGCATTTCTTTATTAATAGTGTTCATACCTTTAACTGAGCCACTTAATCTGTGGTAAGCCAAGATACTTAAAACACCGGGAACTTCAAGTTGACCGCTGGCCTTGTGATCTTTGGCGTTGATTAATTCAACAACCGTCCAAGGTGCAGGATCTTTGGTGTCTTCGTAAATACCTTCAGTTGCAGCAAATTTCATTGGTTGATCTTTGATAATTTGTTGCGTTTGAAGATCTCCGGCACCAGCGGATAAAATAGCAAAAATTAAACTTGCCCAAAGACCAAAACGTAAGGAAGTCTTGAAGAAATGATTTTCATTCTTCTTCTTACGCAAAAGTCCATAAGCACTCATACCTGTAATAACAACAGCAGCAGTCATAAAGGCAGCAATGATAACGTGTGGGAAGACTCTCCAAAGCTGTGGATTGCCAATTACAGCACCAAAGTCTGTCAGTTGAACACGACCAGTTGCGTTATTGATTTTGAACCCTGTAGGATGTTGCATGAAACTATTAGCAGCTAAAATCCAAATAGCTGAAAGCATGGTACCAATTGAAGTCATCCAAATCATAAAAGCATGAACACCTGGTTTGAAACGATCCCAAGTAAACATCCAAATACCGATGAAGACTGATTCAATGAAGAATGCCAACAATGCTTCAATAGCAAGTGGAGCACCGAACACATCACCCATGAAACGTGAGTATTCAGACCAATTCATACCGAATTGGAATTCTTGAATAATACCAGTAACAATACCAACAGCAAAGCTCAATAGAAAAATCTTTCCCCAGAACTTCGCCATATCTAAGTAAACTTTATCTTTTTTGACAGCGTAAATAGTTTCCATGATAGCAACTAGAAAGCCCATTCCGATTGAAAATGGAACAAAGAAGAAGTGGAAGACAGTTGTCATAGCAAATTGAAAACGTGCCAAAGAGACAATGCTTAAACCAACACTGAGCATGGTGATAACCTCCTTAAAACATAAATTTATACCCTAATATATACAGGTTTATCATATGATTAATTAAATTGTTTAGCAAGAATTATACTTGTGAAAAAATCGCTTCCATCAGCATGAAAACTCAGATTTCACAGTACTTTCATGTCATAAAAAAACTGAACTTGTTAAATAAAAAAGATAAATCTATATATTGTTCTTATATATAGAATATAAACGTTTCAAAACGATATTCTGACCATTATTCATAAAGAAATTTTACGAAAATGAAAAGGTTGCCATTTTAGAAAAATAATAATAATTAATACCATTATTTTTGTAGAAAAATGGTGCCAAAGGGGCTGTGACATAACTGCTTTCATAAACGTGGAACAAACCCTAGCTTTTTCCGCTTAAACCAAATAAGAGCAGTAATCCGATTTTGGATTACTGCTCTTATTTGGTTTAATGTTCGAATGAACCTAGTTTGTTCCACGCTCTTAAGTTCCTAATGATGACTGCGACTTCTTGTTCGGTTCATGTTATTAGGATTTTGATTTGGTTGTTGTTGTGGAGCACCCAATTGCATTTGATTGCCTTGACCAAATTGCTGATTAGCTTGGTTGTTTTGGTTATTCAAATTGTTAGGCTGTTGATTGAAATTACGATTATTTGGTGCAAAGTTTTGATTTGGTTGATTGAACTGTCCTTGACCATTATTGTACTGGTTAGGATTGTTAAATTGATTATTAACTTGAGGTTGTTGGAAATTGCCTCGTCTTTGGTTCATAGGTTGTTGATTCATGTTTTGATTCTGATTTGGAAATTGTCCTTGGTTATTGTAGCCGTTGTTCATTTGATTATTGTTCATTGGCTGCTGATTAAAGTTACCATTATTGAAATTTCCATTTTGATTCATAGGTTGTTGTTGGTTCATTTGGTTTTGTTGCTGATTAAATTGATTTGGTTGATTGAATTGACCATTTTGATTTGCTTGAAATTGGTTAGGATTTTGACCTTGGTTTTGGTTAAATCCTTGGTTATTGTTCTGGTAAGAATTATAACCGTAATTTTGTTGCTGATTAAATTGATTTTGTTGGTCAAATTGTGGCTGCTGATTGAACTGATTATTTGGTTGATTATTAAATTGATTGTTATTGTCATATTGTTCCTCTGGTTCCTCTTCGGGAGCAGGATTCATGACCATATCGACAATTACAATAATTAAATCGATTGCACCAATAATAATTCCGACCCAAGCCCAAATTTTAAGAAAGCCAGCTCCAGGCATGTTGGCATTGAATAGTCCCATCAAGCCACCGAGGATTAGGATGACAAATCCGACGATGTCAGGCACGATACTGTAAGTTCGGTTGGTCAAAATGTAAATAGCGGCAGAAATAATGTAAGTAATAGCCATTAAGATTCCTGCTGCACCACCGATTGCACCAGTACCAACTAGTGCTGCAATGAAGCCTTCAAAGCCTGATTTAATCATTAAAATAATTGATAGTATAAGTAATAAAATTCCGGCAGAAATTTTTGTTATTCTTACCATAAATAAACCTCCAATTTTACTGACAAATACTATTGTATATCATCCTTTATAAAATGGTTAATAGGACCATATTTATGTCCTACAGCGATTTCATGTTTAATAGCATTGTAAGTAAATGTTTTTGCAGTTTTGATAGCATCTTCCATACTTTGACCCTTAGCAACTTCAGCAACAATACATGATGACAATGTATCACCAGTACCATTAATGTGATCAGTTTTTACATATGGTTCAGAGATCCAGAACGATTGGCCATCTTCTAGTAGAACGTAGTCTTCAACTTCAGAAATTGAGTCGTCACTATGTTCACCCTTTATCATAATATTTTTTGGCCCTAATTTGCGTAATTTATGCGCAGCCTTAATAATTTCTTCTTTATTTTCCAATTCTAAGCCAGAAAGCTTTTTAGCTTCGTAGAAATTAGGTGTAATCAGATCGGCAAGTGGGAATAATTCGTCGATCAGAGTTTGGTAAGCTTCGGCTTCGAGTAGCATTGCACCATGTTTAGTGATAATAACGGGGTCAAGAACAAATGTACCAAAAGGTTTGTCCTTGATTTCTTCAGCTACTGTGTGAATAATTTCTGAATCAGATAACATACCAGTCTTAAAAGCTGAGACTTTAAAGTCATCTTTGATATCTTTGATTTGGCTTTGGATAAAACTAGTTGGCATATTTACACTGTCGTGTATTCCGTATGAATTACCAGCAACAGCGGCAGTTAATACGGACATTCCGTATGTTCCGCAAGCCATAAATGTCTTTAAATCAGCTTGTGCTCCGGCACTTCCATCAGAGTCGGAACCAGCGATAGTTAAAACTTGAGTAAATTCATTCAATATAGTCACCCACCTAATAATTGTTAACCCCTATCTTAACAGGAAACATGAAAAATGTGGGCAATTTTTACCGGTTTTACTTGACCTTGACGTGGCGTAAACCTTTAGAATGCAAATTGTTAGGAGTGTTGCTTATGAAATATACAATAAAAAAATTAGCTGAATTGGCTGGTATTAGTACGCGTACATTGAGATATTACGATCAAATAGATTTGCTGAAACCGAACGAAATTAATAAAAGTAATTATCGAATTTATGATGAAAAAAATGTAGATACATTACAACAAATTATGTATTATCGTGCTCTAAATTTTCCGCTTGGAAAGATCAAACAACTTTTGAATGACCCAAATTTTTCACGCCTGCAGGCTCTTGAAGACCAACGCCAAATGTTGCTAGACAAGCAAATCGAGATTGAAACGCTCCTAACAAATATTGATCAGACGATTAAAGATTATCGAGGAGAAATAACAATGACAGATACAGAAAAGTTCCAAGCATTTAAACAACAACAACTTTCTAAGAACGAAACTAATTATGGGACGGAAATTCGAAAAAAATATGGTGAACAAACGGTTCAACAATCTAATCAAAAGTTTGCCAATTTAAGTGAAAATGATTTTGAAACGATGAAAAAAATCGAAGCACAATTAATTGCATATTTAGTTGAATTTAAGAAACAACCAAATTTGGATTCGGCACTGGCTGAAAAAATTTATCAAGCACACAAGCAATGGCTTGAATTTACTTGGCCTGAATACAAACCAGCAGCCCACCGCGGCTTAGTCGATATGTACTTGGCTGACCCTCGGTTTGCAAAATATTATAACGATAAAGCACAGACCGATGTTGTACAGTTATTGCACGATGTGGTATACCGATATACAAAATAATTAAATGAAGGTGATGTTATGGAGGAATGGACCGTTCGATCAAATGTGAAATTACGATTGGTTGATCCCAAGGATGCCGAAAGCTTGTATGATCAAATTGAAAAGACTCGTCCACAATTAGCTAAGTTTATGCCTTGGGGCGATTCCACCAAATCAGTTGAGGATGAACGTGCCTTTTTGACATATTGTCAAGGACGAATGGAAGAAAATAAACTTTGGAATGCCAGTATTGTTATTGATGGTAAAGCAGTAGGGATGATTGACCTTCATAATATTGATCCTGATGACCAACATGCCGAAGTCGGTTATTGGCTAGGTGGCGAGTATCAAGGTAACGGCGTTATGACTGATTGCCTGCAAAAATTACTCGAAATTGGTTTTGATGAACTGAACTTGCATAAGATTAAATTACTGGCAGAGCAAGTCAACCAAGCTAGTAACGCCGTTGCACAAAAGGTTGGTTTTATTTTAGAAGGCCAATTAAAAGATGAAATTTATTCAAATGGTAAATTTCACGATGCAAATTTGTATGCAATCGTGAAGTAAAAACAAGAGTTTGGGACAAAACTATTATTGTCTCCAAATATGCAGCATAAACGTGGAACAAACCATAGCTTTTTCCGCTTAAACCAAATAAGAGCAGCAATCCAAAATCGGATTACTGCTTTTATTTGCCTTAATGCTTGAATGAACCTATTTTGTCCCACTCTAAAGATAAGTCGAATTTTTTTCAACTAAATCACGATAGAAGTTAACCATCGTTAATTTATAGTATGGAAAAATCCAAATAAATCCGATTCCTAAAGTGGTGAATCCCAGAATCCACCAACCAAGGAAACTAAGCTGAAGTACGAAATAACGCCATTTATTACCCATCATTAGTTGCTGACTCTTCGTGATATAAGTTGTTAATGAGTAACCGTCAGTCAAACCACGGTCGTTCAGATCTTTATAGACAAGGTAAGTTTGAGAATAGCCGATACCCTTAACGATGCCGGGAATGACCAATAACAAAGTCCATAGGAATGTAAAAATATTGATAATAACGTAAATAAAAATCAGTTGCCACCAATCAGGACTTCGGAAATAGGTGAAGTTACTTTTGATGGGCTCGAAATCAAGTTTAGGGTCGTCTAACCAGTCAAAAGCTCTAAAATTGGCTGATAAGTTGATTAGTAAGAATATTAAACTAAGCAGAAAACTGACGATTCCAAATGATGACAGAACTTTGGTAAAAGTCCAAACGTCAAAACTGGAAGCGGTGTATTTTAAAGTGGAACGGGAGTTTCCGTTATTGTAGCCAGTTGTAAGTATAAAAGTAATCAGTGGAATTAAATAAAGTAAAATGGCTTTTTTCCAATTACCTCTGAGTAAATTTTTAACCTCGTATTTTAACTCAGCTCGTGTTCGATATGATTTCATATCGTTCACCCCCTCTGTATTTTAAAGGATACACGAATTCCTTACGTTAGAAAAATGATTGCTTTTAATTTGTTCTGGAATTATCTTTTAATATAATGGATATAAAGCTTGATAAAGGAGAATTACATTATGATTGGATTTATTGGCGCAGGTAGTATTGGTGGAGCCGTTATAACGGGTCTAGTAAAGAATGGTTACAATGCTGATGACATTATCGTCAAAGGTGGCCGTTCAAATCGTACAAAACTTTTGTGTGATCAATTAGGTTTTCAAATGGTCAAGAAGGTTAAGCAATTGGCCGATACAGAGATTATTTTTATCGCTGTGGGTGCTGACGCTTTGAGCAGTGTTGCAAAAGAATTAAAAGAAATTGCTGCTGGTAAACTAATCGTTGCCTTTACCGGAAGTGCTTCAGTTACTCATCTCAAGCAAATTTTAGGTGATGTTAAAGTAGCGCATGCTATTCCTAATACCCCAGTTAAAGTGGGTGCTGGGTTCACCGGAATTACTTATTCAGATGATTTTACACCAGAAGATAAGAAGAAAATTGGTTCAGTCCTTGGCTATACAGGTCAATTAGTTGAAGTGCCTGAAAACGAATTAGGTATCTTGGGTACAGTTGCTGGCTGTTCACCTGCATTCTTAGATGTCTTCATTGAAGCTTTAAGTGATGCCGGTGTAAAGCATGGCTTGAGTCGTAAATTGGCTTATGATGCAGCGATTGGAATGGCTATTGGCGCAAGTAAATTAGCTAAACAATCAGATTTGAATGTCTCAGCCTTAAAAGATGAAGTTACTTCACCAGGTGGTTCAACAATTCGTGGCGTGGCTGCTTTGGAAGAATATGGCTTTAGAAATGCAGTAATCAAAGCCGTTGATGCTGCTGAAAATGACTAGTTAGGTATTGAAAATAGAAGGGTTAGATAAATTTTGCTGAAAAGTTTATCTAATCCTTTTGTCGTTTATTGGTCCTATAACCAAAACTAAGACAAACCCTAAATTTATTTCATAGATTTTTTTTTGTTCTTTAATGATCAATCGGTTAAAATTAAGGAAAATTCATAATGAGGGGTACAAGTATTTTGCAGAGAAGAAAGGCATATCGGACAGCGATTTTAGGCGTGTTGATTGCGATAATTTTTGTACAGTCAATGGTACCGTTTTTGGGATATATTCCAACTGGCTTTATAAATATCACAATTATCCATATTACGGTAATTGTCGCCGCAATCGTGTTAGGTCCAAAAGATGGGGCAATTGTTGGTTTAGTTTGGGGAATAGGGACGGTTATCCGTGCTTTTACTAGTCCAACATCAATTATTGATACAACAGTTTTCACAAATCCAATCGTGGCAATTTTACCTAGAATTATTGTCGGTTTGATTGCTGGCTGGATTTATTTATGGTTCAAAAATCATACAAATAAAAAAGTACTCGGAATGGCTATTGCCTCAGGAGCAGGGTCATTAACGAATACTGTCTTAGTTTTAGGTTTAATGAGAATAATGTATGCCAGTGCTATGGCACAAGCTTACGCTACTCAAACAGACTTATTGAATAAATTATTGTTGGTTATCGTCGGGACAAACGGGGTACCTGAAATGATCGTAGCAATTATTATTGCACCAGCAATTTCTACAGCAATTTTGAAGTCTAATAAGTTTTTGGATAATTAGTGGGGGTTCCGCCTCCAGGAACAAGAA